>CAZRBY010000005.1:81684-98784 GCA_964598495.1 uncultured Muribaculaceae bacterium
CGACAGACTACTTGATCTCATCGAAAAGGGGTAGTACTACATACTCCTAATAAATATTTCCCACATCTTACCTTTAAGTTCACGCCAGCGGGCCATAACTGAGGCAGCAAATGAACTTGTGTGTTTGTTGAGCAATTCTGTTACATCCTCTTTTTTACCCTCTTTGAGAAGAGCTGCAGCCTGAGCCTCAACCATGGCATTTGAAGCCATCATATTGCGTTCATATGCGGCAATCTCAGGTTCGATTATCGTTCGGTCTTATCCCAGTTGATAGTAGCAATTCTGTTAGTCTCCCTGAATGCCCATATTGCGGCATCTTCGCGATAGCGGTGCTGTCCACACACTCCAAAACTCTGCGGCAATTCAGTTGCTCCCGCATAGATGGGAATTCTGGGACTTTGAGCTGGATTATCGAATGCGAAATAGGCCACACCGCCTATTTCGTCGGGAAGCCATTTGCGAAGCCGGGTAACATGCGAGTATGAGCACTGTATAACGGCTATAGTACGCTGACGCTCAATAATGCCGGGTTTGATCTCGTTGAGCATATTCATAAGGTCGCGCGGCATAAATGCAGAGAGGGGATATACTTTCTCATCATACTCCTTGTATGTTCCGTCAGCCTGGCGTACACGGCGCTGAGCTACATACGAGAGATTTTTTACCATATCATATTCGGTACCTTCGTATGTAGCACGATAGAGTTCGAACATCATTTCGGGAGTCACCTTTTTGTCCGGTTTTATAGAGAAAGGCAGTTCTTCAGCATCATAACTGAGACCAAGTGAAGGTGCCAAAGTAGAAAATACATAGAATTCCCGTATGGAGAAGGGTTTTCTTCCCGATACCACTTTGTGAAAAATAAAATCCTCTTTGCCATCCCAAAATCCGGTTTTCTTTGCACGTTCCTTCAGATCACGGCTGTACATAAAATTCTCCATGTCTTTGAAATCCACCTTGCCGATACGGGGAATATTGGCTGAAATACCTACGTGGTCATTGGGAATCCTCTGAGCAACCCACATCGCGCCGGGATTACCGGGGCCTGTACCATATATTTCAAAATGCCACACCTCATTTTTGTCGGCCACGGTTAGGCATTCTCCCCAATCTGCATAACCATAATCTTCTGCCAGTCGTCCCATCAATGAGATGGCTTCGCGAGCGGTAGTGCAATATTGGAGGGCCATCCTTTCAAGCTCTTCAATATAAAACATACCTGCCCTGTTGAGCAGTTCCGGACGACCCTCAGTAGTTGTCTCACCAATGGCTAGCTGTTTTTCATTAAGGCAGGGATAGGATACATTCAAAAATCTATATGTCTCCGTTCCGGCTACGGGAATACGTCCTTTCTCCACCACTTTTCGCATATCCCAAGGCTCTTCGTTGTGCATCATACCTTCATAGACCGGCTCCATATCACCGATTGAGAAACTCTTACGGGGTTCTATCGTAAGCCATGTACGGTAATTGGCGTCACAGGTGTGTCCCACCATCACGGAACCGTCGGATGAGGCTCCTGATGCTACCATAATGGAGGTACAACTCTCCTGGTATTGCTCTTCCATACGATCATAAAGCTCCTGTGCGAAAAGATTTCCGGTAAAGAGAAGGAGTGTTGCGAGCAGAAGTGTAGAATTTTTGAATTTCATATTGCAGTCTTTTTTCTGATTTTTGTATAGTAATAGGTCTGCAAAAATAGTTAAAAAATCATACAAGTCGTAATGAAATGACTATCTTTGCACAATCTTAAAACGCATAATGGCCTTGAATTTCAGGGCTATTCGTTTGGTTATATGGCCCCTGCAGATGGTGAAGTGGTATTTTCCACTACTATGACCGGATATCCCGAGTCACTCACCGACCCCTCTTACGAAGGTCAGATCCTCTGTGCAACATATCCCCTGATTGGCAATTACGGAGTCCCTGAGGCTATTTCTGCCGGAGGAGTCCAGCAACATTTCGAGTCTGACAGAATTCACGTCAGAGGGTTGATCATATCCGACTATTCACTGAAATACAGTCACTGGAGTGCAATAAAAAGTCTTGACCAGTGGCTCCGCGAAAACAGGGTGCCCGCAATTTATGGAGTTGATACCCGTGAACTTACAAAAGTCATTCGCGACAACGGTTCGATGCTTGGTAGGATAATTCCCGATGGTGCTTCGCCCCAGTGGGATGTAGAAGACCCAAACACTACAAGCCTTGTAGCCAGGGTGAGTTGCAGAGAGGTCATCACCTACACCGGACAGGTACGTTCAAAGAGGGTAGTGTTGCTGGATTGTGGCGTCAGACATAGTATATTGCGTTATCTCATATCAAAAAACATCGAGGTAATCAGAGTCCCATGGGATTATAATTTCAACGACGGATCTGTAGGACGTTACGATGGTCTGCTCATCTCCAGCGGTCCCGGAAATCCAGAGTTTTGCACTACCACGATTGCCAACATCAGGCAAACAATGGCACTCGGCAAACCTATATTTGGTATTTGTATGGGGCACCAGCTGCTCGCAAGAGCCGCCGGAGCAAAAACTTTCAAACTCAAATACGGCCACCGCAGTCATAATCAGCCCGTGCAGGCAACCGATGGCAACAGATGTTACATTACTGCACAAAACCACGGTTATACGGTTGATACAACCACACTCAGCAAGGATTGGGAACCTATTTTCATCAATATGAACGATGGAACAAACGAGGGGATCCGGCACAAAAGCAAAAAATTCTTTTCAACCCAGTTCTATCCTGACATGACCGGAAATCCCAAAGACACAAGCTATCTTTTTGACATTTTTCTGACAGCACTATGATAGATACCAATATAAAGAAAGTCCTCCTGCTGGGTTCAGGTGCACTCAAGATCGGTGAAGCGGGCGAATTTGACTATTCCGGTTCGCAGGCCCTCAAGGCAATGAAGGAAGAGGGCATATATACAGTCCTGATCAACCCCAATATAGCCACCGTACAGACATCCGAAGGTGTTGCAGACAAAATATATTTCCTCCCGGTCACCCCATACTTCGTGGAGAAGGTAATAGAGAAAGAGTGTCCCCAGGGTATTCTGTTGGCATTCGGAGGCCAGACGGCCCTCAACTGCGGAGTGAAACTTTTCCAAGCCGGAGTATTCGAAAAATATGGAATAAAGGTACTCGGAACGCCTGTTCAGGCGATTATCGACACTGAGGATAGGGATCTCTTCAACAAGAAGATGGATGAGATCGGTGTCAAAATAATTAAGAGCCACGCGGTGGAGAATATCGCAGATGCGCGTAAAGCAGCTGCAGTACTTGGTTACCCGGTGATTCTCAGAGCTGCGTATGCGCTCGGAGGCCTTGGCAGCGGATTTTGTGACAATGAAGAGGAGCTTAACCTCCTTGCGGAAAAGTCATTCTCCTACTCTTCACAGGTGCTGGTTGAAAAATCGCTAAAGGGTTGGAAAGAGATAGAGTATGAAGTGGTGCGCGACAAATACGACAATTGTATCACTGTCGCCAATATGGAGAATTTCGATCCGCTCGGCATACATACCGGAGAGAGCATCGTCGTGGCCCCTTGCCAGACTCTCGACAACCACGACATATCCATGCTCAAAGAGCTGGCAATCAAGATAGCGCGCCATGTCGGCATCATCGGAGAATGCAATGTGCAGTTTGCTTATGACACAATATCCGACGACTATAGGGTTATCGAGATTAACGCACGTCTTTCACGGAGTTCAGCGCTTGCCTCTAAGGCAACCGGATATCCCCTCGCTACAGTTGCAGCGAAGCTGGCTCTCGGCTATGGACTCTTTGAACTCAAGAATTCCGTTACCCGAACCACATCGGCATTTTTCGAGCCGGCACTCGACTATGTGATCTGCAAGATTCCCCGCTGGACCTCTCCAAGTTTCACGGAGTCTCCAGGGAGATCGGCAGTAGCATGAAAAGCGTCGGAGAGGTTATGGCAATCGGCCGAAACTTCGAAGAGGCAATGCAAAAGGGTCTGCGAATGATCGGACAGGGAGCACACGGTTTTGTGGCCAACAAGGAAATTGTAGTGCCTGACATAGACAAGGCATTGCGCGAACCCACCGACAACCGCATCTTTGTCATCTCTAAGGCTTTTCAGAAGGGATATACAGTGGATGAAGTATGTGATCTAACTAAAATAGACAAATGGTTTCTTGAAAAGTTATACAATATAGTGCTTGTATCCAAGGAGTTGGAAAAGGCCAACAAACCGGAGGAGATTGATTCAGAACTCTTGAAACTCTCCAAACAGCTCGGCTTTTCCGATTTCCAGATAGGACGCTTGGTATTCAAAGACAAAATTGAGAGTGAGGAGCAGGTAATTCGTATTCGAAAATACCGCAAATCGCTCGGAATCGTACCCTACGTCAAACAAATCGATACTCTGGCAGGTGAGTTTCCTGCTCAGAGCAACTATCTCTATCTGACTTACAACGGACAGGAACACGATTTGGAATATGAACATGACCGCAGATCCATTATAGTGCTTGGTTCCGGCGCCTATCGCATCGGCAGTTCGGTGGAATTCGACTGGTGCAGCGTAAATGCCCTCCAGACTATTCGCAAATCGGAATGGAGAGGCATCATGATCAACTATAATCCCGAAACTGTTTCTACCGACTACGATATATGCGACCGTCTCTATTTCGATGAACTCACATTTGAAAGGGTGATGGACATATATGAATTGGAGCAGCCATACGGCATTATTCTCTCAGTGGGAGGACAGATTCCCAATAATCTCGCTCTTCGTCTCGACGAGAACGGTGTCAATATTCTCGGTACCGCCGCATCAAGCATTGATAGAGCCGAAGACAGGCATAAATTCTCATCAATGCTCGATTCAATCGGAGTTGACCAGCCAAAATGGAAGGAACTGACAACCCTTGACGACATCAATCAATTTGTTGAGTCAGTCGGATTCCCCGTTCTTGTGCGACCCTCTTACGTGCTTTCCGGTGCAGCCATGAATGTTTGCTCCAACGAAGGTGAATTGGAGAGGTTCCTTTCCCTTGCAGCCAACGTTTCCAAGAAACATCCTGTAGTGGTCAGCGAATTTATTGAAAATGCCAAGGAAATAGAGTTTGATGCCGTAGCCAATAACGGCGAAGTGATAGCCTATGCGATATCCGAACATATAGAATTTGCCGGAGTACACTCCGGCGATGCTACCATCCAATTTCCTCCTCAGAAGCTCTATGTCGAGACAGCGAGGAGAATCAAGAAGATTGCCCGCAAGATTGCCGTGGAACTGAATATTTCCGGTCCATTCAATATCCAGTTTCTTGCAAAAGAAAACGATATCAAGGTAATCGAGTGCAACCTACGTGCATCGAGAAGTTTCCCATTTGTATCCAAGGTACTCAAGATCAATTTTATAGAACTCGCCACCAAAGTGATGATTGGAGAGAATCCCGTACCTCCCTCCAAGAGTGCCTTTGACCTCGATTACGTCGGCATCAAGGCATCCCAGTTCTCCTTCTCGCGTCTGCAGAAGGCTGACCCCGTACTGGGCGTGGATATGGCATCCACAGGTGAAGTTGGCTGTATCGGCGATGACACAAACGAAGCCATCCTTAAATCAATGCTCTCAGTGGGATATTCTATTCCGAGAAAGAACATACTGCTATCCACCGGAGATGCACGGCAGAAAGCCGAAATGCTGAATGCTTCCCGTCTGTTGGTACAACACGGCTACAAACTCTTTGCTACGGATGGCACATACAAGTACTTTGTGGAGAACCGAGTACCTGTCACCCGAGTACTATGGCCCAGCGAGACCGGAGATGAGCGCAGTGCCTTGGAGATGATACAGAACAAAGAAATAGACCTCGTGGTCAATATACCCAAAAATCTCACCGAATCCGAATTGAGTAACGGCTACAAGATACGCCGTGCTTCAGTTGACTTCAACATCCCTCTGATCACCAATACCCGACTGGCTACTGCATTCATAATCTCTTTCTGCAATCTGCCCATCGAGGAGATTCAGATCAAAAGTTGGGATGAATACACTTCATAACCGATAGGGATTTTATCTCTTTATGAGGTTTTTGTCGGTTTTTTGTTAACTTTGTCCAACTAAAACCAAACCTGTATGGGCAAACTATACGAAAAATTAATTCGGGATTATCGCATTAAAGAGGGTTTGAAAGCCTGCATAAACTGCGGTACCTGCACGGCCATCTGCCCTGCCGCCGAATTCTACAAATACAATCCCAAAAACATAGTGAACATTGTTCAGAGCCAGGATGACGCTAAAATTGAAGAATTACTCAAAGGCGAACAGATCTGGTACTGCGGCGAATGTATGTCCTGCGTGACACGATGTCCAAGGCGCAATGCTCCCGGACTTGTAATTATGGCACTCCGATCACTCTCGATTGATATGGGGTATTTTGTGGAAAGCGAAAAAGGCAGACAGATGCTCCCACTAACACGCCGAATGCAGAGCAATATATTAAACTATGGTTACTGCGTCTATCCACGCACATTCCTCTATAAAGATCACCCTGAATACGGTTTGACCGGCAAATGGGTGAACGAGAATATGGAAGAGGTCTATGAACGTCTCGGGGCAAATCTTGACGGAAAAGGCCCGGGAATATTGAGAAAGATTCCGGATGAATCTCTCGCCGAACTCAAAGCGATCTTTGACGAGACCGGAGCTACACGCCGTATGGAAATAATCGAAGAGGCATCTAAGCTTAAAGCAAAAGAGATGGGCCTCCCCTACGACGAATATGAAAGGAAGGCATTTGAAGAGACTCAAAAGGAGCATCTAAACCTTTAATTTTAAAAATGCAACATAATGATATTTCAAGGTAAACAGAAAATATGGTCGGAGTATCAGAAAGAGATCCCCGATGACCATTGGTTCTATGTACGAAGCTGTATACGCCAAGGTTTTTTCCCCGGTTCGGAAGTGGCATTTCTCGACATAGTCCGCAACAAACTTGGCAAAGATTTCTTCGAAACGGAACACCATACCACTTGCGGAGGCATTGCATACCACGCCGAAGCTCTGCCGCAGGAGACTATGATGACAATCATCGCCCGACAATTTGCTTTGATGAGCGAGCACGGATACAAAAACTACGTATGTTCATGTATCACTTCATTCGGCCTTTATACCGAAGTGCTGGAGGACTGGAGGACTTTTCCGGATCTTGAAAACAAAATTCGGGAACACCTTTGGAAGTCCTGCAGACGCGAGCTACAGAAGCCGGAATACCTGGCCCACGCCAGCGACATCATCTACAAATTCCGCAACGAAATAGCAGCCAGGGCAAAACACCGTCTGGTCAACCAATTTACCGGCGAGCCGCTAAAAGTCGTAGAGCATATCGGATGCCATTATTCCAAAATGTTTCCATCCAAAGGCGTCGGCGGTGCGGAATATCCCTATGTTCTTGCCGGCATGATCGATTCCTGGGGCGGAGAAGTCATCGATTATCCTGAACGCAGACATTGCTGCGGATTTGGTTTCAGACAATATCTGGTAAAGGCTAACCGCGGCTACTCAATGTCCAACACCTATAAGAAATTTGAATCCATGGAGCCCTACAAGCCCGATATGATTATCACCAACTGTCCAGGATGCCCTTATTTCATGGACAGGTGGCAATATGTTATAGCAGAGCAAACGGGAAAAACCTACGGCGAAAACGGATATGGTATTCCCGTATTCACTTACGAGGAGGTCGCCGGTTTGGTGTTGGGATATGACCCATGGGATCTGGGACTCCAGATGCATCAGGTGGCCGTGGAGCCCCTGCTGGACAAAATGGGCGTTAAATACAGTAAAAAAGAGAAATACAAAGGCAAAGGAGGTAAACTCCTCAAGATGCCGGAATTCCCCATGAACATCAAGTGTTGTTGATATAATATATGACTAAATGAAAAGAAATGTACTTATAATTGGCGGGGGGCCTGCCGGCATAGAAGCTTCACGCAGAATACGCGATTACGGCCATACTCCAATTCTAATCGAAAAAGAGTCCCGACTGGGAGGACATCTTGCAAAATGGCATAAACTTTTTCCCGATGGTGAATCGACAAAGGAACTTCTAAGTTCCCTGACATCCGATATGGAGGGAATCAACAGTTTTACCGATACCAATATCGTCTCGATCAACAAACTCAAGGACCTATATGTGGCTATCTTCTCAAATGGCATTTCAGTACAGGCGGATGCCATTCTTTTTGCAACGGGTTTTTCGATGTTCCCTGCCGAGAAGAAGGAAGAATACGGCTACGGCATATATAACCATGTTATTACAAACGCCGACCTCGAGAATTTTTTCAATACGGGAAAAGACCCGAGAATCAAGGAACCAAAAGTTATAGGATTTGTCCACTGTGTCGGATCCAGAGATGAAAAAGCAGGTAACCGCCAATGTTCTAAAGTTTGCTGCGCAACGGCTCTCAAACAGGCCTGCGAGATTAAGGAACTCTATCCGGACGCCACAATTTACTGCTTCTATATGGACCTGAGAATGTTCGGGCGCAAATATGAGGACCTCTACCTCAATGCACAGCGCAAATATGGGATCTTTTTTGTGCGAGGCAGGGTTTCGGAGGTATCCGAAGATATTGACGGCAGACTGGTCGTAAAAGCTGAAGACACTCTTGTGGGTAAACCCATACGTATCACGATGGATCTGCTCGTACTTATGTCAGGTATGTCTCCCTGCGTTGAAAATCCTGAAATCGCCTCAATGACAGGAGTCCATATTGGGGAAGATGGTTTTTTCATGCCTCGTGATTTGCTCTTCCGAAGTACGGAGAGCCACAGCAAGGGAATATTCTTTGCCGGTGCAGCCACCGGTCCCAAGACTATTCCGGAAACACTCAACGAAGCCAGAGCAGCAGCCATGGCCATTGATAACTATTTCAAACATAAGGATTAATGATAGATTTCGGATATTGTCTTACACCGAGTTCAACAATTGAAATAGACGATGCAGACTTGCGTTTGTTTGATGAATTGTGCAACGCAGAACCGGATGCCATTAAATGCATATCATGCGGCTCTTGTGCTGCAAGCTGTACTGCGGGTGTATTTACAGATGTCAATCTGAGGAAAGTATTGCTTTGCCTTCAGCGCGGACAACAGAAAGATGTGCTCCCACAGCTCAAGTCCTGTATGCTTTGCGGTAAGTGTCATATAGTCTGCCCTAGAGGCATCAACACACGGCATCTGATTCTTTCAATTTGCAAAATCTATAATATCTGACGTTATTATGAGAGAGAGGTTCATATCGGGGTTCGACTACTTTGTACTCCCTTTCATGGTGGGAATGATATTCGTTCTTCTTTGGTGCATTATCGGAATTATAAAGATAATGGTCCAGCTTGAACGCAAAGATCGTATCAAACTCTACAAGTCATTGGTTAATCCGGTGATAATGGGAAAGAATGTTCGTGACTGGTTCGGTGACTGTCTTTTTCACGTTAAACTCTGGAAACGCAACAAGGTGTTGGGATATATGCACTCCAGCATCGCTTTCGGCTGGTTCATGCTTATTCTCATCGGTCATATCGAGACATTCCTCTATATTCCTGAAAGAGGCGGATTGTTTTATTATCCGATATTTTTCCGCTACTTCATGGCAGTAGAGAGTACGACTCTCAAAGGTTCGCTACTCTTCTTCCTTATGGACTTTTTCCTGCTGGTTGTACTCAGCGGCATAATTCTGGCCATCATCAAACGTTTCCGCTCCAAACTGATGGGAATGCGAAGAACTACAAAACTCACTCTATTGGACAGAGTTGGCCTCTATTCACTCTGGGCGATATTTCCATTGAGGCTGATTGCCGAAGGTTTTACTGCAGGTGTCGGCGGAGGCAGTTTCCTCACCGTACCTGTCAACTGGCTCTTTGCCAGCATTCTAAGTAAACCGGAGAACTTCACGATAGCCTGGTGGGCCTATTCCATAGCGCTGGGCACCTTCATGATGGTACTGCCATTCACAAGATATATGCATATTCCGGCAGAGTTCATCCTGATACCCCTGAAGAATGCCGGTATAAGAGTTCGCAGACCGCGCAAGGGCTACGCTCTGGCGGAGCTATACTCCTGCCCAAGCTGTGGAGTTTGTCTGGACGCCTGCCCTATGAGTGTAGACAAAGCGGGCCTCAAGAATACCACGGTATATTACATACGTCAGGTCAAGAGAAGAAACGAGCCGCGCGCTCTTGCAATAGCAGACAAATGCCTTATGTGCGGCAAGTGCTCAGTCCTCTGCCCCATCAACATTTCAGCCATAGATCTTCGGCTGTCACTCCGCAAGAAACAGTCCTACAATATTGAAAATGACTTTAGCTATCTTGACAAAGTCCCCAATGGATCGCTGACATCTGCGATCTCTGTCGGTGGAGAGAAGGTGCTCTATTATTCCGGTTGTATGAGCTCTCTGACACCGGTGATATCACAGTCCGTGCAGAAGGTGCTCACAAGGGCGGGAATAGATTTTACGCTGATGGATTCGCAAGGAACCGTATGTTGCGGAAGACCGCTACTCCTCTCCGGCCGCACCGAAGAGGCTAAGGCGCTAATAGAGAAGAATAAGCAGATTATCAAAGAAAGCGGTGCGCCTATACTGCTGGTATCTTGTGCTATTTGCTACAGAACATTCGAAGAAGATTACGATCTTGAGGGAATACAGGTGATGCACTATACCGATTATTTCGAACAACTGGCTGACAAAGGAGTCATCAAATTGAAAAAACAAGAGCACAAATACGTCTATCATGATCCATGTGAGCTTGGTCGTGGCTGCGGCATTTACGAGGCTCCACGCAAGGCTCTGGCAAGGGTTACCAACCTCGTACCGGCAGCCAAAGAGCGCAAGGAAAGCATCTGTTGCGGAGGTTCTCTCGGCAGTCTTACTCTTACACATGAAGAGAGAGGACGCATAACGGAAAATTCAATCCGCAACCTGACTGCCAACTCCCCTGATGCTATTGTGACCGCCTGCCCACTCTGCATGAAGACCTTCAGCAGACAATCGGATATTAAGGTAGTTGACTTTGCCCAGGTTATTGCTGAAAATATGATTGAAGAAGAGGAATAGTTTAGAGTATGTAGTATGTAGTATGTAGTATGTAGTATGTAGTATGTAGTATGGAGTATGGAGTATGGAGTATGGAGTATGGAGTATGGAGTAGGTACGAGTTACGGGGTACGAGTTACGGGGTACGGGGTACGAGTTACGGGGTACGGGGTACGGTGGTTTACGAGTATGGAGTTCAGGGAAGACTGAAGAAGTGATTAGATATAATAATAAAGAATAATGAAAAACGCTATGAAGAATTTCAAACCCACAAAGTACATGCTTGAAAATATAGCTACCGGCCGCAGATTTGAAGACACCGGATGGCTTCTGGCGGATCCACAGAGTACGGAACCATCACTAATCAGAGCTATTTATGAAAAGAAACGGATAGAATTTGGAAGTCAGGAAGAGGGTATCTACCGTTTTTCTGACTGGCTTCCCATAAGCCACACACTCAAAGGTTCTTCCGCTACACAGACATATAAAAGTGAAGCTCTCGCTTCGGAGCTTGGTCTTCCTAATCTTTATATTTCTTTTTCCGGCTACTGGCCGGAGAAGGGAGCTTTTATGACTACCGGTTCATTTAAGGAGACGGAGGCCTATTCCGTATGTGGCAGGCTCTCTCCCAATAAGAGCGGAATATTGGTCGTGGCATCTGCCGGTAATACGGCCAGAGCATTTGCAAAAGTATGCTCCGAAAACAACATTCCTCTACTGTTAAGTGTTCCGGAGGACAATATTGATGCTTTGTGGTTTGATAAACCGATCAATGACTGCGTTAAACTTATTTGTTCACCCAAAGGCAGTGACTATTATGACGCTATAGCGCTTGCCGACAAAGTTTGCACATCCGAGATGTTTTTCGCTGAAGGTGGAGCTAAGAATGTAGCCCGCAGGGATGGTATGGCTACAACTGTGCTTTCTGCAGCCGAAGCAATAGGACGTATTCCCGATTGCTATTTTCAATCAATAGGTAGTGGCACAGGAGCTATAGCTGCTTGGGAGGCCAATCTCCGTCTTATAGAAGATGGCCGTTTCGGCAACCATAAGATGAAACTTTTCCCTTCTCAAAATATTCCTTTCACGCCTATGTATGATGCTTGGAAAGCAGGCAGTAAAACCCTTCTGCCTATGGATGACGAAGAGGCACGCATCAAGGCAATTGCAATCGATGCCAAGGTGCTATCTAACAGAAGACCTCCTTATGCAGTGCGCGGAGGCCTTTATGATGCAATGTGCGACGCAGGAGGAGATGTTGAACTGGCAGATAACAATGATATCAAAGAGATGCAGGCTCTATTCCTGCGTACTGAGGGAATTGATATTCATCCCGCATCTGCAGTAGCTACTAAAGGTTTGATCAATGCTTTCAATGCGGGCAAAATGCCGAAAGATGCGATAACTATGCTCAATATTACAGGCGGAGGAGAAGAGCGTTTCAAACGCGACCACAAGATTGTTTACCTCAAGCCCTCCCTCATTGCGATGGCTTCAGACGAAGGAGTAATCACGAGAGTCGAAAATCTGTTTAAGTAATCACTGAAAAGAGAAGACTACTTTTTATCTTCACTCACCATCACCATCTCGGTGGCTTTAGCCAAAGCCGGGATAATGTGAGGAAAAACATACTCTTTGCCTATTTCATGAAGAAAACCAAACTTTTCGATTGAACCATATACATTGTCCTGAACTCCGGAGAGAATAACCTGTATACCTGACTTTTTCGAACGTTTGTATAGGCTGCGAAGGTTATTGACACCGGTCGAATCGATGAAAGGCACCTTGCGCATACGTATAATGCGTACTTTGACAACATCTTTTTTGGTTTGGCGGTCAATCTCGTCAATCTTACTGGCAAGCCCGAAAAAGAAGGGTCCGTCAATTTCAAAAATCTCCACTCCATCCGGAACAGAGAGTTGTTCCGTACTATCAAGTTGCGCCCTCTCTTCATTCTCGGTTGCAGCGAGATAGTCGCTTTCAAGAACAGTGATTGAAGAGGTTTCTGAAACACGTTTAACAAAGAGGATGATAGCCATCAACAAACCCACCTCGATGGCAACCGTCAAATCTATCAGCACAGTCAGGAAAAAAGTAATCAGCAACACTATAACGTCAGCTCTGTCACCTTTGAGCAAATACATGAATGTCCTCCACTCACTCATATTATAGGCAACCATCACAAGGATTGCCGCAAGGCAAGAGAGTGGAATATAGACAGCATAGGGCATAAGGAAGAGGAAAATCATCAGAAGCACTATTGAATGCATGATACCTGCAACGGGAGTCTTTCCTCCGTTGTTGATATTGGTCATTGTGCGAGCAATGGCACCGGTCGCCGGAATACCTCCAAAAAGAGGAGTAATGATATTTGTTATACCTTGTCCTATAAGCTCAGTATTGGAGTTGTGTCGCTTACCGGTAACACCGTCTGCAACCATAGCGGCAAGGAGAGATTCGATGGCACAGAGGATGGCGATGGTAAATGCAGGCTGGAAGAGTTTTACAGCAGTATCAAGGGTAATTTTAGGAGCTACGGGCTGGGGAATGGCTATTCCTCCGGCAAGTTCCGGAAATTTGCTGCCTATTGTGGCAAATTCAAGTCCGGCGAAGCGGGAAAGTATCAAGGAAATGGCTGTTCCAATAATGATGGCGATCAGTGAACCGGGCACTTTTTTCGTTACTCTTGGCCAAAAAACGATTATTGCAAGACAGAAGAGTGACATTAGTGTCTCAGTTATGGAAATAGAACCCAAATTGCTGAAATAGCAACCCCATTTGGCAAGAAAACTTGAAGGGACTTCCGCTATACTCATTCCGAAGAAATCCTTAATCTGAGTGGAAAAGATAGTAACTGCAATACCCGAAGTAAAACCTATCACGATGGGATAAGGTATGAACTTAATCAAAGTGCCAAGTTTGAATACACCCATTAGCACCAGCATAATACCCGCCAAAATGGTGGATATTATAAGGCCCTGCATTCCGAACTCGCCCACAATGCCAGCTACAATCACGATAAAAGCCCCGGTTGGACCTCCGATCAGGAAGTGGGAGCCTCCCAAGAGCGATGTGAGAAAACCTGCAACTACAGCGGTAATCAGACCCTGCTGCGGAGTAACTCCTGAGGCAATACCGAAAGCGATTGCCAGTGGTAAGGCAACTATACCTACTATTATACCGGCAATAAAATCCTGTATGAAAGTCTGTTTGTTGTAATTGCCTTTCTTAAAAAGTTCGAAAAATTTTGGTCTGAAGAGCTGTGACAGTCTGGTTTTCATCTTAAATGCAAAATAAGTCCGATTATCTTTTTGATTGAGTGCACAAAAGTATCTAATTTCAGTTAACTTTGAAAATTAATTGTCTAAAGCCGGTATTATGTTCAGGAAAATGGTAAACGCCAGTGTACGCGTAGTACAAAGATATCTGCCGGAGCCCTTTATTTTTGCTCTGCTGCTTACTTTTATTTCATTCGCAGTGGCAATACCCGTATGCAAACAAACACCGTTGGAAGTATTGACCAACTGGGGCAATGGAGTATGGGGTCTGCTCGCTTTTTCAATGCAGATGGCACTTGTATTGGTATGCGGTTCAACTTTAGCCGACGCACCGGCCATTAAAAAAGGACTTAATAAACTGGCCTCGATGCCAAGAAGGCCTGTTGGAGCAATTGCGCTCGTTTCCTTAATTTCAGCACTAGCCTGTTGGATCAATTGGGGTTTCGGTCTTATCATCGGAGTCGTCTTCGCCAAGTCCATTGCCCGCAAGATGCGCGGTGTCGATTATCGTCTGCTGATTGCCTCTGCCTATAGCGGATTTGTGGTTTGGCACGGAGGTATATCCGGCTCCATTCCTTTGGCACTCGCCACTCCCGGTCAGGCGCTTTCTTCAGTAACTATGGGTGTAGTTACGGAGCCTATTGCCATCAGCAATACCATTCTTTCTCTTTACAACCTTGGAATTTCAGCACTTGTGATCATTTCTCTTGTAATAGTAAATTCCATTATGCATCCTAAGGGGAAAGAGGTGGTTGAGGTGGATCCCAAACTTCTTGAGGAAGAAGAGGATGAAAGATCTTTCAAACCTGCGACACCGGCGGAGAAGACAGAAAACAGTATTGCGATATCAATTATCATCTCGTTAATGGGATTTGCATTTCTGATAATGAAACTCTTTGTACGCGGTGAATCGTTGGATTTGAACTCAGTTATAATGCTCTTCCTTTTCCTCGGAATAATATTTCACAAGACCCCTATTGCCTATGTCAAATCACTCAATAAAGCGGCCGTAGGTAGTGCGGGAATCCTGCTCCAATTCCCATTTTATGCAGGTATTATGGGTATAATGACAGGAACTTCTGCTGAAGGCGTTTCACTTGCTGGTGAAATCAGCAATCTTTGTGTGAGAATTTCCAATGAACATACATTCCCCCTTCTGACATTCCTCAGCGCGGGACTTGTAAATATATTCATACCTTCGGGCGGAGGGCAATGGGCTGTTCAGGGACCAATAATGATGCCTGCCGGAGCCGCTTTGGGCGTCTCTCCATCAATCACAGGAATGGCCATCGCCTGGGGAGATGCCTGGACAAATCTCATACAACCTTTCTGGGCAATTCCGGCACTTGCCATAGCCAAACTCGGAGCAAGAGATATTATGGGCTATTGCCTGATAAATCTCTTGATTACAGGCATAATTATCAGTTTGGGGTTCTTACTCTGGACTTTCTGACTTCGGGCTCAGAACTCGAAACTCAGAACTCGAAACTCTCCTGCTCTGAACGATCAGCGCTGCTCTTTGGCGTAACGCTCAACCTGCTCAAAGACGCGGAGAAAATTGCCTCCCCAGATTTTGATGATATCCTCATCGGAGAAACCATCTTCAATCAGACGTTGCGTGAGATTGTGATACTCACTCATATCCTTGCAGCCAATGAGTCCCCCGCCACCGTCAAAGTCACTGCCAACGCCCACATGATCGATTCCTACAAGGTCAATGATATAACGTAGATGTTTCATGAAATCATCAAGCGAAGCGGCACTGTAATCGGGACCATAATGGAGTAGCCAGGCATCAAGAGCCAGATGTATCACGCCGCCATTTTCAGCAATTGCTAAAATCTCTTCGTCAGTAAGGTTGCGTGAGAGTTCTCGAACCGCGAAAACGCAGGAATGGCTCGCTATAATAGGTGTTTTGCTTACTCGTACAGCCTGGAGTGTGGCATCTCTCGAAGCGTGCGACAGATCTATCACAATACCTAGTCTATTCATCTCGGCAATCGCCTCTTTTCCGAAGTCTGAAAGACCTCCATGTAGTTTGACTTTTGTAGTACCGGCATCGGCTATGGCATTATTGCCGTTGTGCGTAAGTCCTATCATTCTCACCCCTTGATCATAGTAGTAGCGGACAAGTGGCAATGAATCGCCAAGGCAGCAGGCATTCTCTATTGAAAGAAAAAGTGAGACCTTCCCCGCCTTCTTTAGGGCCTTCATCTCTTTTATCGAAGTGGCAATAGCACCGAGTTCACTATTCTGCTCCGCATATTGCTTGAGTAACAATATTAATGTGTCGGCATATTCACGTGCAAAACGGTGGAACTCCGTATCAATGGGCCCCTGGTCCTGGTATGCCGCAAAGAAAGCTGCATCCAAACCGCCGTCATGCATCTGCTGAAATGATACCTGCCCTCCCTTAACGCCGAAATCCCCATCCGGTGTGGCAAGCCACATCGAAAAATCGTTGTGGGTATCAATTGTAAACATCTTTTTGTGAAGACGTGCAACCCTTGCATCAACCGTTTCCTCAGCGCATCCTGTAGAAAACAACGTTACCAAAAGCAGTAAAGCCACCGAAAAAAATCTTCTTTTTTGCATTACTATAGATATTGTATTAAATTATATATTGTATTAAATTTTACTTACTCAATTAGTTATTAATTATTGGCCATCGGTAAACATTACATACTACACTACATACTACATACTACATACTACATACTACATACTACATACTACATACTACATACTACA
>CAZRBY010000006.1:0-86008 GCA_964598495.1 uncultured Muribaculaceae bacterium
ACATGATAGTGGCCATCAGGTTACCTCCGAATGCCGGACGTGTCATCTGAAATTCCTTCGTATCTTCCGATATCTCAAGTTTGGTACAGTCAGCAGTAAGACCTGTGCCAAGACGTGCCGCAACACGGGGAGCCAGGTCACGACCGATGGTTGTAGCGCCAAACAACATTATTGAAGGCTTATACTCCACAGAGACCTGATACATCGCCTGTGTATATTGTTCAGTAACATAATCCTTTAGATTGTCATGATCTACAACAATCACCGTGTCGGCTCCATACTCTACAAGTTTCTTTGCGGAAGCGGCAATACCCTTGCCGAGAAGCAATGCAAAGACTTTTTCGCCAAGATCAGCCGCAAGGTCACGGGCCTTGCCGATCAGTTCAAGAGCAACAGGTTGTACTACACCGTCTCTTTGCTCTGCAAAGACAAAAACATGTTTATATTGTGATTTATCCATTTTCAGTCAAATTTAACGGGTTAGATGATGATATGTTTCTCCTTAAGTTTACTTACAATCAGCTCTACTGCCTTTTCTGCATCAACTTCATGTATTACGCCCGGCTGCTTCAGCTCCTTTGCAAATGACTTGACAACCTTGGTCGGAGAGCCTTTCAGACCGAGTTTGGACTCATCAAGATCAACCTTGTCTGCACCCCAGACTTCAACTTCCTTATTGTAGGCGTCAACAATGCCGCCGACACTCATGTAGCGTGACTTGAAAGCCGGAGCAAGAACGGTGAGGAGACCTTTGCCATCAAATTGTAATAATTGATGCCCCTCTTCAGTCTGTTTCTTTACGGTAAAAGTTTTGCCGTCATATTCCAGACCTGCCACATAAGAAATCTGCGGAATATTGAGGTGCTCCGCCATTTCAGGGCCTACCTGAGCGGTGTCACCGTCGATAGCCTGACGACCTGTGATTATGAGATCCCATTTGAGAGTTCTTGCAGCACCGGCAAGGGCGTTGGAAGTGGCAAGCGTATCGGCACCTGCAAACTTGCGGTCTGTGAGGAGAATGGCTCTATCTGCACCCATCGCAAAAGCTTCACGAAGAATGAGATCGGCCTGAGGAGGACCCATCGTGATAACCGTCACCTCAGCACCAAACTTATCTTTGAAACGAAGGGCCAATTCGAGTCCGCCTTTGTCGTCCGGATTCATGATGGAAGGAACGCCTTCACGGACAAGGGTTTTTGTTACCGGATCTATCCTGATTTCCGTGGTATCAGGAACTTGTTTTATACATACCAATATCTTCATATCTATTCCTCCTATCATAATTTACCAAACAAATTGCCTGCGATTACCATACGCTGAACCTCGGATGTACCTTCATAGATCTCGGTGATCTTAGCGTCACGCATCATTCTCTCAACGGGATACTCACGGGTATAACCATAACCTCCGTGGAATTGAACTGCCTTTGTAGTAACCTCCATGGCAACTTCAGAAGCATAGAGTTTCGCCATAGCGGAATCGGCAGAGTAACTGATCCTGTCATTTTTGATGGCCTCATCCTTCTTGAATGCGGCGCTGCGAATCAGCAGACGTGCAGCTTCGATCTTTGTCTGCATGTCTGCCATCTGGAATTGTGTGTTCTGGAATTTTGCGATAGCGCGACCGAACTGCTTTCTCTCTTTTGTATATTTGACAGTCTCGTCCAAAGCACCTTGAGCGATACCAAGTGCCTGTGCGGCAATACCGATACGTCCTCCGTCAAGGGTTTTCATCGCAATTCTGAAGCCTCTGCCCACTTGTCCCAAGAGATTTCCCTTGGGAATACGGCAATTATCAAAGATCAGTTCAGCGGTGGCACTGCCTCTGATACCCATTTTAAGCTCTTTTTTACCCACACAGAATCCGGGAGTAGAGGCCTCTACGAGGAATGCCGAAATGCCTCTGTTGCCCTGAGATTTGTCAGTCATAGCTATAATCAAATAGAGCTCCGCATACCCTGCATTGGTAATAAATATTTTGTTGCCATTTAGCACCCATTCCTCCCCATCAAGAACAGCTGTAGTCTGCTGCGCTGAAGAATCGGTACCGGCATTGGGCTCTGTAAGTCCAAACGCACCTATCCACTCACCTGAAGCGAGTTTGGGCAAATACTTTTTCTTCTGCTCCTCCGTGCCGAATTCCAAAATCGGAACCATACAGAGAGAAGTGTGCGCGGAAACCACAACGCCTGTAGTTGCGCAGCAACGTGACAACTCTTCCACAGCAATGGAATACATGATGTTGTCACCACCCGCACCGCCATATTCTTTGGGTACCGGAATGCCGAAAATGCCGAGTTTGGCCATCTTCTTTACAGTCTCTTCAGGGAAACGCTCTTGCTCGTCGATCTCCGCTGCGAGAGGTTTGACCTCTTTCTCAGCGAACTCGTGAATCATCTGTCTGAAGAGTTCTTGAGTCTTTGTCAGATTAAAATTCATTTTGTATGTTTATGTTATTTACTTAGTACAGTTACGTAATATTATAGCTGTTCCCATACCGCCACCAATACAGAGTGATGCAAGACCGAGCTTCTTGCCGCTTGCTATCAATTCGTGAATGAGGGTTACGATAATACGGTTACCGGATGCTCCGATGGGATGGCCGAGAGCTATGGCACCACCGTTGATATTGGTGCGCTCATTGATCCACTCTCTTGTAACACCGTGCTCCTTGATAAGTTCACGGATAACACCGAGAGACTGAGCTGCAAATGCCTCATTAAGCTCTATCAGCTCCATATCCTGAAGTTTCTTACCTGCTTTCTTTAGGACGTGACGGATAGCGGGAACGGGACCGAGACCCATTACTGAGGGATCTACTCCACCCTGACCTGTTGCAACGATTTCAACCATAGGAGTAAGACCGAGTTCTTTTACCTTATCTTCGGAAGCGAGCATAACGAATGAGGCACCGTCATTTATGCCTGAAGCATTTCCGGCGGTTACCGTACCATCCTTCTTGAATGCAGGTCTCAGTTTTGCCATCCTTTCGGGAGTTGAAGTTCTGTTGGGATACTCGTCATCCTTGAAAATAATGGTCTCTTTTCTGGTCACGATTTCAACGGGAACGATTTCCTTAGCAAATACGCCGGAATCCACAGCCTTGATGGCTTTCTGCTGTGAAGCGAAACCGAATTCATCCTGCTCTTCGCGAGTGATTCCATATTTTTCCGCAACATTTTCGGCAGTAATACCCATGTGGTATTTATTGAAAGCATCTGTAAGACCATCACAAACCATATGGTCAACAGCCTGAAGGTCGCCCATCTTAGCTCCTGACCGGAGATTACCGCCGAGAATAAAACCGGCATTGGACATAACCTCGGTACCTCCGGCGATAACTATGTCGGCATCACCTACAAGAATGTCATTGTACCCATTCATAACTGCCTTCATACCGCTACCGCACACCATATTGATACCGTATGCGGGCACCTCCGCGGGAATGCCTGCCTTGATTGATGCCTGACGTATAACGCCCTGCAACTGACCTCCTGAAAGCACGTTACCACCTATTACCTCATCTACTTGTTCAGGTTTAATACCGGTCTCTTCTATAAGACTTTTAATGACAACTGCGCCCAGATCTCCGGGAGTGAACTCCCCTACTGAACCTAAAAATTTACCAATTGCAGTTCTTTTGGCTGCTACAATATATACTTTTTTCATTTTTCTATAAGTTTAAAAATTAACACATGGGTTTTAAATCCTCGGCTATGATAAGCTTAGCCTCGGTAGCTTCTTGTACCTGTTCAACTGAAAACTCAGGATTGATCTCGGTAAGAAGAAGTCCTTTGGGGGTAACTTTCATCACACCCATTTCGGTAATAATCATATTGACCTGGCCGGCTGCGGTTAGAGGCAGAGTACACTCTTTCATGATTTTATGGTTGCCCTTAGCAGTATGCTCCATTGTAACAATCACATGATTGGCACCAACAATCAAGTCCATTGCGCCACCCATTCCCGGAGTCCTCTTACCGGGGATCATCCAGTTTGCAAGATTACCTTTCTCATCCACCTGCATTGCACCGAGGAAGGTTGCATGTACATGACCTCCTCTGATGATAAGGAACGAATCGGCTGAAGAACAAGCATAAGCACCTGGATTATAGGTAATAAAACCGCCTCCCGCGTTAATGTAATCCTTGTCCTCTTTACCCTCTTCGGGAGCGGGCCCCATACCTACAAGACCATTCTCCGACTGTAGTGTCACTTTGACACCTTCGGGGAGATAAGCGGGAATTGCGGTGGGAAGACCGATACCCAAATTAACGACATCACCATCGTGAAGTTCGAGAGCTGCCCTTCTGGCAATAACCTCTCTGATTTGATTTCTGTCCATCATATATAGCTATTTGATAATTAATAATCGATTATTTTATTGACATTCTCTTGACAAATTCCTGAACAATGAATGAAGCAACGTCATCAGCATAAGTATTCATGCCGAAACCTGCGTCATATCCCAGTTCTTTGGCAAGTTCATGGGAGATACGGGGACCACCGCATACAAGAATCATTTTGTCACGCAAGCCTTCCGCCTCCATAAGCTCCACAAGTTCAGTCATGTTCTTAATATGAACATCCTTCTGGGTTACAGTCTGAGAAACGAGAAGCGCATCAGCATTGAGTTCTATTGCCTTTGCAAGAAAGTCCTCGTTTAGAACCTGACTGCCTAGGTTGTGAGCCTCAAGCATATCATACCGCTCAAGACCGTAATGTCCTGCATAGCCCTTCATATTCATAATAGCATCTATCCCCACTGTATGGGCGTCCGTACCTGTTGAAGCGCCGACAACTACTAATTTTCGACCGATATTTTCACGGATGTAATCGTCTGTCTCATTCATATCCATAACCGATGATTCCACTTTCGGAACATAAATTGATGTGTAATCCACTGTATGGACTGTACTGCCGTAGCAATTGAAGAAAGTATATCCCGGAGTAAGCTCACGAAAATATACTACGAGAGGGTTATCAAACCCCATATCTTTGATAAGCTGTTTTGCAGCCTCTGTTGCCTCTGCACCGGCAGGAACGGGAAGAGTAAAGCTAAGTTGCACCTTACCGTCATTCATTGTATCGCCGTAGGGCTTTACCTTGGTCAGATCAAGGGTCTTGTCGAAGTCCTTGTCAGACATTGAATATAATCCGCAGCTCATATTATTTTACTCCTTTCATTAATTTTACAAATGGATTCATATAATTCTCGCCCTTCTGGACTACGCCGTCAAGGCCCTTACCGCCGTTTTTAGGACGTTTCACATCACCGAAAATACCCTTTTCGAGAGCATTGAAAAGACCCTCGGCAACTATTTTTTCAAGAAGCTCCACTGCATCGCCTAGCACTCGAGCAGCCCTATTTCGAATAATGCCACCCTCTTTGAACTCAACTTCCTCACCGATATCCTTCATATTTCCGAAAATATATTTGGCATTCTCTATAGCGAGGTAACGGTCACTCATAAAAGGAGTGTGGACTGCTTCCGTAGGCATACCAAGAAGCTGTATTCCCTGATTGGTCCAAATACCGATCATATTGAAGAGAGCATCCTGAATGTGTCCTTTGAAGATATTTCCGGTCATGAACTTTGTAGGAGGCATATATTTCAGAGGGGCCTTCGGAAAAATCTCACGAGTCATCTGGGCCTGTGCGAGTTCATAGAGAAATCCGTTCTCAAGTTCGGGATCCATCTCAAATGCATGTCCCAGACCCATCTGCTCCTCAGGAAGACCTGCGAGCAGTGCAAGCTGTTCGTTTATTAAGTCAGAGACAAGTACTGTGTGGGCAGCCTCTACCGCATCTGAAGTGGTAAGGTAGTTGTCCTCGCCGGTGTTTATGATAACACCTGCAAATCCGTTGATAACACGTGAGAAAAACTGGTCTACAAAAGTCCGCTGCATATTGATATCCCTGAAAAGAATTCCGTAAAGAGCATCATTGAGCATCACGTCAAGGCCTTCAAAAGCGCCCATAATGGCGATTTCAGGCATGCAGAGGCCTGAACAGTAGTTGCAGAGGCGTATATAGCGTCCTACCTCCTCTCCCACCTTGTCAAGAGCCTCACGCATGATGCGGAAATTCTCCTGTGTAGCGAATGTACCTCCGAAACCTTCTGTTGTGGCTCCGTAAGGCACATAGTCTAGGAGCGACTGGCCGGTAGTACGGATCACAGCTATGATATCCGCCCCTTGACGTGCTGCTGCCTCCGCCTGCACCACATCTTCGTAGATATTGCCTGTGGCGACTATTACGTAGATATAGGGTCTGGGACCCTCACCGATAGTTTTCAGATAGTGATTCCGACGCTCGCGTCTTGCACGAATACGGTCAATCGAACCATTAATTACCGGCTGAAGAATCTCATCAATCTTCTTTTTATCAACAACTTCTATTCTTACAAGGTCAATTGTACCGGACGCAACACCTTCTGCAATCTGTTGAGGCGAAAGTCCGGTCTGAACCATTGCGTTGCCTATATAGAAAAGCACGCCCTGATTCAAAACACCTTTACCCTTGAGTTCATCTACAACGACATTCGGTAGCGGTACCTGATTTTCATCGATACCATCAATGCCCAAAAGTCGGCACAGAGTCCTTTCCACTGCAACCGTGGTATAAGACTCTGCGAAAGTCTGTACGTCATCAGCTATATTCTTCGCCAGAGAGCGCGCATAATCGACTTTCTTGAAATCCAATCCTAATTTGCTTTGCATAATTAAATAGTGTGTAGTATGTAGTTAGTAGTGTGTAGTAATAAAATAGTGTGTAGTATGTAGTTAGTAGTGTGTAGTTTGTAGTGTGTAGTTTGTAGTGTGTAGTGTGTAGTGTGTAGTTTATTGTGTGTCGAGTATTTTTGTCGCCTCGTCAAGCCATCTCGAACTGACTCCAAGTTTCCGGGCGATATTGAGAGCCTCGTGGGGTACCTCGTTGTCGGCTGACTCGGTTAACGAATAATCCATTTTGAGCCTATCAGAGCCTTCTATATCCTCTACCAGACCCTTCACTCTCCAGCATCTGGCGCTACTATCCACATTGTAGTGGGTTGTGAGTATCAGAGAGAGATTGGAGCAATCAGTGAGTATTCTTAGCAGAGATGAGACCAGTGCGCTCCCTTCGGTAGGGTTGGTGGTTCGGGCCGGCTCGTCAACCAGCGCAAGCGTCTTCGCCCCACTCTCCACCATTTCAATCATCCTGTCAATGCGCAACATCTCAGCAGCGAAAGAGGAAAGTCCCTTCTGCTGGTCCTGATCGTCACCAAAACAAAATACTATGTTCTCCACCGGTACCATCTCCGCTTTGAGCGCAGGAACTGCAAAACCGAACTGAAAAAGATACTGGCATAGACAGAGGCTCTTCAGGGCTACGGTCTTACCACCCATATTGGCTCCGATTATTATACCTGGCTCCCCGAGCTTGTAGCGGAAAGCAACTTTCTGGAATACTTTTCCCTTTTGTGCGAGGATGGATTTAACCTCAGGATGAAACAGACCTTCGAAAGATGAGCTATTTCCTACCTCCGGAATAGTGAACGACTCTTTTTTGCGTTGGATTGCTTTGGAAATGACAATATCCAGTTCGGCGAGAGAATGTAACAAGTTTGTTAGTTCCGTTGCATAGGGCCGCAGGAGGTTACAAAGAACCCTTTTAATCCTCTCTTCCTCATTTATGAGCCTGTCTTTTAGTTCCTCATTGTCAGGATCACTCTCAAGCTCCCTTCTGAGTTTCCGCACCTCCATAGAATAGGAGTCATATACATAGAAAGTACCTATTTTGAGGCCGTCAGGATCCAAAATACGGATTATATTATCAAGATCGAAATTGGTCCACACATTGGAGATTTCCGCCCTGGAGAATAACTGTTTCACCTCATCCCCCAATAGCGCAAGATGTTTTATTTCGAACAATTCTATATCGTCAAGCGCAGATCCCTCCTCCAGAGAGGTGAGGGTATTGTAAATGTTACGCAATCCCTGAAGTCTGAATTGCAAATTCTGTATCAGGGAAGGTTCTCTTTCCACTAAGGAAGTGAATTTATCCAGAGAGGCATATGCTTCCTCTATCTCTTCGGCAGTTGTCATCATCCTGCTGTCGAGGAGATATTTGCGGGCATAGCCGGACTGCAGTTCGAGCAAATCAAAGCAGTAGCGAATACCGCATGGGGAATCTATTATCTCTTTAAAAGTCATATTTTTCTCTATCTTTCACAATATCATATACCGGCAGACCGATAGCTGCGGAGAGTGTGCTGCACAGAAGGTCGGAATCAAGCACGATGCCGTTGGGGGCTACCGGATTGACGCAAACAGCTATCAGTTTGCTCTTCATCCGCACAGATATCCTGCCTCCCCTTCTGATAAAGGATCTATAGAGGTCCGGGGAGACAAAAATGCGAGTAAAATCATTGACCACCAGTTCTTTTTCGCCTTTTATCAGTTCGTTCTTAACCGCTTGAAGCAATCTGTTCGTAAGAGCCCCTTCCACTCCTATAACGGAATGGTTTCTTATTGCATCCGTACAGAGGTCGGAAAATGAAGAAATTTCCGTTTCAGTTTCCTTGCCGGTAAAGAACGGAAGGTTGATCAGGTCAACAATAAATGAAGTCCCGGCCACCAGATCCTTGATATTGGCTGAAAAAGCAGCACCCGTCGAGAGCACCATCGCCTCGCTTATAGCAGGGGATGCCGTGCTTAATCTCGAAAGGGCTCCATCCACCAGTATCAGGTCTATACCGTAATTATTCAATGAACTCATCCATCTTTTAAGCGCACTTCCGGAAGATGGACCGGAAAGGAGAACTTTGCCCTCCTGAAGTGCTTTTGCAGTTACCACACGCCCCAAAGCTGTGGTCATATCACTCACATCATACAACTCGGAAAGGATCTTCCTTTCCCGATAGTGTTTTTCGCTTGTCCCGAAAAACATCCCTTCTTTAATCGTAATCTCGGGTTTGGCGGTGGAAGTCATCTGATCAAGTGACTCCCCGTCAAGTCCGATTGATGTCACCGCCACCGAAAAATAATCGGTTGGCAGCCTGTTGATAATATAGTTGAGAGACTCTGTCTTGCCCGTATTCTTCTCAAGCCCGACAATAGATACGCTGCGGTATTTGAGTATCTCATCTATAAAGGGCATAATCCTAGTGCTTGCTACGTTCTTTGCGTTGGAGGAACGCAGGTTCAATTGCCATCTTCTGACCTTCCAGAAGGGAAACAACTCCTTCAAGCGGTTTCTTTTGGCCTTTACGACACTCCTCGCAAGTGCACTCGAAGTGATACTCGCCGGGCTCGGTGTAAGTGGTAATTACACCTTCGAAGTTGCGCAGAACAACTTTGCCAGGAGCCTGGGAAACCACATACTGAGGCATAACGGGAGTCTTGCCGCCACCACCCGGTGCATCCACGACGAAGGTGGGCACAGCATAGCCGGAGGTGTGACCTCTTAGGCCTTCCATAATCTCTATACCCTTTGAAACGGGGGTACGGAAATGTTCCAGTCCCATTGAAAGGTCGCACTGGTAGATATAATAGGGACGCACGCGAATCTTCACAAGCTCGTGAACAAGTTTCTTCATAACGTGAACGCAATCATTGATACCGCGCAATAGCACAGACTGGTTTCCGAGAGGAACGCCTGCATCTGCAAGCCTGGCACAAGCCTTGGCAGACTCTTCAGTCACCTCGTTGGGATGGTTGAAGTGTGTGTTTAGCCATATGGGATGATATTTCTTGAGCATATTGACCAGGTCATCGGTTATACGCTGAGGGCAAACCACCGGCACTCTCGAGCCAATGCGGATAATCTCCACATGAGGGATTGCACGGAGCCTCTTAATTATGTCTTCCAGTTTCGCATCGCTAACCATAAGGGCATCGCCTCCGGAAAGAAGCACATCCCTCACCTGAGGAGTACGGGCTATGTACTCAATTGCCTTATCGATCCTCCCACTTGGGCTTTCTGCATCTTTCTGCCCTGCAAAACGTCTTCTGGTACAATGGCGACAATACATTGAACACATATCGGTGATAAGAAGCAGCACTCTGTCCGGATACCTGTGGGTAAGACCGGGAGTCGGGGAATCCTCATCCTCATGAAGAGGGTCGAGAAGGTCTGCTGCTGCCTGATGCGTCTCTGCACCTGTAGGGATTGCCTGCTTACGGATGGGATCGTTGGAATCTTCAGGGTTGATGAGTGAAATATAATAAGGAGTAATTGCCATCCTGAGGGTAGAGAGTGTCTTTTTGACACCCTCTTCCTCCTCGGGAGTTAATTTAACGTATTTTTTGAGTTGGTCAAGAGTCTCGATCCTGTTTTTTACCTGCCATTTCCAGTCATCCCACTGTGCATCCGTAACCTCAGGAAAGAGTTCTTTTCTTCTTGATACATTCATATCCTCAGTTTATGCGTATAGTTCAGTAAATATATTTCTCAATTTTTCACTCTCTCTGAGTAACTGAAGAGTGATTTCTGCGTGACCCTTGGTGTAACCGTTACCAATGATCATAGTAACATCGCTGCCTACACCCTCCGCACCGAGGGCCGCTTTTGTAAAGCTGGTTGCCATTGAGAAGAAATAGATGATACCGTCGTTCTTGGTACATAGGATCGAAGTCATCTCCGTATCGGGAACGTTTACGTTATTGATTGTTACATCAGCCATTTTACCGCCGGTGAGCTCATATATTTTTTCGTACATTGAGATGGGATCGTTTGCATTACCTGCAAATACAACATCACAGAAACCGAGGTCTTGCATGCGTTTGGTTGACCTTTGGCTATGAGTCATACCGATAACCTTACCTGTCACACCTACACGTTTCTTCGCCTCATAGCAACAAAGCATACCTGATTTTCCACCTGCACCTATAACAAGGACGGTATCGCCGGGTCTGCAAAGTTTTGCAGTTTGAGCGGGAGCACCTGCAACGTCAAGAGCCGAGAGAGCCAGTTTTTCGGGCATATCCGTAGGTATCTTTGCATAAATACCGCTTTCAAAGAGAATGGCCTTACCCTTGATGTCCACCTGATCAACATCTTCGCGGATTTCCAGAATCTCGTCGATGCGAAGGGGAGTAAGTGAAAGGGATACGAGAGTGGCAATCTTATCACCTACTTTGAGGTCGATCTTACCCAAAAGAGCATCACCTATTTTCTCGACTCTGCCGAGGAGCATACCACCTGAACCTGTACGACGGTTGCGGTGTTTGCCCTGGAGCTCAACGTTGAGGAGTATCTCCTTTTTCATCTCTTCCTTATCGTGATTACAGAAATTGGCTATATCGGTAAATGAAGCCGAGTCAATATTTAAAGTCTGAACATCAATAAGGATCTCGTTGTCATAGATCTCGTCCATATTGTTGTCAATCCTATTTGCCGGCTGGGGAAGAACGCCCTTAGGCTCAATTACACGGTGCGTTCCATATTTGTTACCTTTTTTCATTGTTGTACTATTGTTGTATTTATGATTATTGTTTAAAAATGATTACTGTCTTGGAGCCAACCCAAGGATTTGGCGTGCTTCAGCCGGAGTTGCAATGCCGCGGCCGAGTTCTTTGGCAAGTCTCACCACCTTGGCAACAAGTTCACCGTTGGATTGTGCGAGGACTCCCCTACTTAGATAGAGACTGTCTTCAAATCCAACTCTCACATTGCCACCCATAGAAATTGCCGGAGCAACAAGAGTAAAATTGTGGCGACCTATACCTGTAGCACACCAGGTGCTGCCAGCGGGGATGGAATTCACAAGCCAGCAAAGATTGGGAATGGTTGCTGAAGTACAACCGGGAACACCGAGAACGAAGTTAAAATGCATCGGGTGACCGGGAACCTCACCTTTACGAGCCATTGTCAGTATTGTGTCAAGATGCCCCATTTCAAAGCACTCGTACTCAGGTTTTATGTTGTTTTCTTGCATTCTTTTACCGAACTCGCGCATCATTGGCATTGTATTTTCGAACACTTCATCACCAAAATTACAGGTTCCGCAATCGAGGGTAGCCATTTCGGGAAAAAGTTCCGTAGGCTGAAGTCTCTCTTCGGCTGTCATACCTACTGCACCACCGGTAGAAGGGATAAGGATAACATCGGGACAAACCTTATAGATAGCGTCAATACACTCCTTGAAGCGTGCTTTGCCTTGTGTAGGAGTGCCGTCATCCTCACGAACATGGAGATGGACTATGGCTGCACCGGCATCGACTGCCGATTTGGCCTCACGTACAATTTCGTAAACAGTATAGGGAACCGCAGGATTTTGCTCCTTCGTAACCTCTGCGCCGCATATGGCGGCGGTAATAATGAGTTTATCCATAATTATTTCCTCTGGCAAGATTTAGGAGTTACACAAGTACCGCTTGCACGGCATACAACGATGGGCTCTTCGAGAAAGTCAGCAGCTGAATCGCTGATATCGTGACGGGGAATAATCACTTTACGAGCCTCGAATACCATTTTTCTGGAAGAATTGCCTTCGGAAACAATCTCGCCTACTGCCTCGATAAATTCACCGGCATATACGGGAGCGAAAAATTCAACCATATCATAGGCTTTGAAGAGACCTTCATCACCATCGCGTTTAATCAAAAGTTCGGTAGCAACATCACCGAAAAGTTGAAGCATTTTTGCGCCGTCAACTAAATTACCGCCGTAATGAGCATCCTGAGAGCTCATACGTACTCTGATCATTGATTTGTTTGCCATAAATAGTTTCTTTAAATATCTGTTATTGTATTATTATTGTTTTACATAGATGTAATCAACAAAAATAGAAGGGGTGTGTATAGCTTCGGGAGCCAGTTCACCGACCGGAACCATCTTTTCTGCCTCCACAATCACAACATCGCCGGCCTGTGCCATTGTGGGATTGAAATTGCGCGTCGTGCCTCTGTAGAATACATTGCCTGACTCATCGACGATAGAACCTCCGATGAATGCAAAATCAGCACCGAGGGGTTTTTCAATGAGATAGTCCTTTCCATCAATTGTGATCCTCTTCTTGCCTTTCTCAACGACAGTATCGAGACCTGTGGGTGTCAGCACGCCGCCAAGACCTGCACCCTTTGCACGGATACGCTCTGCAAGAGGACACTGGGGAACGAACTCAACCTCTGTTTCACCGGAATTCATCTGGTCTACGGATGCGGTATTACCTCCAATATATGAGGCTATGATCTTCTTAACCTGACGATTTTCAATCAACCTGCCCCACCCCTTGCCGTCAAACACAGTGTCATTGGCAATAACTGTCAGATCCTTGACTCCGCTCTCCACAAGAGCATCAATTAACTGCGCGGGAGCTCCGGTACCGAGGAAGCCTCCGACCATAATTGTAGCGCCGTCTTTTACCATTGCAACGGCATCCTTAAGAGAAATGTTTTTTTTCATATCATAGATAATTTAATTGTTCTAACTAAAAGCAATTTTGCGGATCTGTTAAACTTTGTTTAACGCAATCCGCAAAATTAATCAAATTCATGACGATTTCCAAGAATTTTTACTCTTTATTCAGTACTGAACCTCCGCGGAGCTTTTTTGATTGTACATAAGCATTACCCCTGTAGGTGAAAGTACTGCCTCCTCTCAAATCTGCATTAATTGTATTGTTTACCGTTAATTCAGCTCTACTGGCACCGGACATATAGATCTCAAGATCCTCTATTGCAAAGTTGAAATCCATTACAGAGGCACCTGAAGAACAGTTTATAACCGCTTTAATAGCTTTACCCTTCAATGCGGCACCACCTCCTCTCGCATCAAGATTAAGATTATCCAAATTGAGGGAATTGCACCTGACATTACTGTTGCCTGTCAGTTTGATTTCCAGGTCACCGGTGACATCTCCGTAGATGCCTACGGGCGTGTTGTCTCCAACTTCAAGATAGTTTAGCGACTTGGTGTATATCCTCACTTCCATATCCACGCTAGTCCCCGGTTCTACACCTCTCTTCACACCGAAATACAACACCCCATCCAGAATCTTGCCGTATAGATGTTGGTAAATATTTTCGTCACAGGTGATCTCAATGCCCGACTCCCCTTCCTGCACATAAATCCTTGTAAAGACATCGTCACCCACTTTGACTCCAGTGAAGGGTTCCAGTGGGTAAAAGTAGGTCCCGTCAATCCTGCCCGTATTGATTCGCGCACAAGAAGTTAGAAGAAGCGACAGTAAAATTAAGATTCCCGGAAACAGACGTCTCATTTCTTCTTTTTGAGATTTCCTTCTTCTGCCTGCTTGATCATTGTCTCATTTGCGGAAACGAATACTTCCACACGGCGGTTGAGCCTGCGGCCTTCCGCTGTGGAGTTGTCTGCTATGGGCTCTTTGAAGGATTTGCCCTCATAAACCATCCTATCGGCTTCGATACCAAGTCTTTTAAGGTAGTCTGAAACAGCTTGTGCGCGCTGTAGAGAGAGTCTTTCGTTTACTGCTGCAGAACCGGTGTTGTCTGTGTGGCCGTAAATGGTTATGTCAGTCTCGGGAAGATCCCTCATCTCAACTGCAAACTCTGAAAGGGAAGCTTTTGAAGCCTCATTAAGAGTATATTTGCCCGTTTCAAAGAGAATACCGCTATCGAAGGTTATTTTGATAGCCTCGTATCCGTTGTCATCGGTCACGGTTTCCACCTGTACCCCATCAATCTGTGCCATTTCTGCAGCCTTTTTCTCCATAATGTCACCGATAACAGATCCTACAGCAGCACCAACTGCAGCACCAACTACTCCACCTACCGCTGCACTCTTGGCATCCTTGCCTACGGCAGCACCTATACCGGCTCCTACTACAGCGCCGCCGGCGCCACCCATAATAGCACCCTTGGAAGTTTTTGACATATTGCCGCATCCTGTGCAAATGAAAGATGCGCAAAGAAAAATAGTTAGAATCTTTTTCATTTTTTTAAAAAATTATAGTTAATAAATCATTTCAATATTGATATTTCCTAAATACCGGATTAGCGTAAATGTGCAGGAGATTATCCAACACTGCATCGCGGTCGGCAGAGGCCGGAACCGCTGATATTTCCCTCTCAAGATAGGTTTTAAAGGCATTTTTCTCATCTGCTGAGTAATTCTCCGAAAAACCATTATCACCATTGAGGATGTCAGCCGCAATATAATGAGAGGAATAGAGCCTAAATCCGTCGAGTATTTTTTTGTCAATAACTGATGCAAGATACTGAAATTTTTCATTCCTTGAAAATGAATTTGTTTCCTGCAGTTCTTCGGGCGTCAGCGGCTGACAGAAAGAGATATGCACCGCTCCCTTAGGCTGTTTTATGCCCTTGAGAATGCTCTCGGTATCCTCTCCCGAAGCCTTCTTATATGTACCCGTACTGTGTCTGATCCAGGTCTCCAGCGCCTTTTCAATGCCGCAGGGCTCTATTTCGTATGATATGGAAACCGGCATGATATTAAGCTCGGCAAAGTTAGGGATGAAATCACCTCTTCCGCTCATATCCAGCATTTTAAGCAATCCTTGTTCAGTGGTGTCAATACCATCTTTAGCCCTGCCGTTACGGTGTGCCAACCAGATGTTGGAAGTGCTGCTTCTGATATATTGTGAGAAAATCTGTGAGCTGTTGTAAACCTCGCGCGGGTTGTCGCTACGAACAACTTTGATCATGCGATTGGAACGAATGATATCCTCTATATAACTGTCTGAAATAAGATTATCCCCCACCGCAATTTCCGTCAACGGCAATTTGTGATCTTCCAGGATAAATTGTATGAATGCGGAATCAAGGACTATGTCACGATGGTTGGAGAGCAACAGAAAACGACGATTCTTATCAGACGTGAAGTATTCCAGCCCGGAAAATGTTACTCCGTCAGTGGTTCCTTTCATGACGGAGCCTATAACGTGGTACATAACCTTTACCTGAAAATCATAGGTACCTGTAACACTCCTGAGAAGTTCTCTAAGGTATCCCCTATCTTTGTCAGGATAAAAGTATTCGGAAATAATTCCGGTCAGAGGGTGGTCGGCCACCCTCGCAAGTGCCTTGACAGTTTCACAGTCATTGTATGGCCTTATATTCTCAAACACTGTATCAGATGGTTTTCTCTTTGCGGGTGTATAGGTCTGCAAGAGGCAAAAGCAGTGCCAGATAGATAACTATGAATAGTGGAAGTACTCCCAAAGCACCCATCGTGAGGGCAATTATAACTATATATAGGAATGAAAACGCATGTAACAAAGATACTACGATCGCAGCCAGGAGCCATCCGCGCCAGGTTGTAATTCTCCAAAGGAAAACCGAGGCAGCTGCCATGGCCAGGGGCAACGCAAAGAAGAAATTTTCACCTATTGTAAGCAGAAGAACAGCTGATAAGAGTAGCATAAGCAACATTGCCCCATAAAGAAGATTGTAGGAATACTTTGTGGCACCACTTGCGGCAGCACTCTTGCGAATGGCAGTAGATGAAATGCTGTCAGCAGACTTTTTCCTGCCGACAAGGAAGCAGATTGCAACTATCAGCGCAGTGAGAACTGCCGTGCCTATCAGCACCCATTCATCAAACTGCACTCCGCGTACAACACCCATGAAAGAGAACTTTGCACCTGTAATCAGGCAGATGACCCATGCGATGAGTTCACCGAGACCGAATGCTGCAAGAGCCCACAACAGCACTTTTGCAGAGGCTACGAGCACCTTGAGCGGCCTGATTCTGCCACTGATCAAAGCAAAGCTGAAAATAAGGCAGAAAAGCGCCAGAACAATGGAGTTTGCCAGCAGGTATCCTCCTTTGGAGAATAATATCAGGCCGATAGCGGGAATGGTGAAGGCGACCGACGACTTGTCAGACACCATTGCCTTGGAGTCACGATATTCGTGGTTAGTGAGATACTCCTCGATTATGGGCTCCAATTGGGCACCAAAATGCTGTATTGTATGAAGTGATATGTTGTCGTAATTGTCCAGATCAGTGTGATAGTGGTTGATATCGTCAAGATTGGAGAAATTCATGCCCGGGTAGGAATCCTTCAAAGGTGTAAAGTCGGTAAAATTAGGCATAAACTCATAGACCACCGTAGTAAAGGTGTATGTATAGGGAGCCTTGGCCTTTTTATAGAGTGAGAGCACCTTCGAGTTGTTTTTACCCGTCTCAAAAAGCAGTACGGGACCTTTGTTGCCACGACTTTCAAGATTGATTATAAGTCCGACATTGTCAAAAATCTCGGGATTGTTCTCAAGTGCGGAATTGATACCTGCAAGCTTCCACTCCTCCGAGTCGGTTAGCAGTATTTTTATCCCCTGTCGCCACTCTCCACGATAGTACAAAGCCTGTTGTAGAGCCTCCAGAGCAACACAACATCCATATCCGTCATCAGCTGCGCCATATGATAGCACTGTCTTATCAAGCACCTTCTGGGGATATCTTGAATCATAATGAGCTATCAACATCAAGTATGTAGGATTCGGGTGATCAGGATCGTTGATGAGAGGATCCACCTTTGCGAGAATGTTGGTGATATCAATCGGCTTGCCTTCATACTCCGTAGCGCTTTCGTACGGATAAAATACCACGGAAGAGTCCGTAAGGGCAATTAAACGATCTCCCAGATATTCTCTAACCTCAGCCCTCTCATTCGAATGAATTATGGAATGTGGTTTACGGCTGATAACCTTGATATCGGCAGTCACTCTTTCAGCTGAAAAACTCTCCGAATCCGTGGGTTCGACCCTTGGGGCCGTAAAAATACCATACGCTGCCAGTGCAGACAGCACCACAGCAGCAATCAGTATGAATAGCCTATATTTTCTCATTGATTTTTAAAATTATGTTAGTTGATCTTGGCAAGAGCAGCAAGGTTGGCTTCGTTTACAGGATTTTTGCCTTCTGCGGTAAATGCAAATTCGATTCTCTCCGCATAAGCCTTCTCTACGGCATTTCTCACAAGTTTCATTGTACTGTTGATCATCTTGTTAGCCTCGCTGAAAGGCTCATCGGCAATGATGAAAGTGGTGGGAAGCCACCTTTCGGGGAATGTACCGGCAAATTGACCTCCTGAACGATATTTGTCAAACTCGGCCTTGACCGCCATAATACCTGCCTCACCTTCCGGAAGAACCTTCTTGTCAACCTGAACGACACAGATTGTATAGGGATTCTGGTTGTTATGAAGCATGATGTTTTGAATGATCTTTGAATTTTCAATGATAGACTCTTCAATACCTTCAGGTGCATATTTTTCTCCGTCACTTGAGATAAGTAGGGATTTGAATCGGCCGAGAACATACAGGAATCCCGACTTGTGCATATAGCCCATATCGCCGGTGTAGAGCCATCCATCTTTGACGGTGTCGGCAGTAGATGTCGGATTCTTCCAGTAACCGGCCATCACGTTTTCTCCACGGATAACTATTTCACCGGTAACTCCATCGGGAACTTCATTGCCATTCTCATCGCAAATCTTAAGGTCCATGGGCTTCACAAGTATGCCGGAAGAGCCTAGACGATGCTTTTTAGGAGTATTGGTTGAGATAACCGGAGTGGCCTCGGAAAGGCCGTAACCCTGGAACATAGGTATACCGAGTGCATAATAAAACCTCTGAATATCTATGTCCAAAAGTGCACCACCTCCAATGAAGAAATCCAGTTCACCGCCCATAGCCATGCGCACTTTACTGAAAATCAGTTTGTCGAAGATTTTTACCAACGGTGCGGCGAAAATTCTCAGCCCTCTGCCCCTATTCCAACCCTCCTGATTGTACCAGATGGCCAATTTGAGTGCAAAATCAAAGATTTTTTTCTTGCCGCTCTTCTCCACCGAACTCTCGATGTTCTTCTTGAAATTCTTGGCAAGCGCAGGCACGGAGAGCATTATGTTGGGTTTGACTTCAGCTATACTCATAGGTATGTTGCGAAGAGTCTCCATAGCAGTCTTACCCTGTGGGACAGTGGCTATTTTTGCTCCTCTTGCCATCATGGCGTACATTCCAACCACGTGTGCAAAGCAATGATCCAAGGGCAGTATGATCAACATCTTGACGTTCTCGTCAATATTTATACAAGAAAGCGACTGCTCCACATTTGCAGTATAGTTACGGTGTGTCAAAACCACACCTTTGGGATCTGCAGTAGTGCCGGATGTATAGGTAATAGTGGCAATATCGTCGTTTTGTATGGATTGACCGATTTTAAGGAATTCATCCATATTTGTCTCCAGATATTTAGCACCGCGTTTCATAAGATCCTCAGCAGCAATCTCCCCCGCCTCGTAACTCTCGACCGGATCAAGGACAATGACCTTCTCTACGAGGGGCAGCCGGTCCCTTATCAGACGAATCTTATTAAGCTGTCTGGAACTGGTGATGATGTATTTTACATCGCCATGAATCAGTCGAAAGAGCAAATCGTTTGATTCTTCGAGTTTTATGGAGAGAGGTACGCTCACGCCTCCGGCGTAAAACATGCCCAACTCACTGATTATCCACATATTGCAACCTTCCGCAAGAATGGCTATATTCTCTTTTGGTTTGACGCCTTCAAGTACGAGTCCGGCTCCGAACTTATACACAGCATCCATTGTCTGCTTATAAGTAGTGGGCTCAAAAGTACCTGTTTTGCTCTCAAGCAGATAGGCGTTGTCCGGAAATTGTGCAACAGCCTGCTCGAAATGGTCAATAATGGTTTTTTTGATCATAATATTGTAGGTTTTAGTCTTAATTAAGATACAAATATATATTTTTATTTTCTAATTTCCAACAAGGAAGAGTCCCCGTAACTGAGAAAACGGAACCCATTATCGAGTGCATAATTATAGATGTTTCTCCATGATTTACCCACAAAAGCCGAGATAAGCAATAATAGTGTGCTTTTGGGCTGGTGAAAGTTGGTAATAAGGTGATCTATTACTCTAAATCGGTATCCCGGTACAATAATAATCTCCGTGCGCGAGAGCAAATTGTCGAGTGAATTAGCCTCCAGATAGTCTGCAAGGGCATCAAGAGCCTCTTTTAAAGTATAGTCGAACCCCTCCTCACGATACGGTTCCCATTGTGAGACATACGAAGGAGCTTTTTTCTCAATAACCTGCACACCGAGAAAATAGAGGGACTCGAGACAGCGAGTGGAAGTTGTACCTACGGCAATTATGTGCTTTGAGGCGTAGTTTCGCAAGGATTTGATCAATTCTGTGGGGATTGAGAAGGGTTCGCTGTGCATATTATGCTCAGAGATATATTCGCTTTTTACCGGCAGAAAGGTGCCTGCCCCCACATGGAGTGATAGGTATCCCTGTTTTATCCCCTTCTCGGAAATCTTTTCAAGCACCGAGTCAGTGAAGTGGAGTCCTGCAGTCGGTGCTGCTACAGAGCCATCTATGCATGCATAGCAGGTCTGATAACGCACTTTATCAAGAGGCTCGGGATCACGTTTCAGATAGGGAGGAATTGGGATTTTGCCGCAAATTTCCAGTACTTTAGAAAACGAATCGCCACTTTTCCATGAAAATTGTACAACAATTCTGTTATTTCCCCTTTCTACGAGTTCCGCCTCCAAATCCAGACTCGCTATGGCAGGATCATCAGAAGAATTGAAAAAATATACGGGACCATCCTTCCATCTCTTAATATTACCCACAATGACTTTCCAGCGGCATTTTCCCGTACAGGCAAAATTGAGTTGATAATCCTCGGGATCAACAGGTTCAAGACAAAAAATCTCTATTATGGCTCCGGAATTGCGCATAAAAAGCAATCTTGCAGGAATTACCCTCGTATTATTGAAGATCATGAGCGAATCTTCAGGTAAAAATCTGTCGATGTCGGTAAATTTCTCGTCACAAGGAAGAAAACCGTTCCTACTTGTAAAAAGCAGTAGTTTAGATGAGTCTCTCTCTTGCAGAGGAAATTTTGAAATTCTATCGTCCGGGAGGTGATAGTCGTATTCTTCGATTCTAATCCTGTCTGTAATCATAAATGTAATCTTCAACACAAAGGTAAATCAATAGATTTGAATAAAGGGCATTTTTAATCGATTTAAAAGGTTTACTAATCTAAGCATACTTGATATATACCCGATACGATATAATTGAATTGCGGTGATTTATTTACATTTGTGACATCTCTGCTTGTTTACAGATGTTTATAATTGAGGGCATTTGTCTTTACATATGTAACCGAATAAGAATTTGACTAATGAATTATGGTCATTTACAATTGTGTCGTGGATAATACTTGGATTTTATCAACACATGTTAATAACTAAAAGTTATTTTAAAATATCTAAGCACTTATTAGATTGAAAACCAGATATTTAAATATTATTATCTAAAGTAAATTAATGTATACAAACCTAAATAATGACCATTTTGAGTTCAATTGTTCATTTAATGGAGATTTTAAGATATATAATATATTATATCCCAGTAGTTTATTAGTTTTATCTTGATTAACGCTTTATATTAAACACCTATTTTTATTCAAGTTCTATTCTTTATTGTTGTAATTTACATTTGTAACTTATTAATTTAATCGTCCTGATTACATTTGTAATCAAAAATAGTGCTACATTTGTATCGAATCAAGTTTACAAAATTATGGATAAGCGATTACAACAATTTCTGGAGCTCGAGGACCTTACTCCGTCAAAACTTGCCGACATATTGCAGATCCAGCGCTCGGGAATATCTCACCTTCTCTCCGGACGCAATAAACCCAGCTTTGATTTCATCCAAGGTATACTCAAGAATTTTCCTCAGATAAACCCTGAGTGGCTGATTCTCGGCAAAGGAAAACCTTACAAGAGCCAAAACACTTTCCCCCCACCATTACCTGATCAAACAATAACTTCTGCTCCCACTCCTGTAATGACGGCACCACCGACTACCGGTTCCCCATCTTCCCCTGTCACTTTATTTGACACAATCCCCAATCGGAACCAAGAATCACTATTTGATTTGCCCCATTTTGTTCCGGAATCTGCAGTTGATAGCTCACGTGAAGGGATATCTACGCAAAACCCACTCAATGATGTACAAGAGGAACCTAAGGCAATCTCTCCTGTTCCTCAGCAGGTTACGAGGATTTCTGAGGCGTCACAACCCTCTGAGAATCGCTTTATAGAACCCATTTCCACCCCTATCCAAAATATTCAGGCCGCAAAAAGAGATAAACACATCGTTCGCATCACCGTTTTTTACAGCGATGGCACATTTGAAGAAAAATGACTATTTTTGTAATGATAATCATTACAAATCATGTACAAATTTCTGATAAGGCCTATTCTCTTTCTTTTTAATCCTGAAAGGGCCCACAAAATAATATTCTCGTTACTTAAGTTTTCAAGACATATTCCGGGACTCCAACATTTGCTTCGACTCCTGTATAGGGTCAAAACTCCTACCTTGGAGCGTGACCTCTTTGGCCTCCACTTTAAAAATCCGATAGGCATTGCCGGTGGCCTGGATAAAAACGCTGAATGTTACAATGACCTTGCATGCTTCGGATTCAGTTTTGTGGAAATAGGCTCTCTCACTCCCAAGCCTCAGATCGGAAATCCAAAACCACGCTGTTTCCGTCTCGTTAAGGACAGTGCAATCATCAACCGAATGGGTATCAATAACCTGGGAGTGAGGAATGCTATCGACAATCTACGGGCAACTCCTCCCCGCGACATAATAATTGCTGCCAACATCAGTAAAAACTCCATCACATCAAACGAAGATGCTGCAGTAGATTATGAAAAGGCGCTCACTCTGATGTATGATTTCGCGGATATGACTGTATTAAACATCTCCTGTCCCAATGTAAAAAACCTTACAGAACTCCAGGACATAGAGATGCTCTCGAATATCATAGATAAACTCATCACTATCCGTAAATTCAACGATGAATACCGTCCCATCCTGTTAAAACTCTCCCCGGATATTCCTCTCGAGCAGATTGATGAAATTATTGACCTTGTGCAAATAACGGGCATCGACGGTATTGTTGCCACTAATACCACACGTAGCCGCGAGGGACTTGCTACTCCCTCCGATGATGTCAAGAATCTTGGTGAGGGAGGACTCAGTGGTGCTCCTCTTTTTGAAAAATCACTGAATATGGTTCGATACATCCACAACAGATCCCGAGGCTCCATACCAATAATTGGTGTCGGTGGCATAATGACTCCGGAACAGGCACAGCAGATGCTTGATGCCGGCGCATCACTGATTGAAGTATATACAGGTTTTATATACAATGGGCCAGGGTATGTAAAGAAAATCCTGAAGCACCTACGCAATGTGGAGAAAGAGAGAGCTATGGCGGCCAATATTGAAAATAACCCTTCCGGATCAGAATGACTACAGCATCAATATGTACAATTGGCGATGAAATACTTATAGGCCAGATACTCAATACCAACTCCGCTGAGATATCGAGGGCATTAAACAGCGCCGGAATAAGGGTAAGATTTCATTTCTCTATTGGTGATATACACGAGGAGATTATCTCCAGACTTGAGATGTGTTTGGAGCACACTGATATTGTGATAGTTACGGGTGGTCTGGGGCCCACCAGAGACGATATTACCAAACTTGCTCTCAAGGAGCTTTCAATGGCTTCATCATTTGTCCGTTCAGAAGAACAGTATCGTATAATAGAGCGATTAATGAGTGCCAGGGGCATAGAGATGATCGAGTCTAATAGAGAGCAGGCCTCAGTCCCAAACACATGTGATGTTATTCCCAATGAATTGGGCACAGCTCCTTGTATGGTCTTTCGTGGACTGGGCTCAAAGGGCACCTCTACACTCTACTCTCTTCCCGGTGTACCATTTGAAACGATAGGTCTGATGCCGAAAGTGATAGATGATATCCGCACTCACTTCAATCTGGAGCATATTACACATCACACCATTGTTACATTCGGAATTCCTGAATCCACACTTGCCAAACAAATAGAAAACTGGGAAAATGCGCTTCCGGAGAATATAAAACTGGCATATTTGCCTAACCCTACTATCGGAGTGCGCCTCAGACTCTCCCATTATGGAGAAGAAGAGCCGGATTTCACACCTTATATATCCTCTCTTAAAGAGATTCTCGGAGATGCAATATATGGTGAAGGTGAGGATAACCTGCAGACTGTAATAGGGCGTAAATTAAGGAGTATGGGAAGAACGCTTGCAGTAGCCGAATCTTGTACCGGCGGCCGCATCTCCGAATTGATAACCCAGGTGGCAGGCTGCTCGGATTATTACAAAGGGTCGGTAATATCTTATGCAAATGGAGTAAAGACAAACCTCCTCGGTGTACCTGCCGAAACTATTGAAACTCACGGAGCGGTGAGTGAGCAAACCGCAATAGCGATGTCTACCGGACTGCTAAAACTGCTTGATACAGACTACACCATAGCTACAACCGGTGTAGCAGGCCCTGGCGGTGGTACTTCCGAAAATCCTGTAGGAACTGCATGGCTTGCAGTAGCTTCAAGAGATCGTGTAGTAACTAAAAAGGTGAAATTTTCCTCGAACAGAGTGACCAATATAGAGCGTTTTGCCTCGAATGCCCTTAATTTGCTACGCCTTGAAATAGAGTTTAGTGGTGCGGGTTGCGAGTTACGTGGTGCAGGGAAGTTATGAGTGAGGAGTTGTTAGTATAAATAGACTTCAACAACATCAGCATAGAAAATTTTTTGTATTTTCGAGCTGATGTTGTTGAAGCAGTGCGATTTAAAAGGATGTTTTGAGTAAGGGCTTTTATTATTGGAAAATATTATTAATAAACAAATAGTTTATAATTAACCAACAGCCAATGGCTAAAGCCAACGGCTAACAGCAAACTATAGTATCATGAAAAGAATAATTGTTTTTATTATGGCAGCAACAGTTATCGCAGCCTGTTCCCCAAGTCCGAAGGACGAAGCGGCAAAGAAAATTGATTCCATCTGTTCGGAGCTATTTCCGTTAGGTGAACCCGGTGCTGCAGTCCTTGTGCTCCGGGGAGATGAGATCATTTTTGATAAAGGTTACGGCTTAGCCGATCTTGAGAGTGGTACCCCTATTGATGGAAATACCTCTTTCTGCATTGCTTCAATATCCAAACAGTTTACTGCAGTAGCTATCCTGCAGCTTGCTGAGCAAGGCAAACTTTCGCTGGAGGACAATATGAAAAAATATTTCCCCGAATACAAGGCGGATTTTTATGAGAGAATCAAGATCAAACACCTCCTCTCCCACTCCTCAGGCATTCCAGACGCACGCGACAGAAGCGACAAACAGCGCAGTATTTTTGCAGACGAGGCGTATGTAATGCAATATCTGCCCGACTTGAACTTTTTAAATTTCGAGCCCGGAACGGAGTACGAATATATAAATCCGACTTTTTTGATGCTTGGTGCAATTGTGGAAAAAGTTTCCGGAATCTCATTTGTCGATTATGTAAATGAGAATATTTTCGCACCTGCAGGAATGGAACATAGTCTCTACTTTGAGGCTGATAAAGAGCACCTTATACCAAATATGGCTCATGGATACAGGTTTGAAGATGTTGATGATTTATCCGAAGGAAACTCTGAAAATGAAGGTGAGATTGAGAGCAAAAAAGAGTGGCGCGAGTATGACTACGGCGAGGAAACCTTTTTTGCCACTAAGGCTGATGGCGGCCTCTACACTTCAACTCATGAGTTTGTGATTTGGGAAAAAGCACTTCGTAGCCATACGGTACTGGGAGAAGAACTTCAGAATGCCGCACATACGCCTCAAATAAAGATAAGCGGCAGCAAATACAGCAACTATCAAAATCGCCCCAATACCTGGTATGGATATGGCTGGTTTATCGAACCCGCAACCGACTCCACGACCTTAAAGATTTATCACACCGGCAGCAACGGCGGCTTCAAATCCATTGCAGCACGCTACCCTGAGAAAGAAATACTTATTCTGCTCTTTTCCAACCGGGAAGACTTAGATTCGTACGCAACAATACAACCGATAGAGAGAGCCCTTGGGCTATAGAAGTTAAGAGTTTCAACACATATCGGAATAACTTAGAACTCGTAACTTCCTCATAGACACCATAACTTCAAATAACATAGCTCCGAAAAAACAAAAAATTTCTACGCCTATGTTATTTGAAGTGAATTAAGCCTAATAATATTCTGGAATAACTAATACTCCACCTTATCCTCCTTCGCCTTCCAGGATTCGAAAACCCGGAGGGCTTCTTTTTCTAATAGGACCTCGGCTTTAAGACGGCGTTCCTCAGGCGTGAGCTCAAGTTCCTTATATATAAAGGAATCGTCGAAGCCGGCATAGGCAGCGTCGTGCTTGTCGGAGGCGTAGTAGAGTTTGTCAAGATGTGCCCAATAGATGGCTCCAAGACACATCGGGCAGGGTTCACAGGAAGAATATATTTCGCATCCTTCGAGAACAAATGTGTCAAGCGCTTTGCAGGCGGCACGGATTGCATTTACTTCAGCATGGGCGGTAGGATCGCAAGAGGCAGTTACACGATTGCATCCAGTAGCGACCACCTCTCCATCTTTTACAATTACTGCACCGAAAGGACCTCCCCCGTTTTGTATGTTTTCTAGGGCAAGGTCAATTGCGAGGCGCATGAATTTTTCCTTATAGCTTCTCATCAGCCTTCCATTTTCTTGGCATCCGCCACGAATAATTCCACACCTTTATCTGTCAGAGGATGGTTTAGAAGACCCAGAATAGCTTTAAGAGGACATGTTGCAACATCTGCACCTGCCTTCATACAATCGATAATGTGCTGAGTATGGCGAATTGAAGCTGCAAGTACCTCTGTCTGATAGCCGTAGTAATTGAACACTTCTACAATTTCCTTAATGAGAGCAACTCCGTCACTTGAAATGTCATCAAGACGCCCTACAAAAGGAGAAACATAAGTTGCTCCTGCTTTTGCTGCAAGCAAAGCCTGTCCAACTGTGAAAACAAGTGTACAATTGGTCTTTACACCTCTTTCAGAGAAATATTTCACGGCACGGATGCCATCTTTTGTACATGGAAGTTTTACGGTAATCTGAGGATGAAGCGCTGCAAGCTCTTCACCTTGATGAATCATATCGTCGTACTCAGTGCCGAATACTTCCGCACTTACGTCACCATCAACGATTTCACATATCTTTTTGTAATGCGCCTTGATTGCAGCATCGCCTTTGATGCCCTCCTTTGCCATAAGTGAAGGGTTGGTAGTAACTCCGTCCAGGACTCCAAGTTCCTGAGCCTCTTTAATCTGATCAAGATTAGCAGTATCTATGAAAAATTTCATGTGTGTGTTTATGTGATTTTGTTATTATTATTCGTCTGCAAACTTCTGTATGGCATCCATCACACGAAAGAAATTGCCCCCGGCAATAGCCTTGATTTCGTGCTCTTTGTAACCGCGCATGCGAAGTTCTATGATTATTCTCTGTATCTTACTAATATCTTCAAGACCTTTGGGAGTAGTGTTGATACCATCAAAATCACTTCCAAGTCCGACATGTTTTACTCCAACTAGCTTTACGACATGGTCGATATGATCTACAACCCTTTTGTACGAGGGTTTCTTGACAGAATTCATCTCGATGACGGACTTTTCAAGTTGCTTCTGAAGCTCAATATTGGACTTGTCCTTACGCCAAGCCTTGTCCGCTTCATCGAAAATGTCCTCAAGGTCCCAGATCTCAGATGCAGCATACTCATTATCGAGAAAAGCGGGATAAAAATTGATCTGGATCACACCGCCCTTCTCTGCCAAAGCCATTATCATCTCATCACTCATATTGCGGGGATGAGAGGCAAGTGCACGGCAGCATGAGTGTGTAGCCACTACGGGGACCTTTGAGTATTTAAGTACATCCCAAAAGGCATCGTCAGAGATATGTGATACGTCAATAAGAATTCCAAGACGGTTACACTCTTCAATTACCTCCTTTCCGAATGGACTGACACCGCCCCAACGTTTCTCTTTTGTAGCACAGGAGTCACAAATTTCATTATTCCCTGCGTGTGTCAATGTGAGATACCTTACACCCAAACGGTAAAACATCCTGAGCAATGAGAGATCTTTCTGTATTGGAGAACCATTTTCCATACCGAGGAAAATAGAAATCAGTCCGTTCTTTTTGTTGCGTTTGGCTTGTGCGGGAGTGGTGGCGAATGCTACCTTGTCGGGATTCTGCTCAACTGCATCGTAAACCCCTGATATGAGCTCGAAAGCCCTTCTTGTAGACTCGTCCTGGGAGAGAGAGTTCGATGTATAAATCGCGAAAAAAGAGCCGTTTACTCCTCCCTTCTTCATTTTTGCAAAATCTACGTGAGTAACAGGAAACTTGCCCGGAGTATAGCCTTGCTGGACCGTCTGCCCGAAATCTGCCCCCTTAACAAGCATCAGTGGAGAGTCACAGTGGGAATCCAATAAGAATATCATAAAAAAATATTTTTTTGGGTTACATAAATAATTCCCAAATTTACGAATTATCAAGAAATTGTACAACAGTTGCAACAATTGGAGCGAAGCTCCGTTTTATATTATAGAAAAGAGAGTGATGACACAGAAAGAGATTAAGAAGTTTTACGACACTCACTACAGGCGACTTTTCAACGCAAGTTACAGGATAGTAGGTAACGGTGCAGACGCTGAGGAGATAATGCATGACACGTTACTGCGTTTTTTACAGATGGATACCCCGCCTGCAGAACCTGCCCAAATTTCTGCCTGGCTCATACGCACCTGTATCAGAAGGTCTATAGACAGATTGAGGGTCATCAAAAGGGAGCAGATTTTCAAAGATAGTTATGAAGAACCTGAAAATCTTTCCGGCGAAGAGAGTGCGGAAATAGCGATTTCCACTAAAGAAGAGGTAAAACGCGTCAGAGAGGCCCTGGAAACGATGAAAGATCCCTACAGGCTGGTATTGACACTCTCACTTTTCGAGGGAATGGATTATCAGGAGATTGCCCAGATTACCGGGCAGAAAGAGGTGACGATACGATCCCAGTTTTGTAGAGGAAAGGCAACACTATTAAAAATATTGCAACAATGAGAGAGTTAGACGACATAAGTGAGATCCTTGACGACATGGAGCCTGCAGAGGGTCATTTCGACAGGTTTATGGAGAAAGCCAATCCCCCCAAGAGGATTGAATTCCAGAGGAATAATCCACGCAAACGGATATTCTGGAAAGCTGTGCTCTTCCCTGTAGCCGCATCGGTAATGATGATTTTCGGAGCCAATCTGCTTATCAGGATTATGAGCATAAATAGTGAGAGTTTCTCTAAGACCGTGTCAGTTATGGAAGATCCGCAGGATATCTACAATGCCTATATGGATGTGGTAAGAGATAGTTATGAGTATCTATCGTCACTGACAGCTTATGCACCTAATAACGGAGCGAATGAGCATTTTAACACTCTGGAAAGCATCACATCCGAGTATATCCCTCTTTTGGAAGTCCTTCCTGACGAGATTAGTGAGCAAGAAAAGGCAGAAATTCTCAAAGAATACTATAGCCGGAGAGTAGAAAGCGTGGTTGAACTCCGGAAATATGTGGCATCACTCACACAACGCCGGATTCAGCACCTGCAATAGCAACAATAAAAACAACAAGAATAACAAAAACAACTAAAACAACTAAAATGAAACGTATTTTACTAACATTTGCCGCAATTATCGGCTTTATTCTTACAAGCAATGCACAAACTGTAAAAAATTATGATTATCAAGGTTTTGATGGACTCGACATCTCTCATTGGTTTGATGTGGAGGTAATACGGGGCAATACCTACTCCATTGTTATCGAAGTCAGCGACGATCTTGAGAAATATCTTTTAGTGAAGGATTCCAAAGGGACTCTTACCATAGGACTTGACAATCCCAGCAAGAAGGTGCTAAAAAATCAAAACAAACTTGCCAGAGCGACAATCACTATGCCGGTTCTCACCAAGCTCACGCTTTCAGGAGCATCTAAATTTCACACCAACGATCAATTTGACTGCGGAAAAAACAGATTCGTGATGAAACTCAGCGGTGCCAGCTTAGTCTATGGATTGAATGTAGTTGCTAAAGAGACCCAGATTTCAATAAACGGGGCATCTACTGTGAGAGATATCAAGGGTGACTTCCTAGAGGCCGACATCAAGGTATCAGGAGCAAGCAAATTGTATGGCAATATTTCGGCAGACGAACTTGACATTGAGATTTCCGGTGCATCAAAAGCTGAAGTGAATGGAGAATTCGAAAAGGTTGATCTCGAGTGCAGCGGTGCTTCAAAAGCACTCCTATCCGGTACCGCTGATGAAGTATCCCTAGAAGGTAGCGGTGTCAGCTCTATCGTGGCTGAAGATATGAAAGTCAAAGATGCGGAAATCGACCTTTCAGGTACAGCTAAAGCAAGCATCTATGTGACAAGACGTCTTAATGTGGAGTGTTCCGGAGCATCTTCCTGCGCTTACAAGGCAGACAAGTCAATAAGCATCACATCTGAAGTCAGTCGCGGATCCAGTCTTCGACGCATTGACTAGATTTTAGGCATTCTCTGCCTAACTGCTTCGAAAAGCACTATGGCAGTGGCTACGGAGACGTTGAGGGAACCGATTTGACCTAACATTGGAATCGCTGCCTTAACATTACAGAGCGAAAGTACCGAATCGGAAATACCCTTACCTTCAGAACCCATAACGATTACGGTCGGCTGAGTTAAATCCACATCGTAGATTGAACAGCCGGCCTTTTCTGTTGCACCTACAACATGGAAACCGGCATCAATCAACCAATACAAAGGAATACGCAGGTTGGGGACCTTGCAAACAGGTACTCTGAGAAGAGCTCCTGATGATGTTTTGATCGCATCGGCATTAATGGCGGCTCCGCCCTTGGCAGGAAGTATCACTCCGCTTACCCCTGCACACTCCGCACTTCTGACTATTGCACCGAAATTACGCACATCGCTAACTCCGTCAAGCATTAAAAAAATGGGAGCAGAAGAGACTGCAAGCGCTTTTTCAACGACATCCTCGAATGGCAGATAATCAATCTGCGACATATAGCCGATAACTCCCTGATGCGCACCGCGATATAATTTGTTCATCTTTTCTCCGGGTACAAACTGAAAAGGAATCTCGTTTTGCTTTACCAGATCCAACAGTGCCCTGAACTTATCTCCTTCAAGACCCTGCTTAAATAGAATTTTTTCAAATTTTCTGCCTGTTTTAATTGCTTCATGCACGGGGTTAATACCGAACAGATAGGGTTGCTTCTTTTCTTCCATTGTGTAAATCATATTGTGAGGGATGCCCATTCATCCATTTTTGTCTCAAGATTTAATTTGAGATAATGATACTTGTTTGTGAGTTCCACTATATCGTCTTCCGGAGAGGGTGATGCAAGGATTTTTTCCACAGCAGATATCTCTTCCTCCAGAGATGATATTTCATCTTCCAGCCGTTGTTGGCGATTTTTTATTCTACGTTCCTCCCTCGAGAGGTATTTCTGTGCCTCATAAGTGGATATCTTTTCCTTCTTTGGCTCGGGTGCAGCCTGAGAAGAGGGGGCCTGCTTGATTTCTATATCCCTGAGCGAACTTATCTTTTTGCGGTAGAGAAAATCATCCACTCCTCCGAGGTGTTCCTTTACCTGCCCGTCAGCAAACTCATAAATCTTCTCCACCAGCCCATCAAGAAAGTCTCTATCATGTGAAACTATAATAAGAGTGCCGTCATATTTCTGCAGCGCCTGTTTTAGTACATCCTTTGAACGAAGATCCATATGGTTGGTAGGCTCGTCAAGCGCAAGCAGATTGTAGGGGTGCAATATGAGCTTTGCCATGGCCAGTCTTGAACGTTCACCGCCACTGAGCACTGACACCTTTTTATCTATATCGTCTCCTCTGAAGAGAAAAGCGCCAAGTATGTCCCTCAGCCTGGTCCTAATATCTCCCACTGCGATCTTCTCCAGAGTACCGTACACGGTATCTTTTTTGTCCAATAAATCCTCCTGATTTTGCGCAAAGTAGCCTATCTTCACATTATACCCAACCTGCGCCTCACCTTCAAAAGGCTCAAGCCGGCCGGTAAGCAGGCGCATTACGGTGGTCTTACCCTCGCCGTTACGCCCTACGAAGGCCACCTTCTCCCCTCTTCTGATTGTGATATTGGCTCCATGCAGCACAATTTTCTTCTTGGGCTTTGAGTAGCCGATGGTTGCATCCTTGAGGGAAAACACCAAATCTCCGGAGCGTGGCGCAGAGGGAAATCTGACGGTAATTGTGCTCAAATCCTCCTCATCTATCTCTATACGCTCGAGTTTTTCCAACTGTTTGATTCTGGATTGCACCTGATTGCTCTTTGTAGGCTTGTAGCGAAATTTCTCTATAAATTCCTCGCTCTTTTCAATAAGGCGCTGCTGGTTGTCGTAGGCGGCGCGCTGCTGGGCAATTCTCTCCTTTCGCAACTCCACAAATTGGGAGTAAGGCACTTTATAATCGTAAATTTTGCCCAGCATCACCTCTACAGTACGGTTGGTGCAGTTGTCGAGGAATCTGCGGTCGTGTGATATTAGAACTAAAGCACCTGAAAAGTTCTTGAGGTACTCCTCTAACCACTGAATGGATTCGATATCGAGGTGGTTTGTCGGTTCATCCAATAGCAATATATCGGGGTTACGCAGGAGAATTTTAGCCAATTCTATGCGCATGTTCCAGCCGTGGCTTAATGTGTGTGTCATTCTGTCGAGTTCATCTTTGCGGAAACCCAGTCCGAGAAGGGTTTTCTCTGCCTGCACATGTGGGGATTCAAGGGAGTAAATCCTGAGTCTATCGCTGGTTTCATTTAATTCGACTATCAGTTTGTGGTACTCTTTCGACTCATAGTCAGTGCGATTTGCGAGCTCATGTGAAATTTGATCCAGACGCGTATTAAGCTCTTTGAGCTCCGCAAATGCAGTCATAGTCTCGTCAATGACGCTTTTATCGCGGGCATGCTTCATTATCTGAGGAAGATAACCAACTTTCCGATCAGAGGGCATCGAAACCTTGCCCGATGAGGGCGACTGAAGGCCCATGATGAGTTTAAGAATGGTGGATTTGCCTGCTCCGTTTTTGCCGACGAGACCTACTTTCTCTTTGTCGCTTATATGAAAATTGATAGTGTCCAGAAGAGTGAATCCCCCGAATGAGACAGTAAGATCACTGATCGATATCACGCTTCACCTCCCGAGGCATCAGCTGCAATTTGATCCTCTTCTGATTTTCCGGACCTGCAAACCAGAATACTAACCTCATAGAGACAGTAGAGTGGGATTGCCACAAAGAAAAGTGTCACTGCATCTCCGGAGGGGGTGATCAGTGCCGCAACGATGAGAAGTATCACGATAGCGTGTTTGCGGTACTTCTTCAGAAACTCTTTTGTAATGATTCCAAATCTTGAAAGTACCGCTGCAAGAGCCGGCATTTCGAAAACAATCCCCATAATGAGAATCAACGAAACAAACATCCCGATATAGGAGTTGAGCGATATCTGGTTGGGGACATCCGGTGAAACCTGATATGTGCCGAGAAATCTCACAGTCAGCGGAAAAACCAGCAGATAGCCTACGGCAATCCCAACATAAAAAAGAATACCCGCAAATCCAAATGCACGCCTTACAACCCTTTTTTCATTGTCGTAAAGCGCGGGGCGTACAAAGGTCCATATTTGGTAAAAGATAAAGGGCATCGCTACAATCAATGCGACATAAAGAGATACCCTGATATGGGTAAAAAATTGAGCCGCCATCTCGATATTGATCAGCTCAATCGAAAACTCACCTATCGGTCCCGAACCAAAAAGAGCGAGCATGTAATTTAACAGCCGGTAAAGACAAAACTCAGATGTAAGTGGCGCAAATATGATGTTACCGAAAATCGTCTCCTTAAAAAAGAAGGCGACGATCATCAGCACCGCGAGCACTGCAACAGAGCGAAAAAGTACTTTCCGCAACTCGTCGAGATGCTCCCAAAAGGACATATTGCTGCTTCCCATCAGAATACCGGTGAGGGAGTCTATTTCTGTTCCTTCTCTACATTCTTGGAGTCTTCGTCCATTCCCTTCACCTCATTCTCCACGTCCTTCATTCCCTCCTTGAAACTGCGGACACCTTTTCCAAGTCCCTTCATAAGTTCGGGAATCTTTCTGCCTCCGAAAAGAAGAAGTACAATAAAGGCGATGATCAGAATTTCCTGCCAGCCGAATGATCCGAATAATAACAAGTTTCTCATTTTGTGTGGGTATTATATTAGTCTGTCTAACTATTTCATCGTTGCGAGGCGCGCCCGGAGTGTCTCTATTTTGGTGGTCGCATCGGAGAGTTTTTTACGCTCAAGAGCTACAACATTTTCGGGGGCATTTGCCACAAATGCCGCATTGCCGAGTTTGGCATCAACACCTTTGATGAAGCCTTCGTAACGTTTGATTTCGGCTTCGATCTTTGCTATCTCTTCATCCATATTGATCATACCTTCCAGGGGCACAAAAAACTCGACAGTACCCACCATAAAGGATTGTCCTGCCAATGTAGTGTCAAACTGCTCCACAATCTGTAAATTAGGTACATTTGCCATCTTGGAAATTACAGGAGTAATAGTTGATGGATAGTAAGTACTCTTTACCTGGACTGAAAGCTGCTCTTTCGGAGAGATATTTTTTGACTGTCTGAGTGCCCTGATGGCCACTACCGTCTCGATAGCCTTCTCAAAGGAAGCAATAATAGCCTTATCGTGACCGGTGGAAACAGGCATTTGTTGGAGCATGATGGTTGCACATTTTTCACGTTCCTCAATATTCTGCCAGAGTTCTTCGGTAATGAAAGGCATGACAGGATGAAGTATCTTGAGAAGTGAGTCGAAATATGAGATGGTGGCATCAAAAGTAGCCTTGTCAATGCTCCCCTGTACACCATCTATGAATGAAGGCTTGATAATTTCAAGATACCAAGAGCAAAAATCATCCCAGAAGAGTTTGTAGATAGTCATGACTGCATCTGAAATGCGGAATTTTGCAAAATCATCGTTGATGCTTTCCAGAGTAATATTAAGTTTTGATGCAAACCATGAGACTGCAAGTCGATTGACATCGCTCTGAGCCATGGTACCACTGACTGTCCAACCCTTGACCAGACGGTAGGCATTCCATATTTTGTTACTGAAATTACGGCCTTGCTCTACCTGACTTTCGTCAAAAAGAATATCATTACCGGCGGATGTGCAGAGGAGCATTCCCAGACGCACCCCGTCTGCTCCATACTCCTTCATCAATTTGATGGGATCGGGAGAGTTGCCAAGCTGTTTTGACATTTTGCGACCCTGTTTGTCACGCACAATACCGGTCAGATAGACATTACGGAAAGGTATATTCTGACAAAATTCCTCTCCTGCCATAATCATTCTCGCCACCCAGAAAAAGAGAATTTCAGGGGCTGTTACAAGATCATTTGTCGGATAATAATATGCGAGATCGGCATTGGGTGCCTTATCGGGAAAACCGGGCTTAGCCGGATCGAATACCGAAATCGGCCAGAGCCAGGATGAAAACCAGGTATCAAGCACATCTTCGTCCTGAACCAGATCTTCCGCATTAATGGAAGGATCAATTTTACGGGCAGCTTCGAAAGCCTTTTCAAATGTAGATTCCACTACAAATTCCCCATTGGGAAGATAGTATGCAGGAATCTGTTGTCCCCACCATAATTGTCGTGAAATACACCAGTCACGAACATTCTCCATCCAATGACGGTATGTATTCTTGAATTTATCGGGTATAAGTTTTACTGAGTCATCCTCCACCACTTGCAATGCATCTTTTGCAAGATCTTCCATATTGAGAAACCACTGCATGGAGAGTCTGGGCTCAATAACGGCATTTGTACGCTCCGAGTAGCCAACCTGAGACTTGTAGTCCTCCACCTTTTCGAGAAGTCCTGCATCTTCAAGCATCTTCACTATTTTTTTGCGGGCAACGAATCTATCTTCTCCAATAAGGATCAGGGCCTTTTCGTTGAGCGTTCCGTCATCATTGATGATATCAATTACGGGAAGATTGTGGCGCAGGCCTATCTCATAGTCATTTATATCATGGGCGGGTGTAATTTTGAGACATCCGGTACCGAGATCCATAGTAACATACTCATCCTCAATTATGGGAATCTCTTTGTTGATGAGCGGAATTATGACATTCTTACCGCGCAGATGATAATATCTTTCATCTTCGGGATTGACGCAGACCGCCACGTCGGCCATAATTGTTTCAGGTCGGGTTGTAGCAATGGTGACATGATCACATTCTCCTTCAGCGACGTCACCTGCTATCTTGTATCTCAAATAGTAAAACTTGGAGTCGGTCTCCCTGTGGATGACCTCTTCATCGCTAACAGCAGTAAGGCCCTCGGGATCCCAATTGACCATACGCACTCCTCGATAGATGAGCCCTTTTTTATAGAAATGGACAAATGTATTGATTACGGCCTCACTCAAATCGGGGTCCATAGTAAATCTCGTGCGATCCCAGTCACATGAAGCCCCTAGTTTTTTAAGCTGTTCGAGGATGATGCCACCATGTTTCTCTCTCCACTCCCATGCATGTTTTAGAAACTCATCACGTGTAAGGTCGGACTTATCTATACCCTGGGCTTTGAGTTTTTCCACCACCTTTGCTTCGGTTGCAATGGAGGCGTGGTCGGTACCGGGAACCCAACAGGCATTATAGCCTGTCATTCTCGCGCGGCGTACCAATACATCCTGAAGCGTATTATTAAGCATGTGACCCATATGAAGCACACCGGTTACGTTGGGCGGCGGAATCACTATGGTATACGGTTCACGTTCATCGGGTTCCGAGTGGAAAAATCCATTCTCAAGCCAGTAGGAATACCACTTGTCTTCGGTCAAGGAAGGGTCGTATTTGTTGGGGAGTTCCATCTATCTAAATATCTTGCTTCGTTGTGTTCAATTATTCAATCTGCAAAAGTAAACAATTTCGGCAAATTATCCCTAATTATACACAACACCATATAACCGGAGACTAATTAAAGCATCACTGAAGAGGAAATCATTTTATGCCACAAAGATCGCACAGTTCAGTGTAAAGGCGCTGCACGGGAAGTCCCATCACATTATAGTATGAGCCGCTAATGGAAGTGATGCCGATATGGCCGATCCACTCCTGCACACCATACGCTCCGGCTTTATCGTATGGAGCGTAATTATCTATATAGTAGGAAATTTCTTCCGGAGAGAGTTTCTTGAAGGTAACTTCGGTAGCAACGGTAAAGGAGCGTGTCTCGTCGGGAGTGCGGATAGCTACTCCAGTCAGCACATAGTGGGTATTATCTGATAAGAGTGAGAGTATCCTAACTGCATCCTCCCTATCAATCGGTTTGCCAAGGATGACGCATTTTTGAAGAGTCTCATCCGAGAGCATCCCCTGCTCCATTTTTTCCCGATGACCAAAAACCAACGTATCGGCTGTTATGAGCACTTCATCTGCCTCCAGAGCTCGATGAAATGTAATTGATTTGTGTTTTGCGAGATATTCCGGAACTTGTGAATGGGGAATATCCATGTCAAATCCCTCCGGTAAATCAGGTCCGGTCTCAACCTTAAACTTTACATCCAGTCCGGAGAGAAGTTCTTGCCTGCGAGGAGACTTCGAAGCAAGTATGAATCTGTATCCGTCAAACATTTCTTCCAGTTTTAGTCGCTAACTGTGTTATATGATCGGGATAATTGGCGCTTATTGGTGCCGTTGGGTCAAAATTCCATTTCCCCTGCATTTTGAGTACCTTTTCAACAATGTCGCGGATACAACCTCGACCTCCCGGAAAGGGAGAAATATAGTTACAGACCTCTTTTACTTCGGCTACGGCATCGGAGGGACAGACAGCGAGGCCTGCTTCGCGGAGAGCAGGTATATCGGGGATATCGTCTCCGACAAATACCACTTCGGAAGGTTTCAGGCCGTAATCGGAGCAGAATTTCAGAAAATCCGGCCGTTTGTCTCTTGAGAGCTGATAGAGATTCTTAGCTTCCACACCGAGTGAAGTAGCTCTATGAATAATGCTCTGTGAGCAGCCTCCTGTTATAATTGATACGGGATAACCATTGTCAACCGCCATTCGGACGGCGAAACAATCTTTTGCGTTGAATGTTCGTAGTAGATCTCCGTCCGGCATCGCCAAAACGGAGCCGTCCGTAAAGACTCCGTCAACATCGAATACAAATGCTTTAATATTATCAAACATATTATCAATCTTCATTTATTGTTATTCTTTATTATATAATTATACTAATTTTAATACTTAATTAATATCTCATCATCCTCACTTTGACTCATAAATACACACCCAACTCTTACCACTTCAAATAACATGAGCTTCGAAAAAACAAAAATTTTCTACGCTTCATGCTATTTGAAGTTCACTTAGACTCCACACTACATACTACATACTACATACTACATACTACATACTACATACTACATAATCAACTCTTCTTTTTATCAATACAAATATCACATTTTCCACATGGAGCAGAGTCTTCCTGGCCAAAATAACGCAATAACGATACACTGCGGCAGGTGGAGTTGTCAGTAACAAGAGATATCATTGCATTGAGCCCGGTGGTGCGGCGCTCAACTTTTTCATAATACTCCGATTCGGGCAAACGGAGGTTTTTCTCGTAAAGCCTCTCATTGTAAAATGTGAGAATCGGCGAGCGGAATTTTGGCACATAAGTCATCACATGCCTGTTTGAAAGAGAGATTAGTTTCGCTTTGACAGCATCCACGGCATAACGGCCTGCCCGTGCAATTTTCTCTTCATCAATGGTGACATAGTCGGAAAAAATGCCGGTGTACATCCTCAAAAGTACTTTTACGAAAGTGTCCATCTCATTTGAACCCAACTGAACCTTGTAGAGTTCATCTCTAGAAACGTCAAAACGAATTTTAGAGGCGATTTCCAGTTCTTCTGAAAGTGTCCAATAGCCCGCCTGTTCGATGTATCTGATCGCATAATATGCAGTAGCTGAGTGTAGTTTGAAATGACTTACAAATGCATCAAGGTCAAACTTCACGCTCCGTCCTCCACCCTCTTCATAGGGTATCCCAAGAAATATAAAAACTTTCTGATAAATATCACGTATATAATCCAGAGGAGGAAAGGTCACACGAGTGATCTGTTTCAGACGCCTGATATCACTTTCATTCCAGAGCAATACGGTATAAGATTGATCTCCGTCCCTGCCGGCCCTTCCCGCCTCCTGGAAATAGCTTTCTACAGTGTCGGGCATATCAAAGTGGCAGACAAATCTCACATCCGGTTTGTCGATGCCCATTCCGAAGGCATTGGTTGAGACTATAATACGAGTTTGGCCGCTCTTCCATTGCTCTTGTATGCGCGAGCGGGTTTCCCTCTCCATTCCGGCGTGATAAGACTCTGCATCAATTTTCAGGCTGCGAAGAAAAGAAGCAATCTGCTCGGCAGTACGCCTTTTACCCACATAGACTATGCCGGTTCCCGGCACATTGTGGCAAATTGAAAGCAACTGACCCATCTTATCTTCACATTTTCGGAAAACATACGAAAGGTTGGGCCTTTCGAAAGATGAGGTAACCTTGTTGGTAGCATCGAATTCCAGATTTGCCATAATGTCATCCGCCACTTTTGAAGTGGCTGTAGCAGTGAGGGCGATGATCGGCACACGCCTCCGTATGCTGATAATCTGCCTTATTTCAGCTATTTGGAGATAATCCGGGCGGAAATCATAACCCCATTGACTGATACAGTGTGCCTCATCCACCACCAGTAAATTGACATTCATCCTGGCCACCCTAACTCGGAAAAGTTCCGTCCTCAGACGCTCGGGAGAAACATAGAGAAACTTATAGTCACCATAAATCGCATTGTCGAGGGTTATATCTATCTCACGGTAAGACATGCCTGAACAGACCAGCAAAGAGGGAATACCACGGTCATTGAGATTCTCTACCTGATCTTTCATCAGCGCAATCAGCGGTGATACCACAAGGCATATTCCCGGCGTCATCATAGAGGGCACCTGGAAACAGATAGACTTGCCGCCACCAGTAGGCAAGATGGCAAGAGTGTCTCTCCCCTCCAGCACAGAAGCGATAATGTCCTCCTGCATCGGACGGAAGGAGTCATATCCCCAGTACTTTTTCAAAGTTTCTCTCATGCTGCAAAAATAGCAATTATATGACAATCTTTTTGCGCAAAACTATGGGCGTATAAAATAATTGTTACCTTTGCGGGACTAATAACAAAAGAAATTAATCCAACTATTATGGCAAATATCGATTTATCAAAGTACGGCATCTTAAATGTCAAAAAAGTAATCCACAACCCCAGTTACGATGAGTTGTACAAAGCTGAACTTGACCCTGCCCTTACGGGATTCGAGGCTGGTCAGTTGACCGAACTTGGTGCTGTCAATGTGATGACTGGTATCTACACCGGACGTTCTCCCAAAGACAAATTCTGGGTAATGGATGATGTTACCAGAGACACGGTATGGTGGACTTCGGATGAATATTTGAATGACAATAAGCCCGTTACTCCCGAGGCATGGAAAGAGCTCAAAAAGATTGCAACAAAGCAACTTTCAGAAAAGACTCTCTATGTGATGGATGCCTTTTGCGGTGCAAATGAAAATTCACGCATCAAAATCCGTTTCATTGTGGAAGTGGCCTGGCAGGCACACTTCGTTAAGAATATGTTCATACGCCCTACCGAAAAGGAACTTGCCAACTTCGGCGAGCCCGATTTCGTAGTACTTACCGCATCCAAGACAAAGGTTGACAATTATAAGGAACTCGGTCTTAATTCAGAAACCGCAGTTGTATTCAACCTCACCGAAAAGATACAGGTAATTATCAACACCTGGTACGGGGGCGAAATGAAAAAGGGTATGTTCTCCTATATGAACTATCTCCTTCCCCTCCAGGGTATCGCATCCATGCACTGCTCGGCTAATGTGGGTAAAGATGGCAAAACCGCTATCTTCTTCGGTCTCTCCGGCACAGGCAAGACCACCCTCTCAACCGACCCCAAGCGTCAGCTTATCGGCGATGACGAGCATGGCTGGGACGACGACGGCATCTTCAATTTCGAGGGTGGTTGTTACGCAAAAGTTATAAACCTCAGCAAAGAGGCCGAGCCCGATATTTACAATGCCATCAAGCGCGACGCTCTCCTTGAGAACGTAACTGTTGACGAAAATGGCAAAATTGATTTTGAGGACAAGAGCGTAACTGAGAATACCCGCGTCTCCTACCCTATATACCATATTGACAACATTGTCAAACCAATCTCCAAGGCCGGTCATGCTAAAAAGGTAATTTTCCTTACTGCCGACGCATTCGGAGTCTTCCCTCCCGTATCCAAGCTGACTCCGGAGCAGACACAGTACTACTTCCTCAGCGGCTTCACCGCAAAGTTGGCGGGAACTGAACGAGGAATCACCGAACCCACTCCGACATTCTCAGCCTGCTTTGGAGCGGCATTCCTCTCACTTCACCCTACCAAATATGGTGAAGAGCTAGTAAAGAGGATGAAGGCAAGCGGCGCTACGGCTTACCTGGTGAACACGGGATGGAATGGCACAGGTAAACGAATCTCCATAAAGGACACCCGCGGCATCATTGACGCTATTCTTGACGGATCAATCGACAAGGCAGAGACTTCGTTTATTCCGGTATTCAATCTGGAGATTCCCAAAGCACTCCCCAATGTTGACACCAACATTCTAGATCCACGCAATACTTATCCCTGCTCATGCGAATGGGATAGAAAGGCTCGTGATCTCGCCGGCAAATTTGTTAAAAACTTCACCAAGTTTACAGGCAATCCTACAGGTGCTGCACTTGTATCGGCAGGTCCTAAGATTTAAACGGATTGGTACTTAAAAAAATAATAAAAAGAGAGGGTTCCGCGATCTCCCTCTCTTTCTTATGTAAGACCCTCTTCTATATATATTTCACTTTTGCAACTATCAAAATTAACACAATTGTAACACAGAATGTATTTTAGCAATAACAATCATTTTGTAACTTTAAGGATGCGAAAAATCAATAATTTTTAAACAAATAACTATGAATCAATTACTTAAGAAACTATTGCCGCTTGTAGCACTGGTGTTTTTCTCTTTCTATGCCAATGCACAGGTAACTACTTCGAGCATTAACGGCCAAATCCTGAGTGATTCGGGTGAAAAGCTCATTGGAGCAACCGTAATTGCAGTCCACGTACCTTCTGGTACCAATTATTATGCAGTAGCTAACGAAGACGGTCGCTACGCAATTCAGGGTATGCGTCCTGGCGGACCTTACGAGGTAAAAGTACACCTTCTGGGCTACCAAACCACACTTTTCAAGGATGTAGTACTCCAGCTCGGTGAAGCATTCACACAAAATGCAACGCTTGCCATTTCTACTGAGGAACTCGAGGAAATCGTGGTTGTCGCATCACCTAACTCCAAATTCACAACTGAGAAAACAGGTGCGGCTACCAATATCAGTTCGTCACAGATAAGCAATATGCCTACTATAAGTCGCAGTATCTCAGATATAGCACGTATATCTCCTTACGCAAACGGAATGAGCTTTGCCGGCGGTGACGGACGTTCCACCAACTTCACCGTTGACGGCGCCAACTTCAACAACAACTTCGGTCTGAATCCCAATCTCCCCGGAGGCGGCAGCCCCATATCAATGGATGCCATAGATGAGATACAGGTCGTTGTCGCACCCTTTGACGTACGCCAGACCAACTTCATCGGCGGCGGTATCAATGCCGTCACCAAATCAGGTACCAATACCTTCAAAGGTACGGCTTACACCTATTACCGTAACCAGGATATGAGGGGCAATAAAATTAACGGAAAAGAACTGGACGAGCGCGCTAAAGAATCCAATAGCGTTTACGGTTTTACTTTCGGCGGCCCTATCATTAAAAACAAGCTCTTCTTCTTCACCAACTTTGAAATGGAGAAAACTCCCGGACAGGTGATCAACTACCGCGCCAACAAGGGCGGAGAAAAAGCTGAGGGCAATGTATCCCGCACTCTTGCTTCAGATATGCAGTCAGTTAAGGATTTCATGATGCAGAAATATGGTTACGATACAGGTTCCTACACTGATTTCCCCGGTGACCAGTCAAACATGAAGTTCCTTGCACGCATTGACTGGAACATCAATGACAACCACAGACTAAACCTCCGCTACAACTACACTAAGAATACTGCATGGAATGCACCTAACGGCAACTCTTCCGACACCGGATACCGTCTCAACGGCACATACCGCGTAGGCAACCAGTCAATGGCTTTCGCCAACAATATGTATTCAATGGACAACAAGGTACAGTCAATCTCCGCCGACCTCAACAGCAGATTTACCGACAACCTCTCTAACCAGCTTCTTGTGACTTTCTCAAAAATTGATGATATCAGAGGTTCCAAGTCCACCCCATTCCCCCACATTGACATTATGGCCGGCAAGGATGCTACAGGAAAACAGATTATGGAGCCTTATATGTCCCTCGGTTATGAACTCTTTACCTGGAACAATGGTGTACATAACAACATTCTCACAATAAAGGATGACATTACCTGGCTGAAAGGGAACCACAAGGTCCTTGCAGGTCTGAGCTATGAGTATCAATTCGCCGACAATGCATATATGCGTAACGGTACAATGTACTACCGTTATAACAGTCTCGATGATTTCCTCAACAGCAGGACTCCCGAGTCATTCGCCATCACTTATGGCTGGAACGGCGAAGCTAACCCGAATGCCCGCGTTACATTTAACCAGATCGGTCTCTATGTACAGGACGAGTGGAGCATAAGCAAGAAGTTCAAACTTACTTACGGTGTACGTTTTGACGAACTTTTGTTTGACAACAGCGATATCGCCACCAACAAAGCCATCTACAATCTGACTTTCAGGGATGATCAAAAGATTGATACCGGTTTGTGGCCAAAAGCCAACCTCCAGGTATCCCCCAGAATAGGTTTCATTTGGGATGTAAAAGGAGACAAGTCATTGAAGGTTCGTGGAGGTACCGGTCTCTTTGCAGGTCGTCTACCGTTGGTATTCTTCACCAATATGCCTACCAATGCAGGTCTCGTTCAAAATTCCGTTCAGTTCAGGACCTCTTATAAGAATGGTGTTCCCACCGGATATGACAAGCGCCTCGATGCCTTCAACGTCGGTATGATGACTAATGTACAAGATGCCATCAAGGCACTCGGCCTCCAGTCCGAACTCAATGAAAGCAATCACGTTGCAGGTTCCAAGATTTCAGGAGTTGACCGCAATTTCAAGATGCCTCAGATTTGGAAATCATCCATAGCTCTTGACTGGCAACTCCCCGTTTCCTTCCCCTTGACCCTTACAGGAGAATTCATGTTCAACAAAACCGTTACCGGAGTTACCATCGACAATATCAATATTGAGAATCCTATGAAGTGGAAACGCTTCCGTGGCTCTGACAACCGTTTCATCTATCCTGCCGACTTCGCTATCAACAAAGGCAAGAATGCTGTTGTTCTGGCCAATACTAATAAGGGTTACGGTTACACCGCCAACATCACTCTCAATGCCCAGCCCGTTAACAACCTCGATATAATGCTCGCATACACTATGACAGAGTCCAAAGAGGTATCTGGAATGCCAGGCAGCGACCCCGTATCCACCTGGCAGGGTCTTATCACAATCGACGGTCCCAACTTCGGCACCGTTCAGCGCTCTCAATATGTAGTTCCCCACAAATTGATTGCAAGTGTCAACTATTTCATTCCCTTCAAGATTTTCGGTGGCAAGGGACTTCACCTCAACCTCTTCTACAGCGGATCTTCAGGCAACGGCTATAGCTACGTATACACCAACGACATGAATGGTGACGGTATCAACCTCGACCTTATGTATATTCCCAAAGATGACAGCCAAATCAATTTCAAGACCGATGCTGACCGCGCTGCATTCTGGAAATTTGTTGAACAAGACAAATATCTGAGTAGTCACAAAGGAGAGTATGCTGAGGCTTATGCTGCACGCACTCCCTGGGTTCACCGTTTCGATCTTCGCGTTGCAGAAGACTTTGCATTCAACATCGGTAACACAAGACATAACTTCCAGCTTGTATTTGACTTCATGAATATCGGCAACCTATTCAATTCAAAATGGGGTGTTTACCAAATCAACTCTATCTCAAACAACAGCTCGATTCTAAAATATGAAGGCCAGAATACAAAGAAGCAGCCCATATTCTCCATGTACCAGAAGGATGGTAATTACCTTACCAGGTCATATGACTACAATTACCATTACGGCCAGTGCTGGAAATTCCAGGTTGGTATCCGCTATATCTTCAACTAATACTTGAAATAGCATAAAACCTAATAACGGGTATGACTTTTTGTCATACCCGTTATTTTATACTACATACTACATACTACATACTACTTCCGCTATCTGCACTGCATTCGTTGCAGCTCCTTTACGCAGGTTGTCAGCGACACACCATAGGTCTATACCGAAAGGCACTGTTGTATCACGGCGAATGCGTCCCACAAAGACCTCGTCCTTATCGAAGGAATAGAGAGGCATGGGATATAGATTCTTCGAGGGGTTATCCTGAATCACAACGCCCGAAGTCGAGGCAATAACTTCCCTCACCTCCTCCAGTTCGAAATCCCTGAGAAGCTCCAGATTGATTGCCTCAGAGTGACCTCCTATTACAGGTACGCGTACTGCAGTGCTTGTAACCGCAATAGAATCATCATTGAGTATCTTGCGAGTCTCGTTGACCATCTTCATCTCCTCCTTTGTATATCCGTTGTCAAGAAAAGTATCGATATGGGGCAGTATATTCCGGTCAATTGGATAGGGATATGCCGCATTATAACTCCCCCATGAGGATCCTGAGCGCTCAGCCTCCATCTGATCAAGCGCATTGTATCCCGTACCTGTCACCGACTGATAGGTGGAAACCACTATCCTTCGGATACCATACTTACGGTGGAGCGGTGCTACTACCATCAGCATCTGTATCGTGGAGCAATTTGGATTTGCGATAATCATATCATCTGCAGTCAGCACATCTGCATTGATCTCCGGGATCACAAGTTTTACAGAGGGATCCATCCTCCAAAATGACGAATTATCGATCACTCTGCATCCCTGAGCCGCAAATATTGGTGCAAATTGAGCGGAAACGTTGCCGCCGGCAGAAAATAGTGCAATATCCGGCTTTGCCTCCAGCGCTTTATTTAAAGATATCACTTCATACCACTGTCCGCGGAAAAATATGTGCCTGCCAATAGAGTTCTCGGAAGCCACAGGATAGAGTTGAGATACGGGAAAATTCCTTTCCTCGAGTACCTCAAGCATTTTTGAACCGACAAGTCCGGTGGCTCCCACTACCGCCAGTTTTAACTCTTTTGCCATAATGACCTTATTTAAGGTTATCAGAGTGCCTGTTGTAGATCATATATTATGTCATCTATATGCTCGATACCTACGGATAGACGGAGCATATTGGGATATACTCCGGCTGCCTCCTGTTCCTTTGCACTGAGCTGCGAATGTGTTGTAGATGCAGGATGGACAATAAGGGATTTTGAGTCACCCACGCTCCCGACGTGAAGAACGAGTTCGAGCTTCTCTACAAGCGATGCAGCCGCGTCAAATCCTCCCTTTACACGGAATGTAAGTACGGCACCAAATCCGTTTTGCAGATATTTAGAGGCCAGATCATGGTAACGATTACTCTCAAGTCCGGTATAATTGACGCTTTCAACTGCAGGATGACTCTCAAGGTAACGTGCAATTGCGAGAGCATTGTCGCAGCATCTCTGGACGCGAAGTGAAAGCGTTTCCAACCCCTGAAGCATCAGAAATGAATTGAAGGGAGATTGAGAAGGTCCTATATTACGTAATCCGTCTACTCTGACCCTGCCTGCAAATGCTGCCTTGCCGAAGACCTTTGTGTAGATAAGACCGTGATAACTCTCCGAAGGAGCAGCAAGAAGAGGATATTTCACTGCATCCCAATCAAAATTGCCTCCGTCAACTACTGCTCCACCGAGAGTTGTGCCATGTCCGCAAATCCATTTTGTCGCCGAATGAATGGAGACGTTCACGCCCCAGTCAAATGGACGGAAAAGATATCCGCCACATCCGAAAGTGTTGTCGACCAGCACGCAGATACCTTTACGGTGTGCCATTTCACAAATAGGCTCAAAATCAGGCACATTAAAGGCGGGATTGCCGAGAATCTCCAGATAAACAGCTTTTGTCCGACTGTCTATCAGAGATTCTATCTCCCCACACTTGTCTCCTTTGGCGAATCGCACCTCAATACCCATATCGCGGAGTGTAACTGCGAACATAGTGAAGGTACCACCATAGAGGAAGGGCGAAGTCACGATGTTGTCACCCGGACCGCATATGTTTGTCACCGAGAGAAATACCGCAGACTGACCGGAAGCGGTAGCAACTGCAGCCACACCACCTTCCAGAGCTGCAATCCTCTTTTCAAATATATCATTGGTGGTGTTAGTTATGCGGGTGTAGATATTGCCTTTGCGTCGGAGGGCAAATAATTCCGACCCATACTGCATATCGTCAAATGTATATGCGGTTGACTGGTAAATCGGCACTGCCGTGCCTTTTGAAACAGGATCAATTTCATGACCTCCCCTCACCTGGAGAGTCTCGAATCTATATTTCTTATCTTCCATGGGATTTTGTTTTAAACTTTTAAAATGTCATTGATAAGTCCGGATGCGGTCTGCAGTGCTCCTGCCCCTGCACCCTGTATAACCAACGGAGATGGATAGAACTCCGTTGTGATCAAAGCGCTGTTGTCGGTACCTCTGAGGTTGAAGAGAGGATGGTCAGGGGCAACTTCTTCGAGAGATATTCGTGCTCTGTATCCTTTGGGAGCGGACTCGTCTCTAACTAGTGATGCTACATAGCGTTGCCTCAACCCACGGCTTTCAGCCGCAGAAAATGCCTCGGCAAAATAGGGTTCATTTTCCGAAAGGAGAGAATAAAACTCATCTAAATCTCCCTTGAAATATTTAGGCCCGATGGCCGGAACAAGAGAGACATCCTCCTCTTCAAGAGCCACTTCCGCCTCGCGAGCGATAATCAGCAGCTTGCGCAAGAGATCTCTGCCGCTTAAGTCCAAACGGGGATCGGGCTCGGTATATCCGGACTCCTGCGCTTTACGGACCACCTCGGCAAAGGTCAACCCTCTACTAACCCCATAGGTACTGAATATATAGTTTAGCGTACCGGAAAGCACCGCTTCTATTTTTATAATTCCATCGCCGCTGTTGAGACTCCTTGCCACAGACTCCAGAATCGGCAATGCCGCACCGGCTGTGGTTTCGTACTTCAACTCCGCTCTCTCTTTAAGTGCCGATGCCTTCATCTCTCTATACTCCCTGAAAGGCGCGGAAAAGGCAATCTTGTTGCATGCGACCACCGAATAACCGCTTTTAAAGAGAGATGTGTACCTGCAGGCTATATCGGGACTTGCAGTGCAATCTACGAATATGGAATTCTCAAGAGAAAGAAGAGCAAGAGTGTTGAAATAAGAATTGTCAGCAGCACTCTCACCCTGCTTCAGCAATGCTTCGGGGTCACTCAGATCAAGTCCCTCCTTACTTACGACATACCTACGGCTGTTTGAGAGACCGCAAATGCGTAACCGTTTGCCATACCTGGTTGCGATTGAATCGCCATTGTCTTTTATCAACTTAACAAGAGCTCTGCCCACATTTCCGTATCCCGCTATAAAAAGGTTTGTCTCTCGGATGCTGTATCTGCTGAAAAATTCTTCGTGTATATGTTGGAGTGCGGAATTGACATCTTGCGAGGAAATTATCACCGAGATATTGCGCTCCGATGAGCCCTGTGCGGTGGCTCTCACGGAGATACCGTGCCTGCCAAGGGCAGCAAGCATCCTGCCGGTAGTGCCACTCTGATTTAGAATATCGTCACCCACCAAACAAACGATTGAAAAACCCTTCTCGATTTTGAGAGGATTGAGTTTGCCAAGGGATATTTCATACGCAAAACATTTGTCTGCCGCCTCCTTAGCCTTTTCAGCGTCACTCTCGGAGACTGCTATGCACATTGTGTGTACAGAGGAGGCCTGGGTGATGAGAATAATATTGATATCATTCTGCGAAAGTGTACCGAAGAGACGGCTCGAAAAGCCGGGGACACCCACCATGCCGCTGCCTTCAAGGGAAAGAAGTGCTATATTGTCGGAGTTGGAGATTCCGATGAACTGTTCTTTGGATTTGGGAGGGTTGCGCTCAATAAGAGTCCCTTTTTTATCGGAATCAAAAGTGTTCCTTATGTAAATAGGTATTCCTTCGGAAATGACCGGTTGGATGGTAGGGGGATAGATTACTTTCGCACCGAAATGTGACAATTCGAGAGCAGCCCTGTAGGAGATATTGCCAATTGTGCGTGCCTCCTTGACCACTTTGGGATTGGTAGTCATCATACCTGTAACATCAGTCCAGATTTCAAGTATGCGTGCATTGCAGCCCGCAGCAAAGAGTGAGGCAGAATAGTCGCTACCTCCGCGTCCTAGGGTAGTCGTCCTGCCTTTCTCATCCGACGCAATAAAACCAGGCATCACAAAAAGGCTTGTAACGGGATTACTCTCAAGCATCTGTCGGAGATTTACGAATGTCTTCTGCTTCTCCACAACATTCTTACCTGCCTCGTTATGTGTAAGGACAATCTCTCTTGAGTCCACCCATTTGGTGGAAATACCCATGGAAGAAAATTTCTGGACAAGTATGCCGGTTGAGAGGAGTTCACCGAAAGCCTGAATTGCATCAAGACTGGTACTGCTAAGCTCCCCAAGCAGAAATACACCGTTTGAAATACTGCGGAGCGAATCAAAAAGTGCGGTACAACTGCGGAGCGTAGATTCACGTTTCTCGCGTGGAATAATTTTGCGGATAATCTCATCATGTTTTTCCTGGAGTGAGTCAATCAGTCCGCGGTAACTTTCGTCACGACATTCTGCGAGCGTGCCGATACGAATAAGGGTATCCGTTGCTCTGTTGATTGCTGAGCAGACAAGAATTGTTCTGTCAAGCTCAACGGCATTTTTTACTATATCCGTGACTCTGGAAATGGCATCCGCATCCGCAAGGGAAGTGCCTCCAAATTTAAGAACTTGCATAATCTATTAAAGTAAAGGTTGGATAATCTGTTGTAATTGGGGATATTCGAGAAGGAAGCCGTCGTGGCCAAACCTCGATGTAATTTGATGATAACGGGCTCCGGGGATATTATCAGCCATGAAGTGTTGCTCACAAATGGGAAAGAGCGCATCACTGTCTATCCCAACCACAGTTGTCTCTGCAGTGATGGAGGAAAGGGCAGCAACTGCTCCCCCACGTCCCCTGCCAAGATTGTGACTGTCCACCGATCCACATAGGCAGCTGTAGGAGTATGCATCAAACCTGTCGGAGAGTTTCTTACCTTGATAGCGCTGGTAAGAGGCAGCTCGGGTGGCAAAAAGGGTGTCATCCGATTCCTCCTCCTGTGTGAGATTGTAGCCTTCATAACTTCTATATGAGATTAGCGCTATGCTCCTGGCGCACCTAAGACCTGCTGCCCCTCCTTCCGGTGAGGCGCAATCTCTGAAGGTTTGGTCAGCCTCAAGCGCCATGCGCTGTGATTCCACAGAGGCGGAGAGCCAAGGAGTGACTCTCGGCCCACAGGCTATGAAGATGGCCTTGCGTATCACATCAGGCTCCATTACACACCATTCAAGTGCCTGGAAACCTCCTATTGAGCCACCGACTATAAGATCGATGCTCTCTATTCCAAGGTGCTTACGTACCAGAATGTTGGCATTTACTATATCTCGGACTGTTACCTTAGGGAAATCAAAATAGTAGGGATTGCCTGTTTCAGGATTTGTCGTAGCTGGTCCGGAAGAACCATAGCAGGATCCGAGCATATTTGCACAGACCACGAAATATCTATCCGTATCAAAGAGAGAACCGGGGCCGACAAGCTCCGGCCACCACTCCGAAGGATCGGAATTGGCAGTAAGCGCATGGCAGATCCAGATGACCTTACGGCCATCCGAAACTTTGTATGGGAAATCTGATGTATGGAATGTCACCTTGAGGCTGCCAATAGCGACACCGGTCTCAAAAGTGAATATATCCTTGTGGAAATAGTCGTGTTTTATCATATCGTGAAAATAAATGTCTGATAATCTTGTTCGGAAAAAGAACAAAAAAGCCGGAATGCATCTCTTAAAGATGCATGCGCATAGACATAGACGATATGGTAAAAGAATTATTCATTTAATAACTTATGCAAATATATGAATAATTGGTTTTCTTACACAAATCTTTTGTCTTTTTTTAAAAAATATATAAATTTGTGTCCCGTTATGACTATTGGATTTGACAATAAAAAGTACCTGAAAATTCAGTCCGAACGCATACGGGAGCGCATCGCCCAGTTCGGTGATAAACTTTACCTCGAATTCGGAGGTAAACTCTTCGACGATCATCATGCCAGCCGCGTTCTGCCGGGTTTCAAGCCCGACAGTAAGCTTCATATGCTAATGCAGATGTGTGATGATGCCGAAATAGTGATCGTCATAAGTGCAGTCGATATTGAAAAAAATAAAATTCGCAGCGACCTCGGCATCACATACGATATGGATGTCCTTCGTCTTCGCCACGAATTTGAAAGTCGAGGTTTTCTTGTAAGTTCTGTAGTCATCACCCACTACAATGGCCAGGCGAGTGCGGACCATTACCGCCTTAAACTTGAGCGCATGGGTATCCGTACATTTTACCACTACACCATCGAAGGTTACCCCAACGATGTGGCTCTTATAGATTCGGATGAAGGCTTCGGGAAGAATGACTATGTCGAGACCTCACGTCCTCTGGTGATTGTCACTTCCCCAGGATCCGGCAGCGGAAAATGTGCAGTATGCCTGAGCCAGCTCTATCAGCACCAAAAGAGAGGCACTAAGGCCGGTTATGCCAAATTTGAAACATTTCCCGTTTGGAACCTTCCGCTCAAACACCCCATCCATTTGGCTTATGAAGCAGCCACTGCCGACCTCAATGATGTCAATATGGTAGATCCCTTCCATCTGGAGGCCTACGGTACGATTGCAGTCAACTACAATCGCGACATAGAGATTTTTCCCGTTCTCAATACCCTTTTCGAAGGAATTTATGGCGAAAACCATTATAAATCCCCCACCGATATGGGTGTAAATATGATTGGATTCTGTATAAGCGATGAGGAAGTTTGCTGCAATGCTGCACGCAACGAGATTATTCGCAGATATTATAATGCACTTGGAAAACTCGCAGAAGGGGAACTCAACGATGCCGAGGTTAAAAAAATAGCTCTGGTGATGAAACAAGCAAAGATAACTACTGCTTTCCGACGGACGACAGTGGCTGCCAAAGAGCGCAAAGAGAGGTCTAATGTTCACTCTGCCGCTATAGAATTGGCTGACGGAACCATCATCACCGCAAAGACGAGTTTTCTTCTTGGCCCCAGCGCAGCATTAATACTTAATGCAACAAAATATCTGGCCGGCATTGACCACAGCATCAAACTTATTCCCCAGAGCATGATCGAACCTATCCAGAAGACCAAGGTTTCCTACCTTCACGGCAGTAACCCGCGTCTACATACGGATGAAGTGCTTGTAGCATTGTCAATGCTCAGTACCACGGATGATAATTGCCGCCGTGCTCTTGAAAAACTTCCCGAACTCGACGGCTGTCAGGTTCACTCGACAGTAATGCTAAGTGAAGTTGACCGCAAGATCTTCAGGAAACTCGGTGTTGATCTTACCTGCGATCCTATTAAGAAATCCTAATCCTGAGAATTGGCTCTGGGCTTGATGCTGATCTTAAGGTCACAGTCAAGCTCTTCTGCCATGTTCCGAAGGTCACTTAGATATATTGAATCGACCTTGACACAGTTAGTCCACCAGGGCATACCGCTGTGTGCAAGACCTTTCTTGCGCAACTGCTCAATGAAGTCCTTGTTTGTATAACCTGCATCCAGAATGGCACGACGCAACTCAAAAAGGCGCTTGGATGAATCAAGGCGAGGATATGCACGCTCTGCAACTTCGATTTCAAGATAATCCGGCATCTCAACCTCCTTGGCACCGCGTCTTGAGACCAGACGGTAATCCCAATCATAACCATAGTTGCCAAAGATTTCCTTAATCTTGGAAATTGTCATATCGTCATACTCAAACCATTGCTGCATGGATTGTTTCGATATTCCTGCTTTTCGGGAGAATGAAGAGACATTTTCACCTGACATTTTAAGGAAGTGAGCGATGAAATCTAAATTAACTAGCGTGGACACTTTGCTTTGACGTTTTCCTATCATAATGCTTTTTATTTTTTATATTGATTTTGTAGTATCACAAAATTAATAAAAAAAAGCATTATTTAATAATTTATTTTAACTTTTTTCTTGTTTTTATTGATTTTATAATATTATTTGGATTTAATATCATTTAAACCTCGAAGTGCGGAGATAATACTATGAACACGGTAAGTGATAATACCAGCCAAATATTCAGGGTCTTCAGAGAGATAGATGGCAAGCGCAAGAGATGAGGGCAGAATGTCGGGTAATTCCTTGTAAAGTGAGTTCAATCCGAGGGCAATAAGCTCTTTGGAATGTAGATCATCCCTGTTGATTTCCACAAAGAAGTCGCTGTTGGAGCTGTCAAATGAAATTGTAAGCAGTTTTGTCATATGTCTGTTTATTTGTTAATTATAAGTGGTTTTGTACAAAGAAAAAGATTGAATTCATAAGAAACAGTATCTGCAAGGCTGTTTTAGATTTTTTTTGCGATTGTCGGCATCCGTATCATTTTCCAATAAAAGCAATGTGATGAGATTTAGGTTATTGAGAGAATTTGAAGTGATTGATGACTGGTTGAGCAAATAGAAATATTATTTTTCGGTTTTTTGACACCCCATTGGGAATGGTTTCCGAGAGAGTTTCAATAAAATGGCATTTGTCAGTATATTTTATTTTTTGGTAAATGTTTTTCATATTCGCATTCGTAACAAAATCGAATAAAAAACATTTGCAATGAAAACACTGAAGAAAATATTATTCGCACTGACTGTGGCCTTGGTTGTGGCCGGGTGCAGGGAAGATTCGGGGAGCAATAAGATCACCGGAAATGTGATATTCCTCTCTGTAGTGAAGGATGAAATAGCCACAAGGAGTAGCATTGACGTGGATGACTCCAAGATAATGACTTTAGATATCTTTCTTTATAATAATCTGGGGAGACTCTTCGAATCATACAGTTTTTCCAACGGTGAAGTGATCTCAATTGATCTCCCCGTCGGACAGAGTTATATGGTATATGCGTTGGCCAATGTCGGCGGATTCACTCCCCCCGTTTCGGAGAGCGAAATGAGAGAGGTTTCAATCGGATGGCCGGGTCTTGAGGGGATAACTTCGGGTGGCTTTCCAATGGCCCACACAGGAACCTTGACTGTTGCCAATGGCAACAATAGTTATACTATGGAATTTGTACGTCTTGTTGCAAGATACGACCTTTTGATTGACCGCTGCAACCTGGAAGGAAGTTTTGAGGTAACCGGAGTCAGGCTTCGAAACTCAGCCTACGATGTATTTCCATTTTCTATAAGGGCTGCTACTGCGACCCTTGATGGGGATATCGCCAAAACATCAGATCTGCAACTACTTAATACGGGATCAGCAGTTTCCTTTTATATGTATGAAAATCTTCAGGGAAATCTTTTGCCGGACAATAGGGACCCTTGGGCTAAAATTCCCGACAACATCCCTGCGGCAAAACATCTCTGCACATTTATCGAAATCGAGGGTAAATATATCGGAGGTGGTGTTTCTGCAGGACTTAATGCGGAGAAAATGACCTTCAGAATCTATCTCGGGTCTGACAATACCTCTTCATTTGATATTACGCGAAACACAATTCAGACACTAACTTTCCTACCTTCGGATAATTCCATTTCCACAGAGTCGTGGAAGGTAGATCCGGGAATTGTGGAGGATAACAGAAGCATTGGCTGGGACCCACTTGTTCTAAATCTTTTCTCAATGGGGCATGATACGGCAAGCCTTGTGCTCTCTCCTGCCGGCTTACCTATAAGACTGACAGGCAGCGAGGAGTTTTTAAACGGACACCTGAGTTATTCCCGTCAGGGAGAGAGGGTAATTATTTTCAGCACCTCAAATATTACGGCACCTACAAGTGCCACTCTGACCGCAGGCACGCTGGACCTTAAAAAAAGTAGCATACTGCAAATCAATGTGGTACCATCACTATTCATTACAGATATGATTGTTGAACCATGCGATACATCACTTTTCTATGGAAATAGCATGCAACTTAGCGTAACGGCAATTTGGTCCGACGGTTCTACAAGTGATATTACCGGAGCATGCTCTTGGAGCAACAATAAGCCTGATGCAGCCAGCCTCTCCTCGTCTGCCGTCATGACAAACATCTACAAAGGAAGTATGGATTCAGTAAATGTTGTTGTCACTGCCAGTTACAAAGGAAAAAGCAGTTCGGCTAACATCGTATGTTATCGCAATGGCTATACACGCTACAATTATGAACTCAACCTCAACCCTTCATCTGCGTCAGTGAATGTCGGTTCCTCGTTCCAAATCACAGCTATTCTGACCACTACGATATTTGTCAACGGAGAGGTAATTGACTCCTCAACTTCCGACGTAACCCATTCTGCCCAGTGGTCGAGCATCCATCCCGATAAGGCAATAGTTTCCGGTGGTGAGGTAACTGCCTTGGCTACCGGCATTGCAGCAATAATAGCGGTTCATAGCGGAGCCGCAAATTACACACTTGTGACAATAACACCGCAAACCTCTCCAACCATCACATCGTTGACTATCTCGCCCACCTCAGCCACTATCTCTGCTAATGGAAGCAAATCATTTCTCGCAACTGCCACATATTCGGACGGAACAACAAATGATGTTACATCGCTCTGCTCCTGGAGCAGTTCCGACACCGATGCAGCAACTATAAGCAACGGTACGGCAACGGGATGCAACACCTCTTCTTCCGTTAAGACGACCTCCATTACAGCTACATTCTCCGGAATGAGTGCTACGGCCAGCCTCTCGGTAGAAGGAGTGACAAAGAGCCCAATGGCACTCTCAATATATGCATCTCCTTCAACAATTGAATGGAACGGAACATGCCTGCTCTCCGCCGGTGTTATTTGGAGCGACGATTCGGTAACTAATGAAACCGATGTCAGCTACATCATCACCTCAGGAGAGGAATATGTATACAACTATCAGGTGGAAGAGGGAATTCTAAGAGGCAACAACAGCACATCCACTGCCCGAAGTGTAACTATAAGAGGAACATTCTCATACGGAGGAACGGTTTTGACGGATCACACAAGTGTTACAATCAATGGAAAAGAAGTTGTTACGGCATCGGATATCGTGTTATATATGAATAGGTATACCGTCGCTCAAGGTGACAGCAATTGTATTCTTTCGGCTATGGTAACCTATAGTGATGGCAGTACCGAAACATTTACCTCATCCGGAGTCACCTATTCACTCGAAGGAGAAAATGTATCCTATGCAAATCTCATTGGCAACACAATCGAAGCATCAAATAGTAGTGACACATACAAACCTGTCACTGTCAGAGTCACCTATTCATACGGCGGAGTCACGGTTACGGATTCGCGAATTCTAAATGTCAGACCGAAATATCCTGTCAGTGTGAACATCTCTCCATCTGACAACAACTTCACTTCCCCATCCGGAGTGACACTCAAAGCAGGAGAATCGATTTCATTTACAGCCGTAGCCACTTACAGTGAAGAAAGCACATCAGACTGTACCTCATCTGCCTTATGGACAATCACCATATTACACTCCGATGGCGGCACAAGGGTAATCAACGGTAACAGCGTCTCCTACGGCGAACTATATGACGAACAAGAATACCCCATTACAGGTGTTACCGTAACAGCCTCATACACAACTGACGACGGCCTGCAGAGCACTACCGCCACCGGTACGCTCTCCGGATTGATAAGATTGCAATAGATAACTATTTGTTCAATATTGAGTTAAACTCTTCTATTGACAAAAAGACCGGTTGATATTCAATGCCTCTGTTAACAAGATTGCGAACAAAAGCGCGCAAATGATTTTCCGATCCCTGCAAAAGCGGATTGTAAGTGGCGAGAATATCTTCATTATCCGTCTCTTTCATCAATTGTTTTAAATCGCGGATATCCAACTCTTCAATGTAAGCACCTATTTTTAAGGCTTCAATTATGGTTGTACCTTGTGCTGTCAACTTATCGTACAATTCCTGCAACTCCTCGTTATGAAATTTGCCATCTTCGTCAAATGAAGGGTCCTCGATTTCATACCGGCTCATCAACTCGATCACCAATTTTTGATGAACCGTCTCACTTTTTGCAATATTTCCGAAAATTGGGATATTGTATTGATTAGCAAAAAAACCATATACATCGTGAGCCAGCTTCTCTTCTTCACGCATTAACAGGATTCCTTCCCTTTCGGAAGGCGTGAGTATAGTTGTATCAATATTTTGGGTACATCCGATAAAAGAATTGATTATCAGGATCATGGCCACACCCATTCTTAATACGATATTGTTATTTGTTTGCATCGCTTTATTTTTTTTAATAATTGATTTGTTACGGTTTTATTAATTTTTTGTTTTATTTCATTTATTAGACGATGATTCTTCAAACATGTTGCAGGATAAACTAACATTTCGTACATTTGTCAAATAAAAATAATAATTAACTTTATAAAAACTAACTTATTATGAAAAAATTACTTTTTGCTTTATTATTAGCATTTATTTGTGTTCAAGGACATGCACAATTCTACATGGGTGGCACCTTTGGGTTTACTTATAGTAACCTATCCGGAGTTGGCGATTTATCCGGTTATGATGATGATTATTATTATGGATTAGGTGATGGGTCGGACTATGAGGACTATGAGTCTCATGCTCAGAAAGGTTTTTCATTCAAATTTCTTCCTGAAATCGGATATCATTTGTCACTCAGTACAGCTGTAGGAATAAATTTCGGTTATATCAAAGGCTATGCTGCGCTCGGCTCAATGGATTTGGCAGATTACAAGGCCATGTTAAGTATGGTTATAGGTACAGCATCAGACACTCAATCTGAGAGTGGTAATATCAGTGCAATACGCGTAGCACCCTATCTCCGCTACACATTGGTAAGAAAGGGAGGATTCGAAATTTTTACCGATGCTGTCGCAGGTTTTAATTACATTATGGATAAATCATCCAGTACAAATTATACATCTTTGGAAATCTGTCTAAGACCGGGTGTTTCTTTTGCCATCAGCGACAGTGTAAAACTATTAGCCAAGATGGGTTCTTTGGGATTCCAATATTTGAGTGGCGCAGAGGGTAGCATCAAGCTTACTCGATTCGGTTTGGATCTCGATGGAAACAACATGATGCTGGGAGCAATATACTATTTCTAATATTCAGAGATTATATTTAATGGATACAACTGACTTTCCCCATCAATCGATGGGGAAAGTCGGTTTTCTGGCAACATCACTAAAGAACTAATGCAAGTAGTTTTGGAAAACTACCAACCAGGGGTGTTTATTGAAAGTCCATTCAGATTGAAGAGATTATATGATTTTAAGAATTATTCGAATAATAACGTTAATACTTTTATCTACACAGTCCGTTTCGGCTCAGTCGATGAGTGCTTACCAGATTGTTGAAAAAGCCCACAATAACCGCTTTTTCAGCAACTTTCAAGCCCAAGCAGACATGACTATTTACAGACCGACATGGAAGCGTTCCATAGGAATTAAAACGTGGCTAAAATCGAGAGAAATGGCTATGCTATTAATTGTCTCTCCGCCAAAAGAGAAAGGAGAGTCATATCTGAAAATTGGCAATAATATTTGGAACTGGCAACCTGTAATAGAGAGGACAGTGAAAATAGCGTTGGCTGCTACCGGCACCCCATGGCATGGTAGCGATTTTACAATTGATGATATGTTGAAAAGTAGTTCTTTTCTGTATGACTGTAACCACGAATTAGTAGGTAAAGAGGTTATTGATGGAGATCTATGTTACAAATTGATATTAACACCACATTCAGAAAGCACTATACTCTGGAATAAGGTGGTTGTTTGGATTAGCGACACCAGTTTTGTGGAACGTAAAATTGAGTACTACGATGAAGATGACATTTTGATTAGAACATATACCTCCGACAATATACAAATGATTCAAGGACATTTTGTTCCGCTTCATTTTGAGGTTATACCTGCCGACAAAAAGGGATATAAAACTGTACTTTCCATATCGGATTGTGCTTCTGACCCTTCAATTAAAGAAAGTTTTTTCTCGTTGCAAAATATGAAACGTCTTAATTGATAGTTTTCCATGATCAAATTGGCTTGGCTCAACCTGCAAAGGAATCCCAATCGTGCTCTGTTAATTATATCCTCCGTATTTATTGCCACCTTTTTTTCCATCCTTTTCGGCTCCATAAAAAATGGTGTGCTTCACTCTTCTGCCGATAGCATTCTGAAGCTATTAGGAGGACATATTGAGATAAGGGCAAAAAGTTATGCTGAAACCCGCTCTATAGACGATATAATGGAGATAGATTCGGCAACTTTGGACTCAATCTCCGCACTTCCCTATGTGAAGAGTGTTTTGCCAACTCTTCAATCGAATGTACTGATATCTCATTCGGCCACCAACTCTGTCCGAGCCGTGGCTTTAGTTGGCATAGATCCGGAATCTGAAAAGGACCGTATAGTAACAGTCTCAGAAATGGTTGAAGGAGAGTGGTTCTCCAAATTCGATAAAGGAGTAATCATAGGTACAAATATGAGAGAACAGCTGGGTTTAGGCGTCGGTGATACCCTTGTGGTTATGGGCAATGGCTATCATGGTACAAATGCCGTAGGATTGTTTCCGATACAAGGTATTGCGAGGCTACCGTTTGCCACATTTGACAAAAGCACCATCCTCATGACATTATCTGCTGCACAAGAACTTTTCCAGGCTAATGATTGTTATAGTGAAATCTATATAATGGCGGAAAGATTGGACAAAGTAGACCTGATAGAATCCAAAATTCAAAGCATGTTTTCTTATGAAGAATATGAGATAAGGGATTGGAAGTTGCTAATAGAGGACTACTTGTTCTTTTTTAGACTTACGGATAGCATAGGATTCATAATTATGTTTTTTCTCTATGTCCTCGTCGGTTCTAATATTTTAGGCTCGGTTATATTAATGGCTAAAGAGAGAAAACTAGAATTTTCGGTATTGGTATCTATTGGGATGTCCCGCAGTAAGCTAAGTAAAAGCCTTTTTTATGAACTTATCATGGTTACTTTTATAGGTGTGGTCATTGCCATTCTCATAAGTCTTCCCATTATATATTACTTTAGTATTCACACTATACCACTCTATGGCGAACAAATTGAAACATTGAAAAGGTATTCTGTCTGTCCGGATATATATTTGTCCTTGGACTTAACTCTTTATATAAAACAATTTTTGATTATCATAGGTCTATGTTTGGCAGTTATCATTTATCCGATTGCCGTTATATATAAATTAAAAGTAGATAAAGGATTGAATAAAAGAGATGCAGATGAAGATTGTCTATAAAATGGCTTTTAGAAATCTTTTTAGGAGAAAAGGTCGCAGCACTTTATTAATAACCATTGTTGCTACAGCTGTATTTGCAGCTTCGTTTGTTGTTGCTCTTGGCAACGGTTTTACGGATGGTATTTTTAGAGAATATATCAATATTCAGACCTCTCATTTGCAAATTCATGTGAACAATCTTTCAGAGATAAATGACGTTTCCAAATTTATGGATAAGCGGATGATTCAGGAGGCCCTGAATGCTGTCGATGAAGTGGAGTCTTCATCTTATCGTTTGAAGACCAATTCACTTGTCTCTACTGCACAAACTAGCGTTGGACTCACATTGATCGGAGTGGATAGAGGTGATGAAATAAAGGTCTCGTCCATTTACAGCACCATTGATAATTGTGAGGGAACCTTTTTTGAAAGTGATGTGGTAAGACCAATCGTTATAAGTAAACGTTCAGCTGAGAAATTGAATGTAGGGGTCAAGTCGAGAATCATAGTTTCCTTTCAAGACTCGTCAGGAGAGATTCAGAAGGTCCTGTTCAGGGTGGGAGGATTGTTTCAAACCAACACTAAAAGTTTCGACAACATGACGGCTTTCGTGCAAAATTCTGACCTTATGCCCTATTTAAATCTTCCCGATGGAGCTGTTCATGAAGTTGCCATTATTGTTAACGATTTGAAGGAGTGTGATAATATTAAGCAAAAGATATCTCAACTATTACCTGATCACGATGTTAAGAAATGGAATGAAGTAGTCCCTATTATAGATTTATTAAGCGCTTGGCATGGACTAGCCACTTTTCTCTCTTTAGCTATTTTTTTCATCACCTTGGGATTCAGTTTAACCAATTTTATCCTAATGTCGGTTTTAGAGAGAAAGGGTGAGTTCAGAATGCTGAATAAAGTTGGAATGTGTGGCCGGGATATTGGAGCCATGATTGTAATAGAGACACTTTTTACCACACTGATTGCTGCCCTGACCGGACTCTTAATATCGACGATTGCCGTATTGATCTTTTCCAAATCGGGCATTGATATAAATTTTTTATTTGAGAATGAATCCGGGTATGGTTTGGGGACAGTTATTTGCCCGGTAGTTACACATATTTATCCTGTAATCAATAAAATGGATTTTGTTAATATATTTGCATTAGTAACGGTCGTCAGTATTATTGCAACAATATCGCCTATTAAAAAGGTCATGAAGTAAACTAAAGTGTAGTTATGAATGAGTTGACAGAAAACAGTAAATACATAATCGTAAGAACAGATAACCTGACCAAGTTGTTTCTAGACGGCAAATCGGAGATAATGGCAACAGATAGTGTTAACTTAACTATCACGAGTGGAGAGTTTACTGCAGTGGTGGGTCCTTCAGGCTCCGGAAAAACGACCCTTCTTAACCTGATAGGAGGGCTTACAACTCCCACGTCCGGAAAAGTGTTCGTAAATGGAAAGGATATAAATCAGCTTACAGATAAAGAGCTTGTTAACTTTCGTTTGCATAACATAGGATTTGTTTTCCAATTCCTCAATCTAATTCCGGTTTTGACGGTAGAAGAGAATATAGCCTTTATAATGGAATTGCAGGGCATCTACAAAGAGCAACGAGTAGCACGAACAACCGAACTTCTAAAATTGATCGGTCTGAAAGATCGCGCCAACTCTCGGCCATCGACCCTCTCCGGCGGTCAAAAGCAAAGGGTTGCAGTAGCTCGTGCTTTAGCCTCCAAGCCTCTATTCATACTTGCAGATGAACCCACTGCTAATCTGGACACTGAAGCTGCCGAAACATTGCTTGATACTATGCTTCTTCTTAACGAGAAAGAGAAGATAACCTTTCTTTTTTCAACTCACGATCCACGTGTAATGAATAAGGCCAGACGACTTATAACACTTGAAGATGGAAGGATCACAAAGGATGAAACTTATGCTCGTTAGGTTTATCATAGGATTTTCTTTATTTTGTCTCAGTTGCTGTAGTGCATACGCTCAAATCAGCCTGTCTGGCTACATACACAACCATTCTCTAGTTGGAAAGACTAGACCTGACCCTTTTGATGAAACTTTATGGCAAAATATGACTTCCCAAAAATTAAATTTTAATTGGAGCATCAATAATAGTTTTGACCTTTACATAAGTAGCAGAGCCAATTTTTCAATTGGAAATAGCGATATCCTTAAACTGATAAAAGGAACTTCAACTGACGAAAATAACCTGATGAAACTCTCCTATTCATTGGTAGACAAAGAGGATAAATGGTTGAGTTTTGCCTTGGACCGATTGGCATTGCGGTGGGCAACCGATCAGGTTGAGATTACTCTTGGACGTCAGAGGATTAACTGGGGAAATACAATATTGTGGAATCCTAATGATGTATTTGACTCATATCCTTTTTTCAACTTCATGTATACCGAGAGAATGGGCTGTGATGCCGTTCGTGTCGCTTTTTATCACGACGAAGTTGCGACAAGCGAAATTGCGGTCTCAGCTGACAGAGAGGGCTCCCCTACTGCTGCCATATTACATCGAAATTTATACCGTAAATTTGATTATCAATTACTGGGAGGAGTTTATAGAGGCCAATACCTCTTTGCAGGAGGAGGCTTTACTACTGAGTTGAACAAGTTTAATATCAGATTTGAAGGCTCATATTTTCACGATTTCCATAAAGTCAGTGAGAAGCAGAACGTCGTTCAGGTTTCCATGGGTATGGATAAAGTTTTTTCAAATAATTTTATCTTGCAAACTGAAGTTTTATATACAAATAAACCATATGACATATCTGACCTTACGGTTTATCATGTGCATAATAAGCCCACTTTGAGAGAATTGACTACCTCACGCTGGAGCTTTGCCGGACAAATCTACTATCCTTTTTCCAACTTACTTTCACTAAGCTCTTTAATAGCTTATTTCATTGATCAAAAAGCAATTTATGCTACTGTTGAATTGAAGTATCAATTATTTAAGAATTTTGAAACATCGGTGATGGTTCATGCATTTGATTATACGTTGGGCGAATCATATTCAATGGATGGTATTGCAGGCACACTACATCTCAAATATTATTTTTGAGGTGTGAGATTATCATATTAATTTATATATAGATGAAACGCTCTTTTTTAACATTATTCGTTTTCACTTTATCTTTTTTCGGTTGTGAAAAAGAGCCGGTATTTGTGGAAATTGAATATGTTAAATTCAACCATCAACTCTTCGAAGAGAATGTAAAGATGGAAGAGCTTATCAAGAAGGCTTCCAGAGAGTTTGGGGCCACTCCTAGAGAAATGTTGTTGGAAGCTGGTTATAACGAGGAACAAACACAACAAGTGCTCGAAAAACTCAACCTCTATGTTGCGCTTTCAAAGGATCACACCGTACATGGCATTGCATATAACACTAAAGATCCCCTTGGTGAATCCGTTGTGGCATCCGGACTCCTATATTGTCCTCAAAATAGGTTGCCCAAAGGTGTAATCTTCGTATATCCTCTTTTAAAAACCAAAGGGAATAGCGGTACAGATGTTCGATTCAGTTTGGAGGCCCTGTTGGCTATATCCGGTGATTATATATGTATGATACCGGATGGGATTGGACAGGGTATCAGTTCAAATCAACCTATCTCTATAATTCAACATGAAAATTTAGCTGAAACAGGTACGGATTTTTATCTGGCAGCCAGAGAGTTTATTTATAATCGCTATCACTACAAACTACCTAAAAATATTTATCTACTTGGCTATTCCCTTGGTGGTTCAGCCATCTGGTCAATGGCCCGATATCTCACAATCCACAAGGAGCTTGGGATAGGTGTGAAAGATATCTTTGTAGGAGGAGGTCCTTACTACCCGGACCTCTTTATGAAGAACATATTTGAGAGTCGTAATTCTAACTATGCTTCCATACCCTTCATACTCTGGTCTTTGAACTACTATGAGAATTTAAATATAGATTTTACAAAGATTTTTAAGGGCAAACTTTTGGATGAATTCCCCTCACTATGTGATGGTCATAAAGGACTCAAAGATGTTACGTCTTATATCGGAACCGATCTTAACGACTATTTAGATAAGGATTTTTTACAAAATGAAGAGAATCAATACCGACAATTGATTATGGATGCATTGGAAAAAAATTCAATACCAAATGATTGGCTACCTGAAGTCAAGGTTCATTTATACAACTGTTATAACGACCTATATGTTCCCTCAATTTGTGGAGATAAACTATACGAATATCTAAGGGAGGTAAATGCCAATGTTGAGTATATTCATGAGGATATAACACACGAAAAGATGATTATTAGGATGATGATAGATTTTTACAAGCACCTTTATCCGGATAATCCCTATAATTTGCCGAAGCTTTATTGACAGCATTCCAGAAAGTAGAATAGTCTGGGCATCGACTATGATTAGCTAAAATATAATTAATCTTCAAATGGTAGGGCTTTGTTCTTACCGGGTGCCACACCGTAGCGGATGCATCATTAGCAGAATTTACAATGCTCTGTCCACCCTCGTTTATCTTTTTCTCTGAAGATTCATACTTTTCCTGAGCGTTCTTGAGCGCCTTGCCCGGTTCTTCGTTATACAATACAAAATCTGCCATACGCTCCGCCATTCTGAGTGCCGCATCTACTATATTAGCATGGTTGCGGCCTGTTCAACCTTTATCCATGCTGACCTTAGATGATTGAGAATCGCCTTTATATTGCGGTCAGAGGCATCTTCCCTCTCCATGTCATCCATCGCTTCCATATAGTCTGGGAATGCTGCGAGAGAGATCTTTCAGTCCACTATCACATCGGTTTAATCGGGATAGTGCAGAATAAAGTCCAGGCACATCCGTCAACCGCAGCAGGGATTATTTCTTTTATTATAGGTATCATATTATTTATATATTAATTATTTTGATTTCAATAATGGCATCATTTTAATTTTGTCAATTTATACTATATTTTTAGTGATTTATTTTTGGTGTTTAATAAATATTACATATTTTTGCGGTAAAATAACGAATTCACGACGAATATGGTTAGATTGTTTTCAATAATAGTTATTATTTTCTGCACTACAATAATTGCAAGAGCACAACATGTTGCCGTTTCAGCCAATTTGGCGGATATAGCCAATTTCGGGACTTTGAGCGGTGAGATTTCTGTCGCTGCCTCACGCCATATTTCCCTAAATGCCGGAGTCAGGTACAATCCATGGCAGTATGGTTCAGAGGAAAAAGGCTTTGTTCAGAATAGGAAACGCGAGGCTTCACTCGGGGCGAGGTACTGGCCATGGAATATCTTCTCATCATGGTGGTTCGGAATGCGCACACAAGTACGCGAGTATAATTGCGGAGGGCTTTTCGGGCGGCAAATCACCGAAGAAGGGGTTGCAATAGGTGCAGAGGCAGCTTTCGGATACTCCTATATGATCAATAGTCGGTTTAATATTGAGTTTGGAGCAGGCATATGGGGTGGGCACAGATGGTATACGCGTTACGATTGTCCACGTTGCGGAACCATACTTTCGGAAGATAATGCTCACGGATGGTTCGTTAATCCTGGCGAACTGATAGTTTCACTGGTTTACATTTTTTGAACATAGGGAATGAAATACGGAATCACATTATTTTTCACTACGGCTGCAATAGTGCTCTCCTTCTCCTCTTGCGGAGGCTTGTCCGATAAAATAGTATCTCTTGCCGACTATTCGACATCCATCTCCCTGCCTCAGGAAAAGAGAAGCACCCTACGGGAAATCACCATACCGCAGGTCGTGCGCGATACCTCGGTGGTCGAAGACGATAAGGGAAACTCATACCACCTTATGAGGGCAATTAGAGATGAAGGAACAGGTGAAATGGTGGCCATTGAGGAATTGCAAGCAGCCGTAGTGACTGCCAGGTTCCGTAATGTAGCCGAGCGACACGGAAAAGTGGAAATAGAATTTCAGGTGCTGGTTCCAAAAGAGCTTCGCGACAGCAAATGGCAATTGAGGATGGTGCCGGTAATGCATATCCTCGAAGATACTGTAGATCTTGACCGCATTCTTATCACGGGTGAGAGCTACCGCAAAAGTCAGTTACGCGGATATCAGCAATACCGCAGGTTTCTCAACTCTATTGTCACTGATAGCACCAGATTCATCGATATGCACCAGTTGGAGGTATTCATCAAAAGAAACATCCCCGAACTCTACAAGTATCGCACTGACTCCGCATATGTTTCAGACGAACTCTTCTTTTCTCACTATGGAATAACTGCACAGGATGCTCTGGAACACTATACCTATAGCATGCTCGTTCGGCATAACGAATGGAAAAAAGCAAATATCGGCAAAATGTACGACCGATATGTCAGGGCACCGATAGTCACCGAACTCCTTCGCCTGGATACCGTCATGCGTAATGCAACAGGTGATTTCATATACAACTATGTACAGAGAGTACAAACTCGACCCAATCTTCGTAAAGTTCAAATCGTGTTAAAAGGAGAGATCTACGAGCAAGATAATAGAATTTATACCATAGAACCAAGCGCTCCTCTCACTTTTTACATCTCCTCTCTGAGCGCATTTGCCGAAGATCGTGAGAGATATCTGACACAAGTAGTATCAAGAAGGGTCAAAGCCGACGATGTCTGCTATATAGAATTTGAAAAAGACTGCGACGAGATACTTGAAGATCTCTCCGACAACTATCGGGAGATAGCCCGTATTCGAAGGACCCTGCGTTTGTTGCTCGAAAACAGGGATTTTGACCTTGACTCCATAGTTGTCACCGCCGGTTCTTCTCCTGAAGGAAGCTGGGAGTACAATTCCAGATTGAGCAAGCGCAGAAGCGCATCAGTCAGCCGTTATTTCGAGCGTTTTATCAAAAGTTGGTGTGATTCTTCGGCTCGTGAGAGAGGATTTTCCATCCATATGGAAAGCTCCTTGGTAGAGCCTGACAAGGGGTCACCCAAGGTCGCTGTCGAATTCATTTCACGAAGCGTAGCGGAAGACTGGAGTGCTCTGGATCGGCTTGTACTGACAGATACCGTGCTGACCCCACTGCAGAAGGAGAGATATTTCCTGCTCTCTGCAGAACAAAACAAGGATAAGCGCGAGAGAGAGCTCTCGATGGAAGGGTTCTACCCTCACCTCGCCTACGGGATCTATCCAAGGCTGCGTGCGGTGAGATTTGACTTCCATCTCCACCGCAGGGATATGATACGGGATACCATACATACCACCATTGTTGACAGCGCATATATGGCCGGAGTGCAGGCACTGCGAAATAGAGATTATAAACTGGCTGCTAATCTGCTCGCACCTTACAGAGACTTCAATACCGCAGTAGCCTACTGTGCGGCTGATTATAATGAATCAGCTCTTAATCTCCTATCGGAGCTACCTGCCACCCCACAGGTGAGCTACCTGATGGCGCTGCTGGAGGCGCGCAACGGTAAGAGCAAAATTGCGGCGGAGCACTACCTGAAAGCCTGTAGAGAAGACAGCCACTACATACACAGGGGAAATCTCGATCCCGAAATATATGCACTTGTAAGGATGTATGACCTAAACCGATACTTTGAATGAAACAGATTACCACATATATGATGATACTGACCGCAGCACTACTGCTGCTTTGCGGATGCAACGATCTTAAACCATGCGAAGGCGGGCTTCACAAGGTCATAATCTCACTCAATGGCACTTCTGTGGTCACTCGTGCCATCGGAGTTACAGCTGAAGAAGAGATGCGGATCAACAGTGTACAACTCTACATATTCGGCACCGAAGGAACTTTCATCAATAGAATCACAGGTACCGGTAGCGATTACGAAGTTATCCTACCGAGCGGAGAATGCACATTTTGTTGTTTTGTCAACTCTCCCGAACTACCGGCGGCTCCTTCTTCCGCTGAGGAATTGTTGATGTGTGAAAGCCATCTCCGGAACAATGGCATAGGATCATTTCAAATGACAGGAACTTTAACTGCTGAAATTGATTCCGATATGGAGCTGGAGATAGTTGTGCACAGGATGGTAGCTAAAGTTGAGTGTATGATAAAAACCGAATTCGACAATTCTTACCTTGCCGTGAAGCCATTTACCATCCGTAGAATCTATTTGACTAACGTAGCGGGTAAGAACAACTACGCACTTACTGCAATGCCGGGAGACGAGGACCTCTGGTACAACAAAATGGAATATCAACAGAGTTCATGTGACAATCTGATCTGTAGTGGTCTGATTGATAAAAGAATGGCTGACAGGGACTCTCTGGCTATTGATGAGAGCCTTTACCCCTATCCCAATTCGAGCATAGATTGCTTTGACCGAACTCTCTGGAGTGCAAGAAAGACCAGACTTGTGATTGAAGCGACATTGGGAGAAACATTATGGTACTACCCTGTGACAATTGAAAAGATTGTTGCCAACACTCACTATTTGTATGACATAACAATCACTAGAGAAGGGGTTTCCCATCCCGAAGATCCCCTTATAGAGCCGGGGAGCATTAAAACTGCAGTAAAAATCAGCGAGTGGAATGAAGGCGGTGAAATAGATGACGAAGTGTAGCCGAAAACCGTTTTCAAGCAACCAACTATTAACAATTTACAAACTTTTACTAACATTTCAAAACAATGAGAAAAATCCTATCCTTTCTTACCGTTGTAGCGCTTTTGACTGCCTGCAACGCCATTGAACCCGATAACAGCGCGGGCGAAGGCAGACTCACAATTAACGTCAAAGGAGATATCCTTACAAAAGCCGTAACCGATGTAGTCGGCAATGAGGCAACAGTAAATAACCTCCAGATTTTTATTTTCGACGGAGAGGTCTGCAAATACTATTTTGATAACGGTACGGCCCTCTCTAAAACCATTGACAGGGTACAGACAGGCAGATACGAAATCTGGGCCGTAGCCAATCTGGGAGAAACACTTTCGGTTTCAGTTACCAAATCATCTCTCAAGACGAAGGCTCTGACACTGGCGCAAAACGCTTCCTCAAGCGGATTCGTGATGTCCGGAGAAAAGGAGGTTGAGGTGAAGGCCTCAGGTACCGAATCAGTTGAAATCACCATTTCACGTCTTGTCGCACGTGCCAGACTTGTAAAGGTAACCAACAATCTTTCAGCCGGATATGGCACGATAAAGATAAAATATGTGATGCTTGACAATGTTGTTTCAAACCAAAATCTTGCCGGTACTGCTGCCATCGGCACATGGAGCAACAAGATGGGGCGCAATTCGGGTGTCAAGATTGACGGTACCACTAAATCGGAAGCTCCGGAATCACTGCTTGGCAATCCAAACGAAAGGAATATTCCCACGGGAAGTAGCGACACCCCGGGTTTTTGTTTCTACGGCTACGCCAATGATACCGCCGGAGACTCCACAGACATTACAACCTGGTCGGCCAGAAAAACACGCCTCGTAGTCGTGGCGGAAATCCAAGGTAGCACTTACTACTATCCTGTCACACTCCCATCCTTCGCACGCAACACTGCTTATGACATCTCTCTGACAATCAAAAACCTCGGCTCAAATGACCCCGAGACAAAACCCACAACTGATGCCATTGACGCCACCATTACAGTTGCACCTTGGGAAGATGGAGGTGAAATTATAGAAGAGATCTGACCACTACAAATATTTGTTGTTCAAATGAGAAAGAGCTTAACCGGATTTCTGGCACTCCTGCTTTGCAGTTGCAGCATCCTTGAAGATCGGACACCCTGTCCGTGTCGTCTGACGATGGACTATTCCAAAGTGCTTAAATATGATTTCATCCACAGGATGGTAGACGGGGAATATAATGTAACACTCTCCGGAGGAGATTTCAAATTCTGCGAAACCGTTCCGGTCGATCTGATTGACACTATCCGTCAGGAAAGCGTCTCCAAGGGCAGTATCAGGATATCCGGCGTTCTTTCCAAAAAAGGTAAAGAGGCCCTGACTGTCGCCGAAGGCAGTCAGGCCGATTCCCTTTACGCATTCAGTACTACAATAGAGGCCACAGGCGAAAAGGCCTACGTCCTTATGGAAGCACATAAACAATTCACTACCGTACATATAAAAGAAAGTGGAGTGGAAAATACGGAAAGTGGCATACAGAATAGACTTGATAAGGTGCGGATGATAGTGAAAGGCAATTATCATGGCGTAGACCGTTACACCCTTGAACCACTTCCGGGGAATTTTGAGTGCGTTGTACCAGAAGCCTCTTCTATCGGAGAATATTCACTGCGCATACCAAGACAGGGTGACGCATCCATAATGATGGAACTATTTCTCGACAGAACAAACGATGAAACAACCGGTTGTCAAGGAAGACTCTCACTGCCCCTTGGACGCTATATGGAAGAGTTAGGCTATGATTTCAAGGCCGAAAGCCTTGCCGATATATACATCGGATTGAACATCGTCTCCCGCAAAGCCTTTATCCGCGTAGAAAACTGGAATTTTGAAAAAACTTTCGTGATATTTTGATAAGTAAGAAAAAAGATTTTTCCCTATCTTTGTTATGATAGCATGAAGAGGAACGAACTATTATTAGCAAAGGTGGGGGTAGCAATTTGTCTACTTCTTGCAGGAGTTTTCTTTACGTCGGCACAAGAACCTGACGTTGAAAAGCCCTACAACAAAAGTCGCTTCTCTATAACGCTAACGCACACACCGCTGATCCCATACGAATTGTACAGCGCCAATTTTGGAATTTCCCTCGGACTCCATAGGTCTTGGCAGATTTATGCCGGAATCGGCGCCGAGACGGCACCCGTAGTCACATTCCCGATAAGTTTCTCTTATGTTTTTTTCAAAAATTCCAATCACCATCTGGAGTTAGGTCTTGGATTGATATCAAGGCTCGAATTCATACGTGAGGAGCAGGAGAATAAACTCAAAACAATATTCGGACCTATAGGCGCAACCGTTCCGTTACTCTACCGCTACGAGGGGCCAAAAGGATTAATTCTTAAAGCCGGAGCCCAACTTTTCTATAGTTGGCCTGTTTATCTCACTCCCGTTATATCGGTAGGCTGGAGATTCTAAAGTCCAAGGTGCGCTTTGACGAGCCTCTCTACCGCATCTTCCATAGAAGTATTGTTGTCGATCACTGCATCGGCCGTGTCGAAATAGAGATTCCTGCGTCCGGCATAGAGATCAAAGAGTTGGTCCCTGTCAGATGCAAGAGGGCGGTCTACTGAAGATGTCAGCAGGTTGGGGTCCCTATCCAGAAGATAGATACGTCCATTGCGCTTGAGTCGGTGAATATTTAACGGATTAAGTACGCAACCTCCGCCTGTAGAGATGACAGCCCCCTGAAGTGACGAAACCTCCTTCACCACACTTATTTCAAGTTCGCGGAAAGCATTTTCCCCTTTTTCCATGAAAATAGTACGTATGTCGGATCCCGTCTGATCCTCTATCATCTTATCGGTATCAAAGAATTTTCTGTCAAGTCTCTCGGCAAGTATCGCTCCAATTACACTCTTGCCGCTGGAGGGCATTCCGGTTAGCACTATATTCTCCTTGGCTCGCAAGAGTTCATAATAAAGTGATTCTATTTTTTCATAGTTGTAGATTGGGTCATTGACACTATCCTTAAAGAGTTCTTGCGCAAAGCAAGCCTGTACCAACAGCATATAGAGTCCACCTTCAGCCTTTAGTCCGAGTTTATGTGTATCAAGTACAAGATTGGTACGCAATGGATTGTAGATACACTCCAACACTCCCTCCAAATTGGGAAAAATCGCAGGATCAACTATTTTGCCTTCGTCATCGGGACTCATGCCCACAGGAGTTGCGTTTACTATGATCTGCTTATTCTCACACAAAAGCGTATTGCTTTCCAGATCCGATATCGCCACCTGGTCCTCACCTGTCACTTTTCTGACGGCGAATGTAACGGATTTTGCGCCGGCAGCCAATGTGACCGCACGGACTGTCTTTGCGGTACCACCGTTACCGTAAATAAGGATATTTTTGTCGGAGAAGCCTATATTGGCATGCTTTGCAAGGGAATTGAACCCTGGATAATCGGTATTGTGTCCGTATAAAAGGCCATTTTTCTTCCGTATTATAGTGTTTACCGAACCTATGCTCGCCACAACGGGAGACATGACATCCAGAAACGGTATCACAGACTGTTTGTAGGGTAGTGTAACATTTATGCCTTTAAAATTCGATTCACTAAAAAAAAGATTAAGTTCATCCTTGGGGATCTCGCACAATTCATAGTCACAAGATGAGAGCTTCTGATGTATTTCACGAGACAAACTGTGCCCGAGACGTTCTCCTATGAGTCCATATTCCAGTTCACTGTACTTCATAAAATATCTAACTAATTGAAAACAGTCCTGCAATCTCTTCCGGAGTCATCTTTCTGAACTCGAATCGACCGGGAGATTCAACATAAACAGTGGTAATTAGCCCATTCGTACGCTTCTTGTCTTGAATGATATATGGCATCAGCACATCGCTTGGAAAGGGTGATTTTATAGGCAGATGATACCTCTTGAGTATCTTTTCCAGTCTCAGACGCATCTCTTTGGAACAGAAATATGTCATACCTGCCGCAACGGATTCTCCGTGTAAGAACTTACCGTTAGATGCAACCTCAATGGCGTGACCTATGGTGTGTCCAAAATTGAGCACCTTGCGTAGACCCTGCTCAAGTGGGTCTTGAAGGACAATATCGCACTTGATTCGCAGAGCAGCCGCAACAATTTCATCCAGCATCTCATTTAGAGGCTTATCAGACTCAATCAGGGCAAATAGAGCGGCGTCGGAAGTCGCAGCCATCTTTATTACCTCAGCCAGTCCGCTATATAGGTGCCTTGGATCGAGGGTCCGGAGGGTATCCGTATCGATCACTACACCTTTTGGATGGTGGAAGGCTCCTACAAGATTCTTGATGTTGCCGAAATTGAGAGCAGTCTTCCCCCCTATGGATGCATCCGCCTGAGCCAGCAAAGTGGTGGCCACAATGTAAAAATCTATACCGCGATTGTAACAGGAAGCAGCAAATCCGGCGATATCGCCCGTCATACCGCCTCCTACCGCTATCAGTGCACCTGAACGGTCAATATTCTGCTGCCTGAGAGCAGAAATAATCACTTCCAATGTTTTGAAATTCTTGCTCTCTTCACCTTGGGGAATTGTCAGAAGGGAAACGTTTGAAAATTGTGCAAGCACTGATTGAGTATAATTTGCCGGCACACCGCTATCGGTAACCACAAGCACGTTGCGTTCATTTCCGACAAGATTGCCGACTGAAGCTATAGAGCCCCTGCCCTCGACAACCTCACAAACCGTATCCCTATAAGAAAATTTAAGTTTCATCCCCTTTTTTGAAAAGCGTCACAAATATATAAAAACTTTTTCACCTTTAAAATGTATATTTGTAAATTGTACGATATAATTACTGCCGGACGATATAGTATTGTAAAACAAGAGAAGTATGGAACAGAAATTCCTCTATTGCGTCGCACGCCATTTTTATCAAGAACATAAAAGTGAGATCAACAAGCTCTGTTTTGTCTTTCCAAACAGGCGCTCATCGATCTTTTTCAGGAAGTATCTGACCCAATGCATGGAGGGTGAGGCTCTTTTTGCGCCTAAGATGATTACAATCAATGATTTCTTTCTGGAACTTTCAGGTGGACAACCGGTAGACAAGATTGAAGCACTCTACGTATTGTACCGGCAGTATGCTAAACTCTATGCTGATAAAGAGGGCAATGTACAGAATACATTTGACGAGTTCGTCTATTGGGGAGATGTGTTTCTCAATGATTTCGACGATATAGATAAATATCTGGTCGATGCAAAACAGCTTTTTACAAACATAGGAGAGCTTAAAAAACTGACAGCAGATGAAAATGATTATTTGAGTGAGGTGCAAAAAAATGCCATCAGGGAATTTTGCGGGAGCTGGGGTGATGGAATAAGCGCGACAAAAGAGAATGAAAAAATAGATATCAAGAGGGATTTTCACACTATCTGGGATAAAATGTATGAGTTTTACGACTCATTCCGCGAGGTACTGAGATCAAAAGGGCTGATGTATGAGGGAATGATGTACCGCGATGTAGCCGAATCGCTGGAGAGCGGGACGGGACAACAGGTTTTGGAGAAAGAGTGCGGAAAGTACAAAAAAATCCTTTTTGTAGGTCTAAACGCCCTCAATGAATGTGAAAAGAGACTTTTCAGGCACCTCAACAAGCCCGGAAATGGGATTGAGGTCGATTTTATCTGGGATTATTATGGAGATATCCTTACTGACGAATCCAACAAATCCTCGCAGTTTATGCTTCGTGGGAAAGAGGGAAATGTCATGGAATTTGCCCAGAAAGTGGCAATAGAGCCTTACGGAACACCTATTGAACCACTCCTCAACGATGTAGAACCTGGTAAGATAGAAATTGTGGGCATTCCTTCGGCAGTAGGACAGACCAGACTGGTAGCGGAGATTTTGACAAAGATTTATTGCCAACAAAATGAGGGTCCGGAGACTCATACCGCTTTGGAAGAAACCGCCATCATCCTGCCCGAAGAGAGTCTACTTCAGCCGATGCTCAACTCTATACCTGAGTGTATTGATAAGGTCAACGTCACGATGGGTTATCCTTTGAGCAGTTCACATAGTGCCACCTTCATTTCCCAATTGGAAGAGTTACAGAAAAAGATTCGTGTGAAAAAGGAGGGAACTGTCTCATTCCATCACAAAAGTGTTATTGCCATTCTCAGCCATCCCTTCATAACATCTGCGGTAACTGAGGAGCTTCTAAAGGGTCTCCGAGAGGAGATTATCGGAAGAAACCTTGTATATGTGCCTATGGAGAAAATCGGGGATAATGAGTTGCTTAAATCCATATTCATTCCATGCCGGGATTCGGTAAAGGCGGGAGATTACATTGAAAATATTCTCCACCTGGTACAGGAACATCTGGAAGAAATCGACAAAGAGGCTGCATACCACTACCTGAAGGCAGTCAGACGCCTTTCCGGCCTCGGACTCCCGGTAATGGAGATTAAAACCTATTTTCGCCTCCTGAAACAAATCATATCAGTACTTTCAGTCCCTTATAATGGTGAGCCTTTGCAGGGCATCCAGATTATGGGGCCTCTTGAGACAAGAGCGCTGGACTTCAAAAATGTGATAATCCTCTCTTGCAACGAGGGGATATTCCCTTCGGGCAATGTCAGCAACTCTTTTATACCATACAATCTTCGTTTGGGTTTCGGACTCCCTACTTATGAGTATCAGGACTCCATTTCCGCTTACCACTTTTACCGCAGCATCTGCAGGGCAGAACATATCTGGCTGATATACGACTCCCGTACCGAGGGCACTAAGGTTGGAGAGCCGAGCCGCTACATCCACCAGCTTAAATATGGATACAACATACCTGATAAAAATGGAAAACGCAGACTGCATATCAGCCAAAGTGCCACTTCCTACAATATGAAGGATAAAGAAAATTACAACCGAGATATAAAAAAGAGCCAATCGGTAATTAAAAAACTTCGCGAAAAGTACCTTAGACGGCAGCTTCGAAGGCAGTTTCTCCGCCTCTACACTGAATGATTATTTCAAATGCCAAAGAATGTTTTACCTCAAACATGTCGAGGGTATCAGTGAGGAGGATGAAGTGGTGGATGAAGTGGATGGAGCCCAGTTCGGTACCATCTACCACTATGTGATGGAGAAACTATATATGCCTAATCGCAGCAAAGGAGCATCAACCCGGGATGCCGACCATATAGAGTCCCTTAGAAAAGATAAGGAGCAAATTGCAGGGCTGATACTTGAAGGATTTGCCGAGGCAAGGAAAAAACGGAAATACAGTTATGAAAGTGGTAATATCCAATATGAGTATGAAGATCTCTCCGGCCAGGAAAAAATAGTATTTTCACTGATAGCATCCTTTGTGGAAAAGAGTCTCGAGATTGATCGGGAATATGCCCCATTCACATTCAGGGCTTCCGAAATGCGTGTCGACTATCCAATGGATATTAACAATATCGGCACCGTGAACATTAAAGGATCCATCGACAGGGTCGATGAAAAGGGTGGCGAAATCAGGATTATCGACTACAAAACGGGCAGTGTAGATGGCAAAATGCTCGGCATTAGGGCATCCGAAGAGAATGTGCTGATCGATAACCTTTTCAAGGAAGAGAAGAATGGCTCCTGCGTAAAAAATTCCGTTTCATTCCAGCTGATGCTCTATAAAATGATGTATGTGAAACAATGCGACACCGACGGAGACAATATCACTCCGGCTGTCTTTTCGCTCAGAGATCTCTACAAAGAGAATCCCTTACGCTCTCAGCAGGGACTTACAACGGGGATAATGGAAGCATTTGAAGAGAAAGTCAGAGAAAAAATAACCGAGATATTTGATGATACAATAGATTTCAAAGCTGTCACTTTTGACGACGGAGAATTCGGCGCCTGCCGATACTGCAATTTCCGCAACATCTGCAAAATACTGTAAAATCCACCGAAATGAGCAACACAAGAGAGAATCCGGAGATAATTATAGCTTCTGCAGGTGCGGGCAAAACCCATAACCTTACCGAGGCTTACATAAGAATGGTCGAAGAGAGCCATAACTCCGGCAATGCACGTCCCTTTAGGAATATTCTCGCTGTAACCTTCACCAACAAGGCAACTGACGAGATGAAAGAGCGCATTCTGGAAAAACTCTTTATAAAGGCAGCTGAAGGCGACAAAAAAGACGAAACGTTCCTAAAAGAGATTCTTCACGACTATTCCGGATTCAACGTAAGCACCATAGACAGGTTTTTCCAGGTGGTTATGAAGACATTTGCTAGGGAATTGGGGCAGTATGGCTCCTACAATGTCGAACTTGACACCAAGGAGGTAATTGCACAGGCAGTTGATCGTATGATGGAGACTCTTGGGGATGAAGAAAACAAAACTTTGTTGGACTGGCTTGTGGATTATTCACTTAGTGTCATAAATGAGGGCGGCTCCTGGGATATACGTAGAGAACTCGCCAATTTTTCGGAGTTGCTCTTCAAAGAGGATTTCCTCCTCCAAAGAGGCAAAGTGGAGTCTCTCTATCGGAGCGACACGGATAGTGAGGGCACAAGCACAACGGATTCCAAAAAAATTGACGGTTTCCTTAAGATGTTGAATGTTTTTATAAAAAATTTTGAAAGTGAAGCAAAGAGGTTGGCTGAGGAGATCATAATCGAATATGACAGAGTTGCCGTTTCCATACCGAATATGAAAACAGGTGACCGCAGTCCAAGAAAAGGATTCGAAAACATCACGGAAGGCAAATATGTCAATTCCACCGGAAAGCTTTATTGCGATGCATTTGAAGATGCTGCAACATGGTGCAGATCCGGCAGTTCAACGAAGGACAAATTAATGTCAGATCAATACAGAGCCAATTTTGCTCCGGCCCTCCAGATGAAGGTCGAGGATTTGAAGAAACATTTTTCCGACAATTATACTGCTTACAACACCTCAATCATCATCCGTAAGAATATATACCTTCTGGGACTCACAGCCGATATTTTCCGTGAAATAAATGCTTATCTCAAGGAAAACAATCTCATCCTTCTTAGCAGGACAGCGGATATTCTCAACAGGATAATCGATGAGAGCGACACTCCGTTCATCTATGAAAGAATAGGCAACAGGATAGACCATATACTACTGGATGAATTCCAGGACACATCAAAGCTGCAGTGGAAGAATTTTGAGCCTTTAATCGACAACAATATCTCCGAAAAACATGACAACCTTATCGTAGGAGACGTCAAACAGAGTATCTACAGATTCAGAGGTTCTGACTCCTCCCTTCTAATTAATCTGCCGAATAGAAAAAATGTAGAACCCAAGGTGATAAAGGAAAATTGGCGGAGTGCCGAGACGATAGTGGAATTCAATAGTAATTTCTTCGAAACCATTACAAAAGATGACCCTTACGCAAAAGATATTTACAGAGAATGTCGTCAAAAAATGCCCGACATAACTATAAACGAAGCCAACATCAATCGTTACAATGCCGGTGCTGTCAAAGTCAGGTTGTTTGAGGTTGACAAAGAGGATAAAAAAGCCTGGGAACAGAATGCTTTGGAGGCTCTCACAGGAAAAAATGAGGATGTTGACGACCTCGGCGAGATCGGACGCCTTCAAAAAGACGGATATCGGCTGAAAGACATCACGATACTTGTTCGTACAAACAATGAAGGCAAAATGGTTGTGGAGAAACTGATTTCAAAAGGAATCAACGTCGTCACGGAAGACGTGCTGATGCTTGGCTATTCCAGAGCTGTTCTTAAGATTGTGACAATGCTCAAATATGTTGACAATCCTGAAGATCAGATCAACCGGTTGATGCTCAAAAATCTTTTCACGGAAAATGAAAACGGTGAAATAAATCTCCCTGAAATTCCTGATTTGAAAGGGCTCTCGCTTTACGGAAGCTGTGAAGCTATCACCAGAACCATATTTGATGAGATTCCGGATTATGAAATAGAGTTTGTGCAAGCATTTTTTGATGAGGTAAATGCATTTATGACACGTATGGGGTCTGATTTACCCGCATTTCTCGAATGGTGGGAAGAAACGGGTCAAAATGTCAAAATAAGCTCATCTTCCGATCAGGATGCCGTATGTGTGATGACAATACACAAAGCAAAGGGGCTGGGATTCAAAGCGGTTATTATCCCGTTTTTCAGAGAGAAGACCACCGTCAAAGCAGGCCTGATGGCGCCCTATCTCTGGTGCATACCGAAAGATAAAAAGTTTCAAGATATAGGCCTGGTTCCCGTAAAATACACCACAAAGGGATACACGGACTTTGACGAAGAATTTGAGAAAGAAAAAAAGGATACGCATATCGACACTTTGAATATCTCTTACGTAGCGATGACACGCGCCTATTTTGAAATGGTAATCTATGCTCCCGATGACACGAATGACGCGAATAACACGAATGACGCGAATAATACGAATGACGCTAATTCAATGGCCCACAAACTCATCAAGTTTCTCAAGGAAGAGTCACAAAAGAATGATGCCGGTAAATATATTGAATTGAAAGATCACGGCAATGGCTGCTACGAAGCACGAGCCAATAATGGCCAATGGCGCTATAAACATGCCCTGGATATTGCCAAAAAAAATCAACAAGGAGCAACCCCAAAACTCAAAGTGCTCGAAAACGGCATAGAGACCAAACCAGTCAAATCATTTCCATCAATCCCTATTGGCAATAGACTGGAGCAGTCGTTCCGAGCGCGCGACTTTTTTGAATTTGAAAAGGATCCTTTGGAGAGTCCCCGTATCAAAGGTCTGGTACTCCACGATATTCTTTCAGGAATCAACAATCTAGATGACCTGGAGGAAGCTGTAAACAGATCTGTCATACAAGGAGACTTAAACGAATCCGAACGAAAGGATGCGAAGAATTTTCTCGCTAAAAGGATAGAATCGATAGCAGGAAGGCACTGGTTTGATGGCACTTATGATACACTTAACGAGCAGGAAATCCTTATCAGCAACGGAGAGACACAACGCCCCGACAGGATTCTTCTAGGAGAGAATGAAACAATTGTAATAGATTACAAATTCGGGAAACACGATGGCGCAAAATATCGCAAGCAGGTGCGCGACTATATGAAGAATCTCGAGCAAATCGGCCTTCCGGACGTTACCGGATATATTTGGTACTTCAAAGACAACGATATAGTAAAGGTCGATTTAAATGAAGAAAAAACGCTGTTTTAGCAAACAATAAAACATATTGGCTATGATACTTAACTCTTACCATGTCGATGCTTTTACCGACGAACTCTTCAAGGGCAACCCTGCCTGCGTGGTGCAGCTTAAAAATTGGCTTGAGGATGATTTGATGCTGAAAATAGCAGCCGAAAATGGAGTGGCTGAAACTGCATTTTTCATAAAAAACAACTACACTGATGGTTATGCCATACGCTGGTTTACCCCCGACATCGAGATGGATCTTTGCGGTCACGCCACTCTGGCGACAGCTTTTATCATCGCCAGGAACTCAGAGGAGCCAATAGACGAGATACTTTTCACCTCCGCAAGCGGAGAATTGAGGGTAGCTGTGGAGAACGACCTCTTCACACTTATCTTTCCTTCGCGACCGGCAGTGCCGGCAAGACTTCCAAGAGAGACCTATGATTCTTTGAGTATCAAGCCAATGGAAGTATTAAAAGAGCGTGACTACCTGCTCATATATCAATCTCAACAGCAGGTTGAAGGGATAGAGATTGACCGTAACCTCTTCGATATGGTCAATATGGATCCGGGTGGAGTGATCATCACCGCCCCCGCTTCAGAGCCCGAAGTTGACTTCGTATCCCGCTTCTTCACACCGCAGAGCACCATTTTGGAGGATCCTGTGACAGGTTCAGCCCATTGTACGCTTATCCCCTATTGGAGCGCACGGCTCGGCAAACGAGTTATGACTGCCAAACAGATTTCGCCCCGCGGCGGAACACTATTTTGCGAGGATTGCGGAAACCGCGTTCTCATCTCCGGTACCGCACGTCTCTACTCTGAAAGCAAGCTCTATTTGTAATCATATCCCTTTTTAGGATATTCCATCATTATTTCTATATTTGCTCTTGATTGAATAATTATCACACATAATGGAGATATCAAAGGTATTTTACACCAATTTAAGGACGAAGGCCGGTAATGGCCTGCTCAATAAACTTGAGACATTGATTGATGCTGCGGGAATTGGAGATATTGATTTCAAGGACCAATTTACGGCAATAAAACTCCATGTAGGAGAGCCGGGGAATATGGCCTATATACGCCCAAACTATGCTTCAGTAGTGGTTGAGAAACTCAAGTCATTGGGAGCCAAAGTATTCCTTACAGATGCCAACACCCTATATATGGGACTGCGAAATAATGCTGTGGACCACCTTCGCAGTGCCTTCCGCAATGGTTTCAATCCTCTCCAGGTAGATGCGCCCATGATCATAGCTGATGGACTTAAGGGAACTGATTCAGTCATATTGAAACTTGAGGGCGCGAAATATTGTCCCTCTCCCAAGATTGGCCGTGCCGTGATGGATGCCGATATCTTTATCTCCCTCACCCACTTCAAGGGACACGAGCAGACCGGCTTCGGTGGAACTCTGAAGAATATCGGAATGGGATGCGCCTCGATTGCAGGAAAACTGGAGCTCCACTCCTCCTCCAAACCCCGTATCAGCAGCCGAAGATGCATCGGATGCAAGGTGTGTGAAAAACATTGCAATTATGGTGCTGTCAAGGTAAACGCCGAGCGCAAAGCAGTGATTGACTATGATAAATGCGTTGGATGCGGACAGTGCGTTGCCCTATGCCAACATAGTGGCGCTGTTCTGGCGGAATGGGATACCTCTGAGATACTCAATTACAAGATTGCGGAGTACACTAAAGCAATTTTGGCCGACAGACCTCACTTCCACATTAGTCTGATAATGAATGTTTCGCCGGAGTGCGACTGTTGGGGACATAACGACACCGCCATAGTGCCTGACCTCGGCATGATGGCCTCTTTTGACCCCGTAGCTCTGGATCAGGCCTGCGCAGATCTGGTTAATCGTGCCCCTGCCATAAACGGATGGTGCGGTGACTCCGGCTGCAGTTGCCACGAACATGCAGAGATTGAAAGTGAGGATAAGTTCAAGATAATCCACCCTGACACCGACTGGATTGCAGGATTGCGCTACGCCGAAGAGATTGGTATAGGTTCACGCGAATATGAGCTTATAGAAGTCTAATTTATAGGGACTTAAATTATAGATCAATATCTATTGTATAGCCACTCGACTATGATAAACATGGACTTTTGGCGGCTAAAGTCAGAGATCCATACCCATAATGTGGTCATTCATCCAGAAGTTGTGACCGATATCAAAGTCCTTGCTGTAAAGGATTCGCATCCCCTGATGCAGGTAAAACCGTACTGCCGGATTCTCGCGATTGACATGCAGCATCATTCTACTCTTTTTGAAGCCCTTGCTTCGAATATGGTCACAAACGTGATTGAACAATAGTTTACCAAGCCCTGTTTTCTGATGATCAGGTAGAATATAGAGACGCATCAGCTCAAATACCTTGGTGCCGTCGGGATCATCCTCTTGCGGAGCAATACCTGCATAGCTCACAGCCTCCCCTTCCTCTTCCACAATAATATATTCCTGACCCGAATCCAATCCCGAAGCTAAATTTTCCGGAGAATACATCCACTCCATCATATAGTCGACCTGCTCCGGGGAGAGCATTTTCCCGTATGTGTAAGGAAATATAATTTGGGCCAAATCGCGAATAAGAGCGATATCCTCTTTGGTCGCCTGGCGTATGGTGATTTGCGGTTTCATTCTTTAATATGATATTCTGTGATGTATCATGCAATGCTTGTCTGCGCCGACAAGCTCTCCTACCCTGTCAGTTGCTGATATCTATTGTGTGCTACTTCAGGTAGTCAATCAAAATTGACTCCATCATACGGTAGCCCTCAAGATTGGGGTGGACACCGTCCGGCCCGAGATTCTCTTGAAGTCCGTTGCGCTCATCCTTCATCTGCGTATGGTAGTCCACATAGGGAATACGGGCACTCTTGGCATAGGCACGGATCATCTCATTCAGCTCTACTATTTCCTCCGCAGGAGTGAGCTCCGTACGCCACCTGTAAAGATAAGCCGGCAGCACCGAGCAAAGTATAGGTTTGATGCGATTGGCCTTGGCGATCTGACACATAGAGATTATATTGTCGAGGATATGTTCAAGAGAGATCGGCCCGTCGTTCATTGCAATATCGTTGGTTCCCGCAAGGATAACCACATATTTGGGTCTCAGGGAGACCACATCCTTCTGAAACCTAATCAGCATGTCACTCGTAGTCTCTCCGCTGATGCCGCGGCCAACGAGATTGTTTAGTCTAAAAAAATCAGGACTCAATTTTGGCCACGAGTCGGTAATCGAATCTCCGAATAATACAGCTAAAGGTCTCACTTTCATTTCTTTATTAGCCTCCTCATAACGCCGGGGAGGAATTACTTTCTGATATCTTTCCTGCGCAGCAGCACCAACCGCAATAAGCAGCACCACTGCCATTAAAATAATTCTTTTCATGATACAAAAATAAGAAAAAGAGGGGAAGCGGGCAAAGGAATATACTAAGAAAATAAGGGCCTCCTATGACGAAGGCCCTTTTGCGAGCGTGGCGACGGCATAAGCCGAAGGGCCACCTTACGTCGCGGGTGGGGGGGTCCCCGGTACAAAGATAATAATTAATCTTCTCAATGTACCCATCACTCATCACTTTGCAAATATAAAACTTTTCATAATACTAATGTTGTGAATTACATATATTTATGTAACTTTGAATTGTAGAAAAATATCGCTGCAAGCCATAACAACCAACAAATAAGCAGTCAAACAATCTAACCATTAAGTAAAATGAAACCAAGACAACTAACTTTAGTTCTCGTCCTGCTAATAGCGGTCGGAAACATTAGCGAGGTCAGTGCCCAAGGCTGGCTGAAGCAATTAGGCAAAAAAGCGGAAGAGGCGGCGAAACAAAAAGTAGAAGAAAAAGTTCAAGAAAAAACAAGAAAAGCCGTTGACAAAACTTTCGACGAAGTCGAGGATCTTGCAACGCAAAAAAAACAAAAAAAATCCAATGCTCCCATAGTTGAGCCCGCCGATACAGGTACTCCTGCCGATAACACTTCAGACTGGGATAATAAGGATCCCTATTATGCATTAAAGAAAGGAGCCGTAATTACCTACACAATGTACAATGGCAAAGGCAAGGTGCAGGGATACAACAAGTCGGAGGTTTTGGACATTTCCAGGACAAAAAATAGCATAAAAGCCACAATATCCGGCCAGATTACTGATTCTAAGGGCCGTGTCCAGAACGGCGGCACAGTTTCAATGCGTGCACAAAACGGTAATTTCTATGTGAATTTGCTTGATTTTATCTCTCCACAAGGATTGGAAGGAGTCGACTTTGAAGCCGACATGTCAGGAAATGATATGGTAATCCCAACAAAACTGAAACCCGGACAAACCCTTCCCGATGCCAATGCCACATTCAAAATGAAAATGAAAAGCGGAACGGAAAATATGGATATACCGCCTTTAGTATTCCACATTTTCAATCGTCGTGCAATACGGGCCGAAATAGTGGACACACCTGTAGGACAATTCGTTTGTTTCAAGATCATTCAAACCGTAGAAGCCGAATATCCGATCATCGGGACACAACAAGGCACCACAATTACCTGGATTGGTAAAAGTCTTGGCGTAATAAAAACCGAGCATTACGACGCCAAAGGTAAACTGACAAGCAAAATGCTATTGACGGGGATAGAGTAGATACATTTTTTATATCTTACATACCTCAAATAGCTGATTGCATAATACGGTTATTGAAAACCACATTGTTACTTGCCCACATTATAATCCACATAATAATGTGGGCTATTATTTTCGGCCTTAAAACTTGCTGTATCAAACATTTATGTGTAAATTTGTAAATGTAAGAAACTACAAATAGTTAAAGAAGTTTCATATAATTTAGACATGACATCACAGAAAAAAAATACACGACTGACTTTCCTTGACGACTGGGAACAACATGCGGACTGTCAATATCCCCGTTCGCTGCTTTGGGATTACAATATGGATAATCCGGACTGGGAAAAACTCTCTACAATAGCGGTTCTACGCGTCCTTGAACTTGGAAGAAAAGAAGACTACTACGCCCTGTACAACATCTACGGAGGGCCCGAAAAAGTTGCAGAAATCGTCAAAAAAATCCCATCAATGAACCCTAAAGAGGCAAATTGGGCCTCCCTATTATTCGGCATAGATAAGGAAGAAATGTTATGTTACAAAAGGAAACAGTCGATAAAGGCACTTTAGAACTGCTAAAAAAGTTAATGGAAGACGAGAAAATCTCTAGTTTCACTCTCGTTGGCGGCACAGCGCTTGCCCTTCAGATTGGACATAGGAAAAGTGTAGACCTTGACCTTTTCACTGAACAAGATTTCGACTTCCTCTCACTTATGCACTATCTCCAAGATGAATATGGCCTCATAACCAGAAAATATGGTACTAATACTCTAATTGGAACAATCAAAACAACAAAAGGTGAAGTTAAGGTAGATTTTATAAAGACAATTGGTCACCATACGCTTCCCATAAT
>CAZRBY010000006.1:86018-86842 GCA_964598495.1 uncultured Muribaculaceae bacterium
CGATGAGGGAATAAGACTAATGGACTTTAGGGACATTGCCGCAATGAAACTACTGGCTATATCCTCAGATGGTAGCAGAATGAAAGACTTTATAGATATTGCCTACCTTTCAAAACACGAATCACTCAAGGAAATGCTTGATACGTTCTCCAAATTCTATGGAATGGACAATACTATACATGTCATTAAAAGCCTCACGTTCTTTGACGACATAACTAACCTCGAATCAATAGACCTTATCGGTTCTAAACTAAACTGGGAATTAATCAAAACCAGGTTAATACAAATGGCTCATATGCCAAATCGTCAATTCAAATCCTACCCTGTCTAATACTTGCCACTGTATCTTTGAAATATCGTAAATAGCATTGAAGTGAATAAAAATTTTACAAGAGTAAAACACGAATTTAAAACTCTTATCGAGAAAGAATATGAACGAACAGCACCTATGGCTAAGGCTTCTTACGAAAATATGGATGATAACGATTATTAAACATTAAAAAAATGACAGAAAAAACCAGAACTGTAATTACGGTAATACTTATAGTCATACTTGCTATTTCGCTTGTGATAAGATTTCTGAAACTATGGTACGCTTACCGGTTCAAAGAATCAGAAATTGAAGAAGAATATGACACATTGGGCGCAGAGAGCGAAACTAAGTTTACGAAAATATATAAGAATATAATGGAGCTTGCAAAAATTTGTGAACAAATTTCCATTCGACAAGAAGAACTAATGAGCATCCAGAAGAAAAATGAGAAGAAAACTAAAGAACTGGAAAATAAAATTAAAAAACTCGAAAATAAATGGATACAAAGTAA
>CAZRBY010000006.1:86860-90022 GCA_964598495.1 uncultured Muribaculaceae bacterium
GCGGAGTTGTGAATTGACTACACTTTTGTATCTTTGGTATATCGCAAACATACACCCCTCCCCTTGCTTGTTTGGTGTCCCGTTGTGAAAACATTAGGTTCCCTCGTCCTTTAACGGGGGATTTTTTATTATATAATAAACCATTCCACACACCAACTCCCATCACTCTGTACCTTATATCCGGCACCTCAAAAACTCAATACTCCCCACTCAATACTCAAAACTAATTTTTGCTATCTTTGCCGCCTATTATGGGATATACAGGAGAACTCATATCATTGGCGGTAGCATTTAGTTGGACGGCTACAGCGCTTTTTGCCGAGATAGGCACAAAGCGTATAGGTTCGCTGCAGCTAAATATCATAAGAATGACGCTGTCGCTGCTTATGCTGGCGGCTACTCTCTGGATAGTGACCGGAGCGCCCTGGCCGCGTTTTGCTGATGGCAGCACCTGGCTCTGGCTTCTGCTCTCGGGACTCATAGGCTATGTGTTTGGCGACTGGTGTCTCTTCAACTCCTACCTGGTAATTGGTGCGCGATTCGGGCAACTCTTCATGACTCTTGCACCTCCGGTGGCAGCTATAACTGCTTGGGTGCTACTGGGAGAGACTATCTCGTGGAAGGGATTGCTGGGTATGGTAGTGACTCTTTCGGGTATCGCCATGTCCATTCTAAGCAGAGGTCAGGGGCACAAAGTGGCCGTCAAACTTCCTATAAAGGGAGTTTTGCTGGGCATAGGAGCAGGAGTTGGCCAAGGAGTGGGGCTGGTATTGAGCAAGGTAGGTATGGGCCACTATCATGCTGCAATCCCTGAAGGTGCTACTTCAGTTAGCACAATGGTTCCCTTTGCGGCGACCTTCATTAGAGCGGTGATGGGTGCCACTGGATTTATATTAATCCTTCTGATTAGAAAAGAAGGTCCAAAGCTTGTCCATGCCCTAAATGATCGCCGAGGAATGCTTTATGCCTCTCTCGCGACCATTACGGGACCCTTTATCGGTGTCTCGCTCTCACTGATGGCGGTTCAATACACTAACGCCGGCATAGCATCGACTATTATGGCACTGACCCCGTTCTTATTATTCTTCCCTCTTACCTGATTTTTAAGCAAAAAGTGAAAGTTATAGAGGTTATTGGCGCCATCATCAGTATCGCGGGAGTGTCACTGTTTTTTCTTTAGAGGATAAATAGTTATCTATTAATAATTGCCGGTAGTATCAATCCTGAAATAGCTAGTGTCGCCATTTCTACTCTCTTCGTCGAAACGCAGCGGAAAACAAAACAGTACTACAATATTATAAGCAACACATTAGATAAGTCAAAACAGGGATCTAAAAATAAAATATTTTGCGCTAGTCTTGATCAAGAGTATAAATAAATAGGGGGCGTCAATTATCATGGTCACCCCCTACATTTCACATATAAAAATATAATCGCCTAATTAATTTGTATTTAACCATTCGTCAATGCTAAACTCAAAAGAATATTCGTTGGGAATATTTTCGATTAGAATTGGCATCAACACAACCATTTTTTTCCCAACATAATTCGCAGCATTAGCCTTTAATGCTTCTTTATCTTTATAGTATGCTGGAATTAGATTTTTTTCTCTCCAACCACCGTAACTCCCAGACACCCAATATACATTGTCTGTAGGCAATATCAAATCAGTGATACTGGCATTCTTTGGTATTATTGTCGCAGGTTGTGAATTATTTCGATCTGTGTATTTAACACCGGCATGCATTACACGACCCACCTTTCCATCAATGTCCACAAAACATACATCATCCCAGTTGATCTTAATAGTATTCCCCGATTTGTTCGTTAATTGAAAATTCAATTGCTTGAGTCCAACATACCATACTATATCAATAAAATCATCTTCATAGCGATATTTACTCAACTCGCCATCCTTAAAAGTGACAACTTTTGTTTCACCAAATTGTTGCTTTGCATCGGCAGGACTTTCTACGGAAGACAACCCCACAGAGTATTGGGCCATGTATACGCCACAGGAAGGCAAGAACATGACACCAATCAACATAAAAAAGTAAAAGATTTTTTTCATAATTTTAAGTTATCTTGTTTGTTTAGTTATTCTTTAAAAACAGATATATATATCTTATTATTTTATGAATATGACTGACGAATTTATGGTTTGAGTGATATTTAATGTTATAATCTATTTAGAAAGCCAATAGAAGTTATAGTTAAAGCTTACATTCCGCCACACTAAAATAACCCTTCTTTACTCGTAATATGCAAATGTAGTTATATTTTATCATTTTTTAAATAATGTTAGTATCAATTTTTCGTAGTATTTTACTATGCTGCTAATCGTTTTATTACATATTTTTTACTCATAATAAGATTCAACATTCCTCTAAATCCTCCCTTTTCAAACTCCGCCCTACCCCGCACCAGCACCCCGCACCCCGAACCCCGCACCCCGTAACTCGCACCCCACACCCCACAACCCGTAACCTGCAACCCGCACCGCGCAACACGTACCACGAAACACGTACCACGAAACAAAAAACGCAGAACCCCACGCCTTTTAGCGTAATGTTCTGCGTAAAAAAATCACCTAAAATTAACCTTGGTGGAGATGGGCGGAGTCGAACCGCCGTCCAAACATAGCGCCAGAGGGTTTTCTACATGCTTATCCTGCTGTTGATTGTCGGGAGGAGACTGCTTGCAGGCCTGCCACCGCCCCCGTACCCTCTAAATCTTAACGCGAGGTAGAGGAGTCATCGCGGGCAGCGAACTTGGATGATACCCCATATGCCGATCATAGTTCGCTTAAAGCTCGGCGGGATACTCGTCGATACCGGCCTGGCCGGCTCGATTAAGGAATCTGACTTAGTCAAGATTACGCAGCGAGTGCATAGTTGTTGTTGCCAGTTAATGGCTTGAGATCTGAGATTAACGAGCCAGGTCACGAAGCTCGGCATGCTTGCCATCCGTCATCATATGCTGTCAAAACCAGACATCCCCATATGTAACATCATTCAATGAACTATATATTAGATGCAAAAAAAACCAAAAAGTTGCATCACATGTATATTTATTTAGTTCTGAGTTCCGAGTAAGGAGTTCTAAGTAAGTTTTTTAGTAGTTAGTTTTGAATTACTCAATACTCAAAACTTGTATTTTTTA
>CAZRBY010000007.1:0-12401 GCA_964598495.1 uncultured Muribaculaceae bacterium
AGTAGCGGAGGGAGGACTCGAACCTCCGACCTCCGGGTTATGAGCCCGACGAGCTACCAACTGCTCTACTCCGCGGTGTAATGGGCAACAAAGATAAGCATTTTTATTCAAATATGCAAATATTATAAAAAACATAGGGAGTAGCTCTTCATTGAACTACCCCCTAATAGTCTAAATCAATCGAGAAAGTAAACTAATATTGAATTACTCACTCTAATGTGCTTTATTCATACTGTACAAACGCACTGCCGTCATACTTTATAACTTTGATAGCACCGGCACCCGATTGTAGGTTGAAGGTATTGCTACCTACCGGAATATTTATAGTCCCCAGATAAGCATCAGCGCTATTATAGGTTGCAAGCACAATACCATATCCGGTTCCACCTGAGCCGTCCGGATTGAAGGTCTGTGTTGTAACTGCAGATGACAATGTTGTATTTTTCACAGTGATATTTGTTTTCTGTACAACAATGGCGGATCCCTCAGTACTATGGATTTTACCTCCTTCAACAGTCAGAGTGTTATATGAGGCTGCTGCATTATTATTAAGAAATATACCGGCATTTTTGCCTGAAATATTCGTGTTGAGCAATTTAATGGTTGAACCATTAATTTTTTCATGATAAATGCCATAATTCTGGTGGTTGATTGTAGAATTTTCAATCTCCACATTATTTTCGGTAAATAGTACAATACCGATACCACCGGAATTAATTGTAGAGTTTTTAATTTTGATTGTATGATTTTTGGAATTCATATCAAAATTATGTCCTGCATCAACACCACACCTAATAGCAGGGCCATCTGTGCTAGTAAAATTAATTCCGTCAAGGGTTAGACTAGAATTTTGGGAACAAAAATTTAATGCTTCAGTAAAAATTATATTGCCGGAATGGAAAGTAAAGTCGGCAGAGAAAAAATCGATACCAAGTAGTCTCAATGTTTTTCCATTTAAATCTATATCACATTTTCCGGTAGCACTCAATATAACATCCCTATTTATGTCAGCTCCTAACACAATCTTAGATGCTCGGCGGGATATTTCTGAAGCAAACTCATTTGATGTAGTAACAGGTTCAGTTTCCTTAACACTATAGACTTCTTTACCGCCAGAAGTTCCGCTAACATAGGAATGGTAACCGTCAATCACGAAATTCGTTCCTGGTCCCTCTGCAGGACAGTCAGCGGGATTGAAACCGACAAAGCTGCCACCTGAAATCAGGGCTTTGGCTGTTCCGTTTTGGTAATTTTCATCACGGCAGTTAATAACGTATCCATAAGGATCCGGAAGGGGGGCTTGCTGTTTAATACTGAATTTTCCACCTTTGATCTCAGCAGTTCCTTCGCGAACATAGACGGCATGTACATTACCCTGATAGGTGCCGCTTTCAACAATCAGGTGTCCGCCTTCACGAACATCTATTGCATAGCAGTCGCCATCATACCCTTCAACGGTTCCGGCATTAGTTCCGGATCCATCTTTTATAGTCATTTTTCCTCTAACGGAGAATAGTGACCAGGTCTTGACGCCTGGAGAGTCGTCCCAAATTGGACAAGTGCCCGGGTTACTTACTGAGTAGCCATTAAGATCGAGTGTGAATTCTTTTCCGGCAGGAATTTCAATCTGCTCATCAATCCCCGTATCGGAAGTCAAGGTATAACTTTCTCCGTTATAAGCCGCGGCAGCAAGTTTACTGAGAAAGTACTTCACAACACGGGAAGCCACATATTGGTTGCCTTTTTTATCAGTAAGCGTTACTCTCAGCAGTGCCTCAAAACCACCTGACTCGATCATTTGTTTGATGGTGATTGTCGTACTGTTGCACACCCCATTATTGAAGACAGGTTCTGCAATTATTAAATTGGGATTTGCACATGGGACAATACCTGTTTCCATTCCCCAGGGGCCGCCTTCTGGAATAAATTCGGCAACCAGAGAATTGTAGTTCCCGGAAGTCAAACCGGTAAAATTGATCGTTAATACGTCACCGAAGTTCATTGCAACGGGAAGTGCACCATCAGCGAAAGCAATGGTGATCCCGCTCACACGCGGTACCGCAAGTACAATATAGGCACCTGTGTGATCTCTTGACATAAGCGTAAAAGTGACAACATCTGCGGTATATGTAACATTCTTGAATAAAGCGGTACCTTTAGGACCCGGGGCCCCCGTAGCTCCCCTTTCGCCGGGGTCACCTTTGTTACCCTGGACTCCTTTATCGCCCTGGTCACCTTTGTCACCTTTGTCACCCTTATCACCTTTCTCACCTTTCTCGCCGGTAGCAGTTATGAAATCGCCATTGGCGTCTTTCATTTCATTCCAGGTCTGACCATTATCTATGGAAATTTCCCACACATTGGTCGTATGGTTGATTCTAAGTTTAGGAGTAATGGCGTCGGCTCCATCATTACCGTCCTCTCCAGGTTCACCCTGCGGTCCGGTAACAGGCATTTTTTTACCGTTGTCGTCGGTTAGGAATTCGCCGTCGACCGTCCAGTAATAGATACCATCATCACCTTTGGCCACACCCATTAGGGGAGTAGCTCCGTCAACACCATCAGAGCCATCTTTACCGTCCTTTCCATCTTTGCCATCTTTTCCCTCATTTCCATGTTTGATAATGATGGACTCTCCGGTTTGGAAAGTAATTTTGTAACCTATCTCTTTACCTGCTGCGTCTTTGAGAGATTCTATTTTCGTAATGAAATTTTTGGTTTCAAGCGAAGTCACAACGGTTTTCAGAGATTCTATATTTACGTTGACGGAGGTTTTCCACTCTTCAAGCGTCGTCAAACGATTTTCCAAGCTTGAGATATTGCCCCGCAATTCCGTATCATCATACTTACATGAAGATGATTTGATTGCAAAGAAACAGATGCATAAGAACAAGATCTTCAGCCCGGTAATTATATTTTTATTATACTTTTTCATATTATTCAAAATATTTAACCAAATGCATTAATTAAGGGATCTTCATAATTGAGTAACTCCCTCCGATTGTACATTATTGGACAACAATAAGACCGGCGCCGTCGTACTTTACTATTTTAGGAGCAGCAGCACCTGCTGCAAGGTTAATGGTATTGGTTTCGAAACTGGTAGTTCCTTCATACGCAGTGCCTACGGTATACCCTGCGAGTACGATGCCGTATCCGACTCCATTCGAACCTCCCGCATTGACGGAATAACTCTGTGGGGTGGCATCGGAAGACAAGGTAGCGTTCTTTACCGTAATGTTTGTCTTCTTCACTTCAATGGCAGATTCATCGGTACTGTGAATATTTCCTCCGTCAACAAACAATGTATTCGTTAATCCCGTGGCCTGATTGGAAAGATAGATTCCGGAATATTTGCCGGTAATATCCGTGTTGGTCAACTTAATATTCGAGCCGGTATAATTACCACTCTGCGTGATACCAAACCAATTGTGAGTGATTTTGGAGTTCTCAACTATTAAAACATTTTTGTTAAACAGTATAATACCGGTTGCAGGTGAATTTATGGTAGAGTTTTTTATGGTAATGGTATTATTTTTATAGTTGGGGTTATTGTTTTCGCCACAACGGATAGCTACGTCATTATTGCTATTAAGATCCACTCCATCAAAGGTCACAGTAGAGTTGGAGCACTTCATGCCAATATCTTTGTTGAGATCCAAATCACCATTTTTGAACGTAATGTCAGAACCGTCATTCGGAATTGTAATTCCTTCAGCCGTCAATTTCTTTTGATTCAGATCGAGTGTGAATTTCTTTCCGGCAGGAGTATCTAGAGCCAGATAATCATACAACGTAAGATCTTCAGTCAATTTATAAGTTCCTCCATTATAAGCCGCCGCTTCAACAGCTTCCGTAAAGCACTTAACAACACGGAAAGCGGTATATTGTTTACCTTTCTCATCGATAAGAGTTACTCTCAACATTGCCTCTTCTCCAGAGATCTCGGCCAACACCATGTTGAAGGATATCGTAGTACTTTCGCAGTTACCATTTGTAAATACCGGTTTTGCAATTGTTAAAAAGGGATTTGCACGTGTCACAATGTCTGTATTAGATATACCGCTCTCATTTTTAAGTTCTGCAACCAAAGAATTGAAGGTTTGGGGAGTCAAGCCGGTAAAATTGAGCGTCAATACGCTACCAGGACCTATTGCAATAAGATCGTTACCATCTGCGAATGCTATGGAAATCCCGCTAACACGTGGTACGATAAGAACAATGTTCGCTCCGGTATTATCTTTTGCCATGAGCGTAAAATAGACATAATCTGCAGTGTAAGTGACACTCTTGAACATCGAGTCGCCTCTCTCACCACTGGGGCCTGTTGCTCCGACAGCTCCGGGATCACCTTTTTCGCCATCTTTGCCTTTTTCGCCCGGATCGCCTTTGTCGCCTTTGTCGCCTTTATCGCCTTTGTCACCTTTATCTCCGGTGGCAGTGATAAATTCACCATTGGAGTCTTTCATTTCATTCCACGTTTGACCATTGTCAATTGATATTTCCCAAACATTGGTCGTGTGGTTGATTCTCAATTTCGGAGCAATGGCATTGGCTCCGTCCTTGCCATCCTCTCCAGGTTCACCTTTAGGACCGGTAACGGGCATCTTTTTACCATTATTGTCAGTTAGGAATTCTCCGTTCACTGTCCAGTAATAGATCCCGTCAGTATGCTTGGCAACACCGATTACCGGTGTTACTCCATCCACGCCATTGGAACCATCTTTACCGTCACTTCCGTCTTCACCGTCAGTCCCGTCAATTCCATGTTTGATGGTAATGGTCTCTCCATTCTGGAAAGTAATTTTGTAACCTATCTCCTTACCTTCCGCGTCTTTGACAGGTTCAACTTTCGTAATGAAGTTTTTGGTCTCAAGGGAGTTTACAACGGTTTTCAACGATGCGATGCTCGTATTGACAGTAGTTTTCCATTCCTCAAGAGTAGTCACACGATTTTCGATGACCTGGATGTTGTGTCTCAGTTCTGCATCATCATACTTGCAAGAAGAGGATTTAATTGCAAAGAAGCAGAGAGATAAGAACAGAATTCTTAATACAAGCTTAATGCTTTTCTTGTGCTTTTTCATATCAAAATAATTTCAGTTGTTTAAAATTTCATCAAAGTTACCAAGCTGATTTGAAAGAAAAAATTCAAGAGGTAGTCTATTTCGTGTTTTTACAAAATAGACTACCTAATTAAACCAATTTACCTGAAAAAAATGCACTTTCCGAGAATATTCTAGTCAGAAAGTTAGAAATGGATTGGACGAAATGCCCAATTTTTATTATTTGAACTTCTCTACAAGTTCCGAAATATTGACAAGTTGCTGCTCACCGCTGGCAAGATTTTTCAGAGTAACTGCATTCTCGGCAACTTCATTGGCACCCACAATTGCCAAGTAAGGTATTCCCTTTTTGTCAGCGTACTCAAACTGTTTGCGGAGCCTTGTGTTTTCGGGATAGATCTCGCAGGCGATTCCCATACGGCGTAGTGACACAGCCAACGGTACACAGAAAGCTGCCTCACTCTCTCCCATATTGGAGAAAAGAACCACTGAAGCTGAAGCTACGTCCGCAGGAAAAAGATCGAGTCCCTTGAGTACATCGTAAATGCGGTCTGCACCGAAGGAGATACCTACACCCGACATATTGGGAAGTCCGAAAATACCTGTAAGGTCATCGTAGCGGCCGCCGCCGCATATGCTGCCTATTTCAAAATCGAGTCCTTTTACCTCAAAAATAGCACCTGTATAATAGTTGAGACCGCGTGCAAGCGAAAGATCCAGCTCCACATTTGTGCCGATACCTGCACCCTCAATCAAACCGAACAGGGTGCGAATCTCCTCCACTCCCTTCATACCTATCTCTGAAGAGGCGAGTATCTGCGCTATGCGTTCAACCTTTTCACTATTCGTTCCCTCGAGCAGCAGCACCGGCTTTATCACAGCAATTGCCTCACGATCAAGTCCGCGCTCAAGGAGTTCCTCCTCAACCGATTCAAGACCGATTTTGTCAATCTTGTCGATGGCCACGGTGATATCTATCAATTTGTCCGGATGCCCACAAATATGTGCAAGACCGGATAGAATCTTGCGGTTGTTGATCTTAATACAAACATTGACTTTCAGGCGATCGAAAACCATCTCCACTATCTGAACAAGTTCCAGTTCATTGAGCAGCGAATCGCTGCCGATGACATCCACGTCACACTGGTAGAACTCGCGATACCTCCCCTTCTGCGGTCTGTCCGCTCTCCACACAGGTTGGATCTGGTACCTCTTGAAGGGGAATGTCAGCTCATTCTGATGCTGCACCACATACCTTGCAAAAGGCACTGTGAGATCATAGCGGAGCCCTTTTTCGCATACTTTCAGTGCAATTGCATTGCTGCTCAAATCCTCACTGAAGTTGATTCCGGAGAATGCATCACCGGAGTTGAGGACCTTGAAAAGCAGTTTGTCTCCCTCCTCACCATATTTGCCGAGGAGCGTAGAGAGATTCTCCATTGCAGGAGTTTCAATACACTGGTATCCGTAATGTTTGAAAACATCTTTGATGGTATCGAAAATATAATCTCTTCCGACCATTTCGGAGGGACCGAAGTCGCGTGTTCCTTTGGGTATCGATGGTTTCATATCGGGTTATTTTTTCAAATATTCATCTATTGCTGCAGCAGCCTTTCGTCCTGCGCCCATAGCCAAAATTACGGTGGCAGCTCCTGTAACGGCATCGCCACCGGCAAAAACTCCGGTGCGCGATGTTGAACCGAGATCATCGGCTACGATACAGCCGTAGCGGTCAGTGTCAAGACCTGCAGTAGTATTCGCAATCAGGGGATTCGGAGATGTGCCGAGTGCCATGATCACTACATCGGTTTCAATATCAAATTCAGAACCTGCAATGGGTACCGGACGTCTTCTACCACTTTCATCGGGCTCTCCAAGCTCCATTTGTATGCATTTGAGGCCTGTAACCCAGCCTTTTTCATTGCCGAGTATCTCGACCGGATTTGTGAGCATCCTGAAGTCGATGCCCTCCTCTTTTGCGTGATGCACCTCCTCCACACGTGCGGGGAGCTCCTTTTCCGTACGGCGATAGACAATAGTGGTATCGGCACCCAGTCTAAGTGCGGTTCGTGCAGCATCCATAGCCACATTACCTCCACCCACAACGGCCACTTTCGTACCCGTATAAATGGGTGTGTCTGTCTCACCTGAATAGGCGCCCATGAGATTGCTGCGAGTTAAGAATTCATTTGCCGAGAAAACTCCGTTCAAATTCTCCCCCGGAATACCCATGAATTTGGGAAGCCCTGCTCCGGAACCTATAAATACAGCTTTAAAATTTTCTTTATCGAAAAGTTCGTCAATGGTGATCGTACGGCCTACAACCACATTGGTCTCTATTTTTACACCAAGTGCGCGAACATTGTCGATTTCTGCTTCAACGACCTCTTCTTTGGGAAGCCTGAACTCTGGAATGCCGTATTGTAGCACACCGCCTGCTTTATGCAGAACCTCGAAAATAGTCACTTCATATCCGAGTTTAGCGAGGTCGCTCGCACAGGCAAGACCTGCGGGGCCGCTGCCCACAATAGCCACCTTGATACCATTTGAAGGGGCTTTTTCGGTACACTTGATGCCATTTTTACGGCTCCAGTCAGCCACAAAGCGCTCAAGTTTGCCTATTGCTACCGGTTCGCCCTTTATTCCGAGGATGCAAACGCCTTCGCACTGGCTCTCTTGGGGACAAACGCGCCCGCAAACTGCGGGAAGGGAACTATCTTCTGCTATTATATGGGCCGCTTCAACATAATTGCCGAGTTTGACCTGCTCGATAAATTGTGGAATCTTGATGGAAACCGGGCACTGAGTTACACATTTTGGGTTTTTGCAATTTATGCAGCGTGATGCCTCTGCCTGAGCCTCTTCAGCATTATATCCATAACAAACCTCATCAAAGTTTGTTGCCCTCACTTTGGGGTCTTGTTCCCTAACGGGTACTCTTGTCATTTTCGCTTTCATACTCTCTTCTATTATTCGTGCAACCCAATTTTACATTTATGATCGGCCTCAATCTCAAACTCCCTGTACATTGACTGACGGCGCATCGCCTCGTCAAAATCTACCTGATAGGCATCAAATTCGGGGCCTTCTACACAGGCAAAGCGTGTTTTGCCTCCGACAGTCACACGGCAGGCGCCGCACATCCCGGTACCATCCACCATAATGGTGTTGAGACTTACGGTAAGCGGCACATTATATTTTTTCATTGTCAAAGTGGTGAATTTCATCATAATCATGGGACCAATGGCCACAGCATGGTCATAAGTTTTGCCCTCTGCCATGATTCTGTCTATGATATTTGTCACAAGTCCTTTTTCACCTTTTGAACCGTCGTCGGTACAGATGTACAAATTGTCACACACCGCACCCATCTCCTTCTCGAAAATCAACAAATCGCGATTTCTGGCACCCATTATTACATCCACATGAGCACCTTTGGAATGGAGATATTTTACCTGAGGATAAACAGGAGCAGTACCAAGGCCACCCGCTACGAAGAGAAACCTCTTACCAACAAACTCCTCTTCCTTCCAGTTGACAAACTCTGACGGTATACCCAAAGGGCCTACAAGGTCGGTGAAACTGTCACCCTCTTCAAGGTGACATATCAGACGACTTGAAGCACCCACAATTTGAGTAACGATTGTAACTGTACCCTTATCTTTATCATAATCACAAATAGTGAGAGGAATCCTTTCGCCCTGCTCACGTGCTCTGACGATGAGAAATTGTCCTGGTTGCGCTGCAGCAGCCATTCGTGGTGCCTCAACATCCATCAGACAGATTATAGGAGTCAGAAACTCCTTTTTGACGATTTTGTACATATATATATTTAGTTGTTAAATGATCCGAATGTATATCCTTTCTTTTTCAAAGTTCTTATAATCTCTCCGAGTCGCTCGTATAAACGATCTGTTCGCTCCGGACTGATGCCGGGATGAATAAGAATTATAGCTCCGCCCAGACCTTTCTCCTTCTCAAATGCATAGAGTCCATCAATCAGCTGCTGTGAAGACTTATAGTTTTTCATGCTTGGAGTAGTGTAGTCGGCAGGAGTGCCTGTACCCGGAGTATAGTTGAAGGTTCTCAATCCGTATGCATTCAGCAGGGCTACATTTTCCCTGTTGTAGTGTTCGTAGGGCGGAATGTACCACAACGCATCCTTGGGTTCGATGCCGAAAGCGGCAAGGACCTCAAAGTTGCGGCGTATATCGGTGATAATGCTGTCAGGAGTCATCAGAGTGGGCCTGTCTGCATCCCAACCGGCCATCAGTACGTGATTGTCGGAATGGGCTCCCACATAATGGCCTTCTGAGATAATCCGCTCGATGATTGCTTTGTGTTCAGGCTTGCGCAGGCAGTTGCCTGTAAGGAAAAATCCTGCTTTTATCTTATTCTTTTTGAGAGTATTAAGTACGGATTCAGCTCCGTTGAACTCAGTGTCTGCCGTAAATACCAGATAGATCTCTTTACTCTCAGGATTGACCTTCACAACTGCACCGTAACTATCCTTTACGGTTTCAGGAGCCTTTTTGAGGGCATTGCCGCGACTTTCCAGCGATGCAAAATAATATGTAAGACCGGCCGTACCATCCATAGTGAGTTCATTGGAGGCGTAGTCACCTATATCATCGTTATAAACTGCTATTCCTTTATTGAAAAGTGCAAAATTGTCAGGTTTGGTGAGTGAAAAGCCTGCCCTTTCCTCGAATAGAACATTGTAAATAGGGCCATCGATAAGACCTCCGTATGTATTATCGCCATTAACCAGCAGATAGGATGAATGGGGGTCAGAGGGGAAGTCGTAGCCCTCAACCGGGGCCTCCGGATAGCCGCAAATCATGGTTGTGCCCCATGGGTTACAACCGAGGAGCCAATCTCTGAGCGCCATTTCCATCTCCCTGAACTGAGTGTCACCGGTAGCCTCTTCATAGAGACGCGCCTGAGTTGCAGCTGCTGAGGTAAGATTGTTAGAACACCATAGGTAAGGTACTCCATGCATAAAAGGCTCATCTCCCGCCCTGTCGCGGAGATATTGCAATCCCTGTCTCATATATTCGGAAAATTCTTTGCTCACCTCTTTATCATCGCCGGAAGCGAGAAGATAGTGACCAAGATTGATAAATGGGTACCACTGATAGTGGTGGTATTCTTTTCCGGGACCGCGTCCGCGTTCCATCCATGGGGAAACCGGCTCCAGTTCGCCCCAGTAAGCTGCCTGTTTTTTCCAATACTCCTCTCCGTTTAGGGAATAGAGAGTGGCTGCCGCCAACTGAATGTCATCTACCCATGTATCTTCTTCGTAGAAATAGGGAGAAATAACACATGCCGTCTGCGTATTTCCGGGAAATTCGAGAGCAAAATCATACGCATCCTGCACCTTTCCCTCTATTTTGGCTGCAAATTCCGGATAGTACTCCTTTATTACGTCAGCGCCAAGGCTGAATGTAGAGGCAAATTTACCCGCAGCAGAGGAAACTCCCGTAGTCCTGTTGACCTTTTTATGAGCAATCTGAGGTTCTCCGGTCACAAAATATACAGGTCTGCCCATTCCCGGACCGTAGCCGTAGTCTACCTTATCTCGGTGTGGAAGACGGAAACCGGCGTGGTCGCGATCATCTGCAATTTGATAATACATCTCTTTCGGTGCCGGATTCATTTTATCGAGCCAGTCCAGACCCCATTTCACCTCATCAATAATATCGGGAATACCGTTTGAACCTTTACGTCCCCTTGCATCGTAGAGATCTTTGAAAACGCTCTTATCCTTTGCATATTTGTATGCAAAAGCCATCTGGTAAATTGTCGTGGAAGAGGTAGTCATATATTGGAGGTAGTCGGTAGCATCATGCCATCCGCCTGTAACGTCTATTTTCTGACCGCTCTTTGTAGGATGATATATGATATAGCCGTCGTGCTGATGGCAGAGTGTATCGTTGTAGGGATTGTCGCCGCAACGCTGTTGACGCATATAGATCAGCAGATAATCGGCGATGCCTTCATAAACATCAGCACCGATGCGGAATACGGGCGATTTTGTACCGTTACTGACAATATAATAAGCGCCTTCAGAAGTAATTGATGAAAAATCAAGTCTGAAAGCACTTTTTAAAGCCCATTTGGAGGCATTTGCCTTAATTCCACTGCTTTTGAAAACAATTTCATCCGTGATGGCATCACGAACTACAAATTCCGGAGAAGCCTCGTCGGTGGAAATGAGCACTGCAACCTTTATATCATCGGGAAGATAACCGACCTGGTTGACACGTACCCAGGATTGTGCTCCGGCGGTTAAAGCCAAAAGCAAAATAATCGCTGATAAATAGAGTCTTTTCATAAAAAAAGCAGTATCTGAAAGTTCATGTTTAATAACTTGTAAAGATACTGCTTTTTTATTTAATCCGATAATCTGATCTTCTCGAGAACGCTTCTCAAAGAGTCAATATATCCCTCGCGCCTGCCCATTTCCTCCATCGAGAAGAAACAGATGCCGGCGGAACCGCCATTTTTGGTGTAACCTATAAACTCCTCTATCCTATCTGCGGGCACGTGGCCGACAAATAGACCCGAGCAGAGTACTGCATCATTATCTGCAGCCCCAAGTGCCTCAACTCCTTCTCTGGTGGCGGTTTCAACCCATTCATCCTCATCAAAATAAAACTTGTGGTATATCATCGGAAAGATATAGTCGAGATTACGGAAATTGGCCCAATCCTGACGCACCAACTTCCTGGATTCGTAGGGGGAAGCAAATACTGCAGCCGAAGCTACTTTATCACAAGCCTTTATCTCAGCGGCGATCGCTGATGCCATTTCCGACATACGGTCATAACGGAACTGCATCCAGACCTCATCGGAAGTAGGATCTTCAATATCCATCGGATCAACACCGGTTTGCGCCTTGAAAGCAGCCCTGCACACGTCACAGTAGCAAAAATCCCATAGAGGATAGACCCTGTCCTGCACCACTCCTCTCGACTCATGCAACCCATAAGGAAGAATGGCATCGGGGTATCTGATAAAATCCATATGGATACCGGCCAGACCTTCTATCTGTGCGATCTCCCTTACCCTCTCCTTGAGATACTCCGTAACTTCCGGACGGGTGGGACAAAGAAACCTGTAGTGTTCCCTATTGTAGAGTTTGATATCCGCACAAGACTCTCCAAGAGCATTTACCTGATACCACTCAGGGTGGGTCTTTCTTAGACTCAACTCCACCCTGTTGGTAGTCCACATCCAGGCATGAAGTTCAATACCATATTTCTGAGCATATACAACCGCATTCTTGAGGATTAGGATAGCGGCATCATCGTGGAAAGAGGCGCTATCCCC
>CAZRBY010000007.1:12411-26471 GCA_964598495.1 uncultured Muribaculaceae bacterium
TCCGGCCTGGCGCCGTGGCACTCGAGGATAATCGCATCTATTCCTACGCGGGCAGCTTCGCTGAAATAGTGGTCAAGCTGCTCTTCACTCATTGTGGTACTCCCTGAAAGCCAGGCCCATACCTTGAAGTCATCCTTTTTCAATTCATTGCAAGATACAAAAAGTGACAATAATGCCATAAGGACAACCATCTTTATGAGAGAAGTCTTCATTGCAAAAAGTTATTTTTTCGTTTCTTCAACCACTTTCTCTTCAGCAGTGTAGCCTAACTTAGCAATGGCTGCTGCAAGTTTCTCCTTGTCTGTCTTTGTAGCGTCATACTTGATGTAGATGGTCTGGTCATCAAGATTCACCTTGAGGTCCTTAACACCTTTTTCGTAAGGGATATTGCCCTCGACTTTCTTAACGCAACCTGCGCAGTCAATGTTGCTCACAAAGGTCACTTCAGCAATATTGGCCTGTTTCTTTTTGCTATTCTGTGCATCAGCATCAAATATGAACAGTGCTACAATTGCCACTGCAAAGAGGATTTTTAAAAATTGTTTCATAATAATTGAGATTTGATTGTTTACTTTCTTTTAAAAAATGTTTTGTGAATTATTTCCATATCGTGAGGCGAAGACCAGCATAAATCTTGATACCTGAGAGCGGGCCCCAGATTGCGCTGGCATTGAAATCCTCTAAAAATGGCTTGTCGGCGTTGAGAATGGCATTGCGCTGACGATAATTGCCGAGGTTTTCTCCACCCACATATACATCTATGCCTTTGAATTTGCGGGTAATTTGAGCAAAGAACATCGGATATATGGGTGAGAAATATTCTCCGTTTTTCTCTATCACCTTATCCTGGCCTGCCATGAAATTGGGCAGCTTGGTTTTTCCGTTAAGCTGTGCAGTGAAGTCGAAGGTCCATTTGTTCATCGCCGTAGCGTACTGAGCATTGAAAACTGCCTTAAAACGGCTGGTAAGAGGTCTTTCAACGAGACCTTGACCTCTCAGGGTTACCTTAGCATCAGTGTATCTGAATGTAGTAACAATATTGAATCTTTCAATCGGATCTACCGAGAAGTCCACCTGATAGGTATTGGTATAGGACTTACCGTCAAGATTGTAAACAAGAGCCTGTAATATATCGAGCTCCTGGTCTACAATTACCTGTTTTAGAAAATCGTTTCTGAAGTAGTCGAAACTGAGATATGTATTGTTTTCATATCCGAAAGGGAGATAGAATGTGATGTTGCCACCATATGTCCAGGCATCCTCAAGCAGATTCCGTTTTGTTTCACGCAAAGCATCGTCCATCATGATGATTCTTCCGGTTGAGAAGATTCCGATATTGTCTGCGAAGATATTGGCAGTTCTGAATCCCCTGCCTCCGAGTAGTCTGAAGACAATATCATCGGTAAAGGAATATTTGAACGTCACTCTGGGAGCGAAAAGGAAACCGTGGATATTATTATAGTCTCCCCTGAGACTGCCCACGAATGTCACCTTATCGTCAAGAGTGTAGTTATATTCACCGTACATACCCACCGATCTCTCCCTTCGGCTTAGAGGGATTTTATAAGTGATGGGGTACGGTGAGGGGACCGGAGTAAATATGTGTGTCCTGTGATCTTCCACATCTTCCCGAAAATCGTCATCCTGTCCCGAAAGTCCGAATGAGATACGATGATTGTCATTGATCTGATTTTGGTAAATGAGGTTGAGGAAAATGGATTTCTGAGTGCCTAAATAGGATTTCATTCCATATTGGGAGTCAATTGCGTAATAGTTGTAATCAGCGACAATTGCTACATTTTGACTATTCTCTTCATTGAGAGGAATGCCCATTTTCAGATAGCCGTTGATACCTGAGTTCCGTATGAGCGAACCCCAATATTCACTTGTCCGAGGGTTGTCGTCCCTATTAAATCCCATCTGGCCGGCAACGCGGCCATCGGTAAGAGCTCTGACGCCGAAACGCAGCTGAAAACCGCTCGGATCATAGTATAGCCACCTGTTGGAGAAATTGAATTGGGTGGCCTGGGGTTCATCCCTGAAGCCATCATCGTTGTGGTCAGTGCCTTTAAGCACTGAAGAGGCGTGGGCAAGAATTACAGTGCTCCACTTCTCATTGAGCTGAAGAGACGAGGCAATATTGCCCTCGACCATTGAGTGACTGCTACCGAAAAGCTGTAAAAAGAAGGGAACCTCATCGGTGGGTTTTCTGTGCTCCACATTGATCTGTCCGGTTATGGCCTCAAGTCCGTTGATTACTGAAGAGGGGCCCTTGGCTATCTGGATACCCTCAAGCCACTGTCCCGGAATGTAGTTAAGTCCAAAGGGGGAAGCGAGTCCCCTCATCACGGGCCTGTTCTCATCCAACATCTGGGTGTAGGTGCCTGCAAGACCGAGGAGTTTGATCTGTCGTGCTCCAATAATGGCATCCGAGTAACCTACTGTAACACTGGCGGAGTTTTCAAAACTCTCCGCAAGATTGCAGCAGGCCATTTTGCAGAGACCTGCGGCTGTGATAACCTCAGTTCTTACAGGTTTGATGCGTGAAAGGGTGTTCGTCAGTTGCCTTGACGTCACTACGGCTTCATCTACCTCATTTTCTCCCATCAGGTAGAATTCTCCCGAAGGAATGCCCGGATCCACAATCAAAGTGTCTTTTGTATAACCCACATAAGTGGCCACCATTGTGGTCTTTTTCTCAAGGTTAATGGTAAACTGACCGTTTTCATCGGTCTCAATAAGTTTTGCCTTCTCGATAAGATAGACTTGTGCAAAGGGAAGCGGTTCTGTTTTACCGTCACTTCTTCTGTAAAAAACCGAACCTTTGAAATCCTGAGCAATAATTGCTGTACAAAAAAGGATGAAAAATGCTGAAAAGAATGCTTTTCTCATTGTATGTTATGATTTTATTTGTTTTCGATTGGAAATGGTTGTTTGATTTATTGCAAATACACGGCAAGCGCGAGATCACAAATGCGACCTCACGACAACACCGGAGAGCTGCATATCACAACCTCCAGACAGCGAGTGCTGAACGTAAAAGTCCGACTTTTGGCGGAGTAAGATCCCTTGGAGGAAAAGCGGCTGAAGTGAAAGAATCAGCCATAAGATCATCACAAGACAGAGGGAGCACAATATTCTGTGCAGACAATTTTAAATCCTCGTCCTGCAGAGAATTCTGATCGGAAGTGATTACGTAGACCTCCGTATCGCAACAATTGCCACTGCAATCGGTAAAATGGGAATTATGTACCACACAGTGAAATTCACAACAGCCGTTATGATCGTGAGAGTGATCATGAATAGACTCGCAAGAGACATCGCCCATCATAAGGAGCACATTTATAGTCTCCTCAGTGCGACATTCGTGCACTCCAAAGCCCACGAATCCCATCACATATAAGATTATGAGCAGCACGGAAAATATATTTCTCGCAAACGTCTTCATCGGAGCAAAGATAATAAATATGTGTATATTTGCAAAATATATCAAGTATAAAATAAAAGGTTTTCAATATGAAAGATTTTCTTAAAGTACTTTTGGCCTCGTTTGTTGGCACTATCCTTGCTTTTTTGGTGTTCGGATTCCTAACAATCATAATGCTTGTAGGCATCGCATCATTCAGTTCTGCTGATGAACCTATTATTGCTAAAGAGAGCATATTGCTTCTCGATTTCAAGACTCCCATCACCGAACAGAAGGGCGATAAATTCTCTGTTAATCCGCTTACAGGCAATATCGATATGACCGGCAGCATGTCGCTTTATTCCTTTGTCAAAGCAATAGATGCCGCAGCTGAAGATCCCGGCATTAAATTCATTTATATGACTCCAGAGAGCCTCAATATGGGCATTTCCCAGATTGAAGAGGTAAGGGATGCCCTTAAGCGTTTCCGCGCCTCAGGCAAGGCAATAGTATCCTACTCCGGCTATTTCAAAAATGACAGTTACTATCTCGCCTCTGTCTCAGACAAAGTAATCTTAAACCCCTACGGTGATGTTTTCATCCTCGGATTGAGTTCAAACATGATTTTTTTCAAGGACCTTCTCGACCGCATCGGTGTAGAGATGCAACTTATCAGACATGGCAAATACAAAGCCGCAGCTGAACAGTTTGTCCAGAATGACATCAGCCCCGAAAACCTTGAACAAAATAAGACAATGCTCAACTCTATCTGGAAGGGCTGGTGTGATGAGATAGCTGAATCAAGGGATTTCAGTTCAGCTCAATTTAACTTCTGGATTGATAATCTCGAGTTCCGTAATGCAGCCAGTGTACTTGAAAGGGGGATTGTTGATGAATTGTGGTATAGCGATCAGGTCGAAGAGTACCTTTGCTCCCTCTTCGGAGTCACAGAATCAAAAGATCTCAAATTTACACCCATAACCAAATATGCCGCAGCCCGTGTAAAACCGGAACTCCGCGCCAAAGAGAAAATTGCAGTAGTATATGCGAACGGAGAAATCGTAGTGGAGGGAAGTGACAAGGAAATATCAGGCATCAAATTCTCCCAAACCCTTGAAAAGGTGAGAAAAGACTCTACCATTAAAGCAGTGGTACTCAGAGTAAACTCTCCCGGAGGCAGTGTAATCGCTTCAGAAATGATCCACCGTGAAATAACCCTTCTGAAAGAGGCAAAGCCGGTTATTGCAAGTTATGGTAATTATGCCGCATCCGGCGGATATTGGATTTCAGCAAAAGCTGACAAGATATTTACCAACAAATCCACCCTCACCGGCTCCATAGGGGTATTCTCACTTGTACCAAACGTCAGTAAGACAATGGAAAAACATCTCCACCTCCGGTCGGTAGCAATTACCACCAACAGACACAGCGATGCATTGAGCGGTATGCGTGCCCTCGACAATGCTGAAAAAGAGTATATGCAGAAGATGGTGGATAAAATCTATACCGACTTCACCACTCTCGTGTCAGAAGGCAGGAACATGAGTTTCGAACAAGGTAAGGTGATCGCTCAGGGCAGAGTATGGTCCGGAAGTGATGCGCTGAATATCGGGCTTGCAGATATGGAAGGTGGCCTGACTGACGCCATCTCTTATGCTGCGGAAATGGCCGGTCTCTCAAAATATCGTCTTGTAGAGTACCCTCAGGTCAAAACTACTCTGGAAAAACTTATGGAATCAATTTCAAAGACAGGCGCTGATATCAGCACGCTGGCCGATCCATTAGCATATATAGAGAGGAGTTACTCACGTCTGAAAAAGGAAACCGGAGCAGTTAACTACGCCCGTCTTCCTATCGTATACGATATCAGATAAGCAAATAATAAACAGGTCACACTTTTGTGATCGAGACAATCTGCTTGGTGGCCGCTGTGACTTTCCAGCGGTCATCAATTCTTTTACCCACAATGCAGACGATTTGTTCCTCACCCTTTTTGTCAAGCGTAGTAACAACGATCTGACGTTTCTTTTCTTCCACATCAAGCTTTAGGTCTATAAAAAAGTCGCTTAGCTTTTTGAACCCCTTCATGCCGAAAGGTCTGAAACGGTCTGCAGGCTTCCATCTGCGACATTTGAGAGGAAATTTGAGTCGTCGGCCATCCACATAGAGAGTGCCTTCAGGCGCTTTTTTAGGATTGAATCCTACCGGTTTTGTGAAGACTTTTATGGAGACTTTGAAGTCATCATAATTCTGATTTCCGGGATAGACCTTGAGATACTGCCTGTCGCGTATGAGTATATGCGAAGGAGAGAAAAATGTCTTTCCGCTCTGGCCTTTAAGCGCCTCGGCTATCTGAACTATCTGAGCATCATTGAATCCATACCCGTCCAGGATCTTGAATAACCACCAGTTGAGACTTTTTTCAGCCTTAAGTGCCTTGATGTCTATATGCAGAACTCCATCTGCCATACGATATAGAGTTCCTTTCCTGGAGTTGTAAAGCTCCTCGAGGAGATCCGATATCTCGGAGAAACGAGCCATTGATGTGCTTATTGTCTGAAGGAAGGAGGGATTGATTATCTCAAAATGAGGAAAAACATCGTTGCGGATTCGGTTGCGATGATAGTGCGATTCTCTATTTGTATGATCCTCCCGAAAGGGAACATTGTGCGAAGCCACATACTTGCTTATATCATTCCTGGTAACTGAGAGTAGCGGACGGATTATGGGCCCGTTTGAGCGTCGAATCCCTGCAAGTCCGCGAAGGCCGGTGCCTCTGAGTAGATTGATCATCAAAGTCTCGACACTGTCGTTCAGATTGTGTGAAATGGCAAGGAAGTCCATCGAGTGTTCCTCCATCAGGGAGAAAAACCAGCCATATCTAAGGTCACGTGCCGCCATTTGAGTGGAGATCGACTGCTCCTGGGCAAACTCGAGGGCATTGACTTTTGTCGTGTAAAATGGGATTCCATGTTTTCTGCACCACTCTCGCACCATCGCTTCATCTTGATCGCTCTCAGACCCTCTGAGGGAGAAATTGACGTGCGCAATACTATATGTGCATGGTACGGTTGTATTGAGAAAAAGGTTAGCCATACACATAGAATCCATCCCTCCGCTGACTCCAACCAGAATCGATGGGTGTTCAACGCCGGCAACAAGAGAGCGCAATTCTATGTCAAAATGCTCCTGCACAATCCATCGTTATTTGCTGTTGCCGAAAGTATAAGATAATCCTATGCTGAAAAGTTCCTTAAACTGTACTCCCGACACTTTGATGGGTTTGCCGTTATCATCAAGAATCAAGTTGCCCTGTTTGTCTTTTTTATCGAGAAACCTTATGGTGTCATCATAGATCAAGTTAGTCCTTAATGTAACTGAGAAAAACTTTGTAATTTTAGCATCAGCATTTACATCCCAGAAAACCTTGACATTTTGGGGTTTGTTCAGATAATCCGAGAAGAGTGTAAGTGCAGTAGCCACTTTGAAGTTTTCTACCTCTATCTTTCCATCAACCTTGAGCTGGGCACCAAGTTCAAATCTGCAGAACTGATCTTCCGCATTGCCATATTTTGTGCGGAGTTCCGGATTCTTTACCATAACCGTCTTCCCTGTGAGAGGTGAGAAATTTATGGACAAATTATCGAAGGGCTTATAATCAATACCGAAACCGAGAGACAAATATGCCGGAGTTAAAAAATCCGATACAAGATTCCCTTTCTCGTGGCCCTGAGCGAACTGGGTCCTCAAGTTGAACAGGGCCGACACATACAGTTTCTCGACTGCTTTGTAACCCACTTTGCTATCCACCATAAAGCGGTCATCACTCTTCTTGTAGCCATCTTCAAAAGATTGAATGAAACCATAGCCTACCTGGAGTTGGTTATCCCATATGAGTTTTTCACGCTTATAATTGGCATTTGCGCCCGCAAAGGTGTTGAGTGAAATGGAACCATAACCTCCGGTTGCCCAGTTTGTAAGTGAAAGCTGGGAAAAACCGATCTGTGTGGTAAGGCTTTTGGTCCAGTATTGGGGCTTGGGAGCTACAACCGTATCTGCCGGAGCAGCAGGTGTGTCAGTCGGAACTGCCTCCTGCGCAAAAACCACTGTTGTCAGAGACAAAAAAAGAAAAAATGCGATTGATCGTTTCATAATAATATATTGTGTAATGTATATCAAAATAAATATGCCCTTGCAAAAACAGCTAGGACTTATTCAATAAACCATTGTTATTCTTTGAAATAAAATTTTTTGCCCTTTATGTCAACAAATGCCCATGGCCTATCATAGGTGGTTGCTTTAATTCTTCTTTCAATTTCTTCAAGTGTCATGTCCGATCTAATCTCACAAAGCTCATCCAGTTCTTTCCTAGTATATGGTTTTCTTTTCCAATTTTCATTTGATATAGGAAGAGGTTCATTATTTGATATTTGTTCAACGATCTTTAAGAATGAATTTAGAATGTGTGAATAACATTTTTGAGTAATTGAGAAGACCGTGTCGTTTTCAAGTATCGAAAACCTTTTAACTTCAATAATTTTTCCCGTATCTACTTTGTCAACCATATAATGACATGTTATTCCATAAGCCTTTTCATTATTATAAATTGCAAAATTAGTACAGCCTATTCCGGGATATTCCGGAGGGCCGGGATGCCAGTTAATTGCACCCTTTTCCGCTCTTTCAAGCAATCCTTTTGGAAGAATCCACGGTGACAAATATGAAAAAATATAGTCTCCTTTCCACCGATGCAAGTCCTCGGGGAATTTTTCTCCACGAGCACCAAAAATTATGTAAGCATTTGGAAAAATTTGATTTAAATAATCGGCTGCCGATTTTGCGTTTTGGTCATATTTTTTGCCGATGAATAAAATTTCCATTTTTCAAGCTTTATTGTAATACTTATTAACACTATTTATTTCACTTTCAAATCTCCATTTTGCCTCAAAAAGCGCCATAATTAATATGCCCTTGCAAAAAGCACCCTTTGTGAGGAGGGCTTGCCGGAATAGATGCATTTGCCCTCTTCCTTGCAGACAAATGAATCCAAGGGTATACAACGGACGGTCGCTTTTGTCTCATCCTTTATTTTAGCCTCTGTCTCGGCAGTGCCGTCCCAATGGCAGAGGAGGAATCCTCCCTCTTCAATCTTCTCCTTGAACTCTTCCCAGGTATCCACCTTAAAGGTATTCTCCTCGAGGAATTTGAGTGCTTTGGCATAAATATTATCCTGAATATCATCCATCAGAGAGACGATACGCTGTGCGATTCCCTCTTGAGGAACCGACTCCTTGGTCAGGGTATCACGACGAGCGAGCTCCACAACTCCGGCAGCCAAGTCTCTTGGCCCGATTACGATTCGTGCGGGCACTCCTTTAAGTTCCCACTCTGCAAACTTGAATCCGGGGCGAAGATTCTCCCTGTCATCCACCTTCACCGACAATCCTACAACCTCCAGTTCTTTTTTGAGCTCATACATCCTCTCCAAAAGCTGACCATGCTCCTCTTCCGTCTTGAAAATAGGCACCATTATCACATGGTAAGGCGCAAGCTTCGGAGGCAGAACCAGGCCATGATTGTCGCTGTGAGTCATAATCAGCGCACCCATCAGGCGGGTGGAAACACCCCATGAGGTAGCCCATACATAATCAAGGCCGCCATCTTTATTGGCAAACTGCACATCGAAGGCCTTGGCGAAGTTCTGGCCGAGGAAATGCGAGGTGCCTGCCTGCAAAGCTTTACCGTCCTGCATAAGAGCTTCGATACAAAGAGTATCTACAGCACCTGCAAAGCGTTCCGACTCACTTTTGCGACCGACAACAACGGGCATAGCCATATATTCGCGTGCAAACTGCGCATATATATCGACAATCCTCTGAGTCTCATCTATAGCCTCCTGTTCAGTAGCGTGGGCGGTGTGACCCTCCTGCCATAGAAATTCCGCAGTGCGGAGAAATAGGCGGGTTCGCATCTCCCAGCGCACAACATTAGCCCACTGGTTGCAAAGGATGGGGAGATCCCTCCATGATTGGATCCAATTTTTATATGTATTCCAGATGATTGTTTCGGATGTGGGGCGAACTACAAGTTCCTCTTCAAGTTTTGCCGAAGGATCGACCACAAGACCGGAACCGTCAGGATTGGCCATCAGACGGTGGTGTGTTACCACGGCGCACTCTTTTGCAAACCCTTCCACGTGCTCCGCTTCCCTGCTGAGGAATGATTTGGGTATGAAGAGAGGGAAATAAGCATTGACATGGCCTGTCTCTTTGAACATTTTGTCAAGCTCGTTTTGCATCTTTTCCCAGATGGCATAGCCATACGGCTTGATCACCATACACCCTCTAACTGCCGATTGTTCAGCAAGATCCGCCTTTAAAACCAGATTGTTGTACCATTGGGAGTAGTTCTCTTCCCTATTTGTTACTTCTTTTGCCATTTTTTGTTGTATTTGGTATAAAAATTGATATATTTGTAATGAAATGCGACTGCAAAAGTACAAAATTATCTAACACAGGAGGTAAAAATGAAAAACAAAGTTTTCTATCTGTTTCTTATAGCCGTTACGGTGGTGATAAGCTCTTGTGGTACCACAAGTTATTATTCTTCCGCATCGTTTGATGACGGCATATACTACAGGCCTACACGCGAATCGAGGGCGGATATGGTTGCAGCCAACAAAGAGTTGCACGAGTCTATGAATAAACCGCAATCATATATTCTGGAGGACGAGGAAGGTAATTACTACCTCGTAGAGGAAGGAACATCTTATGCAGAAAGATTGAGAAAATTCGATAGTCCTACCTACACCTTCTATGTTGATTACGGTGTTTGGAACTCCCCCTGGTACAACCCTTGGTGGGGGTCATACAGATATCCCTATTTCGGTTACCCCTATTACTCGTGGTACAACGGGTTGTATAGTCCCTGGTATGGCGGCTGGTATGATCCATGGTATACCGGCTGGTATGGTGGTTGGTATGATCCTTGGTACTACGGATACGGAGGATATGGCTGGTACTACAACTATTGGAATCCATGGTATTATCACGGATACTATCCAGGACCCGGAAATCCCGGCAACTACTATCAGGATGTTGCTTACGGCAAACGCTCTGTAGCTGACGGCCAGAGTTACCGCAACACTCCACGCACAGTGACATCCGGTAGATCCGCATACACGAGGAGGAGTGAAGGCAGAAGTGCTGACAGTTACAATTCAGGTGGAGTTTATACAGGTGCACGCAGTGCCACCACGTCAAGAAGCGGTAGCGGCACCATCTATCAACGCAATTCAGGCAGCACTACACGCAGTTCAGGTAGTGTGAGTTCGGGCACAACACGCTCCTCACGCAACTCCGACAGTTATAGTTCCGGTAACAGCAGAAATTCTTCAGGCAGCTACAACACCGGTAGCAGCAGGAGTTCTTCAGGCAGCTATAGCACCGGTAGCAGCAGGAGTTCTTCAGGCAGTTATAGCAGCGGCGGAGGCGGATACAGCGGTGGCAGCACCGGCACCAGCAGTAACAGCGGACGCAGCGGTGGCGGAGGTACCGGCGGCAGGAGATAATTCAAAAATCAAAATGTAAATAGACAATGAAAAAGATTACGACAATATTGTTTTCTATCCTGCTGACAACAGGACTTAATGCCCAGACTGCAGGAGAGGCTCTGACATTCTCCCAACAACACTATGAGGGAACGGCACGTTCACTTGCAATGGGCAACGCTTTCACCGCTATTGGAGGCGATTTGGGAGCAATTGCCATCAACCCTGCATCCAGCGCTATATACAGATATTCTCAAATCTCTCTAACTCCTTCGTTTATTACAAGCAATGGCGAAACCGCTTATGGTAATGATAATTTAAAAAACATTTCCTCTGATTCCTTCACAAGGATGGCAATGTCCAATCTGGGGTTTGTCATGGCATTTGATACGGGTAAGTACTCCGGACTTCTAAACTACAACTTCGGTGTAACACTCAACCGCACCAACAGTTTTAACTCCATAATGACCGCTTCTTGCAGGACTGACAAGTCATCCCTTCTGGGATCCATAGCTTCCGGTCTCTCCGGAGTTCATGTATCGGCGCTTGAAAGCACTGATTCGTACGACGCATTCTACAATAACAACCTCTCATGGCCTGAGGTCCTGGCATGGGAAACTTATCTGCTGGCCAATACTCCCGATTCAGATTACGATTACATCGGATCGACCGAAAATATCTACGATAACAGCATCATCGAATTGGGTGGAGAACTCGAACAGAACTATTATCGCAAAATACATGGCGGCACCAACACATTTTCCTTCAACTTCGGAGGCAATATTTCGGACTTCTTCTATTTCGGAGCCAACCTCAATCTTATGAGTCTCACATATGAATTGAACGAGACCTATGGTGAGAGTGCAGTAAATTCAAGGGATTTTCAGGATGGCTTTGAGTCGATGACCTCTACCTACTGGCAGCGCTCGAACGGCTCCGGAGTCAACTTTCAGGTTGGAGCCATAGTGACTCCCATCCCGGGTCTCCGTCTCGGTGCCTCATTCACCTCTCCCACCTGGTATGACATGACCGACAATTGGCAGAGAAATATGACATCATCATTTGTCAATGGCAACTACTATGATGTAGACTCCCCTGTAGGAGCATACAACTATCAGGTCAAAACTCCTATGAGATGGAGTGTCGGAGCCGCATTCACTTTCAGCGACATTGCCCTTATCAGCGCCGACTACGAGAGTGTAAACTATTCGAAAATTGCGATGGCAGACAATAGCGGCAACAAAGATGTTTTTTCGGAGGAAAACAACGAGATTACCAGATATTTCAAAAGAAGTGATATCTTAAGACTTGGAACAGAAGTGTGGCCTTTGAAATTCATGGCTCTCAGACTGGGATACAACTATTACAGTTCTCCTGATCCCGAGTTTTATGATGCGCAGCAATACATTTCCGGAGGTATAGGATTTAAATTAGGCAAAGGCAGGACAACTCTCGATATAGCCTACCGTAGAAGCCTTCGTAATTCCGAAAACTTCACCCTCTACAACGACTACAGCGGCATAGAAGCCCCTGAAGGCACTTACACCTTTAGCAGGGGCAAGCTCCTGTTTACATTCGGATTCAAATTCTAAAGAAGATAGGAGACGGCATTGGGGCCCTCATTCGACAGAAGGTCGATAATCGAGAGGTTCCCGATGAAACCAAATCTATCGGAGAAGACCTGAGTCCAGGTCTTCTCCTTTTTATATTTGGCAAGCAGATTTTCACCACGATACTTTGGTTGTATTATAGTGCGAAAATCTCCTTCGTGGTACTCCTTCTGATAATCTGAGGTCAACTCTATCTCCGCCTTAATGCCGGTCAGTTCGAGACATTTCTCCAGCAGGAGCAGATTCAGATCGAAAAGAAAAGTCTCTTTCCGGTCAAGAATCGGAAAGAGATCATCCATATAATACTCGAAAAAAGGAGATGAGTTGTAAGCCGATAAAATAGCTCTCTTATGCTGCTGGAGCCAGGGTCTTCCGTAGTCTATCCGAACATCACGGATCTGCACCTTTTGATAAGCCTCTTTTAGAACAGGTATTGAGAGAGATTCCTTACCTGCAGCCGAACAAATATTGCAACGATTGCGGTAGGACTGTTTCTGATAAACTTCACACTGCTCAATCATCACCTTACCGCTGCCTGCAATAGCAAAAAAATACTCAACCGGAGGGAAGTACGCGGTAGTCAGTACGGATTGTTCAAACCTAATCATCAATAGAGCTGCTGGCGCCTTTCTTGACGATACCTCTCTTAGAATTGGATATGAAATCCAAAATTACCTTTTTGGCTTCGGTATCCGGGAAGGCTGACTTAACTCTGGAAACGGCATCGGAGATATTCATGCCGGAATCATAGATTACCCTGTAAATCTCACGGATCTCATCTATCTCGTCATGAGTGAAACCGCGGCGACGAAGGCCTACAATGTTGATCCCCTCAAAATTTATGGGATTGCGGGCAGCGAGGATGTATGGAGGGACATCCTTAACTACTCCGGTACCACCTCCTATCATCACATGGGCTCCTATATGTGAAAACTGGTGAATAAGCGTACCTCCGCCAACAATTGCCCAATCATCGACATCAGTCTCTCCCGCCATTCCAACATAACTGGAGAAAATGCAGTTGTTGCCTATGCGGCAATCATGTGCAATATGTACATAAGACATGATGAGGCAGTTGTCACCTACTACGGTAGCATATCTCTCGCTGGCAGCCGTGCCGCGATTGATGGTCACACACTCTCTGATAGTTGTATTGTTTCCAATGATGACGTGGCTCTCTTCTCCATGGAACTTGAGATCTTGGGGTTCTGCTCCGACTACGGCACCGGGGAAAATTTTGCAATTTTCACCTATTCTGACATAATCAAGAATAGTGGCATTGGGTCCTATACGGCAACCATCCCCTATTTCAACATTTCCGGCTATGTAACTGAATGGCCCTATCTCTACATTTCTGCCTATCTTGGCATCAGGATGGATATATGCACCGTGGTAATTCGTTTTAGTTGTCATAAATATATACAATTATCCTGTTTATTCTGTTTATTCTGTTTATTCTATTCGTTCTCTTATGTTCTCCATACTAAATACTCGG
>CAZRBY010000007.1:26481-39458 GCA_964598495.1 uncultured Muribaculaceae bacterium
AAACCGTACCACTACACACTACACACTACACACTACACACTATATTATTGTTTTCAAACATAGATTTAAGCGCAGCTGTATTGATGGAGTGCCCCGGCTTTCGGGCAATGATTCTGGCTTTAAGTGGAAGTCCCGCAAGGGCGAAATCGCCAATAACGTCTAGGAGTTTGTGACGGGCACATTCGTTCTCGAAATGAAGAGTAAGATTGTTGAGATATCCCTCAGGTGCCCTTTCAAGGTTTTCAACATTGAAAATTGTTTTGAGACGACGCAGAGTATTTTCATCGACATCATTTTCCACAATTACTATGGCATTATCCATATCTCCTCCTTTGATGAGATTGTGGTTAATAAGAAATTCCAATTCGTGGAGGAAGCAAAAAGTTCGGCAGGGAGCTATTGCAGAAGCGAAGTCATCGCCTTCGGCAAATTGTGCTTTCTGCACTCCGAGCACTTTAGATCCATAGTCAATCTCCACCTCTGCGCTGAAACTGTCAGCCGGCAACACTTGAAGAGAAGAGCCTGTGACAGGATCTTCGAACAAAAACGGTTTGCTTACCTCCAGATATCTTCTGGGCGTATCATATACATGAAGCCCGTCCGCAAGAAACGCCTCAACATAAGGTCTTGAGCTCCCATCCAGAATTGGCAATTCCGCACTGTCAATTGCGACCAGAGCATTGTCAATCCCAAGTCCGGAAAATGCTGCAAGAAGATGCTCGATGGTAATTACATCGACACCGTCCTTAGAGAGGGCCGTACTCCTTGCCGTGCCTGCGATATTGCGCCAAGATGCCTCTATAATAGCCTCTTGGCCGAAGTCAGTCCTTTTGAACACTATACCATGATCCGACGGTGCGGAAAATATTGTCATCCTGCAATGCAGACCCGTATGCAATCCCTTCCCTTCAAAGGTATAACTCTTTTTTACTGTCTTCTGTCTCTCCTTCATTTCTTTGCGCTTGCTTTAAACAAGGCATAAGCCCTCATATAATCTCTGTAACTTATTGCCGGATATCCCATAAGAGCTTCACCCTCATTTTTGATATTCCCTATTATGCCGCTTTGGGCTGCCAAAGTAGTTTTATCAGCAATAGTAATATGACCGGCAATACCGCTCTGCCCACCCATGATGCATCCTTTTCCAACTTTCACCGAGCCTGCAATGCCACTGAGGGCAGCAATCACTGTATTGTCACCCACTTCCACATTGTGTGCAATCTGACATAGATTGTCAATTTTGACACCTCTTCTGATTATCGTGGAGCCCATTGTAGACCTATCTACTGTCGTGCCGGCACCTATTTCCACATCATCCTCTATAATGACATTTCCGGTCTGCGGAATCTTTCGATACGAGCCATCTTCACGCGGAGCGAAACCGAAACCGTCGGAACCGATAACCGCATTTGCGTGAAGTATGACATCTTGTCCTATTACGCAATCACGGTAAATGCGTACGCCCGGATAAATAACAGTATTGTCGCCAACTGTCACCCCGTCACCAATATAAACCTGTGGGTAAATATGACAATTTTTTCCGATGGTCACTTTTTTACCGATAAAAGTACCGCGTCCCACAAAGGTGCCAAACCCTATCTTTGACGAAAAAGGACGGCAGACGAAAAGGCGATTGCTTCTTGGACGGCTCTTCTTTAGAGTGTTGAAAAAGTCGAGAAGTACTGCAACCGATTCGTAAGCATTGTCAACCTTGACAAGAGTTGCAGGAATCGTTTGACGTGGCTCAAACGAGCTGTTAACCAGCAGGATTGAGGCTTTCGTCGTATAGACGTAGTGTTCATACTTGGGATTTGCAAAGAAGCATATTGTACCCGGACGCCCCTGCTCTATCCTCGCAGGAGCAGATACCCTGACCTGCGGATCCCCAACTACTTCTCCACCGAGGTGTTCTGCTATCTTTTGTGCCGTAACATCCATATATCAGACATTATTCATAAATAATCTTATATGCCCCTTCATAAAATATGCCAAAAATATAACAAAAATTTGCCGTTTAACATAGAATTGCTAACTTTGCGGCAGATATAGTGAAAGAGATAGGGGACGTGTAGTCCCCTTATTTTTTAAAGAATATCCAAATGATGATACAAAAAGAGAAGATAGAAGAGATTTTAGCGGAGTTTCTCGCACAAAGAAGCGACCTTTTTTTAGTGGATGTCAAGGTAAGCAAGGAGAATGACATTGAGATTGTCATAGAAATAGACAAAGGGTTTCTCTCTCTTGACGACTGCGCAGATATAAGCCGTTTCGTAGAGTCCAAGCTGAATCGGGATGAGGAAGATTTCTCACTTACAGTGGGCTCTGCAGGTCTTACAGCTCCCTTCAAGGTGTTAAGACAGTATCGCAAGGCACTTGGCTCCGAGATTGAACTCACACTCAAAAGCGGAGGACGTATTAATGGTATGCTGACTGCCGTTTCGGAAGAGGGAATCACTTTTTTGACCAAAGTGTCCGAAAAGGTTGAGGGAGAGAAAAAGAAAGTAATCAGGAAAATTACCGAAGAATATACTTTTGATAAGATAAAATCGGCAAAACCAGTAATTAATTTTGGCAAATAAAATAATAGATAAAACAACAAAAAAATGGAAGGTTTAAACCTAGTCAGCACATTTGCTGAATTCAAAGATCAGAAAAACATCGACAGGGCCACCATGATGGGCGTGCTCGAGGAGGTATTCCTCTCACAGCTTAAGAAGATGTATAGCGAAAACAGTGACTTCGACATCATCATCAACATTGATAAGGGTGACCTCCAGATTTTCTGGAACAGGGAAGTAGTGGAAGAGGTTAGCGACCCCATGACTGAGATTTCTTTCGAAGAGGCCAACAAGATTGACGAATATGACCTTGGAGAGGAGTGTTCTGTGGAGATAAAACTCTCCGACTTCGGCCGTAGAGGCATTCTTAACCTTAGGCAAAGTCTTTCGGGACGTATCATGGATATTGAGAAGGCCAACCTTTACAACAAGTACAGCACAAAAGTCGGTGATCTTTTTGTAGGCGAGGTTTATCAGGTTTGGAAGAGGGAAGTAGTACTCAGAGATGATGAAGGCAATGACTTGATTCTCCCCAAAGAGGAACAGATCCCAGGAGATTTCTTCAGGAAGGGTGACACTGTGAGAACCATCATCAAAGAGGTCAAATTCAACAACAACACACCCGTGATTATTCTTTCACGTACATCGACCGACTTCCTCGCAAGACTTTTCGAGCAGGAGGTTGCAGAAATTTTCGAAGGTCTGATAACCATCAAGAAAATTGTCAGGATACCCGGAGAAAGAGCTAAAGTTGCCGTAGAATCATATGACGAGCGCATTGATCCGGTTGGAGCCTGCGTAGGTGTAAGAGGTAGCCGTATTCACAGCATAGTCCGCGAATTGCGCAACGAAAATATTGACGTTATCCCCTGGACCAACAACAAGTCGCTGCTCATAACCAGAGCACTCAGTCCTGCAAAAATCTCTTCTATGACATTCAATGAAGAGGCTAAACAGGTGAATGTATATCTCAAACCCTCCGAGGTTTCCCTCGCAGTGGGTAAGGGCGGCAGCAACATTAACCTTGCAGGCGAACTTGTCGGCTATAAACTTGAGATTTACCGCGATGATGACGGTCTAGAACCTGAAGAGGATGTATTGCTTACAGAATTCAGCGACGAAATTGATACCTGGATTATAGAGCAACTGCAGAAAATAGGTTGCGATACTGCAAAAAGCGTTCTGGCACTTTCAGTTGAAGACATCGTAAAGAGGGCCGACCTTGAAGAAGAGACCGCAATCGAAGTACAAAGAATCCTCAGAGCGGAATTTGAAGAGTAGTTTTAACAATTAACATCGGGAGAAAATATATGTCAGATCAGAAACAATACAGAATAAAACAGGTAGCGACTGCCTTTAACATAAGCACAAGCACACTGCTCGATTTCCTTAAAAAGAAGGGACAGGGCAGCGACCTGACCATCACGTCCAAAATTTCGCAGGATATCTACGATATGGTTGCAAAGGAATATGGACAGGATAAGGCCATTAAGGACGAATCAAAGAAGATTGTAAGGAAAGTGATGGCAATCACCGATATGGAGCACCGCAATGAGCAACATGAAGAAGAGCCGGTCAAAGAGGTCATAATAACGAGCGAAGTTCTGTCAAGCCCGGAGAAACAGGTAAAAACTCCCGATCCTGTGCCTGTAGAGGCAGTCCCCGAGAGCAAGCCGGAGATCTCAGGTGTCAAGGTTACCGGACATATCGATCTTGACGAGAAAAAAATCACAACCCGACCAAAACCTAAGCAGGAAAAGACGGAAACTCCGAAAGCGGATCCTAAAAAGGTGCATGAAACACCTTCCGAATCCGAGAATAAGAAAACCACTTCCCCAAAGAAGAGCACGGCCCCCGCACAGGAAGAAAAGCCGAAAGAGGCCAAACAGGTAAAGAGTCATGTACGAAAGTTACCGGGCCCTAAAGTCGTCGGCCATATAGATATTTCCCAATTTGAGAAAAGGGAGAAACCTAAGAGCGATAAGACTGAGCAGCAGAGTGAAAAGAGAAGTAAAGGCAAGAGGGAGCGTATCCAAAATAGCAAAAGGGTGGATGTTACTAAGGAGCATCCGGATCACAAGAAGCAGAAGGAAGCTCATGGCGGAGGCAAGGGTAGATATAGCAAGAAAGATCGCTTCAAATCAGTACGCCCCGAAATTGATGAAGACGAGGTACAAAAGCAAATAAAAGAGACCTATGCCCGCATGACTGAGGGTAGGGGAAAGACCAAGGGATCAAGGCGCCGCCGTGAAAAGAGGGAAATTTTTTCCCAGAAGGCACAAGAGGAGCAGATTCTTCAGGAACTTTCCAGTAATATTCTCAAGGTGACCGAGTTCGTTACAGCCAACGAACTTGCTATCTTAATGAACAACACTCCGGTAACCAAAGTTATAGAGGCATGTATGAACCTTGGAATGATGGTTTCCATCAACCAGCGTCTCGACGCTGAAACACTCGTGCTTGTAGCAGAAGAGTTTGGCTATGAGATTGAATTTGTGACAGTGGAAACCCAAGGTGCCATAGAGCAGGAAGAGGACAAGGAAGAAGATATGGTTGAGCGTCCGCCCATTGTTACCGTTATGGGACACGTAGACCATGGTAAAACTTCGTTGCTTGACTATATCCGCAAGGCTAATGTGATTGCAGGTGAGGCAGGTGGTATTACTCAGCATATCGGTGCCTACAACGTACAACTCCCTTCAGACAGACGTATTACATTCCTCGACACTCCCGGCCACGAGGCATTTACAGCGATGCGTGCACGCGGTGCCAAGGTCACAGACGTTGCCATCATCATTGTGGCGGCTGACGATGCCATAATGCCCCAGACAGTGGAGGCAATCAGCCACGCTCAAGCAGCAGGAGTACCGATGATTTTTGCAATCAATAAAATTGACAAGCCGGGCGCCAATCCGGAGAAAATCAAAGAACAGCTAGCCAATATGAATATTCTGGTAGAGGATTGGGGCGGCAAATATCAGTGCCAGGAAATATCAGCCAAGAAAGGTATCAATATCAAGGAACTGCTTGAAAAAGTCCTTCTCGAAGCAGACCTGCTTGAACTGAAGGCCAACCCAGACAAACGTGCTATCGGTAGTGTCATCGAGTCCTCACTTGACAAGGGCCGCGGTTATCTGGCTACAGTTCTTATCCAATCGGGCACACTGAAGTTAGGCGATGTCATGCTCGCCGGATCTTACACCGGTCGTGTCAAAGCCATGTTCAATGAAAGAGGTCAGCACATTACTGAAGCAGGTCCCTCAACGCCTGTATCAGTGCTTGGTCTCAATGGAGCCCCCACTGCAGGTGACATACTAAACGTTCTCGAAGATGAGAAAGAGGCACGCGAGATCGCCAATAAGAGAGAGCAATTGATCCGTATACAAGGCATTCATACACAGCCCCACATTACTCTCGAGGAAATAGGACGTCGTATCGCGCTGGGCAACTTTAAAGAACTCAATATCATCGTCAAGGCTGATGTGGACGGATCCGTCGAAGCCCTTGCCGACTCACTTATCAAACTCTCTACAGAGGAGGTTCAGGTCAAGGTAATCCACAAAGCTGTGGGTGCTATCTCTGAGAACGATGTAATGTTGGCTTCAGCATCCAATGCTGTAATTATAGGATTCCAGGTTCGTCCTTCTATGGAAGCGCGCAGACTTGCTGAGAGTGAGAGTATCGAAATACGTATATACTCAGTAATTTACGATGCTATCAACGAGGTCAAGAGCAGTATCGAAGGTATGCTCGCCCCCTTGGAGAAAGAGGAAGTTACTGCTACTGCAGAGGTGCGCGAAATTTTCAAGATTTCCAAAGTTGGTACAATCGCCGGCTGTATGGTTAAGGAGGGTAAACTGACCCGTACATCAAAGGTAAGGGTAATCCGAGACGGTATTGTAATCTATACAGGCAAACTTGGATCGCTGAAGCGATTTAAGGATGACGTAAAGGAGGTAGCTTCAGGATTTGACTGCGGTCTGAATATTGACGGATTCAACGATGTCAAAATAGGTGATATAATCGAGGCCTACACCATAGTTGAAATCAAGCGCAAACTCTAATCTGACAATAGTAAAAGTAGATCCCGGGAGTGCCATACGGCGTTTCCGGGATTTTCTTTATTGGAAGGATTGTAGTAAAAACTATCTATACCGAAGTCAATGGCCCCCACTATATCATTGGGATAATCATCCCCGATCATAATGGTACGAGGTTTGATTTTTTCATCAATCTCCACTCCTTCCCCGCAAAGGGTCTCAAGTGCCTTTTGAAAAATGAGCGGGTCGGGTTTGTGAACTCCCACCTCTTCCGAAATCATCACTGCACTGAAAAAGTGGTCAATCCCCGAAACACGGAGTTTGCGGTATTGTACCTCTCTGAATCCGTTGGAGACAATCGCCATCTTTCCGCCACGTGCGGCAATAGCCTCGAGCACTTCGCGTGCTCCCGGCATAAGAATATTACCCAGAGCCATGAAATCGAGGTAATCCTTTCCCATCTGCTCTGCGGCATCTACGTCATCTATGCCGTAATGTTCTTTTAAAGTTTTGTGGAATCGTTCACGTCTAAGATACTCCTTAGCAATCAGTCCGGCCTCATAATCATCCCAGAGACGGCGGTTGATCACTTCATATCTTTCGAAAAAAATCTCCCTCTTCCCTATCGGTAGATTCCATTTGTTAAGCAGCATCTCCATTGCTGCATAGGCATTAGCGTCAAAATCCCAAAGGGTCCTGTCAAGGTCCAGAAGAAAATAGTCGTAATTCTCAATTATCATCGGCTACTTGCAGTAATAGTCAATCATTCTTTGGATTGCAGCGTTGCATACCGGACAGAAGCCCTCGGCGGTGTTGCTTTTCATACGACAATCTAAATAGGGTCTGAAAATTCCTTTGGCGGAGTATCCTCCCCCTTCAAATGCCCCTACAACTCCTTTGTAAGCCTCTTCGTTGGGAGTGGGCAGAGGAGTGCCTTCTTGTAGCATCGAAGCCCATTTGGAAGAAAAATCAGCCAATGTGGTCAGGTTTGGTTCCCAGGGTTCTACTGACATATCATACATGTCTTCATATGCGACTTCGGAATCGTAATATTCGTCGCCAAGACCGGCAAAACTGTGCCCGAATTCGTGTACGAGGACTTCAGCTTCATATTTGTTGTCCGACATACCCAGACCATAGTAATTGTAGATGCCTCCGCCACCATATTTGTCAACATTCACAATGACGTAAATTGCATCACAGGGTGCATTTGAAACCAGTTGCGCTACTTTTTTGTGGTCGGGGGCAGTAAGATATCTCTCTATGTAGAATGTATGGAAATGGGAGTCGGCAACAGTATTTTTCCAGATATTCTGATGGGGAATATCGGTGCCCGAATCCACGGAAGCAGACTCCACAGCCCAGACATTGAAATCACTTTTGCGCGATTTATAAGGCTCAATATCAAAGAGATAGCCGGAGAATTTTTCCACATCTCGACGATATTTCTCCATCTCATCCGACGTGTAACCTTCAGCGACAAAGACTAGGTCAACTTTGTTTTCGGAAGCACCGTTGTACAACACCTTTACAACTTCAAAAGTGTTTTCACAATCTCTATTTATGGATACATCATTGGGATCAATTTCAAAAGAGAAAAGTGGAGACAATTGGCCGCTCCTTTTTATTCTCTCCGATATCACAACTCTAACCTCCTTTTTGGGAAAAGGTATTCTCAAGGAGTTGGAAAATGCTTTGTCCACCTTTGAAGCCTCCGGAGTGGTCCTCCATTCGGCAAAAAGGGAGCAAAAGCCCTGAGAAAAGATCTTTTTCCCGTCGAACGTATAGAGATCAATCATATACTCACCATAGTCGAAATCCGGTATCAGATGAGCTCTTGTGCCGCTCCACTCCTTCTCGAAGTGGAGTCCGTCAAGATAGACGCTCTGGTTTTGCGAGTTACCGGCAAACATCAGGTCAATCCTGAGCCTGTCCGTAGTAAAATGATCACTGTATCTGACCTGCGCGCTACAGGAGTTGGTCAGCAGCACCAGTATCAGAGCTGCAATATTTAAAAAACATTTCATATCTATGGTGAATTAAATTCCGGTATAATTATGCGGCGTAATGGCCCTAAGCTCTTTCTTTACCTCTTCAGATACATCGAGGGTATCAATAAAGGCAGCTATTGAAGCAGCGGAAATGTGCTGATTGCCGCGGGTCAGCTCCTTAAGAGTTTCGTAGGGGTTTGGATAGGACTCTCTGCGAAGGATTGTCTGGATAGCCTCAGCCACCACCGCCCAGTTGGCATCAAGGTCCGCTTCAAGTGCAGGATGGTTGAGTATGAGCTTATCCAGACCTTTGAGCAATGATTTAAGTGCAAGCAGAGAGTGCGCTAAAGGTACTCCAACAGTGCGCAATACAGTTGAGTCGGTCAGATCACGCTGCAATCTGGACAAGGGAAGTTTGGCCGCCAGATGTTCGTAGAGAGCATTTGCCACTCCTAGATTGCCTTCGGCATTCTCGAAATCGATGGGGTTGACCTTGTGCGGCATTGCAGAAGAGCCCACCTCTCCCGCTTTCACCTTCTGACGGAAATACTCCATCGAAATATATGTCCAGATATCACGGCAAAGATCTATCAGGATTGTATTTATACGTTTGAGATTGTCAAACAGGGCTGCAAGATTGTCATAATGCTCTATCTGTGTTGTGGGATAAGAACGCTTCAGACCTAATATACTCTCCACGAAATGAGCTGTAAATCCATTCCAGTCTATTGAGGGATAGGCAACGTGATGGGCATTCATATTACCGGTGGCTCCACCGAATTTGGCAGGGTAAGGGAGAGCTGTCAACTGGGATTTCTGTTCTTCCAAACGTGCGGTAAAAACTCCTATTTCTTTGCCGAGTCTCGTAGGTGATGCAGGCTGACCGTGAGTACGTGCAAGCATAGGCACCTGAGCCCATTCCTGTTCCATCTTCCGGAGAACAGCAATAAGGTTATCAAAAACCGGCATATAAACATCCCTGATGCCTTCCATCAGTGAAAGAGGTACGGAAGTATTATTGATGTCCTGAGAAGTGAGACCAAAGTGGACAAACTCTATGTACCGCTCCAGGCCCATCTTACTGAATCTTTCCTTGATGAAATATTCTACCGCCTTGACATCGTGGTTGGTGATTTTCTCGGTAGATTTTATTTCCGATGCCTCTTCGAGAGTGAATTCCTGATAGATTTTCCGCATCGCGGTAAAAAGCGAACGGTCAACTCCTTTGAGCTGCGGCAGGGGAATTTCACACAGCGCAATAAAATACTCGATCTCCACCCTTACTCTGTAACGGATGAGCGCAAATTCTGAAAAATAATCACCAAGTTGCTCAGTATGAGCACGGTATCTGCCATCAACGGGCGATATTGACATCAAAGGGTCCAGCATACTCCATTTGTTAAATACGAATTACAAATGTACAGATTTATTTCAAAAATTCATAGAGAGTTACGCATCTGCGGGCTGCAGCAACATCATGGACTCTCAAAATATCGGCTCCTGCAAGCAGGGCCTGCAGATGGAGTGCAGAAACTGCATCCAGAGACTCATCAGGAGTTAAGCCGAGGGGCTGATATATCATTCTTTTACGAGAAATACCCACAAGAATTCTCCTTCCACACTTGGCCAACTCCGGCAATCCTTTGAAAAGACGATAGTTATCCTCAATACTTTTGGAAAAACCGAAACCTGGGTCAAGGACCCAATCTCTCACACCAGTAGCAGCTGCAAGTTCCCCGAAGTTCCTGAAATAATCTGCAACCTCCGCTACCACATCCTCATACTCATAATTGTCGTGCATCGTTATACAATCGCCCTTGCGGTGCATTGCGATATACTCCAGATCCAGTTCGGCAACTCTCTCCAACATCCCGGGATCCTCTTCTCCAGCAGAAATGTCATTGACAACGAAAGGGCCCGTAACATCATAAACCCTACTCACAATCTCCTTTCTGTAAGTATCCACTGAAAATCTCACCCCCGAAAAACGTGAGGCAAAGAGTTGCACTACCTGTGACAACCTATCCCACTCCTGCTCCAGAGAGACGGGGACCATATTAGGACGTGTGGAAACGGCACCGATATCTATGCTATCGGCTCCCTGCTCAAGCATTGTCTCAACCCTCGCAATAAAGGCATCCTTCTCTTTCGCACGACTTTGCGCAAAAAAGGAGTCGTCATTGACATTGACGATTCCCATAATTTCTACTCTATGTTTTTCCATAATCCGAAGATATAAATTAACTTTGTGGAACGAAATACAAATATAAACATTTATGCTGATAGTACTCGAAGGACTTGATGGAGCGGGCAAATCCACACAGCTCAAGATGGTTTCCAATTATATGGAAGCCCGCGGCCACAAGGTCGAATATCTCCATTTTCCCAGATTTGATGCTCCTGTTTTCGGGGATCTCATCGCCGGATTTCTCAGAGGAGATTTCGGCTCGATTGAGCAGGTTCACCCTCAACTTGTAGCGCTGCTTTTTGCGGAGGATCGCAGAGATGCCGCCCCTATGTTGCGCAACTGGCTTGATGAAGGACGATGCGTTGTGCTTGACAGATATTACTACTCCAACATTGCATTTCAGTGCTCAAAGCTTGAATCAGCCGAAGAGGCGCGCCGTCTCAGAGACTGGATTATAGATGTGGAGCTCGGACATTTCGGCATTCCGGCACCGGACCTCAACCTGTTTCTCGATGTACCTATAAATTTTGTTGATTCAAAGCTAAGTGCCTCTCGCCAAGGAAAAGACCGCGCCTATCTTGAGGGTAAAAACGACATCCACGAGGCCGATATCGACTTCCAGGTCAAGGTTAGGAACATATATCTGGAGCAATGTGCTTTGGATGCGAACTTCAAGAGAATAGACTGCAGTGACGGATACGGAAACATGCTTCCGGCAAACGACATTTTCATCAAAATAAGAACGGAGTTAGAGGCATTGTCATGAAGTTATCAAAAGCTCTGTGTCGGCTAATATTCGGCCTTACATTCATACTTTCAGGTTTTCTAAAGCTTACCGACCCCATCGGTACCGGACTGATTATCCGGGAGTATCTCGAGGTTTTTCATATGGGGTTCCTCAATTCTGCTTCAGTTGGTATCGGCATTGCACTTTCAGCGATAGAATTTCTTATCGGCATATCAATTCTCCTTGGATTGAGGATGAAGTTTTTTACCTGGTTGGGACTTGGCTTTATCTCCTTTTTCACCTTGCTCACGCTCTATCTGGCCATATTCAATCCAATCACTGATTGTGGGTGTTTCGGTGAGGCAATCCACCTGACTAATTTGGAGACTTTCTACAAAAATCTTGTGCTGCTAACCTGTGCGCTAGTGCTATTCTTCAATCGAAAAAGTTTTATACCCATCGCTGTTGCAGCTTTTGAGTGGGTAAGTGTGGGACTCTTCCTATGCTTAGCACTCCTGATTGCAATTCCTACATATTATAATATTCCCCAGATAGATTTCACTGCCTACAAGGTAGGAACCGACCTTGATATGCTGGCAAAAGAGTCGCATGCCGAATATGAAACTATTTTCATCTACTCAAAGGAGGGCAAGGAGCAGGCGTTTCACCTTGATGCTCTGCCCGATTCCACCTGGATCTACGTCGATTCCAGGACAAAATTGGTTTCAGGCTCGGAGAAACTTGCTCAAATTGATCTTTCACTTAGGGATTCCGTCGGAGAGTATAATAAAGAGATACTCTTGCAAGAAGGCCATCTGGTAGCGGGAGTAATATGGAATCCCGAGGAAATGAATCCGCAAATGTGGAGCAACCTTGCTCTACTGCAATCTGAGGCACTTTCAGCCGGCAGCAAATTTATTCTGCTTAGCACCGTAAGAGAGTTTAACGATACTCCTTCAGAAGAAGTTTTTCCTCAGGAAATCATCTACACAGTTGACCGTAAAGCACTAATGACACTTGTACGCTCAAATGGAGGTGGAGTCTATTTTGACAACGGGACAATCATTCACAAATGGCCTTCGCGCAGGATTACATCTGAAAGAATTTCCGCTATTCTATCTGAAGATAGTGACCAGGTGGTTCTGAATGACTCCATCCACCAACGTCTCTATATCAACATCCTACTCATAAGCATCATTCTAATCGTAATCCTGATGCGCTATTTCTGCAAGTTCTTTTATACACACAAAGAATAGGTGCGAGTTGCGGGGTGCAGGGTGCGTGTTAGTTTTGAGTGTGGAGTTATAAGTATCGAGTTGCAGGGTGCAGGGTAGTTCTGAGTATGGAGTATGTAGTTGAAAGTTCGGATTTTTGAATTCCGAGTGTTTATTATTAATATGCCTTCCCTTCATTCCTGTACCCATAATTGTCATAATAAAATAAGCCACCCCATTACTGAAGTGGCGAGCCTTA
>CAZRBY010000007.1:39468-63862 GCA_964598495.1 uncultured Muribaculaceae bacterium
ACCTAAGGGGATAATCTTATGATATATAAAGATTCTGACTTTTGTATTTTGAGTCAAAAGAGGTATGTCGCACGAAATACAAGGAGCTCAGAACAACTGACTTTGTCTCGTAACCCACACCCCGAAACGTGCACCACGTACCCTGCAACACGTAACTACACACTACATACTACCCACTACACACTATTTAAACGCTTGCTCACTTAAGCCTGGGCCGTCGAGGGCCATTTTGCGGAAATAATCGGGGACTTCCCTTCCAAGGAGTGAGTCCACATAGAGTTTGGCGATATATTGCGATAACATGAATCCATGTCCGCGCATACCGGTAAAGAGTCCCCTGGCAGGGTCTACGATATAACGTGGCTCTATGTAATATCCGCTCCATGTGGCCTGGAAACTCATTCCACTCAGTTGCGGAATCCAATCCGAAAACACCTCCGCCACTATTTCGAGAAATTCTCGAGTACCTGCTTTTAAATTCCTAAGTGTATCCGTTGCGTCATTGGCCGGCGAAGCACATCCTATAATCTGCCCTGTTTCTGCAAGCTGCTGGCCGTAAACTGCCGAGAAACCTTTGTATTTACGACGATCGATAAGCATATCGAGAGGAGCTCCGTTCTTGCCCAACAATGGGAGACGCTTGGTAATAAAAGCCTGGTGACGCACAGGGAACAATCCTGTCTCAATGCCGAGCTGTTTTGCAAATTTCTCCGCATTGGCTCCAAGTGCGTTGACAAATATTTCCGTCTGATACCTCACATATTTGCCGTCGGGATGCTTGACAAGCAATTCGTAGAGACCGCCATTTTTCGCAACATTTATAAGTTCCGTATTCTCGAAAACAGTACCTCCGGCATTGATTCCAAGATGGCGCACCAAATCAATGGTACGACCCGGAGAAGCCTGCCAGCAATCTCTCGATATGAGGGCATGACTGTAAATATCGAGATCCGGATTGAAATAGTCCGATATTTCCCGTTTGAAATCCTTTTTCTCTACCATATAGGCATCCGACCAGGCAATTGAGGCCTCAAGAGCCTTATAATTGGCCTCGTCGTGTGCGAAGCTTATATATCTGATAAGTCTGTAATCAATATTTCCCTTGGATTGTAGGTCCTTGAAAATCTCGAGATTGTTCTTAGCAATATCTGCAAGTGCAGGAAGTGAAAAAGCAGGACGGCCGCCGGCAATATTTCTCCATGAGCTGCCGTGATCCATATTGATCAAAACAGGTGAAAAACCAGCCTCTGCCAAATATCTGAAGGTAGCACTGCCGGCTATTCCACCTCCAGCCACAAAAGCACCCACCTTAACGGGAGTCTGTTTGGTAAAGCGGCCGGATGTAATGAAGGTTCCACCTCCTTCGCGATTGGAGACTGCGCCGATCTCAACCAGATTGGCCATAGGTCCTCGTGGAGTAAACTCGCCAATTACCTCTATCCCGTGGTTGCGTAGCGCCTGACGTGCTCTCTGGAGGCATCTGCTACCTCTGCAGACTCCCATACCTATGCGGGTGATGTGTTTGAGCTCCTGAGCCGTGATGCTTGTGCGATTACCCATCATTTTCAGGAGTTGTTCGAGGTTGACATCCTCACAGTGACAAATAAAAGTATCAGCCAAAGCTCCTTTATCCGAATCCACTTTGGGTACCGTCTGCATTTCCGGCGGCTCCGGATATTGCTCTTTAACTATGAATCCGCGCGCTTTAAGCAGGTCATCAGGGGAGCTCTCATCGTAGATTTCAGTAGCCTTGACTATAGCTACATTGGTACGGTTGGGCTTTGTAAGGATACGCTCGATGATACCCTCTCCTACCTTTTTACCATCGTTGTCCACGAGAAAAACCTCGCTTCCACTCTCCGCTGAGTATTCGATAGGCAGATAAAGCTGCTTTTTATCCGTACGGTAGCCGAAAATCGCAAGTCCCGGACACTGTGACACACATTCCATACATCCGATGCACTTATCGTAATCGATAAACGGCACTGTGGAGGTGGAACTCTTTGTAATAGCCCCGTGTCGGCAGGCAAAAGAGCAGGGATTGCAGGCAAAGCCGTAGAGGCAATCCAGCAGGACAAATCCACCTTTGGCCATACGCTCGGCAGAAGGTTTGCGCGGCTCCTCAAGAATCCGTTTGGGATGCTGCTGAGAGTCTATATATTCCTTTGAAATGGTAAGGTATTCATCATAATCAATCCTGCGGCCGAGTGCCTGCATGATCTCAAAAGCACACTGACGACCCCTGAGCACCGCAGAAGTACCCTCACCGATACGCACCGCATCTCCAACTCCATGACATGCAAGTCCGAATACCTGATGTCCTTTGCGCAGCAGCTGATTGTCAGGAATAAGTCCTGTGCAAATATTAATACAGTCAATACCATCTATGCGGCGTTCCGTACCCGGAATCGCCTTGAAATTTTCACATCGTGCGATTATGGCTCCGGTGATGCCGCTGCGATCTTCATTTGGTATTGCCTCAAGCAAAATATGTGAGGTCATTATAGGAATGCCGAGACGGCGCACACGATTGGCCTGAACAGGGAATCCTCCCTCGCGGGGCATAGCCTCGATAATGGCCTTGACACGGGCACCTGCCTGCATTGCCTGATATGAGGTAAGATAACCTATATTGCCGGCCCCTACAGTGAGAATATTCTTTCCGAGAAGCGTATACTCCTTGTTCATCATCCTCTGGACTACAGCTGCAGTATAGACTCCGGGAACATCGTCGTTTTTTAGTGGAGGCATGAATGGCAATGCCCCCGTGGCTATCACAAGTTGTTCTGCTTCAATGTAGAATATCTCCTGGGTAACAATATTCTTGACGGCAATAAGTTTCCCTTCCAGGATATCCCATACGGTGGAATCGAGAAAAATCCCTTCCTGACTATCTCCTGCAAGGGTTTTAGCTATATCAAATCCTCTCATTCCCCCAAACTTGCGATCACGTTCGAAGAAAAAGAACTGGTGTGTCTGCATCAGGAACTGGCCACCGATCTTGTCATTGTTATCTATGACGAGATTGTCAACCCCTGCCTTGTTGAGCTCTTCACGTACTGCCAGACCGGCGGGGCCGGCTCCGATTATAGCTACCGTCGTGCGGTAGGTGCGTTTTGGAGTGTCAGTGACAAAACCCTCCGGCAATGCCGCCATCACCCCTTTTTCTCCTGCGGAATTTGCATCTCCAATGCGTTCGACTACCTTGACATCATCAACTTTAGTGATACATATCCTGCGGATTGTGCCATCTACCAACATTTCACAGGCACCGCATTTACCGATACCACATTCCATGGAACGATGACGTCCTAAAAGACTGTGTTGGTGAACCGGATATCCAGCCTGGTGAAGTGCAGCGGCGATGGTATGACCTCTCTGTCCTCGAACAGGAGTGCCTTCAAATAGAAATTCCACAAGATCCTCCTGTGGAATATCCAGAATGGGATGATTTGTTATTTTATACATAAAACCAAGTGCATTAAGAAATGCCAAATTTAGCCTTTTTTTATAGAAAAAGAAACTTTTTCAAAATAGTCCGTTTCAACACGGATAGTTTACGGGAAAGAAGATATCTTGCAACATTGTTAAACTAATAAAAATGGAGGTAAACAATGAAAAGATTTGTGTTGATGGGGGTTTTATTCTCCATCATTATGGCATCCTGCAATATGGGTGCCTTCCCTGAAGGCCGGGCATCACTCTCATTCTCTTTTGCCACGCCGCTGAAAACTACCGTTACAAAAGCCGGATCGCTGCCGGACACCAACTCATTCATTCTGCTGGTCAGAAGCAACACCGGAGAGACGCTTTACAACGGGCTTTACGGATCGAGGCCGGCGGAAATTGGCGTACCCGCAGGCACATATGAAGTCTCCGTACGCTCTATTGAATTTGAAAAGCCCGCATTCGAGATGCCGCAGTACGGTGACAGCAAAATCATCGTCGTATCAAACGGAGAAAAGGTCTCCGTGGCATTTCTCTGCAAACAGCTCAATTCGGGCATGAAGTTCTCATTTTCTGAAAACTTTCTTAAAAAGTACAACAGCGGATGTATCTTGCTGGAACAGGAGGCCGGCAGTCTGGAATATCTCTTTACAGAGAATCGCACCGCTTACCTCAAAGCGGGCAATGTCAGCATCTGCCACAAGACCGCTTCAGCAAATGTGCCATTATTCAGCCGCACTCTTGGAGCCGGTGACATCTACAACATTGCACTTGATGCATCATCAGCCCAATCAAGTTCGGAGTTTACAATAGCATTAGACACGACTGCTGTGCACATCAATGAAAAGGTGGTCATAGGCGAAGAGTTTAACGGTGCAGACGGAAGTAGTGCACAACAGGCTGTTTCGGTATCCCAAGCCAGAAATCGCATCGGAGACACGCTCTGGGTGTGGGGATACATCGTAGGGGGCGATATGAGTTCATCGGTGGTGACATTTGTCGGCCCATTTACAAAGGATTCACATATTGCTATTGCGGAAAATGCCTCTGAAAAGAGCCGTGACGGCTGTTTTTCAGTCGAACTCTCAAAAACAGCCGTTAAAAGCGCCCTGAATCTGGTTTCAAATCCCTCCAACCTCGGACGTAAGGTCTTTCTCAAAGGGGTTGTTGTGGAATCCTATTTCGGCCTCAACGGCCTGAAAAAAGTTTCGGAATATGGTATGTAGTGTGTAGTGTGTAGTATGAAGTTGGGGAGTGAGAGGTGATGAATGCGCGTTATAAGAAATTTGGTGATTTTAGGGATTTAATTGTTTACAAAAAAGCTTTTAAACAGGGTTGTGAAATTTTCGATTTGACTCTCTCATTTCCCAAAGAAGAGCAATATTCGCTAACTAGCCAAATCCGTCGTTCGACTAGATCTGTTTGTGCAAATTTAGCGGAAGCTTATAGAAAAAGGAATTATTTAAAACACTTTTTATTGAAAATTACCGATTGTTTAGGTGAAAATAGCGAAACATTTGTGTGGTTGGAATTTGCAAGGCAACATACATATATTGCAGAAGAGCTATTTCTACAACTTTGTGCCTCAAACACTGAAATAACAAAACTTTTAATATATATGTATAAAAATCCGAGTAAATTTGGTGTTAAAGAATAAGACAGAACTCGGAACTATAAACTTACTACACACTACATACTCAGAACTACACACTAAAAAAAGAGTTCGGAATTTTTCCGAACTCTTTTTCACATTCCTCCATCCACAACTATAGTCTGACCTGTAACATAACCGGAAAGGTCGGAGCCTAGGAAGAGAGCCACATTTGCCACATCTTCGGGAGTAGCTGAACGACGGAGGGCAATCATCTTGATCCATCCCTGACGCACCTCTTCGGGAAGTGCATCGGTCATTTCGGTCTCTACGAAGCCGGGAGCTATGCAGTTGACACGAATGCCGCGTGAACCCATCTCCTTGGCAATACTCTTCGACAGGCCTATCATTCCTGCTTTTGAAGCGGCGTAGTTGCACTGTCCTGCATTGCCGGAAATGCCTACGATAGAGGTCATGTTGATTATGCTGCCACCTCTTTGGCGTGCCATCACGGGTACCACAGCATGGGTAAAGTTGAATGCGGATTTGAGATTTACCGAAAGGATTTCATCCCACTGATCTTCGCTCATTCTCATAAGAAGGCCGTCCCGAGTCACTCCCGCATTGTTGACCAGTATGTCGATTCTCCCAAAATCGGCCATTACCTGCTCCACAAGCTCGTGTGTCTGCTTAAAATCAGATGCATCTGAGGTATATCCTTTGCATCGCACTCCAAGAGCTGTTACCTGAGCCACGGTATCGAGAAAGTGCTTGCTCTCGCTTCGTGCCGTAAATGCAATGTCTGCGCCTTCACTGGCAAATTTGATGGCAATTGCCTTGCCTATTCCCCGTGATGCACCGGTTACCAGTGCAATTTTTCCCTTAAGTAGTCCCATTTCGCTATACGTTATTGTATCCTATCCTCCAATTTGTCATTGTCCACAAGAGCAAATGAAAGTCTGCTTTTGACACACAATCTTCCATCCACATATCCGCTAGCTTCGGTGAAATAGATCATTCCCCTTTTGTTGATAATCCTGGCTGTTGTTTCAAAAGTATCTCCGGGGAAAACCGAACTCTTAAATTTTGCCCCTTCAATACCCGCATAAAATGGTGTGCGTCCCTTTAAATCATCTCCGATCAGCAAAGCACAGGCCTGTGCCATCATCTCGCAAAGGATAACTCCCGGAACTACCGGATGTCCCGGAAAATGTCCCTGAAGGAAAAATTCCTTTCCGGTAACATGGTAACTGGCGTGTGCCACATCGTTTTCATCAATTTCAATTTTGTCAACGAGTATCATCGGTTCTCGATGGGGAATGAAATCTTTGATCTGCTCTCGTGTCATAATCTTGTACAAATATAGTTAAAAATGTTTATAAATTCATTTTGCGCAAAGCAATACAGCCGTTGTGCCCGCCAAATCCCAGGGAATTGGAGAGAGCGATGTCAGCTGCGAAATTGCGTGCCGTGTTAGGGGTATAATCAAGGTCACACTCGGGATCGGGTTCCATCAGTCCGACTGTAGGAGGTATAATTTCTTCATTGAGGGCCATTACTGCTGCAACCAACTCTACTCCTCCTGCACCGCCAAGCATATGGCCGGTCATAGACTTGGTGGAGCAGATGGCAACTTTACGTGCCTCCTCTTCACCAACGGCAAGTTTTATGGACAGTGTCTCGGACTTGTCGTTGAGAGGAGTACCGGTGCCGTGTGCATTGATATGGAGTTTCTCTCCCTTGCGGTATCCTGCCTCTTCAAGAGCCTGGCGCATTGCTTCAGCTGCTGTTGTACCATCCGGTCGCGGTGCGGTATAATGGTATGCATCACAGGTGTTGCCATATCCGCAAACCTCAGCGTAGATTTTTGCACCTCGCGCAACGGCATGGTTGTACTCCTCCAGCACCACTATTCCCGCTCCCTCAGCTATGACGAAACCCTGCCGGCGTATATCAAAGGGCAGGGAGGCCTTCAGAGGATCCTCCGAGCGGGATAGTGCTCTGCTGTTGGCAAACCCGCTGATGGAAAGTGGAGAAACAGCCGCTTCGGAACCTCCGCAAATGATGGCATCGGCATAACCGTGTTTCACAGCTCTGAAAGCCTCACCGATCGAGTGAGTACCTGTGGCACAAGCAGTCACTATCGGCAAACAAACACCCCTCGCATCATACTCTATAGCGATGTTGCCGGATGCAATATTGGAGATCATCATCGGGATAAATAGTGGGGATACCCACTTGGGACCCTCCTGGACCAGTTTGGTGGTCTCGCTTACAAAAGTATCCATACCTCCGATGCCGGATCCGATATATACTCCAAGGCGCTCTGGAGCAATATTCTCCTTATTGAGACCGCTGGCGCTCATAGCCTGATTGGCCGCAGCCAGAGCAAAGAGTGCATAGCGGTCATTCTTACGAGCTGTGGGAGGATCAATGCCGTAATCGCCGGGGTTAAAGCCTTTAACCTCACCTGCGATTTTCACTAAAAGATTATCTGTGGGGAAACGCTCTATCAGCCCTATTCCACATTTGCCTGCCTTGATGGAAGACCAGAAATCCGTCAAATTATTGCCAACGGGGGATATTACCCCCATTCCCGTTACTACTACTCTGCGTCCCATATCAAATACATTTTGAAGTCCGTTCGATAAGATCACGAGCACCGTTTATTATCTCGAGTATAATCTCTTTTGCCGGCTGAATCTTCTTAACAAGACCGGCACTCTGGCCGGCCATAAAACTGCCCATCTTTTCATCTCCATCCTTTACAGCTTTGCGAAGCGATCCGCTGCCGAATTCCATTATTGCTTCAGGCGTCTGCGAAGGATCGTTTTCCATTTGGGCAAATTTTCTGGTGAAAGGGGTTTTTAGTGCTCGTACCGGATGTCCGAGGGTTTTTCCTGTGACAATAGTATCGGTATCGCCTGCGGCGAGAATCTTCTGCTTGTAAACTTCATGAGCTGTACATTCACTAGCAGTGATGAAGATAGTACCACACTGTACACCTTCCGCTCCAAGCATCATTGCAGCCGCAAAGCCCCTACCGTCCGCGATTCCTCCGGCAGCAATTACAGGAATGGAAACAGCGTCGCACACCTGTGGTATCAAAGCCATCGTGTTCATCTCACCGATATGACCTCCTGCTTCTCCGCCTTCTGCGACAACTGCTGCTGCACCCATCCTCTCCATACGTATTGCAAAGGCTGCGGAGGCCACTACGGGTATCACTTTGACACCTGCATCAAGCCACTGTTCCATATATTTCGCAGGCGAACCGGCACCTGTAGTGACAACCGGTACCTGCTCGTCTATTACATACTGCGCTACCTGGTCAGCAATGGGACTCATCAGCATTATGTTTACGCCAAACGGCTTGTCTGTCATTTTTTTGCATTTGCGGATCTCTTCCAGAACCACATCCGCACCTGCATTGATGCAGGAGATGATGCCCAGACCTCCGGCGTTGGAGACCGCACTGGCCAAACTGGCGTCAGCGACCCAAGCCATGCCACCTTGTAGAATAGGGTATTTTATACCCAGCAATTCTGTAATTCTTGTTTTTATCATGATTTTCCGTTTTTTGACCATTTAAGGAGACAGGCTCCTGCAGTGAAGCCTGCTCCAAAGGCACTCAACACAATGGTATCTCCGCTATTTACTGTTTGGTTACGGTTTAGTTCATCAAGGAGAATTGGGAGACTGGCAGAGGATGTGTTTCCATAATTCTCAATATTGTGCGGAAATTTGACTTTGTCCTGGTTGAGTGATCTTCTGATTGTTTCAATAATACGAATATTTGCCTGATGTAGAAGATAATAGTCCACTTCATCGTAAGTGAGGCCACTCCCTTCGACTACCCTGCTAATATCATTTAATGATGCGTTAACTGCAAGTTTAAATACGTCCTGTCCATTCATCACCAGCGGACCACCGAATTCTTCCTTGTTAATGAAGGGAGTCTTTTCGAGCTCTCTAATCTGATAGAGGGGATCAACGTTACTTAGGGAAGAGAGTGAGAAGTTTTTAAAATCCTCTCCTCTCGTAAGGACTGCTGCACCTGCACCATCTCCGAAAAGGACGCATGTGCTGCGCTCCTGCCAATCGCACATACGCGTGGGTTCTTCGGCACAAACTACGAGGATATGGTTGATGTCTCTCTTGCTTCTGAAAAAAGAGTTTGCGATATCCAAAGCATAAATAAAACCCGCACAGGCACTGTTCAGGTCAAGACAAGGGCAGGTAGCTCCTATCATACCCTGAACGATACAACTCAATGAGGGAGTAATGTACTCATTTACTACATTAGAGCAAATTATGAAGTCAAGATCCTTTGCGGAGATGCCGGCATCTTCCAATGCTTTATTGCAAGCTTCCGCAGCCAGATCCTCTAACTTTTCGTGTGAAATAAGTTGGCGTTGCTTTATACCGGTGCGAGTGGTTATCCACTCGTCACTCGTGTCAAGAAAAGTGGAGAGCATGTCATTTGTCACTGTAAGTGACGGATGGGCCCTTCCAGTTCCTATAATGTTCATTTCTATTTTTTTTTGAGTTTCGCCGGCAAATCTATTTGAGTGCCTACAAACTGCAAAATGATTGTGGTTGTCGGTGATATTATGTGGTGGAATTCGTCCCAATTGGGGTAAAATTTTCGTTTTTGTGGCATCTTTGATTACCTTTGAGTTCTGAATTATATGAAATGAATAGGAAATTACCTGATTATCTTCTTGAAAAAAGGCACCAGATTGTTACCATCATTGCAACTGTAGTTATCACAGTTGGCTTCCTTTCAATTTATGTGCCTCTTTCATCCACTGCCTGGTTTAAACTCTCCGGGGCAGTATCTTTCTTTCTCACAGTCGGCTGTGTGGCATTGGCGATACTTATTCTGGTTATCTGTCGCATGCTTATGTGCAGACTTAGAAGGAGACAGCAATTCCGTTCTTGGAGTTATGTCCTGTGGATGCTGGCTGAGGCACTTGTGATAACACTCTTTTATTCCTATGTGACACACACCTTGATGAAAGCAGACCTTGTAGTGGGAAATTTTCCATTTGTGACCCTGTTTTCAAATGGTCTGATAGTGGTAATCGCCATCCTTATCATTTCCAATACCATCGCCATACTCTGGTCTATCCAACGCGACCAAAAGGAGCGTTTGAGACTACTTTCAGCAGGATTGCAGAAGAGTGTCCATGGCCCTGTGTTCGTGTATGGCAAGCCGACGTATGCCGGAGAGGAAATCAGCACTGTAGGTGACGTTGCTGCACAGAAAAAAAATGCAAGCGAGTCGAGTTCTGACGATGATCTCTCTACCGCCACTCACCCTGAAAGTGAACCCAGAATCATCAACCTCTATGACCACAATGGTATCCTGAGGTTCTCCATCAAGGAATCAGATCTCTACTATATAATATCGCAGGACAACTATGTGCGCATACACTACCTTAGCAACGGCGAAATGTCGAGTTATATGCTGCGCTGCCCTCTCAAGGTGATAGAAAAGTCTCTCAAGGGCTCTTCACTGATCAGATGCCACCGCTCCTATATGGTCAATATAGCGAGAATCAAGGTGCTCCGCAGCGAAAGGGAGGGATTCTTCATTGACCTTGATTATGACGGTACTGCCGAAATCCCTATCTCGAAGAGCTATTCCGACACCTTCATGGAGCATTTCTCAAAAAAGGTGGCAGGTAAGGAATCAAACGAGATTATCAATAAAAGATAGTTTTGATATCATTTGTTGAATTCTCCAAGAGGAATATTAAAGATGTTTATTTTAAAAAATCATATTTGAACCATGGAAAAAAATATTGTACTCAAAACGATGCGAGAGGCGGACAAACCCCTTTCCGCAGGTGATGTTGCAAAACTCACGGGAATTGACCGCAAGGTAGTTGACAAAGTATTTGCAGAACTGAAGAAAAGCGGAGAAATAACCTCTCCAGTCAGATGCAAGTGGACACCGGCGAAATAGTATGTAGTATGTAGTATGTAGTATGTAGTAGGTAGTAGGTAGTAGGTAGTAGGTAGTAGGTAGTAGGTAGTATAAAGTATTCTGTATGAAGTAAAGAGTCCTGGGCTAATTATTCTTAACCCAGGACTTTAAAATTTACTTTAAACTCTTAAGTTGAAACTTGGAACTTCCAAATCTTGATTCCTAACTCGAAACTCTGTCGCGGAAATCCAAACTCTGGACTCTTAACTCAAAAAAATTACGAACTATGTACTCAGAACTCTGAACTAATAAACTTACTCAGAACTCCGAACTGAGATACTTTGAAAATTACTTTCCAAAGTATCTCTTATATAGTCCCTCAAACGCCTGTCCGTGACGTGCTTCGTCTTTACACATCTCATGTACTGTGTCATGGATGGCGTCATAATTGAGTTGCTTTGCCTTTGTGGCTATACGCTTTTTATCAGCGCAGGCTTCGGCCTCGGCTTCCATACGTTTCTTAAGGTTGGTCTTCGTATCCCATACCACTTCACCTATGAGTTCTGCAAATTTTGCAGCGTGCTCGGCCTCTTCTATGGCTATGCGCTTGTAAGCCTCCGCAATCTCGGGATAACCTTCCCTATCAGCCTGACGGCTCATTGCAAGGTACATCCCAACTTCACCGCATTCAGCCGTAAAGTGATCCTTTAAACTGTTCCAAATCTCTTCATCGCAGCCCTTTGCTACTCCTATCTTGTGTTCGTCCGCCCATACGAGGCCATCTTTTTTCTCTTCCACTTCCTTAAATTTTGAAGCGGGTACGCCGCATATAGGGCATTTCTCAGGTGGTTCGGGTCCTTCGTGAATATATCCGCACACTGTGCAAATCCATTTCTTTTTCATAAAATTGTTGTTTTAGTTTTGTTTATAATAATTATAAATTGGTTAATAAGTACACATACAAAAAATATGCCTTTTTTGTGCTTTCCGCAAGATAGCGACCTAAATAGAAAAGAGGCATCTACGGATACCTCTTCCCCATTTTAAACACAATTATCCATTGGGAATGACTACACTCTGCCGGGATACTGCGCGAGAGCCACTTCCAGGCACTTTAGTGCAGCCTTGAGGTCCTCTTCCTTGAGCACGTATGCCATACGGATCTGGTTGGTACCGAGTCCCTTTGTGGCGTAGAAACCTGCGAGAGGAGCTACCATTACTGTCTGACCTTCATACTGGAACTCCTCAAGCAGCCATTGTGCAAACTTGTCACTGTCATCTACAGGAAGCTGTACCACTGCGTAAAATGCGCCCATAGGCTTGGGAACAATTACGCCTTTAATCTTCTTAAGACCGTCGAGTAGGACATCGCGGCGATGGATATACTCGTCGCGAACCGCTTTGAAATACTCAGCGGGTGTATCAAGAGCACCCTCGGCAGCAATCTGTCCGTATGCAGGTGAACAGAGGCGTGCCTGAGCGTAACGAAGTACATATTTCATCACCTCTTTGTTCTTTGACACTATAAAGCCGATTCTCACACCGCAGAGACTGTATCTCTTTGAAACGGAATCAAGGAGAATTACGTTCTCTTCCAGTCCGGGGATATGCATGCATGAGAAGTGAGGTTCATCAGTATAGCAGAACTCGCGATATACTTCGTCCGAATAGATAAAGAGTCCATGCTTTTTAGCAATTGCGCCGAGTTCCATAAGAGCCTCCTTGGTATAGAGAGAGCCTGTGGGGTTACCGGGGTTGCAAATAATTATGCCCTTGGTCTTTGGAGTTATTTTCTTCTCAACCTCAGATATTGGAGGAAGTGCAAAGCCATTCTCTATCTTTGTAGTGATAGGCTTGAGGATAACATCGTTCTGCAGAGCAAATGAGTTGTAATTGGTATAGAATGGCTCAAATACTATAACCTCATCATCGGGATTACAGGTAACTGCAAGGGCAATCTGAAGGGCCTCGCTACCACCGTTAGTGATGTTGATGCAAGATGCATCAATATCAATATTGATCCCCTTGTAGTACTTCACAAGTCCTTCAAGAAGGCTCTTGTTACCTGCTGAATTGGGATACTCGACAAGTTTGAGCCGGTTGTTCTTTACAGCTTCAAGTGCCTCTTTTGGAGAAGCAATGTCGGGCTGACCGATGTTGAGGTGATAAACTTTAACGCCTCTTTTCTTTGCTGCATCAGCAAAAGGAACAAGTTTCCTGATCGGGGAAGCCGGCATCTTTTTGGCTTTTTCGGATAATGTAAGCATATTAAAAAATCAATTATTATTGTTATTAAATTATTTGGTTCTCAATCTATCTTCGGCTACCCATGCCATACTTTGCAAGTTCACTCATAAACCCCTCGATTTTTGGCTGAACCGCGCTTGTTGGACAATCGAAGTTGTTGACCAGTATGGCAAACTTTATGTGTCCCTTCTTCGTCTTAACATAGCCCGCATAACATCTTACACTCGACAAAGAGCCGCTCTTGGCCCTGATAATCTCCTTTATTTCCTGTTTTTCACCCTTTAGCACCCCTTCGAGTGTCCCTGGACGTCCGGGACCTGGGAAACTCTCAAAATATTCGGCAAATGTAGCACTTTGTTCCTTATAAGCGTAAAAATTGGTGAAGAATCTGGGAGAAACATAGTTTTCTCTCGAAAGACCGCTGCCATCATCCTGACAGAGTCCGTAAGTATCAACACCACGATCTTGGAGATACTGCTCTACCGCCTCTGCGGATGCATGAAAATATGAATTGTCAACTAGAACTTTGCCGAGCATCTTTAGCATGGTCTCCGCAAAAAAGTTGTTGCTGATAGTATTGGTTACATTGATTATCTCAATCAGTTCGGGAGAGAAGGTTTCCACAAGATAATTGAGATCCTCCTGATTGGGAACGGCAATTCCCATCTGCCTGAGAGATGCCACATCATTTACGCCACGTGAAACAATACCTTTGCCTGCAAGAAATGTATCGAATGCACCTGCACAGGTCGAAGGCCCGAACCTATTGGAACGTGTAACGACCCTCTTCGGCATATCCACCGCATAGGTGCCCACAAATTTGCCGACCGGAGCAAGGTTTGTAACATAGTACTCCGTGCCGTCACGACTCTTTTCCGGTCCGGTAACAACTTCATTGATATAGGTCATTTTGGGAGAATATGGAGGAAGCGGTGTGATTTTGACGGGATCACCTATTTTAGCTCCCGGCTCAATCTCAAAACGGCTCAGGTTTTCAGCGTAAGAGAGTCCGGAAGGACCGCTTCCATAATAGTAGCCGAGATTGCCATATGCCCAGCTGTCGGGGATATTCTCGTCAATGAAGAAACGGTCATCACCGATAATGCTACCGTCAATACGTTTGATACCTGCTCCAGTTATTGCAGAGGCCCATATACCGAAAATGGAATCTATAGGATATGCGATTTCATCATCGGAACCAAGTGTCGGATCTCCTCCGCCTACAATGTAGAGATCACCGTTGAGGGTGCCGTCATCCATTATATGACCGTCGTAAGCAACTTTTGTCGAGAATTTAAAGTCAGGACCGAGCACCTCTATAGCCACTCCTGTTGTAATGGTCTTCATGGTAGAGGCGGTCAACAATGGCATCTCCCCATTCCAGGAAGCAATATCTTTTCCATTTTCATCCACAGCGAGGATACCGACGGCAGCATTGATAAAAAGTGAATCGGTCTTGAGTTCCCTATTAATGTAATTCTGTACCCTGTTCTGGGCAAAAAGAAGCCCCGGCAAAAGTAAAAAAGCGGCAATTAGTCTCGTACGCATAGTGTTGTGCTTAATTGAAGAAGACAAAAATAGCAAAAAAGAGGGATTGTTTCAATAAAACAAGTAATTTTGTGGAATATTATTCAAAAAGTAGAACCGGTTAAGTTTCTAAAGATAAATATAGAGAATTGCTTTACGGATCGCGGATAAATAATGTTGAATATGAACAATACCGAAGCAAACAGATATTCGGCAAGAGGGGTTTCCTCATCCAAGGAAGATGTGCATAAGGCTATAGCCGATATGGACAAGGGGCTTTTCCCGAAGGCATTCTGCAAGATTGTACCCGATTTTTTGGGCAATGATCCGGAATACTGCGTTGTGATGCATGCAGATGGAGCAGGCACCAAGAGTTCTCTGGCCTACATTTACTGGAAAGAGACCGGTGACATGAGCGTCTGGAAGGGTATCGCTCAGGATGCGATTGTAATGAATACGGACGATCTGCTCTGCGTAGGTGTCACGGATAATATACTGCTCTCCTCCACGATAGGACGCAACAAAAGACTGATACCGGGAGAGGTAATCAGTGCTCTGATACGCGGCTCACAGGAATTTGTCGGCAAGATGGCCGACCTCGGCATCGGACTGCTGCTCACGGGCGGAGAGACTGCGGATGTTGGTGATTTGGTGCGGACTGTGATAGTGGACAGTACCGTTTGTGCCCGTATGCACCGTAGCGATGTAATAGACAATGCGCGTATTTGTGCCGGTGATGTTGTGGTGGGACTGGCATCCTTCGGTCAATCCACTTACGAAAAGGAGTATAACGGCGGTATGGGAAGTAATGGACTCACCTCTGCACGCCACGATGTTTTTGAACATTCCATTGCTGAAAAATATCCGGAAAGTTTCGACGACTCCGTCGATGAACAATATGTATATTGCGGCAGTAAGGCCCTTACCGATATCGAGCAGGAGACCGGACTCACCTACGGCAAACTGGTACTCTCCCCTACCCGCACATATGCACCTGTAATCAAAAAAGTGCTGGAGAAGCATCGTCCGAAAATCCATGGAATGGTGCATTGTTCCGGCGGTGCCCAGACCAAGGTACTCCATTTCATAGATGGACTCAAAGTGATCAAGGACAATCTTTTCCCCGCACCTGTGCTCTTCAGGACTATCCAACAAGAATCAGGAACCCCATGGAGCGAGATGTACAAGGTGTTCAATATGGGACATAGGATGGAACTTTATGTTCCTAATAATATCGCTCAGGATATTATCTCTATTTCCGAAGGATTCGGAATAGAGGCACGTATCATAGGTAGAGTTGAAAAAGCCCCATATGCCGAGGTCGAAATTATTTCAGAATACGGAAAATTCAACTACATAAGATAATTATGAAAAAAGCACTGATTATCACCATCGCATTGTCTGCGGCATTATATTCCTGCAAAACAAATGTCCGGCAGGCGGACATTAATCTGCCAATAGTTGACCGAGCTCTCTTTGACAGCACCTCAGTATATTATGGAGAATTTGAAGAATATCCTGAAAACCTTAAAATGCTACCTATCGGAGTTTTCGATTCCGGCACGGGAGGATTGACGGTCCTCGAGAAGATTGTCTCTCTCGACCTCTTTGACAATATTACCGGCAAACGGGGCGACGATGACATCCTCGACTTTGCCGGCGAACATTTCATCTATCTTGCAGACCAAGCCAATATGCCCTATGGCAATTATGACGCTGAAGGCAAGAGTGATTATCTCAGGGAGCTTGTCATTAAAGATGCGCTTTTCCTTCTCGATGATAACTACTATGAAACTCAATACGATAGGGAATCCGATGGAATTAAACCTCGAGTAAAAATCATCGTTATCGCCTGCAACACCGCCACTGCATATGGACTGAAAGATATCACTTCCCTACTTGAGCAGAGCAACACAGGCGTAAAGGTTATTGGAGTGATCAACGCCGGTGTAAAAGCCACTTTTGATCAGTTAAATATCAGCGAAGGTGAAGCACCTTTCGCCATCGGAGTACTTGCGACACCCGGTACGATTGCCTCCGGTGCATATCAGCGCACAATCGAAGAGATGGTGGCAGAACGTGGCATTAAGACCGATGTTACGGTTGTGAATCAGAAAGGATATGGATTTGCAGAGGCGGTTGACAGCGAGCCGGATTTTGTCAATCCAGCTCTTTACACACCTCGCGATTCATACAGAGGTCCTCGTATCGGCCGGGGAGATGATTCCCTCGACATCAGTCTAATGAGGATTTACAATTTCGACTTTTCAGGCAACAGAATGCTTTACAAAAGAGACGTTCAAGGCGGCTATAGAGATATCCAGCTCAACGATGCAGTGAACTACGCCCGTTTCAACCTCGTTTCCCTCGTAGAAAAACACCGTTTGAGCAGCTCGACAGCACCACTGAGAGCCGTAATTTTAGGCTGTACCCACTACCCTTTCCTCATAGAAACACTCTGGCAAGTCATAAACGAACTCAGAAATATCCAAGTCAACGGCCAATATATATACAAGCATCTCATCGCTGATGATTTCATTTTCATTGACCCCGCGGTCTACACTGCAATCGAATGTTACAATACTCTCCGAGAAGATGGCAACCTTGCACTGCGCATTGGGGAGCAGAAGGTAGACGGATATATTTCCGTCCCTGACGGATTTATCGATAGCAGATACCTCACCCCTGATGGCAAACTCACATACGAGTTCAAATATGGCAGGGATGTGGATTCAAAAGAGATAACAACAAAACAGGTACCCTTCTCCAAGAGTAATATAGACAGTAACAACCTCCTGCGTATCAAGTTGCTATTGCCCTATTCGTACGAACTCATCTACCCTGCACTCTAATGATGTTAAACGAGATCATTACACCCGAAGAGATAGATTGTCTGGAGATCATTTCATTTCCAGGAGAAATAAGTGTGATATCGACTATAGGGAAGAAGTACACAGAGGCTATAAAGCATTTGAGGGAACAAATCTTCATCGGTTTTGACACCGAAACCAAACCAAATTTCCAAGCTAATACCCCACGACATTCCACGGCATTGCTGCAACTTTCCAGCGAAACTAAAGCATATCTGTTCAGAGTACAGAAGATTGGCATTCCACAGGAGTTGGCTGAACTCTTGTCAAATCCGGAAATAACTAAAGTGGGAGCAGCCACCACGGATGACATAAGAGGACTGCAGTGTTACACAAAGTTTGAGCCGCAAAGATTTATCGACCTGCAAGATTTCGTTGAACAATACGGTATACTCGAAAAGAGTGTACGTAAGTTGGCTGCCATCATCCTTGGCAAAAGGATCTCCAAGGCACAGCAACTCTCCAACTGGGAGTCGGCAAAACTGACCCCGGCTCAGCAACTTTATGCAGCCACTGACGCATGGATATGTGTCAAGATGTACAAAAAACTCCTATCCTGTCCAAAAGCTCCACTCAAAGAAAACGGAATATGACACGCATCCACCTTAAAAAAGGCAGGGAGGATTCCCTCCTGCGACGCCACCCCTGGCTCTTTTCAGGTGCCATATCGCACATCGAAGGTGAACCGTATGAAGGGGATATCGTATCTATCATCAGCAGGAGCGGCGAATGTCTGGGTTACGGTCATTTCCAGATAGGCTCAATAGCTGTGCGTGTTCTGAGTTTTGATGACGCTGCTCTCTCCCCCGGATTCTGGAAAGAAAGGATTGGCGCCGCATTTAGGCAGAGACTCGCTTTATCCCTGAAAAACACAAATTGCTATCGTCTGGTTCACGGTGAGGGAGATATGCTCCCCGGACTGATAGTAGACTGGTACAACGGAGTTGCGGTGGTGCAGGCACACTCAGTGGGTATGTTTCTCTCTTTGAAAAAGATTTCCGATGCTTTACAAGAGGTTTATGGAGACCAACTCAAGGCAATTTATGACAAAAGTTCGGGAACTGCGCCATTCAATGCGGGACTCGACCTTTGCGACGGTTATCTCTATCGAGACGATACTTTTACCGGTGAGCACGAAAATATTGTAACTGAGAATGGACACAAGTTCATTGTCAACTGGGATGAGGGTCAGAAGACCGGTTTCTTCCTCGATCAGAGAGAGAACAGAGCACTGGTGGAGCGGCATGCTACCGGACGCAATGTACTCAATCTCTTCTCTTATACGGGAGGCTTTTCCGTATATGCGCTTGCAGGCGGAGCCATAGGGGTGGATTCGGTTGATAGTTCGGCCAAGGCAGTGGCGATGATGGAGAGGAATGTAGCTCTTAACGCCTTTTCCAACCATCGTTCCTTCTGTGAGGATGCCATTGACTTCGTCAAAAATTCACCTCAGGGTAAATATGATATGATGATTGTAGACCCTCCTGCTTTCGCAAAACACCGCGGTGCAGTAAGAAATGCACTTAGAGGCTATCAGGGACTCAATTTTGCTGCGATTTCCAAAGTAGGGCCGGGCGGTATCATTTTTACTTTCAGTTGTTCACAAGTGGTGGATAGCCATTCTTTCGCTCTCGCTGTTTTTTCCGCTGCAGCAGAAGCGGGACGCAATGTAAAGATTCTCGACCGTCTAAACCAGCCGGCTGATCATCCCGTCAATATTTTCCATCCGGAAGGAGAGTATCTGAAAGGATTGATACTCTATGTTGAATAATACCTTCTGCTAAACCCTAAGGCCGTGGAGTACTCTTTTTTACAACAACGCATCGGCTAACTGCTCAAGGGCAGGATAGTCGGTACTCTTCATACGGCTTCGAATAGTTACGGTCGGCTCCACTATTGTCAGATTTGACATCTGACAGAGCATTTCATTCATAACTCTTGCCGCAGAAGGGGCCCATGAACCATTTTCTATAAGCCCTATTGTACGTCCGCAATAAGATTTAATCTGAAGGATATGAAGAAAATTGTACATAGGAGTGAAGAGACCATTATCGTAAGAAGAGGCTGCAAGGACAAGTTTCTCATAGCGGAATGCATCGGAGACATTGCGGGAAATGTCTGTGCGACACAAGTCTCTGATAAATACATTTTCCGCCCCTTTAGAATCAAGCAACTCTTTCAGCTTTTCCGCTGCCTTCATTGTGCCGCCATAAATGGAGGCCACTGCTATCATTATACCCTTTGATTCGGGGGAATAAGTGCTCCATGTATCATAGAGTGTGATATGTTTTCCAAGATCCTTGTCTATGATCGGACCGTGGAGCGGACGAATAGATTTAATGGGAAGAGCAGAGGCTTTTTTAAGAAGGGTCTGGACAGGGCCGCCATATTTCCCCACGATATTGAAATAATAGCGTCGTGCCTCTTCGGACCAATCAGGATCTTCACTACTGTAGAATCCGAATTTTGAAAGTGCACCGAATTTGCCGAAACCATCCGCGCTATAAAGAGCACCGTCAAACTCGTCAAACGAAACCATCACTTCAGGCCAGTGCACCATAGGAGCCGCATAAAAATGGAGTTTGTGTTTTCCCAAATCCAAAACATCCCCCTCCTTCATCTCGATACAGCGGCTACTGATATCCGGCGAATTAAAAAACTGCGGCAGCATTTTAGTAGCCCTATTCCCTGCAACAATTTGAATATCGGGATATAATTCAAGTGCTCTTGCAATCATCGAAGAATGATCGGGCTCGAGGTGATGAACAACCAGATAGTCAGGTGTCCTTTCTCCGAGGGCCTTTTTCAGATTCGTCTCCCACTCCTCTCCTTTTCTGGCATCAGCAGTATCCAATATGGCTACTTTCTCATCCAAAATGAGGTAGGAGTTATAGGAAACTCCTTGCGGCACTCTGTACTGGCTTTCAAAAAGGTCAATATCAAAGTCGTCAATTCCTATGTAGATAACATCATCAGTGATTTTCCTCATAATTGCATTCCATTAAAAAATAAACATTAGCACATTTTGCGCTGCAAAGATAATAAATCCCTCCAAATTAAAGGGAATACCTGCTATTATCCGCAGCAAAAGAATGACAGCCCCATAGAAGTGGAAACCTTTTGACTGCTATTGGAAAAACTAAGAGAACAACACCATATAAATAACTTTTTACTCGTTTTTCCGCTATATTTATATAAATTTGCTAAAAGTTTTGTGGTAGCCTGCTTATGACAAGTAAAATAACCTAAGCTTTTTTACGAAAAATAAATGCCAAAAGAAAAACATATTCAAATTCCAATTCGTAACATTTTAATTCAAGTCATGAAAAAAATAATTTACTCTATTATTGCCATAGTCATATCTATGGGTATGGCAAATGCTCAAGACCTCGTAACCAAGAAAAATGGCGAGGATATTAAAGCTAAAGTAATTGAAGTAACCACCAATGAGGTTAAGTACAGACTGTACGATGAGCCCGATGGCGTTATTTATACTGTAAATAAGTCCGACATCGTTATGATCCGCTATGAGTCGGGAAGAAATGAAATCTTCAACCAGAAGTCCATGTCGGATCCCTATTATTCAGACAGAGAACCGGTTGAAGACCTCAGACCGGGTATGAAGTACAAGGAGCTTAAAAAATTGTATAACCATAAAAATTATATTTCAACACCGTATGACCGATATAGTCCGGTTTGGACAGGTGTGGCATCTGCAGTCATTCCGGGCCTTGGAGAGACTATCAATGGGGAATTCAGACGAGGTCTTGGTAAATTTATAGGGAGCGTCGCTCTTATGACTACCGCCACCATATTTGAAAGAGTCGGTCATAGTGAAGACTCAGAGGGGGGACATCTTGCAATTGCTGCTGTTGGCTATGCCGCTGCGGTAGGAATTAATATTTGGAGTATCATCGATGCGGTAAGAATAGCCAAGGTAAAGAATATGTATGATCAGGATTTGAGGCATTCTTACTCATTTAAACTTGACCTTTATCCCTCATTAAACTACATACAAACGGGCAACACAATTCAGCCAACAGTCGGATTTACCCTTGCATTACAGTTTTAAAAGAGACTACTTATCAGTGGCATGGTAAAAATCAACATTAACACTCGTATTATGAAAAAAATAATTTACTCTCTCATCGCCATAATTGCATCTATGAGTTTAGCAAATGCCCAGGATTTCGTAATCAAGAAAAATGGTGAGGAAATTAGAGCTAAAGTACTTGAAATCACCATAGATGAAGTTAAGTACAGGCTGTATGATGAACCGGATGGTGTTATCTATACCGTATGGAAATCCGACATTCTCATGATTCATTATGAGTCGGGCAGAAGTGAGGTATTTACCCAAAAAGTGATGCCGAGCCCCTATTATTCGGGCAGAGAGCCTCTTTATGACATTAGACCGGGCATGAAGTATAATGAGCTTAAACTCTTATACAACTATAAAGATTACATTCCATCATCAAGTGATTTTAATCCCGGATGGTGTGGTGTGGCATCTTTTTTCATTCCCGGACTTGGAGAGTGTATCCTTGGGGAGTGGGGACGAGGTTTGGGTAAATTCTTTGGCAATGCTGCGCTTGTAAGTGCTGCTGCCGTATTCACACAAGCGGGTTTTTATAGCGAAGAAGGAGGACCGCTTATAGTTGCAGCCGCTTGCTATGCGGGTGCTTTGGGACTGAATATTTGGAGTATTGTAGATGCCGTTAGAATAGCAAAGGTAAAGAATATGTATGAACAGGACTTAAGGCAAGTTTACTCATTTAACCTTGACCTATATCCCTCAGTCAACTACATACAAATGGGCAATACAATGCAGCCTACGGTTGGATTTACACTTGCACTAAGGTTCTAAAACGAGTCACCTATGTATTAGTCTGACAATCTGATACATTATTATCAGGTAAAAATGAAAGCGTCAAGTACGAGTATTTAAAAAACAAGCCATGAAAGAAATATTGATATATAAATGCAAAAATGGCATTGTCGCAAACAGAATAGTCAATGTACTTGATGCTAATAGTATTGCATATCGTCAGCATGATGAAACCGTAGATAAACGGCCGGGAGCTTACGGGCCTATTCCGGGTATTTCCATATATGTATTTGAAAAGGATTATAACAGGGCACTGGAGTTGATTGATCCTATTATAAAGGATAATATTGATGGTCCAAAACCAATGTGTCCCAAATGCGGCAGCGAAGATGTTGAAGCCATTCCCCGAGGCAAATATTCAACAGGTTTGATGTTATTATCTATCATTCTATTCCTTATTCCTGCCCTCTGGTTTGCTTACCCAAAAGAAACACCGACCAACTCTCTCTTAGCACAAATCGTTGGAGTCATGATGATTCTAGGCGGCATCTTACTAATGTTCATAAGCAGACACAAAAGCCTCAACCACAAATGTAATAACTGCGGCAGGAAGTTTAATCATATATAGCGAAGCGACTGCATCTTACAGAGAACAATTATAATATCACCATAATTATAATTAAACTTCTCGCACCGTCGCCAAGTCTAATATTAACGCAATCTTGCAAGTAGATAATAAGACTTTACCGATGGGTAAGCTCTTTTATCTCTAAAGAAGCATTTCGAAGTTGTTACAACTTCGAAAAAAGTATAATGCCTAATTGAAGATCTTTTGATAACTAGTAAAAACATCCCATATTTGTCTCATCTAAAATGACAAACAAGCTCAAATTCATAGTAATTTTAACTTTTCTGGTTTTCACCCATCTTGCAAGCCATGGTCAAACTTCGTGTACGGTAAGTGGAACGGTTGTCGACACCAATAATTTACCTGTGCAATATGCATCCGTCGTGGTATATAAATCGGACAAACTGCTGACAGGCACTTTGACGGGTGAGAATGGGGAGTTTTCATTTAAAATACACCGCAGTACTGAGGAACATCTGCTAGTAATAGAATTTATCGGATACGCTAAAAAAGAAGTTAGTTTCAAACCTGAGAGGTCATCGATAAACCTGGAAAAGATAATTATAAAAGAAGATGCAGTTCTTCTTGGCGAAGCTGTTGTGACTGCTAAGAGGGACGCGGCCAAGTCTTCGGTCGAGCATACCGTAATCCAGGCTTCTGCAAATATGAGTTTCGAAACAGGAACGGCTCTCGACATACTCCGTACGTCTTCATCTGTGACACTGGTAAATGATGCTATTTCAATCAGAGGTAACAGAAATATCCTCGTACTTCTGGATGGAGTTCCTACCACAGTCGGAGATCTTGCTGTGATTCCGGCAGCGAATATTAAAAACATTGAAATAATTACCAACCCCGATGCTTCATACGACTCCGAAGGAACCGGCGGCATCATAAACATAGTCTCCAAAAGGAATGTTGTAAAAGGATTTAGTGGGGTAATTTCAGCAAACTACGGCTTCAACCACTTTGTAACAGGCAATTTGGCACTGTCATACAGCAAGCCCAAGACTTCCTGGAGATTTAATTACAACACGAAATATGAAGACGATATCGTCAATACGACCTTAAATCGCCTGATACACGAAAATGGCAATCAGACATACCAGCAGATGAGAGCCACCAGATATGTGTACAACAATAATATCGGAGTCGGTACTGACTTAAGAATTAACGAAAAGAATATCCTTAGTATTGACCTAAAATCCATGCTGCCAAGACATAATATAAAGCAAGACTTAGATAATCAATACATTAAGGCGGGAATAGAGAGTAAGGAGAAGAGGCGCAAAGATGTTACATGGAACAGGGAAAACATAGA
>CAZRBY010000008.1:0-63496 GCA_964598495.1 uncultured Muribaculaceae bacterium
AACTTTTGTCATAATTTTTCCTGATTTAAGTGTAAACCTATTTCAGGACATGACACGCAACTCGTACCCCGCACCCCGCAACTCGTAACTCGCACCCTGTAACCCGACTACTTCGCCAACCTAACACACCGTATCGAAGCGCCGAAATGCTCTTTGGAGGTGAAGTTCATCGGGAAGAGGGGACTTTCCTTGTGGATATAGCGGTAGTAGCTTTGGGTCTCATTTTTCTGAGTTGAACTCCACCAGAATGCATATTCGTTGAAGCCCCTGAAAAGGGAGTGGTCATACTGAGTGTTGCCAATAGGAAGTGCATTCCAACCGACAATGTTGGAGTGGGGATTGTCGGGAGAATAGGGCCAGATCCTTTCACCGTTAAACCGGGCATCCACCGAGAGCTTGTCGCCTAGTCCCTCCCAGTTGTCCACAAATGTCATCTGCTTGCCCGAAACTGCAGTGGCCAGATCAACCCAGTCCTCATTTGTGGGGATAGACCAACCTTTTGGGCAGACACCCTGTGGTCCGCAACCCAGTCCTGATGCACTCTTGCCGCCGGTAGCCTCTTCCCATGTGTAGAAACGTCCGAAGATGGTATGGGTGATTGGTGAGTGCTGGAAAGCAGAGCCCTTTTTGTAGTATGCAAGGTTGCGGACAAACCAGTCGAGGTTGCCTATCTTCACATATTCGTATTCTATGCCGTCGCGCGTATCGACAAAGACTTTATCACTATATTTAAGACCCTTGAGGGATTTTTCACGTCCGATATCCACGGTGGTGACATGCTGTGTGGCTGAAGAGTTGTAATAGCCTGGAGCTACGGCTATGCCGATAATGGCAAAAGTGCCCAGACTGTCAGGAAATGTGACCGTCACCGTCCGTGCAGACAAAGTGTCGTTGTATGAGGCTCCGAAATACCATTTATATTCAACTTCGGAAGGCTCGGTAATGCCGGAAGCTGTGAGTGTGATTGTCTCGCCGATACCCACGAACGCAGGTATGTCGTAATCCACAAATCCGCTCATATACAACTTCTCCTCCTCTTCCTCTTCTTTCTTTTCACAGGAAGCACCCACGCCCAAGAGGAGTGCTGACAGTGCCAAAATCCAAAGAATTCTGTATCTATTTTCCATTGTCCGTTATTTCCAACTCGCAAATATGCGTATTTTTTGGCGCAATAGCAATTTTTGATTTTTTATAGTAAATTTGCACCAATTGTTTTGTCATTTCGCCAAAATCGTGCCACCTGCCAATGAACTGCAAAAGCCTATTTACGTCCTTATTGATTGCGATTCTTGCAATTGCAGGATGTTCGACCGGTAATGGCAGATATGAGCGCATTGAAGGCTATGCCCAGGGAGGGACATTTCATATCATATATTCACTTCCGAAAGGATTAAAGGGTGCAGTAGTGGAGCAGAGAGTCAATGAACTTCTTGCCGCTATTGACAACTCCCTCTCCGGATACAACAAAGGTTCGCTCCTTTCCCGTTTCAATGCCGGAGAGGAGATAACTCCCGATTCCCTCTTTATTGAAGTATTCAACCGTTCGAAAGAGATCTGGCTGGAGAGTTCCGGGGCATTCGATCCCTCTGCAGCTCCATTATTTGAACTTTGGGGCTTTGGTTTCGGCAATCGCGAGAATGTTACTCAGGAGATCATTGACAGTGTGCTCTTATTTGTGGGTATGGATAAGGTCTCCATCGAGGGAAGCGGTGATTCGGCAAGAGTGATTAAGGAGCGTCCCGAGGTAAAGCTCAATTTCAACGCCATTGCGCAGGGTTATACTTGCGATGTGATCGCGCGGGCTCTTGACGGCTTCGGATGCACCGATTATCTGGTTGAAGTGGGCAGAGAGATTGTCTGTAAGGGACTCAGTGCTCGCGGTGATAAATGGAAAGTGGGTTTGGATAAGCCCTTCGATGCCAATTTTGATGAGGGGACTAATTTACAGGAGATTATTTCCATCTCGGATGGAGCTCTGGTTACCAGCGGCAATTACCGCAAATTTTATATAGAAAATGGGAAAAAATTTGCTCACACAATAGATCCCTATACCGGTCGTCCGGTGACTCACAATCTTCTTAGTGCATCGGTTATTGCTTCAGACGGAGCTACTGCCGACGCCTATGCAACCTGGATGATGGTAATAGGAGAGGAAAAGGCGCGGGAATTGGCTTTGCAGCGCAATGATATCGAAGCTTATCTTGTCTATGGCGAGCAGGATTCGATGAAGGTATGGCACTCAGATGGATTTCCCATTTATTCAAATGAGTTTAAAAAATAAAATTTCATACGTTTGAAAACACTTAGAAACGCTTGAAAATATGTTAAAACGCACATTTTAACCAAAATGAAATTCAACAACACACAATATGGAAAGACGAGATTTTATTAGAACCACTCTCATAGGGGCTGCCGCACTTGGTGTCGGTTTTTACGGAGGTCGCAAAATCGGCATCAAACAGCCTTTTGAGACAATAATCAAAAACGGAGTCATCTACACCGGTGACGGTAAAGCACCGATAAAGGGCGATATCGGAATTCGTGACGGCCGTATTGCAGCCATTGGAACTCTCGGCGACAATGCCGACTTCATCCTCGATGCAAAAGGGCTTGCCATATCTCCGGGATGGATTGACATTCACACTCACACCGACACAAATCTCTTTCTTGCCCCGAAGGGCGACAGCCGTATATTCCAGGGTATCACCACTGATATCGGAGGTAATTGCGGCGATTCACCTTTTCCCTATTCCGATGCACACTACGAAGCAAATAAAGATTCTCTCAGGCACGGATATCCCTTCTGGCAGGATATCGACGGATTTTATGACGCATACCGTAAACAGGGTATAGGTATCAACTATGGTAGTTTTGTGGGTCAGGGTCAGCTCCGTTCCGCCGTTATCGGCGACAATAATATCCCTGCCACTCCCGAGACGTTGGCAAAGTTGTGCTCCATCCTGGATCGGGAGATGGAGATGGGTGCTGTCGGCATCTCATTGGGCCTTGAATATGCTCCAAGTTCTTATGCCTCAGACGAAGAGTTGATTGAACTCTGCAAAGTTGTTGCAAAACACGACGGTCTTTATGCAATACACATGCGCAACGAAGATGATTTTGTAGAGGAGTCACTCAAGGATGCAATCCGTATCGCAAGAGAGTCGGGAGCCCGTCTGCAGGTATCTCACCTCAAGGCTCAGAATGCGGCCAACTGGCACAAAATGCCGACACTCCTCGCAATGATCGATCAGGCCAAGGCAGAGGGCATAGATATAGCTTTTGACCGCTATCCCTATATAGCATTCTCTACCTCACTGTCCTCTTTTATTCCTCTCAACGACAGGCAGGGTTCTTCGGAGGATGTGCTTGCACGTCTGACCGATGATGTAAAAGCAGCGGAAATCGGCAGATACGCTGAAAGTCGCATAAAACGTCTTGGAGGCCCTCAGAACGTACTCATTGCCACCTGCCGTGCGGAGGGGAACTCACGGTATTCAGGTAAAAATGTGGCTGAGTGTTGCCAGATTTCAGGAATGGAGGTATGGCCGATGATCAGACACCTGCTCATTTCCGAGAAGCTAAATGTCCAGATGGCAGGATTTGCCATGAAAGAGGAGAATATTCAGATGGAGTATCGTCATCCGCTCTCGATGCCGGGCTCAGACGGCAGCGTCTATTCTCCGGAGGGACCGCTAAGCGAAAGCATCCCGCACCCCCGCTCTTATGGCAGCTTCCCCCGTTTCTTCGGCAAATATGTTCGTGAGGATAAGATTCTGGATCTGGCCACCGCTGTTCATAAGTGCAGTGCACTGCCCGCTTCACGCCTCAAACTCAAGGAGCGCGGACTTCTGATCCCCGGATATTGGGCGGATGTGGTAGTCTTCAATCCAGATACGATTGAGGAAAGAAGCACCTACGATAATCCCCACCAATTCCCAATCGGTATTGAACATGTATTTGTCAATGGTGTCTGGACGATAAAAGAGGGTTCGCACACCGGCAAACTCGCGGGAGTAATCGTATAATTAATTCGACTTATTTTTCGGTATTATCCCCTGCTTTCAGTTTTTAGCGTAGTTAACGTTTTTCGCCCCTCTCGTATTTTTCGAAGGCATCTACAATTTTTGTGACGATGGGGTGGCGGACGATGTCGTCGCGGTCAAATTCTATGACGCTGATGCCGCGGATATTTTTGACGATTTCGATACCGCGCACAAGACCGCTGGCGCGCTTGTCGGGGAGATCTATTTGGGTAGCATCTCCGGTCACAATAAACTTGGCGTCACATCCCATACGTGTGAGAAACATTTTGAGTTGGCCAAGCGAAGTATTTTGGGCCTCGTCTAAGATTACAAAAGCTCTGTCGAGCGTACGTCCCCTCATATATGCGAGCGGCGCAATTTGAATTGTTCCCTCTTCCATAAGCGAATGGAGACGCTTTGCGGGGATCATATCCCCAAGTGCATCATAAAGAGGCTGGAGATAGGGGTCAAGTTTTTCTTTGAGGTCACCAGGCAAAAAGCCGAGTCTTTCACCTGCCTCTACAGCCGGACGGGTAAGTATCAGACGTTTCACTTCGCGATTTTTTAGTGCCCTTACGGCCAGGGCGATGGCTGTATAGGTCTTACCCGTACCTGCAGGTCCCAGAGCAAACAGCAGGTCATTGTTGTAATACTCTTTAACCAGACGTTTCTGGTTTTTAGTGCGTGCTTTGATGGCACGACCGTCGTTACTGTAGACGATGATGTAATCCTCGTCGTCATGCATTTCAACTTTGCCTGTTTCTGCAGAAATAATCCTCTCAAGGCAGACCTGTTCCATGTCATATTCGGTCAGCGCACCTTTTATGCGGCATATCTTCATCACTTTTTCCAGTTTTTCCTCAAAGAGACGGATCTCCTCTGCAGGCCCCGTAACATAGACTTCCGCACCTCTGGCGACAACTTTTACTTTAGGGAAGAAGGATGTGAGGAGGTCGAAATTTCTGTTGTTGACCCCGTAAAAATCTATTGGATTGACATCTTTCAGTAAAATGGTTTTTTCAATCATATATGTATTTTATTCTTTTTCCGGTAGTGTCTATTCCAAATTTCTTGACAATCGCATTCCATTCGCGAACCATTTTACCATACTGTCCCTCCTTGAATTCCTTTTTTTTGTCAAGGTACTCCATTATTGGGACTACCGTATAGTTTCGCTCCAGTTTGTTGGTCCTTGCACACCACCAGTAATCTATATTCGGAGGAAGAAGGGCAATAGTCGAGTCGGGTCTTCTTTTGAGCCGCAACTCATAGACCATACCGATTTGTCCGTAGGCGATGCTCATATTGGAAACAAAGTTGCCAAGTGAGTAAGCGGTAGCGTGAAGCGTATCATACTCGCATTTCTGCACTACATGCGGATGTGTGCCTACAATTGCATGGACTCCATAGCGGTAGAGACTGTCCCGCCATTTGCGCTGCGTAGCCGATTCTGTGAGCCGGTACTCTTCTCCCCAATGAGGAGCGGCAATGATGAATTCCGCACCTCTCGCAATGGCCCTTTCCACCAGCCCTCTGATCTGCGTGGTGTCCATCATGTTGACGATATAGGGTTCGGGCAGCTTAAAGCCGTTGAGGCCGTATGTAAAGTTTATGATAGCTACGCAAATACCTCCGATGGAATCAATAAAGGGGTTGCAATGATACTCCTCCTCTGCATCCGCATAGAAGCCGGTATAGGCTATTCCCTCCCTGCGGAGAATGGCCCTGGTGCTGTCAATTCCCTCTTTGCCTTTGTCGAGCAGATGGTTGTTGGCTTTGAGAAACAAATCGATGCCGCTGTTCCGAGCCTCTATATCGAGGGATGATGGGGCCGAAAAAATTGGATACCCCGAAAAAGGCGTGACTCCAGTAGGATATTCCATGTTAGCCACCACAAAGTCGGCTGAATCAAAAAGTGGTTTTATGTGCTTGAAGTAGGAGGAAAAATCGTAGTCATAGGGATTGGATGCATTGCCGTCGCTGATAAGTGCGGTCTCCAACTGGAGCATGTGGGCCATCACATCTCCGATGAAAAGAATTCTGACAGTATCATCCGCAGTCGGCGCTACTGAAATGGGAGGGGCTCCGTCTGCCTGATATGCCGTTTCGCGCTGAGGAACAATCAGTGAGAGCAGTGCCGGTATTACGACTAAAAAAATTGTAAATCTTACTACTTTCACCGCCTATCTTGTATAACTGTAATATTCTCAGTCTCCAAGCGTACACATAGCCATTTTTGGAGTTTGGCGACAACATCGTTGCTCACCGGCTCTTTCCACTGAACAAGCACAAAGATACGTTCTGTCTCCTTGAGGCTGTCAAGCATTACCTCGCTGCCTCTGGACATGCTGAATCCAGTCAGATTCGGATATTGGGTCAGCAGTTCCTTTGCAATCTGTGCTACCGGCAACTCTTTACCGCGTAAGGCCCGTAATTCTTTCTCTAGTTGTGCCAGCAAATCCTCACGCTGCTTTATTTCCATGTCGCTCCTCTCGAAGAAACTCTTCATTAATTCAGATTCGGAAAGTTCATCACGTGTGAAGGGGTTTTCAATTATGGTCAACTGATCACGTCCTATGCCGCAGCTTTCAGCGGAACGGTAGAGTAATTCCTTATCGGATGAGCCAAGAGGTTCTCCGGCCACATAGATACTTAATGTGCCGGTCATTTTTTCATGTTTAATCTCGTGGTCGTAGATATAGCTCTTGCTGAAACTCTTATTCTGTGAAATGAATTCACGCACGTTCTGACTGAATCGATTCTCCTGAATTACCATTATGGCAGAGATAATGCTGGGGACAATCAACACCAATGTAAATGCGAATATGGTACCGGATACCTTTTTCTGTTTGGTACTGTCGGAAACTTTGATAAGCGGGAATTTGAGGTATTTGACAAGCAGGAATGTTGCCAGAGCAATGAATACTCCGTTTATAAAGAAGAGATATAGAGCCCCTATCGCGTACTTGAGCTGTAGTGTGGCAATACCGTATCCTATGGTGCATAGAGGAGGCATAAGTGCGGTAGCGATGGCCACTCCCGATATTACAGTGCCCTTTTCCTTACGGGAAGTCTCCAGTATGACGGCAAAGCCACCGAAAAGCGCAATCAGGACATCATAAATTGTGGGGTTAGTCCTGGCAAGCAGTTCTGTAGGATTGTCCATTTGTAGTGGGCTGACCAGAAAATAGAGCGTTGAGGCCATGATGCTGATGAGCACCATTATGCCGAGATGTTTCAGCGACTCTTTAAGGAGCGAGGTATCGTTTGTACCCAGTCCAAGTCCGAAACCCATCATGGGTCCCATCAGAGGGCAGATTAGCATCGCACCTATGATTACGGGTATGGAGTTGACGTTAAGTCCTATGGAAGCAACAATAATGGCTGCAGCCAAAATCCATACATTTGATCCTTTAAAATAGATACTGTTGCGGATACTTTCAGAAGCAATTGCCCAGTCGACATCTCTCGAGATATTGACTATCTCCTTAAAACGTGTTCTGAATTTGTTCATAAAAAAGTTTTTCTCGAAAGGTAAAGATAGGAAATTTTTTGCTTTTCCTCTATAAATGATTATTTTTGTATGATAGCAATAATATACCGAAACATACTTAACCAACATTATTCCGTTGACCATGAAACCGATCAAGATTGTAACCATTCTACTAACCGCATCACTGCTTTTCAGCGGATGCGACTTTTTCCGTTCCATATTGGGCAAGCCCACATCCAAAGAGATTGAGGCTGCCAGGATTGAGCAAGAGGCGAAAGAGGCTGCCAGGAGGGACTCCATAGCAAAGGCAGAAGAGCTGGCGCGTCTCGCAGCTGAGGCGGCTCGTCCGGTGTACTCAAACTATTATGTTATAATGGGCTGTTATAAGATTCCTTCTAATGCACAACGTTACAAAGCTAAACTTGAGGCAAGAGGATATGATGTAACGGAGCTCCGTTTCAAAAACGGATATGATGTGCTGGCTGTTCAGGGTTCAGAGTCATTCCGCGAAGCATACAAACATTGGTACACTATGCTGGAGAGGGGAGATGAGCCTTACGATATGTGGATCTACCAGACCTCCATGGGACTGCACGAAGTGCAAAAGTAAATCAGATAATATCTATAAAACACAATAAAAGCAATAAATGAAAAATACAGTATTCACTGAGAAGCACATAGCACTCGGTGCTAAGATGGTTCCTTTTGCCGGTTTCAATATGCCGATACAGTACGTCGGCATAAATGAAGAGCATAACACCGTAAGAGAGGGTGTAGGTGTATTCGATGTTTCTCACATGGGTGATATTTGGGTAAAAGGCCCCAATGCAGTGCCTTTCCTCCAGTATGTAACCTCCAATGATGTTTCAACCCTTTTCCCAGGTAAGGCGCAGTATTCCTGTTTTCCAAACGGCAAAGGTGGTATTGTAGATGATGTGATTATCTACTGTGTGGATAGCGAGACCTATCTTTTGGTGGTAAATGCCTCCAATATCGAGAAAGACTGGGCGCATCTTTGCGGATTTGCGAAGAAATTCTCAATTACTCCCGGTAAAGAGCTATATAATGCTTCCGATGAGATTTGCCAGTTGGCCATCCAGGGTCCCAAGGCAATGGAGGTTATGCGAAAAATATGTGATAAGGACATAATGTCCATGGAATATTACACCTTCCGGAAACTTACTGTGGCCGGTATTCCCAACGCTATTCTTTCCATTACCGGTTACACCGGTTCAGGCGGATGCGAGGTTTATGTTGCCAATAAGGATGGAATAAAGCTCTGGGATGCCATTTTTGCAGCAGGCGAGGAATTCGGAATCAAACCCATAGGTCTTGGAGCACGTGACACACTCCGTCTCGAAATGGGATTCTGCCTTTACGGCAATGATATCGATGACACCACATCACCCCTTGAGGCCGGTCTCGGCTGGATTACCAAATTCAACGATGTCAAAGGCGACTTCGTTGACAAAGAGTTTTTGCTGGCACAGAAGACTGAAGGGCTCAAAAGCAGACTTGTCGGATTTGAACTTGTTGACAAAGGCATTGCGCGTCACGGGTCACTCATCTGTGATGCAGATGGTACCCAGATTGGAGTGGTGACTTCCGGTACAATGGGTCCTTCCGTAAAGAAAGCAATCGGGTTGGGCTATGTCAATGTTCCGTTCAACAAAGTTGATTCCGAGATTTACATCGATGTACGCGGTAAGCTTCTTAAAGCTGTAGTAGTCAAGACGCCCTTCTATAAAAAGTGATCTCCGGAGGGCATAATATTTGCGAAAGTGGGTTCGTTAACATGAGTATTATGAGACGATTGCTCACTTTCGCTTTTTTTATTGCCATTGCATTTCCTGTATCCGGAGAGTCTTATGACCTGTTGAGGCGCAACCTCAAGAGTCATATCCAATATTTGTCATCCGATATACTGCAGGGCAGAAAAACCGGCACGAAAGGAGAAAAAATGGCTGCTGAATATCTTTACGATGCTCTCGAGTCAAATGGCGTAATAATGCTGACCGATCGTAACGGACAGGATTTTACAATAATGAATGACGGCGATAGCATCCATTCTCGGAACATTGTCGGCATTATCGAGGGGTGTGATTCTCTTCTAAGAGATGAGTACATCGTGGTAGGAGCTCATTTTGACCATCTGGGCACAAATAACCTCATGGTTGACGGTACCCCCGTCACACAAATTTTTGCAGGTGCGGACGACAACGCATCCGGAGTTGCGACACTGATCGAGCTCTCCAGACTGGTGTCGGAAAATAGATTTGACTTTCCCCGTTCCATTATTTTTGTTGGCTTTGGTGCTAAAGAGCATGCAATGGCCGGTTCGTGGTACTTTGTCAACAGAGCTTTCCGGGGGATAGGCAATGTCAAGGCAATGATCAATCTGGACATGCTTGGACGTGGTAACGCAGCAAATCCTTTCAAACTTTTCTCTCAGGTTTCAATGGCGGAGCTAAATCCTATTAAGGAGGAGACTAGTAAACGTCCCGTAAGCATTTCTCCGGCTGTCGCTGATGCTACGATCTCTCCGTCGGATTTTCTGCCGTTTTATGAGGCGAAGATACCGGTCTTCTTTTTTACCACAGGTAAACACAGGGAGCATCACACCATTCGCGACACACCAAAACTGATCTTATACAACAATCTTGTGGAGGAGAGCATCTACATTTTCCATTTCCTTGAGGTCATGGCCAATAAGGATGTGCTTTTTAAGTCGTTTAATGCCTCTTCCAAAGATAGGGAGCCCACAATATCGGAGGATGGGGTTTATTCCTTTTCGGAGTGTGACAAGCGACCGGAATTTTTCCATTCTGACGAAAAGCATTTTCTCGACTCTTGGGTTTACAAATATCTCAAATATCCTAAGGCAGCCATTTCCCAAGGTATCCAAGGGGTTGTGGAGGTAGAATTCATCATCGAAAAAGATGGCAGTGTAACCAATGTCAGGGTGGTTCGCGGAGTCGATGATCTTCTGGATGAGGAGGCGGTAAGAGTCATTTCCGTTTCACCCAAATGGATACCCGGCCGGATAGGAGGCAACAAGGTACGTACAAAAATAACTCTTCCGGTGCTGTTTATCTTGCGGAAAGGTTGAAAAGTGTTACCTTTGCGAGTCTATTTGAATACTTATTATACGAAGACTTGCAATGGAGTACAATTTTGTTGACATCGAGAAAAAATGGCAGGCTTATTGGGCGAAGCACAAGATATTTGAGGTAAAGACAGACCTTTCCAAACCAAAGTATTACGTTCTGGACATGTTCCCCTATCCTTCGGGAGCGGGACTTCATGTAGGACACCCTCTGGGATATATCGCCAGTGACATTTATAGTCGCTACAAACGTCTAAAAGGCTTCAATGTGCTTCATCCTATGGGATTCGATGCATTCGGTCTTCCGGCAGAACAGTATGCCATCCAAACCGGACAACACCCTGCAGTTACCACAGAGAAGAATGTCGCCCGCTATCGCGAACAGATGGAGCGCATCGGTTTCTCTTATGACTGGTCTCGTGAAGTAAGGACCTGTGATCCTGCCTACTATAAATGGACCCAGTGGGCATTCCTCGAAATGTTCCACAGTTTTTACTGCAATATTTGCCAAAAGGCACGTCCGATATCGGAACTCGTGAAGAGATTTGAAAAGAGCGGCACCGAAGGTATTGTAGCTGCCTGCACGGAGGAGCTCAATTTTACTGCGAAGCAGTGGGCTTCATTCTCCGATGAGAAAAAAGCCGAGGTACTGATGAACTACCGTATCGCCTATCAGGGCGAGACTGCGGTCAATTGGTGTCCAATGCTCGGCACGGTGCTGGCCAACGATGAGGTTAAGGAGGGGTTCTCCATTCGCGGTGGTTATCCCGTAGAGCAGAAGAAGATGAAACAGTGGCAACTGAGAGTCTCCGCATACGCCGAAAGACTGCTCGAAAACCTTGAGAAGCTCGAATGGACCGACTCGCTCAAAGAGATGCAGCGCAACTGGATCGGCCGTTCGCAGGGCGCTGAGATGGTCTTCAAAGTTTCCAACGGCTACCAAGAGTACGATATGACCATTTTCACCACTCGCGCTGATACCATCTTCGGAGTGACTTTCATGGTGCTTGCACCTGAAAGCGAATGGGTGGAGAAACTCACTACCGCAGAACAACGTAAAGCAGTGGATAAATATCTGGTTATGGCCGCAAAAAAGACCGAGCGCGAGAGGATGGCGGAGACTCACAAAGTCACAGGAGTCTTCACAGGATCTTATGCAGTCAATCCTCTCACTGAGGAGAAGATTCCCGTATGGATCTCGGAATATGTGCTTGCAGGCTATGGTACCGGCGCTATAATGGCGGTACCTGCGCACGACAGCCGTGACTACCTTTTTGCAAAGCACTTCAATCTTCCCATTGTGCCGCTTATAGAGGGTTGCGATATTTCGCAGGAGAGTTTTGATGCCAAAGAGGGCATTATGTGCAACTCAGGATTTCTAAACGGCATGAGCGTCGAAGAGGCTATTCCGGCGGCCATCGACTATGTGGAGGCTCAGGGTATCGGTCAGCGCAAAATAAACTATCGCCTCAGGGATGCGATTTTCTCCCGTCAGAGATATTGGGGAGAGCCTTTCCCCATCTATTTCAAGGATGGAATTGCAGTACCGATGGATATCTCCGCACTTCCTCTGGAACTTCCCGAGGTGGATGCATTTCTTCCTACGGAGAGCGGTGAGCCGCCCCTTGCAAGGGCCATAGGATGGGAGATTGACGGGCACCCTATTGAGACAAGTACAATGCCCGGATTTGCCGGCAGCAGCGCCTATTATCTGAGATATATGGATCCGTCCAATTCCGAAGCACTGGTCAGCCATGAGGCAAATGATTATTGGCGCAATGTCGACCTCTATATCGGAGGCACGGAACACGCTACTGGCCATCTCATCTACTCCAGATTCTGGAACAAGTTCCTCTATGACCGTGGATATATCTGCGAGGAGGAGCCTTTCAAAAAGCTTATCAATCAGGGTATGATCCAGGGTCGATCCAATTTTGTATATCGCATCAAAGGTACCAATACCTTTGTCTCCGGTGGTCTCAGGGAGCAATATGATACCACCGAGATCCACGTGGATGTCAATATAGTTGAGAATGACCGTCTCGATATCGAGGCTTTCAGGAATTGGATGCCGGATTTTGCGGATGCAGAGTTTATCCTTGAGGATGGCGAATATATCTGCGGCTGGGCAATCGAGAAGATGAGCAAATCGATGTTCAATGTGGTCAACCCAGACATGATTTGTGAAAGATATGGTGCGGACACACTCAGGATGTATGAGATGTTTCTCGGTCCTCTCGAACAATCCAAACCATGGGATACGAGGGGTATCGACGGTGTCCACAGATTCCTTCGTAAATTTTGGCGACTTTACCATGAGCGAGGTGCGTTTGCCGTATCCGGGGAAAAAGCAACTCCCAAAGAACTCAAGATACTTCACAGACTTATTGCGAAAGTGCAGAATGACATAGAGTCATTCTCGTTCAATACCTCGGTCAGCGCTTTCATGATCGCTGTAAATGAGTTGTCAGATCTCAAGTGCGATAAGAAGGAGATACTTGAGCCACTCGTGATCCTGCTCTCTCCTTTCGCACCTCATATTGCCGAAGAAATCTGGAGCTATCTCGGACATAAAACGAGTATTTCAGCCGCATCCTACCCCGAATATGTGGAGGAGTACACCATCGAAGACAGCTTTGAGTATCCTGTTTCGTTCAACGGCAAGTTGCGTTTCAAGATCACCCTTCCTATCTCCATCTCACCTGAAGAGGCAAAGGCAGCGGTGCTTTCCGATCCTATGACTGCGAAGTATCTCCAGGGAGGCACTCCGAAAAAGGTCATTGTGGTCCCTTCCAAGATTATCAATGTCGTAGTCTGATATATGCAAAAAAAGTTCTTTGCCAAGGAAGTAGTTTCATACCTGCTGCTTTTTGCGGGTATGTTGCTCTATACCTTCAGTTGGGTCTATTTTCTGATTCCCAAGGAGATAGCCGGAGGAGGCCTTACCGGTCTGGCTTCGGTGATTTTCTATGCTACCGGTGTTCCCGTACCCTATACCTATTTCGGTGTCAATCTGCTGTTACTGGTAGTAGGTACCATAATTGTGGGTAAAGGCTTCGGTTTTAAGACCATATTCTGTGTCATTTGCGGTACGCTGATGCTCGAATTTCTGCCGATGCTCGGTTTTGTCAGCACTATCGAAGACTCATTGATAAATGCCGTTCTTGGCGGCACCCTCAGCGGTGTGGGTATCAGCATTGTCTTCATGAGCGGTGGCAGCAGCGGAGGCACGGACATCATTGCAATCATAATTTCAAAATACAGAGAGACTTCGCCGGGACGCGTATTTCTCGTATGCGACCTGATAATAATCGGCTCCGTTATATTCTTACCGGGCAAGACTTTGGAGAATGTCATCTACGGTTATATCCAGATGGTTTCTTTTTCATACATACTGGATTCCATACTCACGGGCAATAAGCAGTCCGTCCAAATTATGATCTTTTCTTCGAAATATGCCGAAATCGCCGATATGATCAACACTAATTTCGGCAGGGGCGTCACCGCATTGAATTCCATCGGATGGTATTCTCAACAGGAAGGTAAACTTCTGATTGTGGTTGCGCGTAAAAGCCAGTTGCAGGCGATTGCAAGGGCCATCAAAGAGAAAGATGAAAATGCATTCATAACAGTCTCCCAGGCCACAAGTGTCTACGGCAGGGGTTTTGAGCAGATAAAGAGCGGTTTCAAAAAGAAGGATAATGAAAACAAAAAGCAAAAAGATCTTATCGGAGATTAGGTCCTACGTAATACTTACTATAGGTCTTTTGTTGTATGTGCTGGCTTGGACCATTTTCATTCTTCCCAACAATTTGGTGGGAGGAGGGGTTACCGGTATTTCGGCCATCATACAGTATTGGACAGGATTTGAGGTTAGTTATTCTTTCTTTATCATCAATGCGGTTTTGCTGTTAGTTGCGCTTAAGGTGCTCGGACGCGGTTTCGGAGTGAAAACCGTTTATGCCATAGTTGTGAGTTCGGTGCTTTTCAAAGTTATGCCCGCATTAATCCCCGAATCATTCATTCAGGAAATTGCAATCAATAATGGTCCGTTGCTATGTTGTATTTTTGGAGGTGCGCTTGATGGATTGGGAATGGCGCTTACATTTGCCCACGGAGGCAGTACGGGAGGCACCGATATAGTTGCCTTAATAATAAATAAATACAGGAATATCTCTCCGGGCAGGGTTCTCGTAGTGCTGGATATGATTATCATAGCTTCTTCCTTGATTGTGCCTTCCGATGGCACCTGGGGCTATAAATTTGCTATCGTAATATATGGCTATATAACTGCTGCCGTATGCAGTTTTACGTTGGACGCCTTTCTTTCGGGCACCAAGCAGTCGGTGCAGATTTTCATATTTTCCAAGCAATATGATGTTATTGCAGACAGAATAACAGAGGAAACGGGACGCGGCGTAACCATTCTCAATTCACGTGGATGGTATACCAAGGAGGAGGGCAAGGTGGCGGTAGTTGTTGCCCGCAAGCATGAATCAGGACAAATTCTCCGTATAATCAAGGAGGTCGACAAAACGGCATTTCTTTCCGTAGGCAGCGTTATGGGTGTCTACGGTGAGGGTTTTGAACAAATAAAGAGTGGTTTCAAAAAGAGGAAAAATGGATACAAAAAGTAAAAAAATCTTATCGGCAATTAAGTCCTATGTCATTATTACAATAGGCCTTCTGTGTTATGTGCTGGCCTGGACGATTTTCATCCTTCCAAACAATATGGTGGGAGGAGGAGTCACCGGTATTGCAGCAATCATAAAATACTGGACCGGTTTTGATGTTGGCTATTCTTACTTTATCATTAATTTGGTTCTGCTGTTAATTGCCCTAAAGGTACTCGGACGCAGTTTTGGGGTGAAAACCGTTTTTGCCATAGTTGTAACTTCGGTGCTTTTCAAGGTAGTACCATCACTAATACCCGCATCATTTATTCAAGAATTTGCCATCAATAATGGCCCGATGCTTTGTTGTATTTTTGGAGGCGCACTTTCGGGACTTGGAATGGCGCTTACGTTTGCTCAAGGAAGTAGCACGGGAGGTACTGATATAGTTGCTCTGATGATAAATAAATACAGGAGCGTCTCTCCGGGCAAGATTATCGTCGTGCTGGATATGATTATAATTTCCTCTTCCCTGATTTTGCCTTCTGACGCCACTTGGGGCTATAAATTTGCCATCGTCATATATGGTTTCATAATGTCTGCCGTATTAAGTTTCACGCTGGATATGTTCCTTTCGGGCAGTAAACAGTCGGTGCAGATTCTGATATTTTCCAAGCAATATGATGTTATTGCCGACAGAATAACAGAGGAAACGGGACGCGGCGTAACTATTCTAAATTCACGTGGCTGGTACACCAAGGAGGAGGGCAAGGTTGCGATAGTTATAGTCAGAAAGAACGAATCAAGCTATATTCTTCGTATCGTCAAGGAGGTTGATAAGACGGCATTTATCTCTGTAGGCAGCGTTATGGGTGTCTACGGCAAGGGTTTTGAACAAATCAAGAAATAGTTTCCGTTTTATAAAAAACGAATTTTATCCGATTTTCACACTCTCTCCGATAGTGTGATGCCGTCATTAGGTTATATTTATAGGGGTTGCATCTGTTTTATATAGTTTCGTCACTGGAATATAAAAAACAGTAACATGAAACTGACAGTATTGATCCTTTTATTGGCCTACGTGCCGCTTTTTATCATCCTCGCATACCTGACGGATTATTGGAGAAGAAACCGCAAGAGTGAAAAAGCAGAGGAGAAGGTCTATCCGGATCTGAGCGAACAACTACCGGAAAAACCTCGCATGCTGTCCGATGAAAGTCCGGATAATTGTGAATTTGACAATCTAAGGGAAAAATTACTTGATCTGTTTGAAAGGGAGAAGATTTTTCTCAATCCTGACATCAGAATCAACGAAGTAGCGTTGCGTCTCTACACCAATAAGACCTACCTTTCGAAGGTAATCAGACTCAAAACCAACAAGAACTTTTGCCAACTTGTCCATTTTTACCGTGTCAGGGAAGCTATCCGTCTTTATGCGGACAATCCAGATCTGACAATTTCACAATTGGGCAAAATGGTGGGCTTCAATTCGATGACCACATTCAATACGGCCTTCGGTAGAAATACCGGTTACACTCCGGCAGAGTGGTGCAAGGAATATCGCAAAACAATGAGAAATGGGGAGCAGGATGGCAGAAAAAGGCAGGTTGCGTGAGCTAATAAACGGCAACAGTCGCCTTAAGATAATGATTAGTCGCAAACGGCAAGGTGTTTCATACGAAGAACTTTTCTCCAAAATGGAAGCGGCCATTGTGAAGAAAGAGCTATATCTTGACAGCAGGTTTTCAAGGACACAACTTGCCCGTGAGGTCGGGTCCAACAGGACATACGTCACTAAAGCGCTCAAAAGTCATGGATTGGGATTCTATGACTATCTCAACCGATATCGTCTGGAGCGTGCCAAACAGATTCTCAGTCGGAGGGAGAACAGCTCAATGCTGATGGAGGAGGTGGCCTATGGCAGTGGCTTCTCCAGTGTAAGGATAATGAACTACTGTATGGTCAGGTCAGAGGGTTTTACCGCTTCGCAGTATCGCAAGAAGATACTTAAGCGATGACTCCAAGCTCCCTTCCTATCTCCGTAAATGCGGCAATACACTTATCAAGGTGCTCTTTTTCGTGTGCTGCAGATACTTGTACTCTTATGCGCGCCTCTCCTTTGGGGACTACCGGATAGTAGAATCCGGTTACATAGATTCCTTTGTCGAGAAGTTTTGTAGCCATAATCTGGGATAGCGGGGCATCGTAAAGCATCACGGCGCAGATGGCAGATTCTGTAGGTTTGATATCAAACCCGGCAGCCTTCATCTTCGCTACGAAGTATTGGGTATTGGCGTGCAGTTTGTCCTGGAGTTTATTGCTCTCTGACATCATTTCAAACATCCTGATTCCCGCTGAGGCAATCATAGGGGGAATTGAGTTGGAAAAGAGATAGGGTCTAGAACGCTGTCGGAGCATATCTATAATCTCTTTGCGTCCGGTGGTGAATCCGCCGATGGCACCTCCGAATGATTTTCCAAGAGTACCGGTAATGATTTCGATTTTGCCGCGCAAGTTAAATAGCTCCGTGGTACCTCGTCCGGTTCTGCCAACAACGCCCGCAGAATGGGATTCGTCCACCATTACCATTGCGTTGTATTTTGTGGAGAGCTCATATATTTTGTCTAGCGGAGCCACATTGCCATCCATTGAGAAGACCCCGTCTGTCACAATTATGCGGTGGCGTTGTGCTTGTGCTTTCTTGAGGCAATTCTCAAGTTCATCCATATCGGCATTGGCGTAGCGGTAGCGCTGTGCTTTGCAGAGACGTACCCCATCGATAATGGATGCGTGATTGAGAGAATCTGAAATGATGGCATCTTTTTCATCAAGCAGCGGCTCGAATACACCACCGTTGGCGTCGAAACAGGAAGCATATAAAATGGAATCTTCTGTGCCGAAAAACTCGGCAATTTTCGCTTCGAGTTCTTTGTGCAGATCCCCGGTTCCACAGATGAAACGGACTGAGGACATTCCATATCCGTGGCTGTCAAGTGCCTTTTTGGCAGCTTTTATCAACTCTTTGTCGTTTGATAGTCCTAGATAGTTGTTGGCGCAGAAGTTAAGTACCTCCTGGCCTGTGCTTACCCTGATGGCAGCATGTTGTGGAGAGGTGATGATACGTTCCTTCTTGTACAGACCGGCTTCTTCTATAGCCTGAAGCTCTTTCTGAAGGTGTTTTTGAAAATCTGAGTACATATTAATGTGAAATATCAATTAGTTTTAATTATTTCGCAGAATATTTCACCAACATATTGCCGTAGTCGTTCAATTGTAATTGGTGAATTACATACAAAGATATAATAAATTGTCGGATAGTCAAGATCTCTCTTAGAGGGTTGTGGCACGGATTTTGGTCGACGAATGCGAAAACTATTTCTGTTTATTTAGTTTTCAAAAATATGAAAATAAAAGAAAAAACACTCAGAAAAACCACTGAATTTCTGATCAAGGAAGGTTGTCGCAAGGTGACGGTAGACGAAATTGCCGCCTACAACGGAATTTCCAAGAGGACTCTATATGAGCTATTTCTCGATAAAAATGACATTATAGAGCAATCCCTTCTCTACTGCAATGAGAAAACTCGTGAATACTATCACGAAGTCTTCAACAGTTACGATGACAATATCATCAGTGTCATTCTCAGTGGACAACATTTCCGGCCCGACAACAAGATTACAAGTGCCTGCCGCCTCTTTGCGGATGCAAAAAAATACCATCCGGACATTTATGAGAATGTGGAAAAGGTCATTTTAGAAGAACATCGCGAAGATTTGCGAAATTTTTTGCGAAAAGGTCAGGAAGATGGTATGCTTCTTCCGGATCTTCAGATTGATTCTCTGGTGACTTTACTTCCTATGCTTATGAGAATCATAGGCAGGGCTGATTTTCATGCAGAGTCTCCTTTTAGCAATAAAGATATCTACTGTCAGACAATCATTTATTACTTCAGGGGAATTTCTACTGAAAAGGGCAGGAAGCTTATTGACGACTATTTGGGTAACAATAAAATCAACAATATCGTATGAAAATAAAGAATATGAATCTTATAAGATCGGGAGTATGCATGATGTTGCTTTTTGCCGCTACTGCGGCAGTGGCGCAAGAAAAGGTCTCCCTTTCCCTCCAGGATGCCCAGGAGTACGCTCTTGAGCACAATCGTACTCTTGAAAATGCCTCTCTGGACATCAAGAAGGCAGAAGCTGGTCGATGGCAGGCCATCGCAAGTATGCTGCCTCAAGTCTCGGCGGGTTTAGATTATACCAATATGATGGGTTACAAGATGGATTTCGGCCAGATGGTCATTTCCATGCCGCCCAGTGCTTCTTTCAATATTACCACCGCTGTAGCATTGAGTGGAGCTCAGATAGTTTCTACCCAGGTGGCCAATATATCCAAGCGTATGGCTGACATCTCATATCGCAAGAGCGGGCAAGAGATTTCAGACCAGGTAAAGGTACTCTATTATTCGGCACTTGTGACGGAGGAGACTCTTGTGCTGCTCAAAGAGAACCTCGAGAGCATGAAAAAGCTACACAGCATCTCCCAAAGGGCAGTAGATGTGGGAGTCTCTGAACAGACTAACGCAGACCAGTTGAAGGTACAGGTAGCCACGATGGAGAGTTCCATCAATGCTACCGAGCGTTCGCTGGAAATGGTTTATAACTCCCTCCGCCTGCAACTCAACCTGGATGTCAATTCGGAAATCGAACTTACCCAAGGCCTTCCCGAACTGATGAATGTGGATGCGGTGAGCGACCTTTTTAGGGAGGAGTTTGATGTTAATAACAACTATAATTACCAATTGCTCAAAGCCGGTGCTGATCTTGCAAGGAAGCAGATTGCACTTACCGGCTGGTCGGGAGGTCCCACCTTCAGCATTTTTCATCAGTTCAACAAAAAGCACTATTTCAGTGATGAGATGACTATGAATATGACTCCTCCGAATATGCTCGGTATAGCGGTTAAAGTGCCTTTATTCACCAGTCTCAGGAATACCAAATCCGTACAGGACGCCCGTCTCTCATACCGGAAACAGCTCAATACACTTGCAGATACCGAAGCGGCTCTGAAAATCCGGCACAGGCAACTGGTTTTCAATCTCAAATCGGCTCTTGAGCAGTACCGGACTCAGAAAGAAACTGTAGAAGTGGCAAGGAGAGTTTTTGACAACATCGCCCTTAAATATGAACACGGAGTAGCCTCCGCACTAGATGTGACTAACTCGGGCACCAATCTTATAGCTGCTCAAAACGGTTATGTGCAGTCCCTTCTCCAGATTGTCAACGCACAGATCTCACTCGAACAACTTTTGAACAGATAATAATCAATGAAAAAACATATGAAAATCATCCGTATTTCCCTCATTGCTCTCGTGGCAATGCTCCTTGCAAGCTGCGGAGGATCGCAGCAAAAACAGGAGGAAGCAACCCAGGAACGTATAGAACAGGTTGAGACCACTGCTATCAGCAGGTCAGTCATCCGGCGCGTTGTGGACTTTTCGACTACTCTTATGGGCTATGAAACAGTAAATATCGCTCCTTCGCTTACCGGCAAAATCGAGCACATATATGTAGAGGTTGGCACCAGTGTGCAGAAAGGCTCTATGCTTGTGCGAATGGATCAGACTCAACTCAACAATACCAAACTTACCCACGCCAATCTGGCGGTTGAACTTCAGAGAATGGAGGCACTCAAGGAGAGCGGAGCCATTTCCAAGCAGGTATATGACCAGACCAAACTTGGATATGATCAGACAGCGGAATCTCTGGGCTTTCTCGAAAAAAACACCTTTGTCAGAGCGCCTTTCCCAGGTGTCATTTCAGCCAGAAACTACGAAAACGGCGAACTTTACAGCGGGATGCCCATTCTTGTGCTTACACAGATTAATACCTTGAAGGCGTTGATCAATATTCCGGAGAGTTATTTCCCGCTCGTTAAAAAAGGGATGAAGATTGACATCAAATCGGACATCTATCCCGGAGAATCATTCTCGGGCACGATAGAGATAGTCTATCCTACGATTGATGCTGCTACTCATAGCTTCCAGTGCAAGGTGAGAATTCCCAATGGTACCCTCAAACTCCGCCCCGGAATGTACGTACACACTTCACTTCCACTCGGTCAGTCTGAGGCCATAGTTGTGCCCTATCAGACTATTTTAAAGCTTGTTGGTTCCAACGAACGCTATATTTATCTTGAGAAAGATGGCAAGGCTGAGCGAGTATTCGTGCAGACCGGTCAGCGTTTCGACGATATGATAGAGATAATCAGCCATGAAGTAAAAGAAGGTGACCGGCTTGTCTCAGTGGGGCAGGCCAAACTTGTCGACGGAGTCAAACTCAATGTAGTAAAGCAGAACTGACAATATGAGTATATACAAAACTGCAATTAGAAAACCGGTGACGACAGTACTTATCTTCGCCGCCGTGATTATCATAGGACTCTTCTCCTTGAACAGGCTGCCTATCGACCAGTTTCCGGAGATTGATCCGCCCTTCGTGACGGTCATGACCACCTATCCGGGCGCAAGCGCAGGGGAGGTTGAGACCAATGTGACCAGACTCATTGAAAACAGCCTCAACTCGATTGACGGACTCAAAGAACTTACTTCCAGTTCAAGGGACAATATCTCCATTGTATTCCTCGAGTTTGAATGGGGTACCAATCTTGACGAGATCTCCAATGATGCGCGCTCTTATTTGGATATGATAAGAGACAATCTTCCCGACGGTTGTTCCACACCAATACTCTTCAAGCTCAACACCGGCATGATGCCGATACTGCAGTATTATGTGTTGGCTAAAGATAGTTACCCGGGACTCGAAAAGATTCTCAATGATGAGGTAGTGGCTATTCTCAACCGTGTTGACGGTATAGGTACCATAGGCATTGCCGGTGCCCCGCAACGCTATGTATATGTGGATATAGATCAGGCAAAACTTGATGCTTACGGACTGCCTCTGGAACTGGTCGGCAGTGCCATCGGCTCCAATAACCTTAACCTTGCTTCCGGTACCATAAAAATGGAAAAAGAGCAGTACCACATGCAGGTTCGAAGTGAATATGTTGAGAGTTCGGAAATAGGGGATATCGTGGTAACCTCAATTATGGGAAAACCTATTTTTGTAAAGGATGTCGCTACCATCAGGGATACGATAAGGGATCTCACACTTGACGAGAAGGTAAACGGTCAAGAGGCCGTCAGACTGATGATTTCCAAGAAATCGGGGGCCAATACGGTACAGGTCTGCAAGGATGTGCGCAAAGAGCTTGAAAAAATCAAAAAGAATCTCCCTTCGGATATAGAATTAGGCATCATCTACGACTCTTCAGAAGAAATCCAGAATTCCATCAACTCATTAAAGGAGTCTATACTCTATGCATTGCTTTTCGTGGTGCTTGTGGTATTTTTCTTTCTTGGTAAATGGAGAGCAACATTCATCATTGCCGTTACGATCCCTATTTCGCTTATCGTAGCATTCATATATCTGCTCTTCGTGGGCAGTTCACTCAACATCATTTCGCTCAGTTCGTTGACGGTGGCTATCGGTATGGTGGTTGACGATGCCATAGTGGTGCTTGAAAACATAACTAAGCATATTGAGAGGGGCTCTTCCCCGCGCGAGGCTGCCATTTATGCTACGAATGAAGTGTGGATTTCGGTTATTGCCACGACACTTGTTATTATAGCCGTATTCGTACCCTTGACAATGCTCACCGGTATGGCCGGTATAATGTTTAAGGAACTGGGATGGATTGTGACCATAGTAATTTCCGTTTCCACTATTGTGGCTATCAGCTTAACCCCGACGCTTGCTTCTCAGATGCTGAAGGCCAATAAAGTGAGGATTGACGAAAAGGGACATCTTCAGGTAGTGAAGCCCAAAATTGACTGGTATGAAAAATACATTGAGAAATTCCACAATAAGGTAAGCGCCTCGTATGCCAATATTCTACGTTGGTGCCTTAATCACAAGAGACTCACAATTCTCATAACATTCATCTTCTTCGTCATTTCGCTTCTTCCGGCACTTACCGGCAGAATAGGCGCCGACTTCATGCCCGAAAGTGATAATGGGCGAATTAGTGTAAGTATTGAACTCCAGCGAGGTACACGACTTGAGGAGACTCTTAAGACTGCACGTACTCTTGAGGCCAGATTTAGAGAACTCATACCCGAAGTCAAAATAATTTCCACTTCGGCAGGAAGCAATGAAGATGCCGGTATTGGTGCCCTTTTCTCCTCTACAACCAACAACAAGATCTCGATGACTGTGGTCTGCAATAAGAAATATGAGAGAGAAAGGACAATATTTGAGATTGCTGAAGTCGTTCGTACCGAACTGGACAAATATCCCGAAATTATTGACTACCAGGCTGCAACTACCGTCGGTATGGGTATGGGAGGTGGCAACAAAGTTAGTGTGGAAATATACGGTCACGACTTCGATGATACCAATCTCTATGCACAGGAGGTGCTCCAAGCTGTAAAGGCCAATGTAAGTGGAGCCCGTGATATCAATATCAGCCGTGATGAAGAACGTCCCGAGCTCAAAATCACTGTGGATAAGGAGAAAATTGCATACCATGGACTCAATTCCGCTATTGTCTCTACTTATGTTCGCAATCGTGTGAATGGTCTTTTGGCCGGATATCTCAAGGAGGATGGCGACGAGCATGAGATTATAGTGCGTCTCAAGGAGGAGGATCGCAATTCCATAACTCTGATTGAAAACTTAACCATTCCCACAAATGCCGGCCGCTCCATCAAACTCAAGGAGGTGGCGGAGATTGAGGAGTACTGGGCTCCGCCCACCATTGACAGAAAAAGCCGTCAGCGCTATTTGACGGTCTCCATTACTCCATACAATGTCTCTTTGGGTCAACTCGCTGCGCAAGTACAGGCGGAGATTGATAAGATTTCTACTCCAAGCGGCGTGCAGGTGCGACTTGCAGGTGATTATGAGGAACAGCAGGAAACCTTTGCAGATATGTTCCAGCTGCTGATGTTGATTGTCCTTTTGGTTTATATCGTGATGGCTTCGCAATTTGAATCACTTTCCAAGCCTGCCATCATAATGATGTCAGTGCCTTTCGCACTCTCAGGCGTTATTCTTGCCCTATGGGTTACCGGCATCAATCTGGATATGATCGGGGCGCTCGGTTGTATTATGCTTGTAGGTATCGTGGTTAAGAATGGTATTGTACTTGTGGATTACACCAATCTGATGCGTGATCGCGGGTATGAACTAAACGAGGCAATTGCCCTTTCCGGTGAGTCCCGTCTCCGCCCCGTGCTTATGACGGCGGTGACCACCCTTCTCGGTATGCTCCCTATGGCATTGAGCAGGGGTGAGGGTTCCGAGTTGTGGCGTCCGATGGGCATAGTGGTTATAGGAGGTCTCCTGGTCTCCACGATAATCACTTTGATAATCGTGCCTGTCGTATATGCGGTAATGTCTCGCCACGGAGAGCGCAATAAAGTGGAAAAACTCCGTAAAGAGTTTGTTTTCATGCAAATTTCGGCTGATGATGAAGCCGCTTTTAAAAAATAGTATACAGATATGAAATGTGTTTTTATAGTATTCAATCAGGCCAACACAGCACGTGTTGAATATATGCTCGACCAACTCAAGATAAACGGCTTTACCCTGTTTGAAGAGGTGCAGGGAAGTGGTACGCGCGGCGGGGAACCCCGTCGCGGTACTCACACCTGGCCGGAAATGAATTCGGCAGTGATGACTGTAGTGGATGATGATCGCGTCGAAGAAATCCTGCTTACCGTCAAAAAACTTGATAATCGCAACAAGAATATTGGAGTACGCGCGTTTGTTTGGAACATCGAGCAGACCGTTTAGTAATTTTGAAAAAAATGACTACCTTAGCACTTTGTAAATAATTTAATTAGCACTTTATAAACAATTTAATAGACAATTTATGGCATTAGCAGTAAAAGATTCAAATTTTCAGGATATCGTAATGGCTTCAGATAAGCCGGTAGTAGTAGATTTCTGGGCCCCTTGGTGCGGTCCCTGTCTGATGATATCCCCTATTATTGACGAACTGGCCGTCAAGTATGAGGGTCAGGTGATAGTCTCCAAGTGTAATGTTGACGAAAATAACGTGATTCCCATGAAGTATCGCGTAATGAATATTCCTACACTTCTTTTCTTCAAAAACGGGGAAGTGGTTGATAAGATTGTTGGTGTTGTTCCTAAAAAAGAAATTGACAACAAGATAGCTTCATTACTAGAATAATATATTATGAAACGTTTATCGATTTTTCTTGCAATTCTGCTCTTTTTTGCTGCAGTTCCTAAAGTGAGTGCACAGGGTTTGATCTTCAAAGGAGGCCTCAATTACACCAATGTTGATCTTGAGGGCAAGAACTTTAGTATTAAGAACGGTTCGGGATGGCATTTTGGTGCCGGTTTTCAGACAGCGAGCGCTATGGGCTTCTCTCTCCAGCCTGAACTTCTGTACAGTGTTTACGGTGTAAAGCTTATAGACGGTGCTTTTGAGGTTGATAAGAAATCCTCATTTCTTGAGCTTCCTGTGAATATTCAGTGGGGTATTGACTTGATTGCTGCCAAGCCCTTCCTGATGGTTACCCCGAAGATTGCCTACAATCTCAAGAATTGGGCAAATAAAGAAACCACCAATTCTTTGTTGACTCAATTCATTAATGAAAAAACTAATTTGGAGTTTGGTATCGGAGTAGGTGCAGGGTTGAATGTATGGAAACTTCAGATTACGGCAAAGTACGAATGGAATTTTGGCCATGTGAGCAGTATTGACGAATATCTCGCCAACGCCAAAGAGGCAAGCAAGACGATCGGCAATCTCCAGATATCATTAGGTTTTTGTTTCTAAACCCTTGCAGTGTTGTATCGGGAGGTGAAAGAGTACCTGGGGAACGACTGGATTGCTTTCAATGAGTTGTTCAGGCAGAGCCTACGTTCCGAGATGCTCTTGCTCAATCAGATTAATGCCTATGTGCTAAAAAACTCCGGCAAACAACTCAGGCCCATCCTTGCTTTACTGATAGGAAGAGCTATTTCCGGTGTTTGCAATGACAAAGTGCTCCGTTGTGCAGTTGCGACGGAGCTTGTGCATACTGCGACACTGCTTCACGATGATGTGGCGGACAATTCCCCCACAAGGCGTGGCTCTGCAACGGTTATGTCGCTATATTCCCCAACGGCTTCCGTGCTTGTTGGGGATTTTTGGCTTTCCAGAGGAATAGATCTTATCCTTTCGAAGTGTGACAATGATGTTATCGGCTATTTTTCCAGATGCCTTGCTGATCTGGCGGAAGGAGAGATGCTTCAACTGGAGAAGGCAAGTTCGCTAGATGCCACCGAGGAGGATTACAACACTATCATATTCCGCAAGACGGCATCTCTATTCAAGGCGTCAATGATGAGTGCGGCCCATTCTGCCGACGCATCTGCCGTGCAGATGGAGGCTGTGGCCTCCTATTCCTTTCATATCGGAATGGCATTCCAGATGATGGATGACATTTTCGACTATTCTCCGCGTCTGAATACCGGTAAGCCTGTTGGAGTTGACATACTTGAGAAAAAGTTCACTCTTCCGTTTTTCGGTTTCCTGCGCAATGCACCCAGCGAGATTTCTTCTAAGTTTGTGGAGCGAATGAGGTTTCTTGATGCACATTCCGTTGAGGAGGAAAAACAAGCACTTGCACGCGATGCAATTGAGTTCGTTGAGCGATATGAAGGTCTTGATTATGCCTATGATCGTCTTGAACAGGAGATAAACAAGGCGGTAACTTCACTTTCGGTTATAGATGATTCGCCAGCCAGAGACTATCTGGTTGCATTTGCACGATATATGTCAGTCAGGGAGCACTGATATTCAGCTTATGACTTTTTTAGAGCTTTTTATAATTGCAGTTGGTCTTTCAATGGATGCTTTTGCCGTCTCCGTGGCAAAAGGTCTTTCCGTTGAGCGACTTCGCCCGCGCAATATGTTGAGTGTCGCCCTCTGGTTCGGCGGGTTTCAAGGTTTGATGCCTATAATGGGCTTTTATCTCGGAGTGAGTTTTGCCTCATTTGTGGAGCATGTGGACCACTGGATTGCTTTTGTGCTGTTAGGATTGATCGGTATCAAAATGATAATGGAGGCCTTTTCGAAGAAAGAGAAGAACGTCAGTCCCGATTTCTCTTTCAGGACAATGCTGGTTATGGCTATAGCCACAAGTATCGATGCCCTCGCAGTCGGGATTTCCTTTTCATTCCTAAATGAAAATATTTGGATGGCGGCGCTGCTGATAGCCGTCACAACTGCGATTTTCTCCGCCATAGGTATTCGCGTGGGCAATATTTTCGGGTGCCGATTCAAGTCTTTCGCGGAGTTTACCGGCGGTCTTATCCTGCTGGTTATGGGCATCAAAATTCTTGTTGAACATATTTGTGTATGAATGTGAAGTGCAATACAAAAGTTTTCTCCCCTGAAGATGGCGGAGCTGAGCTCCAGGTAATGATTTGTGCTCCATCTGTAGAAATTGCAATTAGAGCCGCTGCTGACTCCATTCCGAAGGGATTTAAGGTCATTGCAGGTCGTCTGTTTTTGGATGAACTTACTGCTGTCCCAACTCCGGAGCAGCCGTTCGATGCGATATCGGTTGTAAGGGAGAAGCCTCTTGGGGATCAGCCTGTCTCCCTTTGGATATGGGCTTCAGAACCCTCTCTCGCTTCAGATTTGCTAATATGGAGCGCCAATCTCGTCTCGGACAAAAAAGATGTTTATGAACAGAGCCATGAGATTTTGTGCAATTATCAGCAGTTTCTTACTTCACAAGGGATGAATATAAGTGACAACTGCATAAGGACATGGTTTTTTGTCGATGATATTGACTATAAATACGCTGACTTTGTCAGGGCCAGAAGGGATTTTTTCGACTCAGTCGGTCTTCGCAGTGACACTCACTATATAGCAAGCACCGGAATTTTTGGCATTCCGGGCAAAATGCCTTTCACGGGGGGCGACATAATGCTGGATGCGTTGGCACTCAGGGATCCTAAAAAATGTGATATCAGGTATCTTCACGCTTACTCACATCTCTCTCCAACCTCATTGTATGGGGTCACTTTTGAAAGAGGTACAGTTGTAGATTATGATGACCGCAGTCATATCTTCATATCCGGTACTGCGAGCATAGATTCTCACGGCGAGGTACTCCACACGGGTGATGTAGGGAAACAATGTGACAGGATGATGGAGAATGTGTCCGTTTTGCTGTCTGAGGCCCATGCCTCCATGGATGATGTTCAGATGGCTATAGTCTATCTCAGAAACGGTGAAGATCTGGATGTAGTCAAACGACATCTCTCGAAAACTCTCCGCAATATACCTCACACATACCTCCTCGCTCCCGTCTGCCGTCCCGAATGGCTTGTGGAGATCGAGTGTATGGCCGTTACTTCATTATAGTAATTGTTCTGTAGGATTGTATGTAGGGGCTTTGGTCCCAATCCGGTGAGACAAGGTCGTCCTGATGGTCAATCCTGAATGCCATGTATGTGATTGGAATGCCCTGCATCAAAAAATGTGACTCGTAGAAGGTCTGTATTGCCGTTATCTCTTCAGGAACGGACCGGGGTGAGCCGTAAATGTCTTCACAATTAGTTATAACTTCAAGTGAATTGGCACTCGCCACTTCCATAGTATAGAAATAAAGCAACCTGCTGTCTGTCTTGAGATGGATAATTCCGTCCTCTTTTAGTATATTGCGGTATCTGGTAAGAAAAAGGGGATGGGTCAGACGTTTCTTTGGTTTGCCCTCCTGAGGGTCGGCAAATGTGATCCAGATTTCCGCCACTTCTCCTGTGGCGAAAAGGGACTCGATAAATTCTATTCTTGTGCGGAGGAATGCCGCATTGGGAAGCTGATGCTCCTCGGCATATTTTGCTCCTTTCCACAGGCGAGCACCTTTGATGTCCATACCTATGAAATTGCGGTCCGCATACTTTTCAGCCAAGGCTACGGTGTATTCGCCTTTGCCGCAACCAAGTTCGAGCACTATAGGATTGTCATTGCCGAAAATTTCCCGATGCCAGTTCCCCTTTAGCGGATGGTCGCATCTGAGCACATCTTCCGTACGAGGCTGGATTAGGCAATTGAAAGATTCATTTTCCCGGAATTTCAGCAATTTATTTTTTTTGCTCATGTTGTCTGTGGATTCACTCGTCGAAATGGTATGAAAAACCTACCCCGTGGAGCCATTGTGTCGCATCTTTATGGAGAGGTGTAATGGTGATGCTCCATTCTCCTTCAGATGCTCTTATATGCTCTCGGTATGGCCACTGGATATCCACAATACCAAATTTGCTTTTTCTGATCTCTACCTTAGAGTTCTCTGTAAGAGGCAGATTTATTTTTTCAGTAAAAATTTCACCGGAAGGTGAGAGTACCTTCACTGCAAATGAAACGGAGTTACTGTGGAGCCGGCTATCATATCTTACGGCAATAAAAGTGGAACAGAGGGCAGTGCTGTCAACCACCGGAAGGGAGAATTTGAAAACCGGAATGGAGTTGCAGTCGGAATCCAAAAGGATATATCCGTAGCCATCGTCCGGACTTGAGCAGGACCCGAAGAGGATCGTGCAAAAAGCCATAAGTGACAGCATCGTACCAAATGCCCTATTGATTCTCGGATGACTCTCTTTTTTCTCCACCTTTTTCTCTGGGTTTGCCTTGATCTCTTCTTCTACCTCCGCTGCGTTGTCCCTGACGACTATAGCCCTTGTTTTGATCGCCTTGGGGCTTGCTTTCGAAGCGCCCTTTGTTGTCACTTTCCTGACTGGGTTGTTCGCCTTCAATTTGCTGTTTCCTGTTTCTTTCGGGGCGTTTGTACTCTTTTTTGCGTTTTGAACGGCGTTTTTCATCAAAACGGGAGATACTATCGTCACCCACAGCACTTACGAAGTCTGTTTCACGGATCTCCGATTCTTTTTCCTTTAGGGAATCAGGCTTGATGCCCTTGCGGTTCATCGCCATTATGTCGCGCACTCGTTGTCCGCTAAGAGCAAACAGATTAATCATGCTGTGTGGTTCGTACGAGAAATACATTATTCCCTTTAGGATATCGCACTTCTGAAGATAAGCATTTCCATCCTTAAGCTCTAATGGTCCTCGAAGGTCAGGGAGTTGTTTCTGGGCATCGATATAGAGTGATGCTTCGTAGTTGATGCAGCATTTGAGCTTACTGCACTGACCGGCGAGTTTCTGGGGATTGAGAGAGAGATCCTGACAACGTGCGGCCTGGGTAGTGATCGACTTGAAGTCGGACATATATGCGGAGCAGCAAAGGGTTCTGCCACAAACGCCGATGCCGCCGATAAGTCCCGCTTCTTGACGGGCCCCTATCTGTTTCATCTCTATTCTTATGTGGAATTCTTCTGCAAAATCCTTGATCAGCTGTCTGAAATCCACCCTCTCATCGGCAATATAGTAGAAGATGGCTTTTGTACCGTCTCCTTGAAATTCAACGTCTCCGATCTTCATATCAAGTCCAAGATTCGCGGCAATCTGACGCGCACGAATCATTGTCTTGTGTTCACGGGCAATTGCCTCCTGCCACCTTTCGATGTCGAGAATCTTTGCCCTACGATAAATACGTCTGAATTCGTATGTAGCGGGATCGATATTGTGACGCATCAACTGACGTCCAACTACGGGACCTTCGAGAGTTACAATTCCCACATCGTGGCCTGTGGGTGCCTCTACAACCACAAGGTCTCCGGTCTTGATAAGTTGACCTGAAGTGTTTTTGAAGATGATTTTACGGGTATTTTTGAATCTTACCTCAAAGAGGTCTTTGTAGCGTTCCTGAGAAATGCCCTGCATCCAGTCGAAGTCCGCAAGTTTGCAACAGCCGGGACTGTAATATGTGCGCAATGCTCCGTGTGCCGTCCTTTCGACTTCACATCCCCTTGAGCAATCATATATTTTATTTTGATCTTTATCTTCCATAATTATAGGTACAATAACAAACGGTTTGACAAATCGCAGAACGTGAGTTTGGAGTTGGTGTTGCTTTCGATAGCTGATATGGTTCGGTCAAAAGCTGCAAGGGCTTTTTCATAAAACCCGGGTTTAATACGCAAAGCCAGGTTGCGGATTTGGGTTTCCTCTTGAGGAAATGTCTCCGCAATTTGTCTCAGACCCTGCGAGGTCATATATAGTTTTCTAATAAATCTTTCGCTATACAGGCAGAATTCCTTTTGCTTCTCCCTGCCCATATCTGAAAGTGTCTCCCATAAGGCAAAGGTATCAATCAGTTTTTTTGAGATACCGGCCTCAATAAGTCCGGTCAGCAGGTCACGATATTCTGTCGGATCCTGTAACGACAACTCTGGGCGGCTTTTACGCTGTTCATCGGTCATCGGAGGGATCTCTATGAGTTGGCACCTTGAGCGAATGGTTGCAAGAAGCTTTTCGGGGGCTTGTGATACCAGAAGGAAAAGTGTGCCGAAAGGAGGTTCTTCGAGTAGTTTGAGAAGTTTGTTGGCACACTCCTGGTTCATCTTTTCCGGAAGCCATATAACCATAACCTTGAAATCTGCTTCAAAAGAACGCAGTTGCAGACGTTCGATGATACGTCTGGCTTCGTGAACACTAATATTACCGCTCTTGTTTTCTATGCCGATAGCATCGTAAAGGTCTTGCTCTGTAAAATAGGGATTATTTAATACCAGTTCTCTCCAGTTTTCGAGAAAATAGTCGGAAATAGGTCGTCCTTTTTGACTTTCCGCAACTTCCTTGGAGCTATTGACCGGAAATGCGAAATGCAGGTCGGGGTGAATGAGCTTCTGAAACTGATTACAGGTGGGGCAGGCGCCACAGGAATCTCCATCGCTGCGGTGCCGGCAGTTGACGTACTGACCCAGCGCCAGGGCAAAAGCGAGACCTCCGCCACAAGGTTCCTCTCTGAAAAGAATGGCGTGGGAGAGCCGTTTCTGCTCAACCATCCTTATAAGATTATCCTTGAGGGCCTCATCTCCTATTACATCTCCAAATCTCATCCTAAGTAAAGCTTGTTGGTCTAAACTACAAATTTACAATCATTTCGCAATTTTTGCAATCAAATTCCAATCTCAATTTGTTATTTCCGTTAGCAAGATAGAGCGGTTCTCTGAAAGTAGCCGTACTTCTGCTGCCATCCGGATGTTTTTGGCAGAGTCCGAGTTCATATTTGATACAATACTTCGTACGCATCACTTGTACCCCTTCATGGGCCTCCATTTCATAAGCCGGATCCACAGATTGTGCTCCACAATCCAAATAGAGTTCTCTGCTGATATGGTTGGAACAGTTTGCCAGATAGGTCAGATGCTCTTCGGGGATTATTGTCACTGCCTGATTGGCCACATCATAAACCGAAATCCTTCTATTCTTTTCCATCCTGCGCAAAGCAGCCTCTTCAAGCGCCTCTGCAAGTTGGCGTCTTATGCCGTTGAGCACGGAAGCCGGATAAAATCTTATGATATCACACTCCACATTGCCGAGTGTGAAAACATATTGTCCGGAAATTTTGCTTAACTGTCTTGAAAGGACTTCCATAGCCTTTTCAGTTCTTTGAGCCGGGGAATTATCATCATTAAAAGTGAGGCTTACCCTATCGCGGCAGCTGGCAGCTTCGAAGGTGGTTACTCCTCCTTTCGAGTAGCAGTTTATAGTAGCCTCAATCAACCGTTTTGGCATATTTTTCTCCAGTTCTTTCTCAAAAGCCGTGTTCAGATTGCGATAGACTTTCATGCCTTTGGTCAGTGCAGATGCGTCCTTGATGCGCACGCAATTGCCCTCACATACATCTGCCCTGAATCCGTTAATTTCTCCGGAAGGAGAGATGACTGCCAGTCCGTCTCCATTATTAAGCCCCTTGGCGGTAGAGATGACGATCCGGTTGCCCTTGATGGATTCAATCTCTCCGAGGTATTCTCCCATTGATTTCGCCCCGTCAAAAGAGGCCCAGTATCCCCTTTTGCCCTCAATGAAACAGGATGTATAGCCACGATTGAAAGTTGCCTCCGTATCCGGGACAAATCCACCGAGAACTTCCCCTGCAGAAGCTTTGCAGTAGTTCGGATGACCGCTGATAAACTCATCTATGATACGGCGATACTCCTTCACCACATTTTTTACGTATGAGGCGTTTTTGAGCCTTCCTTCAATTTTGAAGGAGCTGATGCCGGCATCTATCAGCGCCGGAATATGCGCACTTAGATTCAAATCCTTGAGCGAAAGCAACGGTCTGTTCTTGACGAGCACTTTGCCACTGCCGTCGACCAAATCATAGTCTGACCTGCAGGCCTGGATACAAGCTCCCCGGTTGGCGCTACGTCCGGCAAGACGCTGGCTTAAATAACATTGTCCGCTATAAGAGACACAAATTGCTCCATGGACAAAGAATTCAAGGTCAACCGGAACGTTACGGCTGATTTCACGGATTTGAAAGAGAGAGAGCTGACGCTCCAGAATCAGCCTTTTGAAGCCGAGAGAAGAGAGAAATTTGGCCTGCTGCGGAGTACGGATATGCGTCTGAGTGGAGGCAAAAAGAGGTAGGGGTGGTCTCTCCATTCGGGAAATAGCCAGGTCCTGTACAATGAAGGCATCAACACCCGCATCGTAAAGCTCCCAAAGGAGTTTTTGAGCTGCTTCAAGTTCGTCGTCATAGAGGATAGTGTTGACCACTGCATAGACCTTTGCAGAGTATTTGTGGGCATATTCCGCAAGTTCTTGTATATCGGAAACGGGATTGCCTGCAGCCTCTCGTGCCCCAAAAGAGGGGCCTGCTATATATACAGCATCGGCACCACAGTCGATAGCTGCAATGCCGATGCTTTTATTGCGCGCCGGAGCGAGAAGCTCAAGCTCTATTTGCATTTGAGGATGGTAATCTGATACCTTGCAGCTTCACCAAACTTGGGATCCTGTGCGATTTCTTTGAAATAACCGCAGGCCTCTCCGTTCTGACCGGCAGCCATGAGAGCTGTTCCGAGCTGATAGACTATCTGAACTCTATCCTTTGCGTCAGGGCTCATTGCAAGATATGCCTTGAGAGCCTCTGCTGCAACTGCATTCTGTTTCAGACCGAGAGCCGTAAGGCCCACGATCTTCTGTGCGTTGGCGTTGTCACTGAATTCGATGGATTTCTGTGCATTTTCGAGAGCGCCTTTGAGGTCTTTTACTCTCTGGCTGTTGACTGCTTTCTTTAGATAAACGGTTGAAAGCTGTTTATCAACATTCTCTGCAATGCTCTCATCAAGTTCTTTTGCCTTAACAAAGGCCTCTTCTGCAGCGTCGATATTGTCGGCGGCGTTGGCAGCCTGTCCCATACGGAAATAGGCGTTGGCATTATTGGGATCTACTGCTATAACCTCTTTGTATGCCTCATAAGCCTCGGCAAATTCTCTCGCTGTAAGCAGATCGTTGGCAACTCCCATCAGTTTATTTATCTTGAGTTGGCCGAGAAGGTCGTTTGCCTCGAGAAGTACAGCTTCATTCTCATATTCGGCAGCTTTTTCGGCGGCATTTTTGATTTTTACTATAGCATCGTCGATATTGCCATCTCTAATCATATCCTTGCCGAGCTTAAGCATAAGCTGCGGAATAACGGTTTTACATTCAGTAACAATTGCAGCACCTTCCTCACCGAGCTGTGTTGCCATATCCATAGCCTTCCGGAAAAGATCAAGAGCGGCGGTCTCGTTGCCTTCCATAAGTGTTGTACCTGCATTGTTGAAAAGTTCTGTTGCCTGACCAAGGTCCTGAGCCATTGAAACGCCCATTGTAAAGAGGGCAACAAAAATAGTAACCAAAATCTTTTTCATCATATCTTGTAATTAAAATTCGTATTACAAATGCTTATTGCATAAATCCGGCCAAAATTAGAAACTAATCTTTATTTTTGCAAAAAAAAGAAATGCACCCCTCAATTATACGTATAGGCGACATACTTGTCTCGTCAGAGATAATAACCGAATATTTCAGTTGTGATTACGAAAAATGCGGTGGCATTTGCTGTATAGTTGGTGACAGCGGAGCGCCTCTGGAGGAGTTGGAAGGGGATATTCTCAAAGCGGAATACCCGAACTATGCAGCCTGGATGAGTGCTGAAGGGCGTACTCAGGTAGAGAAAAAGGGTTTTTATGAGATTGATATGGATGGTGATATGGTGACACCCCTTATTGGTGACAGAGAGGAGTGTGTATATAGCAGATTCGAGGGGACAAACTGCTTATGTGCCATAGAAAGGGCATTTTGCGCCGGCAGATGTGATTTTGCAAAGCCCATATCCTGCCGTCTCTATCCCATCAGGGTCTCCAAACTCTCCAGTGGACTGACCGCTCTCAATATCCATCGCTGGCCAATTTGTGACTGCGCTTTCGAAAAGGGCAAAAAAGAAGGGATCCCCGTCTACAAGTTTCTCAGGAATCCCATAATATTCAGGTATGGCGAAGAGTTCTATTCCGAACTGGAGTCTGCGGCCAGCACTTTGAGCGCCAGGTCGTAGTCCTCGTCACTTACCACCAGTTTAATAGCTCCGTCATACATATTGCATAGGCCGGGCAGTGATGAATTTTCATTCAGAACCGCTGCGGTTATGCCTTCGCTTTCGAGCAATCCTTTGGCAATGTGAGCCAAATAGGGTTCCGTGTACCTTGCAACTTCTTTCATTTTCACTGTTTATTATTATATTTTGCTTACCGTGAGGTATTTTCCTCTTCTTCACGTCTGATGCGGTAGCTGATTGCTCTCAGGATACGGTCTACATCCTTGCGAAGTCCGTCTACCACGATAGGGTCCTCTCTCAGGTCGAATACAATGGCATCCTCATACATCCTGGTGAGGCGTGTGATTGCCTTTCCGTGTCTGAATACAACCTTTTCATCATCTTTGTTCTCTATTTCATACCCTGCGTCTCTGAGGGTATCTTCGATAGTAGCAGCATATTTTGAGTAATCACCGTTTAGGTGAAATTTTCTCTTGACAAATCCCAGTGCGGGATAAATGGCGGCAACCAACAGGAAGAAAATGACCAATTTGGGCAGCGAGCCCTCCTGGAAAAGACTTGAGAAGGTAATGTCGGTATTTTTGGTATATTGCCATAAGAAAAGCAAACCGACTATGATGAAAAAGATGACCAGGAAATAGAGTAAGTACTTTAAGGATCTTATGATATATTTCATAGTTTGAGTGGTTAATAGGGAATTGTTTTAACTATTTTCCGCAAATTTAACGTTATGTTTCAAAAAAAGGAATTATTTTTGTATAATAATAGGAAAACCACAAAACAGTCATACGATGAAAAAAATTGTAATTACATTATCCGTTGTGGCAGCAGTCCTTCTCGGAGTGCTGGTATTTGTTTGGGCCAGCAAACAAAAATTGGTAAAGGACCTTAATGTCGAAAAAGAGGACCTCACCACTGAACTGGTTGCCCTCCAGAATGATTATGCCACCCTCACCTCCACCAGCCAGGCGATTAACGATTCCCTTGATGTGGAGAGAGAAAAGGTTGGACAGCTAATCGAGCGTCTTCAGAAGACCGAGGCTACCAACAGGTCTAAGATTCGCCAGTACGAGAAAGAACTCGGCACGCTTCGTTCCATTATGAAAGGATATATTGTCCAGATAGATTCTCTCAATACCCTAAATATTGCTCTACGTCAACAGGCGTCGGAAGCACGCCAGGAGGCCGAGGAGAGCCGTAAGCAGTACGACGAGCTGGTAACTACCACCGAAGCCTATGCCGCTAAGGCATCTGCCGGTGCGGTAGTCAAGGCTAGAGGAGTTATCCTTTCAGCTATCAATGCTTCCAATAAGGAGACTGACCGCAGCAGCCGCGTGGAGAAGCTTCGCGCATGCCTCAGTCTGATTGAAAACTCCATTGCGGAGAAGGGTCCCAAGATCATCTATATCAGAGTTAAGGGTCCAGATGGTATCCTGATGACAGGCGATCAGCAGAGGATATTTACAATCGACGGTGAGGAGATGATTTATTCCGCTTCACGCGAAGTTGACTACCAGGGCGAGGAGGTGGAGGTTTGCATCTACTTTGCCAGCGAGCAGGGCTTCGTGAAGGGCGTCTACAACGTTGAGGTTTACTCCTCGGAGGCCAAACTTGGAAGTGCGGATCTGCTCTTGAGGTAGGTACCACTGCTATGGCGGGTATCTATATCCATCTGCCTTTTTGTTCCTCTTTTTGCCTTTATTGTGACTTCTATTCTGAAATTGATGGCAGAGCACAGCGCAAACGCTATCTGAATGCCCTGAAGTACGAGATTTCGGAAAGAGCCAATTATTTTGCAGGAGTGCTCCCCGATACCATTTACATGGGTGGGGGCACTCCTTCGCTTTTTGACGTTGAATATATTGCAGATCTCGCAGATACTCTTCGAAATAGATTTGAATTAGCAGCTCTACGTGAGTTTACCCTGGAGGCCAATCCCGATGATGTCACCCCACAGAAACTTGATGGTTGGCTTCGTGCGGGAGTGAACAGGCTAAGTATTGGGGTTCAGTCTTTTTGCGATGACCATCTTGCCTGGATGCGACGCAGACATACCTCTACCCAGGCAATTAATGCCTTCAGAATGGCGCGAGAAGCCGGTTTTAACAATATTTCACTGGATTTGATATTTGGTTTCGAAGGACTCTCCGACGAGCAATGGAGGTACAATGTCGCACTACTTTCAGATCTTTATCCGGAGCACGTTTCCTGCTACCAAATGAGCATAGAGCCGGGTAGCAAACTCGCTTCGCTTGCAGATTCCGGCCGTTATCAAGAGCCTCCGCAAGAGATTTGTGCTGCCCACTATTCCATTTTGCAGCAAATGCTTGAAAAGGCCGGTTACCGCCAGTACGAGGTCTCTAATTTCGCCATTCCCGGGCGAGAATCGATACACAATTCCTATTATTGGGAGAGAATACCCTATCTCGGGCTCGGAGCCTCAGCGCACTCTTTTGACGGTCACAGCTGCCGTTGCTGGAACATTTCAGATATGAAGAGCTATATTGACGCAATGGAGGACAATACTTCAAGCGACATGAGAAGTTATGAAATTCTCTCCGAAGATGATAAATTCAACGAGCAGATAATGCTCGGATTACGAAAAATTGCCGGCCTACCTCTCTCCTCCCTTGAGAATTCAAGATTGGCAATAATCAAACCGGTACTCGATTATCTTTCGAGTACCGGTGATATAGTGTCTGAAGGCGGCAATATCCGAATCCCTGCAGAGAGAATGTTTGTCTCTGACGGGATAATGAAGCAACTCTTTCTCTAGACTATTCCGTTTGCCTTCAAGTAGGCGTAGATGGCTGTCAGGGCAAAACCTCCCATTAGTGCGGTCACTACTATAATGCCGATCACTTTCAATCTTTTGAACCAAATGGTGTTGCTCAAGCCGATGGACTGGAAAGCGCTCCAGAAACCATGTGTGAGGTGAAACCAAATGGCTGCGAACCAGAAAAGATAAATGATGGTCATCCATAAGTTTCCAAATGTGGAAGTCATCAGCTCATTAGGATTGGCAGACTCTTTGCCCATCCACTCTGCCAGCTGCATGTCAGCCCAGAAGTGTGTGAGGTGGAGTACGAGACCCAAAACCACTATGATGCCGAGAACAATCATATTGCGTGCCGCCCATGAATCGGTAGGCGCCTTGTTGGGAACGGCATAACGGTTGTAACCGCCGCGAGCCCTGATATTGCCGAGGGTGAGAATAAACGCGTATAAGATGTGGATAACAAATCCGAAAGCGAGTACGGGCACAAGAATGCTCACAATGGGAAGAGCCATGAAGTCACAGACTTGCCGGAATGTCTCCTCGCTGAAGATGGATGTGATGTTGAGGCTCATGTGAAGCACCAGAAAAAGAATCAGAAACAGTCCGCTGATGCTCATGATAACCTTTTTCCCGATGGATGAAGTGAATATATTTGCCATAAGTCAAATTTTGTGTCTTCGTTATTTTGGAGCGCAAATATAGGCCTTTAGTTGTAAAAACCATAATAAATAACTACTTTTGTTAGTTGTAAAAACCAAACAATCGACTTGTATGAAGTACAACAGGATATTATTGAAGCTCAGCGGCGAGGCTATCGGCGGTCCCGATGGAGTAGGTCTCGATGAGGATGTGATGGCTCGTTACGCCGAGGCAGTGGCTTCCGTGGTGCACCTTGGCGTGCAGGTTGCAATTGTTATCGGCGGTGGCAATATTTTCCGTGGTCTGGCCGGTACTGAACGCGGATTCGACCGTGTAAGAGGTGACCAGATGGGCATGCTCGCCACCGTCATAAACAGCATCGGACTCTCCCTTTCGTTGAGAAATGCGGGTCTAAAAGCTGAGGTCTTCACCGCCACACCTATGCGTCCCATGGCCAGATATTATATGCGTGACGAGGTCCTTGCCTATATGGAAGAGGGTGGAGTGGCTGTGGTTGCAGGAGGTACTGGCAACCCTTTCTTTACTACAGATTCGGCAGCAGCACTCAGAGCCTGTGAGCTTGGTGCGGATGCACTTCTTAAGGGCACAAAAGTTGACGGAGTCTACGATAAGGACCCTAAAAAACATACTGATGCGGTAAAATATCGTTCCATCACGTTAGATAAAGCGATTGACGACAATCTTAGAGTTATGGACCAGACCGCATTCACTCTCTGCAGGGAGAACGATTTGCCAGTCATTGTCTTCGACATAAATGAAGAAGGCAGTCTCAAACGGCTTGTTGCCGGAGAAGATGTGGGCACTATGGTTTCAAACAATGTTAAGACGATTATTAATATTTAATATTCAAAACAGACAACGATGATAGAGAAAGCAAAAGAAATAATTGCTTCGACCAGTCAAAAGATGGCTGAGGCCGTGGAGTTTCTGGACGAAGATCTTAAAACCTACCGGGCGGGCAAAGCCAATCCGGCAGTTTTCAACGCAGTTATGGTCAATTATTACGGATCTATGACCCCCGTTCCCCAGGTGGCCAGCATCAATACACCCGATGCCAAGACAATTATTATTCAGCCCTGGGACAAAAAGATGATTCCCGCCATTGAAAAGGCCATTATGGATGCCAATATCGGATTTACTCCACAGAATAACGGTGAACAAATCCGTATCAATGTACCTGCTTTGACAGAGGAGCGACGTCGCGACCTGGTAAAGAAGGCAAGAACTGCAGGCGAAAATGCAAAGATCAGCATTCGCAACGCTCGTCGTGAGGGCATTGAAACACTAAGAAAGTTACAAAAGGAGGGAATGCCCGAAGATGTAGTAAAAGTTTCTGAGGGAGATATTCAGAAAGAGACCGATACTTTCACCAAAAATGTTGACGAATTGCTTGCCGACAAAGAGAAGGAGATAATGACAGTATAATGATACAAATCATCTGCGGACCCTGCAGTGCCGAGTCCGAAGAGCAGGTGCTGGCTACGGCATCTGCTCTTGTTGATATTTTTACAAGCAGGGCAGATTACCGCCATATAGCCTATAGAGCAGGGCTCTGGAAACCCCGTACTCGCCCCGGCACCTTTGAAGGGGTTGGAGAGAAAGGGCTCCCCTGGTTGCAGCGAGTGCGCCGTGAAACCGGTCTGAAAGTCATTGTGGAGGTGGCAACAGCGGCCCATCTGGAAGCGGCGCTCAAGGCCGGAATCGACATGATATGGGTTGGAGCACGCACTACGGCTAACCCTTTTGCTGTACAGGAACTGGCAGATGCTCTTAAAGGAGTGGATATCCCTGTTTTTGTCAAAAACCCCCTAAATCCTGACCTCTACCTATGGCTCGGAGCTGTTGAACGGCTTGAAATGGCGGGAATAAGGGATATATCCGTCATTCACCGAGGTTTTTCCTTCTATGAAAAAGGTCGATATCGTAATGAACCTAAGTGGCAGGTACCGATAGACCTTATGCGCAGACGACCCGATCTGAGGATACTCTGCGATCCGAGCCATATATCCGGCAAACGGGAATATCTTCAAGAGATTTCTCAGATGGCGATGGATCTGGGATTTGACGGACTTTTTATTGAGAGTCACATATCTCCCGACTTGGCACTCAGCGACCCGGAACAACAGATTGAGCCATGCTCTTTGGCACGAATGTTAGATAATATCCGGATACGCAGCACTATTCCTAAAGATGAAGAACTGAGTAGAAGGCTTCGGGAACTTAGGGCGCGAATTGACTTGCTCGACGAGAATATTCTGGAAATTCTTGAGCTAAGAATGGGGGTGGTTGATCAGATAGGCGAACAGAAGCGGCGCAGCAATATTAAAATTCTGCAGCAGCAGCGCTGGGAAGAAATTCTTGAGAAGACACGAAGTGGTGCATTATCCCGAGGTCTTGATCCCGGGTTTGTGGAGGAACTTTTCAAACTTATCCATATGGCTTCTATCCGACGCCAAGTGTAGTGTTGCGAGTTACGGGGTGCGGGGTACGGGGTGCGGGGTACGGGGTGCGAGTTGCAGGGTGCGGGGGTGCGGATGAAAAATATTTAAAAAATATTATCATTGTTTACAAATTATTTCCTATCTTTGGCATTGCCAATTGTATCGAAAAAAGAGCATTAACGATTAACAAGAATATTAATAATAAGTAACTTAAAACAAAACATGATGAAAAAAATGGGTAAATTGTTGCTAATGGCTGCTATGCTGCTTGTTGCAACATTCTCTGCTAATGCCAAGGTTGACAAGGTTGAACTCTGTGACGGAAAGGTTGTAGTAGCTGTAAAAGATATTGCTCCCAATGCAGATCTTACGGGCCTGGTTACCAACTACACTATCACAGTGGCTCCTGATGTTATCGAACAGTGCACCGCGCTGATTTTGACACCGGCTGTAAGGGATGCTGACACCAAAGCCAAGAAGGTTGTCGAGATTCTGGTCATCAGTGCGCCCGGAGAAAGGTATCGTAGTATGTGGGTTGAAGAGCAGCTCTACAAGGTATGCGATCCCAACCGTGTAAAATTCTACACAGCCAAGGAGGGCGAATACCTCACCATTGAGACAAACACTCTCATTCCCTACGAGGCTTGGATGGATGACGCTAAGTTTACATTGACCACACAGAAAGCTACTTACAATCCTGATTGTATTGAAACATTGTGCGGTACCGAAGAGGTTTGTGATGTTCCCTATCTCAGCAGTCCGCTCGTGGTTGACCCTCTCTGGACCTCTGTTTCCCCTGTTCTGGTTGACATCGATCCCATTAGAGCGCTCAAGACCACACTTTACTATCCTGTAAATGTTTCCAAGTCTGTTGAGTCCTATCTCGAGAACCAGGATGCTCTCGCACTCTTAGGCACACTCAATCAGCCTAATTTTACAGTAGCAAGCATCAAGATCGGAGGTTGGGCATCTCCTGAAGCTACGGTGGCTTACAACCAGAAACTTTCTGAAAGACGTGCTGCTACGCTCAAGGGTATCATTGCCGGTAAATACAACTTCCCCGAGAGTGTTTACTCGGTAGCCGGAAATGGTGAGTATTGGGATGACGTCATCAACTTCATCGCTACTACTGATGACCCTGTTGTAAAGGCTTCCAAGGATGAACTTGAGGCAGCTATCGCTAACAATGCTAATCTTGATTCAAGAGAAGCTGCTATCAAAAGAGTTGACAAGGGCAGACCTTACAAGGTGATTTTCGATGCAGTATATCCTAGGTCACGTTTTGCTGACTGCGTGGTTTCATACCAGCTCAAGGGCTATAATAAAGAGCATGCTATGATAGTTTTCAGAAACGATCCTACTCAGCTCACCGAGAATGATTACATCCAGCTTCTCTCAGTTGATCCCAATCCTGAGGTACTTGCAAAGGCAGTAGAGATCTATGACAACGAAACTCTCTATGCAATTGCTGCAAAGGCTGAAGCCAATGCCGGTAACTACGATCAGGCTATAGAGTACTACAAGAAGGCCGGTGACTCGAAGGAAGTGATGAACAACATCGCTTGCTGCTACCTCCTCAAGGGTGACGCAAAGAATGCTGAGAAGTATCTCGAAAAGACCAAGGGTCTGGATGTTTATGAAGGCAACCAGAACGAATTGAGAAAAGTAGTTTTGAACAACAAGTAACGGTTTCTATTCTCAATTTAAAGTGAATTGTGCTGCCCGGCTTTGTCGGGCAGCATTTTTTTGATGCAGTATTGCCAAACTGCAATTATTTCGTACATTTGCAACTCCAGGGTGAAAGCCCCATAGCCGGCTCAGGTGGTGGAATAGGTAGACACGCAGGACTTAAAATCCTGTGGGCAGTGATGCCCGTACGGGTTCGATTCCCGTCCCGAGCACAAATCCCCGTAATAAATCATTATGGGGATATTTTTTGCAACCAAAACGGATGGATTACTTGAACAACTTCTTGCAGAGAGTGGGAATGTCGGAAATGGGGGTAACTGTGATACCGCCTGCAGGACGTGCTGCAAAAGAACTTTCCTTATTGTATGACGAGATGAAAATCTGTTCAAAGCCAAGCTTTTCGGCTTCAGCGATACGCCTCTCTACTTGACTGACCGGGCGAATCTCGCCGCTGAGCCCCACTTCTGCCGCAAAACAGATCTTCGGACTTATATAGAGATCGAAATTGGAGGAGAGAATTGCTGCGACAATGGCCAGATCACATGCAGGATCGCTGACTCTCAATCCTCCGGCAATGTTGAGAAAAACATCTTTGGCTGCAAGCCTGAATCCGGCGCGCTTCTCCAGCACGGCAAGCAGCATATTGAGCCGTCGCACATCAAATCCGGTAGTAGAGCGCTGTGGAGTGCCGTAAGCTGCCGTACTTACCAATGATTGTATCTCAATGAGAAATGGTCTTGTGCCATCCATCATAGCGCTAATAGCCACTCCGCTCAAATCATCCTTGTGCATAGGCATGAGGATCTCGGATGGATTGGAAACCTCTCGAAGACCACTGCCTGTCATCTCGAAGACCGCAAGCTCGTCGGTGGAACCAAAACGGTTTTTGATGCTGCGAAGTATGCGGTATGCACCCTTTGTATCGCCCTCAAATAGCAGTACTACATCTACTATGTGCTCAAGAATCTTCGGACCGGCAATAGAACCGTCTTTTGTAATATGACCGATAAGGATTACCGGCACATTGCTCTCCTTGGCGTAGCGTAGCAGCACTGAGGCGCACTCCCTTACCTGCGAGACACTGCCGGCGGAGGATTCTATACTTTGGCTGTAGATTGTCTGTATGGAGTCTATTATCAGCAGTGACGGCTTTACCTCTTTAGCCTGCACCAGAATATTTTCCAGCAGAGTTTCTCCCAGTACATAGCATTGGGAGTCATCTCCCTGTAGTCGTTGGGCGCGGAGTTTGATCTGGACTGCGCTCTCCTCCCCGGATACATAAAGAGTCTTAAGTCCTGAGGCATGGAGCGGAATCTGGAGCGATAAAGTTGACTTTCCAATACCGGGTTCACCTCCAATGAGGATCATCGAACCCTGTACCATTCCACCTCCAAGGATTCTATCCAGTTCAACATTTCCTATGGAAAATCTCTGTTCTTCGTCAAATGTAATGCCGGTTAGCAGCTGAGGTCTCGCATCTTGCATCTGTGTTAAGGCACGGTTGCGTCCGGAAACCCCTCCTCCGGTGCCGGATAAAGATTTAGGTTCCTCTATCATAGTATTCCATTCGCCGCAAGCGGGGCAGCGTCCCATCCATTTCGAGCTTTCATTACCGCAGGAGCTGCAGAACCATGCTGATTTTGTCTTTGCCATGATGCAAAGATAATAAATCACCAAAAAATCTTGAGCATACCGGAAGATTATCTGATGAATAAGTTATATTTTTCCTATTTTTGCGAACAAACCAAAAATCTAACAAGCAGTGATCAGTTTCAATATTGAATATAAGACCCGTTTCGGCCAGCAACTTTATGTGGCGGGGTCGATCCCGGAACTCGGAGAGTGGGATTATTCTTGTGCACTCCCTATGAAATATTCGGATGGGGGAAAGTGGAATGCGCAAATTAAAACCCCTTTGTATCCCTTTTCATACAAATATATACTCAAGAGTCCTTCGGGTATTTTGGTTGAGGTGGGCGAGTCCAGAAGTATTTCAACCACCGGTCGTTCCGGCAATATTGCACTGCATGATATGTGGCAGGGGAACAGCGACCATTCTGCCTTTCTTTCCGCACCCTTTGCAAATGTCTTTTACAGGAGGGAGAGTCTTAAGGCTCCGGTAGAGTCAAAATTTAATAAGGAACTCGTTATCAGAGTGACAGCGCCTCTGGTCCAATCTGAGGACTCCATCTATATCTGCGGTGAGTGTGATGCTCTTGGAAATTGGAATCCGCTCAGGTCTCTGCCTATGCGTCCTGTCTCCGGATGCAGGTGGGAGGTGGCCCTGGATGCTTCACTCTTGCCTAAAGTGGTGAGGTTCAAGTTTATCAAGCTTATCGGAGAGTCCGCCTGTATATGGGAAGCTTGTGATGACAGGGTGTTGGATATTCCTGTTCTAACAAAGGGAGGTTCCCTCCGTTATGAGTGTGGTGTGACAACTTTCCCTCCGCGTACTCCCCGTTTTGCAGGAGTAGCGGTTCCTGTTTTTTCACTACGAAGTGAAGAGGGTTTCGGTATTGGTGATTTTACCGATATAAAAAAATTAGTGGATTGGGCTAAAATTACACAACAGAGCATTATCCAGCTTTTGCCGATCAATGATACCTGGTCTACCGGTACCTGGACTGATTCATATCCCTACTCCGGCATCTCCATAATGGCCTTGCACCCGATCTATATCAATCCCTCTCTTCTCGGAAAGGTCAATGATGCAGTAAAGGCAAAAAAGTTCGAATCTGAGCGAAAGACCCTCAATGCACTCGGTAGTGTTGATTATGAAAGAGTATTACGCCTGAAAGATGCCTGGTGCCGTACACTTTTCGATCAGGATGGCGGTGCGTTTATGGAGAATCCCGCGTTTAAGGAATTTTTTGAGGCAAATCGCGAATGGTTGCTCCCTTATGCGGCCTTCTGCATTCTGAGAGACAAGTATGGTACTGCCGATTTTTCCCGCTGGGGGAAATATTCCGTTTATGATAGAAAAAATGTGGAAACTCTCTGGAAAAATGTGCGGTCCGGTAGGGAAATGAGATATTATATATATGTACAGTATCATCTGCATCTCCAGATGCTGGATGCGCGCGACTATGCTCATTCCAAAGGCATAGCCATAAAAGGTGACATTCCGATAGGAATCACCCCTCAAAGCGTGGAGGCCTGGAGCGAGCCCCATTATTTCAATATGGATGCACAGGCGGGTGCGCCGCCTGATGATTTTTCGGTTAAAGGCCAGAATTGGGGCTTTCCGACCTACAACTGGACGAGGATGGCTGAAGATGGATACAGCTGGTGGAAGAGGCGCTTCACCAAGATGGCGGAATACTTTGATGCATACCGCATAGACCATGTTCTGGGATTTTTCAGGATATGGGAGGTACCTTCCAATCAGGTGCTCGGTCTTATGGGACATTTCAATCCAGCTATGCCTTATTCATATGAGGATATGATATCACGCGGTTTTGATTTCAGATATGACCGTCACGCCACCCCCTTTATCCGTTACTATATGCTTCGCGAAATGTTCGGTGACAGGTGTCAGATGGTGCAGGAGACATTTCTTGATTCAAATGAGCTGGATGTATTTACTCTCAAGCCTGAATTTTCAAACCAGAAACTCATAGAGGCCTGGTTTGAGGGCAAAGAGGATAAAGAACTCAAGGATGGCATTATGTCACTTGTAGGAGAGGTACTATTTGTGGAAGATCCTAACAATTTCGGATGCTTTCATCCGAGGATTTCAGCTCAGTACACTTATAGTTACCAAGCACTTTCCGAAGAGGAAAAATCGGCATTCAACCGGCTTTACGACGAATTTTTCTATACAAGACACAATTCATTCTGGCAAGAGGCGGCAATGCGCCGACTCCCTCAATTGATTACTGCCACCAATATGCTCACTTGCGCTGAGGATCTCGGCATGATACCTGCTTGCGTGCCTCCGGTGCTTGGGCAGCTTAAGATACTCACACTTGAAATACAGAGAATGCCCAAAGAGGTGGGTGTTTTGCTGGGTAATCCGGCATACTATCCCTATCTCTCGGTATGCACCACAGGTACGCATGATACCAGTACGCTCCGCGGTTGGTGGATTGAAAGGTATGGTGCAGATTGCCCCAGCCATCATTGTGAAGATATGGTTGACAGTCATCTCCACTCCCCGGCTATGCTCACCATATTGCCGCTTCAGGATTGGTTATCTCTGGATGACACTCTGCGAGCAGAGGATCCGGAGAGCGAACGCATCAATGTCCCTTCCAATCCAAAACACTATTGGAGGTACAGGATGCACATCACCCTTGAGGAACTTTTCGCCAAATTACAATTCAACTCACACATCGCACACAAAGTGATCTTAAGCGGTCGCTCAGAAAGATAATCATCACACAACTATGACAAAAAGCACTCCTTCAGAAAAGAAAACCCGTAAGAAACTTGCCATTCACTGGCAAATTCTCATCGGTATTGGTCTCGGTGTCATTTTCGGCATCGTGATGACCAAATTCATCCCTTACGAAAAATGGTCTCCCTATATAAAATGGGCAGGGGATATGTTCCTCAGAGGTCTGAATATGATTGTAATTCCTCTGGTTTTCTCTTCAATTGCACTTGGAGTAGCCGGAATGGGCGATTCCAAGTCTCTGGGACGCATCGCCGCCAAAACATTTGCATTCTATATAGTAACGACGCTAATTGCAGCCACTATTGGATTGACGCTGGTCAACATAGTCAAACCCGGAGTCGGAGCCGACCTAAAGCTTACCGAGAATGTTACTGAACTGGCGGGCACCCAGGTCTCATTCATTGATCAAATTGTGCACATAGTGCCGGCCAATATATTCCAGGCATTGAGTACGGGTAATCTGCTTTCGATTATCTTTTTTGCCATTATTTTCGGCTTTTTCATCAATATGGTGGATCAGAAACAGCAGACTACGCTCAAGGATATACTGCAGGCCATATATGACGTGATAATGAAAATCACACTCTTTATCATCAAGCTCGCTCCTTACGGGGTTTTTGCTATAGTGGCCAATGTAGTGGGTAAACAGGCGGGAGATACAAAAGCTCTGCTCGACATTGCGGGTAGTTTGGGAATATTCGTTCTCATAGTCTGGGGAGGTTTGCTTCTCCATGGTGGAATAGTGCTTCCCTCACTTGTAAGAGTACTCGGCAAGGCTAATCCCTGGAAACATATTTCCAAAGTCTCAACTGCCCTTTTGACGGCATTTTCTACCTGTTCTTCCGGTGCAGCCCTGCCTTTCAATATTCGTGACACGCAGAAATGCGGTGTTTCGAACAAAATTGCCAGTTTCGCCCTTCCTCTGGGTGCAACCGTAAATATGAATGGCACTGCTCTGTACGAGTGCGTTGCAGCCATATTCATTGCACAGGCTTACGGCATTGAGCTGAGCATACTCCAGCAGATTATCCTGGTATTTACCTCCCTGATGGCAGCTATCGGCGCTGCCGGTATTCCTATGGCGGGAATGGTAATGCTCACCATCGTGCTCAGCGTGGTAGGTCTGCCTCTTGAGGGTATCGGACTTGTATTGGCTGTGGAGCAGCTCTGCGATATGCCCCGCACAATGATCAACACCTACGGCGATACCTGCGGTGCTGTAATAGTTGCCAGAAGCGAAGGCGAAGAACTTACGATTTAGAACAAACCGTGTAACTGCGCATCAATCCTGTCGGTGATGGTGCGGAAATGAAGAGGATTCTCCTGAAAATTGAGGTTATCGACGTCAATTATCAGGAGATTCCCGTCTTTATACCCGTTAATCCACTTTTCGTAGCGTTCGTTAAGACCTTTGAGATAGTCAAGGCGAATACTGCTTTCATATTCGCGTCCACGTTTTTGGATATTGTTTACCAGGTTTGGAATACTTGAACGTAGATAAATCAAGAGGTCGGGAGCTTTGACAAGCGACACCATGAGCGAAAACAGCGATGCGTAGTTTTCGTAGTCACGGGTGGCCATTAGCCCCATCGAGTGGAGATTGGGGGCAAATATGCAGGCATCCTCGTAGATGCTGCGGTCCTGCACGATTATATCTTTGGACTTGCTGATCTCAACTACATCAAGAAATCTTCTGTTGAGAAAATAAATCTGGATATTGAACGACCAGCGTTCCATATCGTTATAGAAATCTACAAGGTAGGGATTGTAGTCCACGGATTCGAATTTTGGGGTCCACCCGTAGTGTTCGGCAAGCATCCTTGTGAGTGTGGTCTTGCCACTTCCGATATTTCCTGCGATAGCGATATGCATAGCTCCTGATAAAATTGCGTTATTGACAAAAATACAAACTCTTTTTCGTATTTTTGCAATTATTCGTACAAATCTCTTGTTATGGTCAATTATAAATGTTTCTTTTTTAATGATTTGAGAGTGGCATGCTATCTAATATGGGATGACACCCGCGAGTGTGTGATTGTGGACCCGGGATGCAAGGACGAGAATGAATTGGGACGCATGGAAAAGTTCGTGGAGGAGAATTCCCTCATTCCTGTCAGAATTTTGCTTACCCACGGCCATTTTGATCATGTGATGGGGGTGCAGGGCGTTGCCGACAGATGGGATCTAAAAGCTTATATTCATCCCAATGACCGCAATTTTGCCCTCACGGCCCACGAGTCTTGCAGCTATTTCGGTTTTAATATGAAGTCAATAACTTGTGAGATTGTCAACATCTCTGACAATTCCACCATAGAATTCGGTACAACCAAAATCAAAGTGATCCATACTCCCGGCCATACCCAGGGCTCTGTTTGTTTTCATTATAAAAAACAAAAACTCCTCTTTTGTGGTGATACACTTTTTGCAGGGAGCATCGGGCGCACAGATCTTCCCGGAGGCAACTATGATCAGTTGATAGAGAGCATCACTCAGAAGCTCCTTTCTCTGGATAGTGCTACAAGGGTAATGCCCGGCCACGGTCCTGAGACTACAATAGGATACGAATATTCCACAAACCCCTTCCTCGGCTGACATTATGGGCGGAGGCACCGACCATATTGAAATTACCGGTGCGAGGGTCCACAACCTCAAGAACATCGATCTGTCAATTCCGCGCGACCGCCTTGTCGTGGTGACAGGACTCTCCGGCAGTGGTAAATCCTCTCTTGCATTTGACACCATCTATGCGGAAGGACAGCGTCGCTATATGGAGACCCTTTCCGCTTATGCGCGACAATTTATCGGTATACTTGAGAGGCCTGAAGTGGAGGACATTAAAGGGCTGAGCCCCATAATTGCAATTGAGCAGAAGACTACAGGCCGCAACCCGCGTTCGACAGTCGGTACCATAACCGAAATATATGACTTTTTCCGCCTCTTTTATGCCCGCGCAGCGGATGCATTTTCGCCGGAGAGCGGCAAAAAGATGATCCGCTATACGGACGAACAGATTACAGATCTTATCATAGAAAATCACAAGGAAGAGAGAATCCTGCTATTGGCCCCCCTTGTAAAGGGACGCAAAGGTCACTACAAGGAGCTCTTTGAGCAACTCGTCCGCAAAGGATACAGCCAGGTGCGCATTGATGGAGATATCAAATGGCTCTCCGATGTCAAGCCACTCGATCGATACAAAGTGCATTTTGTGGAACTGGTGGTGGACAAACTCATTCCTCGTGAAGAGGAGCGCAAGCGCATCAGGGAATCGGTGCTCACGGCGCTACATCAGGGCAAGGGCTCACTGGCAATTGTCAGATTGGAAGATGATTCCATAAAGCACCTGAGCCGTCACCTGATATGCCCCGAGAGCGGACTCTCTTTTGCAACTCCTGCTCCCCACACATTCTCGTTCAATTCTCCGCAGGGTGCCTGCCCTCATTGTAAGGGTTTGGGCACTATCGCTACCATCGATATCAGCAAGATAATTCCGGATCTCTCTAAATCCATTGCGGGTGGGGGTATTGAGAGCATAGGAACCCTGAGAGACAATACTACCTTCAGATATTTGGAGGCAATTGCTTCAAAATATGGTTTTTCGCTGCATGACCCTATCAGCACAATTTCGGAAGATGCTCTAAATCTCATTCTTTACGGCTCAGATGAACTCCTTAGGATAGGCATAGGCTCAAATATGGAAATGGCCTCGTTTCAGGGAGTGATAGCGCTGATTTACCATAACGATGAAGAGAGTGATCGGGTTTGGGATAAGAAAGAACTCTTTGTAGATGAAATGGTTTGTCCGGTGTGTAACGGAACGCGACTCAAGAGCGAGTCACTCTGCTTTCGCATCGATGGCAAAAATATAGCAGAAGTGACTGCAATGGAGATTGATGCTCTCTATGAATGGGTGTGCGAACTATATCTCAAACTCTCTTCGAGGCAACTTCTCATAGCTGAAGACATTCTAAAGGAGTTAAAAGACAGAATTGGCTTTCTAAGGGAAGTAGGACTTGACTATCTTTCCCTTGACCGCACTACACGCTCACTCAGCGGAGGTGAAAGTCAGCGCATCCGGCTGGCTACTCAAATAGGTTCCAAACTCGTCAATGTACTATACATCCTCGATGAGCCCAGCATCGGTCTTCATCAGAGGGACAATCTCAAGCTAATCAACTCCCTAAAGGCACTTCGCGATGAAGGTAACTCGGTAATGGTTGTGGAGCATGACCAACAAATGATGGAAAATGCAGATTGGCTGATAGACTTAGGTCCCGGTGCAGGAGAAAAAGGTGGAGAACTCTTATATAACGGCCGCCCTGAAGATATCGCCTCCGGCAGTCGTCAAAGCCTTACAATAGACTATCTGCTTGGACGCAAATCCATAGATGTCCCCTCAATTCGCTACAGAGGCAATGGAAAACGGATAACTCTCGATGGAGCTAGCGGCAATAATCTCAAAAATGTCACTCTAAACCTCCCGCTAGGTCTCTTTGTGGGCATCAGCGGAGTCAGCGGTAGCGGCAAATCCTCGCTTATCAACGAGACTCTTATGCCGATTCTCTGCCGTCATTTCTATAGAGCCAAATATAAAGTGCTACCTTACAAATCGATCAGCGGAATCGAAAACATCGACAAAATTATCGAGATCGATCAGGCTCCCATAGGACGCTCACCGCGCAGCAATCCTGCTACCTATACAAATGTGTTTACTGACATAAGAAGGCTCTTCGGTGAGACTCCGGATGCGAAAATCAGGGGGTTCAAGTCCAACAGATTCTCTTTTAATGTCAAGGGAGGTCGTTGCGAGGTTTGCAAAGGAGCAGGAGTACAGGTGATAGAGATGAACTTTTTGCCCCCGGCTTATGTTACCTGCAAGGAGTGCAATGGACTTCGTTACAAGCCGGATACACTTGCTGTCAAATACAAGGGCAAGAGTATCAACGATGTCCTCAATATGACCATTTCTCAAGCTTATGATTTTTTTGAAGCGATACCTGCCATTTCACAAAGGCTTCGCACACTCAAAGAGGTAGGGCTCGGGTACCTTAAACTCGGACAACAGAGCACCACTCTCAGCGGCGGAGAGAGCCAACGTCTCAAACTCTCGGCCGAACTTGCACGCAGAGATACAGGCAATACCCTTTATATTCTCGACGAGCCAACGACAGGACTTCATTTTGAGGATATAAAAGTGCTTCTCAAGGTACTTCGGCGTCTGGTGGATCAAGGAAATACGGTTGTTATCATCGAGCATAATCTGGATGTACTCAAATCAGTCGACTATCTGATAGATCTCGGTCCGGAAGGAGGCAAGGCGGGAGGTCAGATTATTGCTGAGGGCACTCCGGAGCAGGTAGCTGCTTGTGCTGCCTCCTATACGGGTGGTTTTCTTCGTAAAGTCCTTGGAGTGAAATAATCCTTAATCAACGTGGCCTTAACCATACTGCAGGATTCTGCTTTGTGGTTCCCTTCCATATCTGAAAATGAAGTTCAGACGTGTTGCCCTCTTCGTTAAGGATGCCGATCGGCTCTCCCGTAGCTACCTTGTCGCCGGTTTTGACATTAACCTTTTTCAGTTTGCAATAGAATGTAAAATAGGTGCCGTGCTGGATGAGAACGCATTGGTTATAGCCGGGCATCATTATAATCTGCTTGACAACTCCGTCAAACACGCAGAGCACTTCCGCATTCTTTGAAGTGGATATGTCAATGCCGTTATTTTCCGGCAGTTTGAGATTCTTATAGACGGGATGGTAATGAACACCATATTTTCCAATTACTACTCCTTTGGCTACGGGCCATGGGAGTTTGCCCTTGTTTTGCTCAAACATCCCTGAAAGAGTGTAGTCAATAGGGGTTTTCTCCTTTTGTTGAGCCTTGAGGGCCTGGCTGAGAATACTCTCTATCTCGCGGTTGAGTTTTTCCACCTGCTGGCGTTTTTTCTCCAGTTCGCGCATTTGTTGTTTGCGACTTTTGGCAAGGTTGTCGGCCACCTGACGGCTCATGGTCTCTTCGCGGAGAAGTTCTTTGTACTCCTGTTCACGTTCGGCACGGGTAGCCTCTGCTTTCTTTTTCATATTCTCGAGTTCCCTCTTCTCGAGTTCAAGCTGTGCCTGCTTTTCTTTAATTTTAACTCCCTGAGCGTTTACTACATCGGAGAGATTTTTCAGGTAAGAGAACCTGCGGTAGCCTTGTCCGATGCTTTCGCTGGCAAAGAGGTACATGAACCACACTTTTGTGTCACGGTTTTTATAGGTATTGCGTACAAGGCGGGCATAGTAACTTTCTAGAGTGTCGATTTCACGCTGAAGGGTTTGGATGGATTGATTTTTAGCATTTATGCTGCGACCAATCTCTGCGATTTCCTTGTCGATGCCTTCTATGATGATTTTACGATTGGATATTTTTTTGCTTATGAGGGTGAGTTCCAGAGTACTGGCTTTCTCCTTCGAAAGAATCTCCTTGAGTTGCTTGTTGATAAACTCAATCTCCTCCTCAAGCTGCTTTTTCTGCTCAGTCTGGCGTGAGGTATCCTGCGCAGAGGAACCCAGACAGGTGAGCAGCATTGCAAGTATGAGCAGGATGCGTTTCATGGTTATCTCCCGATTTCAGCCTTTTTAGCCTTGATTTTCTCCTCAATTCCAAGGGTCTCATCGAGTGCTTTTGCCTGATTCCAGTAGACGAAGGCCAGATCATACTCTTTTAGTTCAAAGAGCACATCACCGTAATGGTCTAGGATTACTGCATTCTCCTTACCGCCATAGAGCATAGCGTGTTTGAATACCGCTTTGGCCTCAATATTCTGTCCCAGCAGGTGTAAAATCCAAGCGTAGGTGTCGAGATAAGTCGGGTTATCCGGTTCTTGCTTTATGGTAATCTCACTCATCGCCTTGGCCTTTTTTAGATTTTTGCCCTCTTGCGAGAGATAATATGCGTAATTGTTTAGAGTTGGCGCATAATTTGGGTTTGCCTTGAGCACCTTTTTGTAGTGCTTGTAGGCACTTTTGCTATCCCCCTTCTGGTGATGGAGATCGCCCAACATTGAGTTGGAAAAGACAATTGTCGCACTATCTTTCGGTGCGGAGGCAGCGATAAGTTCAAAATCTCTGATGGCTGAGTTATAATCTTCCTTCAAGCTGTAGGCTATGCCCCGAAGTTGGACTATGTCAAAATTGTAACCGAAACGCTCGATGATGCGATCACATGCAGGTATCAGTTCGTCCCACAATTTCTGGTAGTAGAGCATCATAAGATACTGTAAGGCAGCCTCGGGATTGTCCGGATGATTTTCGGCATTCTGCCTCATCAGTTCGATCGCATAGTGGGTTTTATCCATTCTGTAGAAAAATACTCCTGCCATCGTGGTTATGTCCTCATCTTTCGGATGTGTGGTATATGCGTCGAGTACCATTTGTTCCGTCTCCTCCGGAAATGCAATGACAAATTGTGAGGTCTCGGTCAGCTTGTTGAGGTAATCGGATTTCAAGCGGGGAGAAATTGCCGGATCTTTCATGAAAACGCCCATATCTTCAAAATAACGCTCATATTGCCTTAGTGCCTGAAAAACATGTGCGCGACCATAATATGCCGGAGAATACCCTTGGTCAATATCGAGAGCCTGGTTGTAATAGAAGAGCGAAAGAGAGTCGTTGTAGAGCGAAGCGTAGCGGTCACCGAGCATTGTAGCCATTCTCGGACTTTGGCAATCCTGATAATAACTCTCAAGATAGTCGTAAAGTTGTTTGTCAGTATAAGTGCCCTGTTTGCTCATCAGGTCCATTCTTGTCAGGCCTATCATCTCATTTTTGCCAATCTTGCCTTCTATTTTGTCGAGCGTGGCAAGAGCCTTTGTGATATCGTTCTGGTTGAGATATGCATTGATGGCTGTAAAATAGAGTTCGCTCTTTCTGGGAAAGGCCTCAATCAGCTCTTCAAGCAGCAGAGTTGTCAGTTCCATCCTCTCCGTTTCAGCATAGAAAAGGGCAAGGGAATATTTGTACCAATAGTTATTTGGGTCAATGGCGAGAGCCTTCTTGAATTCCTCTTCCGCTTTGGCGTGATTATTCTCGTTTGCCGAATAGATCATCGCCAGATAGAAGTGAGCGGCATCATTATTGGGATTTGCCTTTATCTCGTTTATGAAAAGTGAATGAGCCTCGGCTATTTCCCCTTGCTGGTAGGCTTGTAAGGCATCAAGATAGGTGTGTGACTGTGCTGCGCACAGCAGTGGGGCGGTGATTACCGCAAGTAACAGCAGAATTTTTTTCATCTTTCTCAACAATCCTTTATATTTATATAATATGCAAAATTAAGTATAAATGTTCAAACAAAAATCACTCCAAAAATATTTTGCACCCGATGCAACATTTTGTGCTATTTTTGCATCTATATAATGAAACAGTCAATGAAAAAGCAGTCGGCTTTAACTGATACTGATTTAAATGATCTCATCCAGAGGTGTTTGAAGAGGGACGTCGTAGCTCAGAAACGCTTGTACGATGCCTACGCACCAAAGATGCTGGCTTTGTGTATCAGGTATATGGGCGATCGCGAAGCGGGGATGGATGTCTTGCAGGACGGATTTGTGGCAGTTTTTTTTAAACTCCGTTCCTACAAGGGTGAGGGTTCTTTTGAAGGTTGGATGAGGAAGATTTTTGTCAATGAAGCATTGATGGTACTTCGCAAAAACGACGCCCTTCGTTATGCAGACAAGATTGACACCATTCCTGCGGCATTTATGATGCAAAGTAATGACGATGCCGTTTCCAGGATTGGAGCAAAAGAGCTTACCGCACTGATTGAAAGTATGCCTCCGGGGTACCGTGCGGTTTTCAATCTCACCATTGACGGTTTCCAGCACGACGAGATCGCCCGAATGCTGGGCATATCTTCAGCATCATCGAGGTCGCAACTCTCAAGAGCCAGAGAATGGCTGCAGAAAAGAATTGAAGAATTGTATTGAATGAACGAAAAAGATCTATACGAACTTTTGCAGGAAAAGCTTGATGCCAGCATTGAGATGCCTGATGCATCCATTTGGGAGGGTATCCGCAGCAAAATGGCACGACGTCACAGAATGATGGTGGTGCGTCGCGTTTCGTTCATTTCGGTCGCAGCCGCTGCGGTACTTGCTGCCGGATTGTTTATATTTAGGGAAGACGAGATTTCTACATTGCCTTCTACCCCTCCCGTTATGGCGGAGAGTGTTCTCCCCGAAACGGAGACTCAAGTTGACCGGGAAGTTAAGCCTATGGCTGAACAAATTGCCGGTCTTACCTCTTCAGGCGTAGTGGCTCAGCAGGCAAAGCCCGTTTCCCGTCCCATAACACCCACCCTAGATAAACTTACAGAGAGTCCGTCATCGACAGCTGACAAGGTTGTTGAGGAGAAAGTCGTTGCAGATATCGTTGTATCAGACGATGGTGTAGTGGCAGAGCAGGTAGTTATACAAGACAATAAGCCTGCTACAGATCCTTCAATCCGTGAATGGGACGAGAAGGATCTCGACGCTATTATCGGTAAAGAAGAAGCCGTTCACAGCAGATCCAAAAAGAACACATCATTACTCGCTATATCTTCCAATATTTCACAAGTCGCATCAAAGGATGGCATAATTGCTGACCTTGGGCCGAAATATGCTCCGTCGGAATTAGGTACCGATTTTGAGTCCCATAATATTATCCCCTTTGATGATGAGCCGCAGTTTGACATACCGCTGTCGTTCAGTCTCCAGTTTAAACAAGCCATAGTGCCGAGATTATACATCGGTACAGGTCTTGTTTATACTTATCTTCATTCGCAGTACATCGCTATGATAAACATGGAGCGACAGCCCAATGTCTCCAGCCAGCTTCATTACCTCGGCATTCCACTCAATCTCTCTTACAATTTTGTCGATCGTCCAAGGTTTGACGCATTTGTATCAGCGGGCGGTATGGTTGACAAGTGTATAATGAGGCGTTATGTCTATGGCAGCACGGATAGACGTGAAAAAGTTGACGGTGTACAGTGGTCGGTAAATGTTGGTCTGGGTGTGGAATACTGGTTTGTACAACATGTAGGCATCGCCTTCAAACCGTCGGTGGCCTACTATTTCGACAACGACCAGCCACTCAGCATTCGCACTAACCAGCCGATACAGTTCAATCTTGAGTTGGGTTTGAGATTCAGGATGTAGCGTAATATTCCATACATAAAATAGAAAAACAACCCAAAGGGGTTGTTTTTCTATTTTATGAGTTATGAATTCCGAGTTCTGAGTTTCGAGTAAGGAGTAAGTTGTTAGTTGTCAGCTTCTGGTTTCGAATTCTCCTGAACTCCCCAACACTACACACTCCCCACTACATACTCCATACTACACACTCCTCACTACATACTACACACTACACACTACAAACTACAAACTACATACTACATAAATTACTCTTCATACAGCAGATAGGGTTTTCTTTGCTCTTTAAATAAGGCGACATCTTCTGCCCACATTGCCTTAATCTCTTCGGCTGAAGCTCCGGACATTATCATTTTTCTGACATAGTCACGACCTATGAGCAGTTCAAAGAACGAACGGAAAAAGTGGGATTCAAGGTTGAGGTTGCGGTATGCATCTATGACATATTCGAGGTTGAGACCTGCAGCATTGATTTGATCAATTGACGGCTTGGTACGAAGGTCTACTCCGAAGCACTCTCTGTCGAGTTGAGGAGGATTTTTTGCTCCATCCATGCTGCGAGGTGTAAAGGAATATTTGTATCCCTTCATATTGGGGTGACCATACATCTGGAATGCCTTGTCGGTACCACGTCCGAGACTTACGGGAGTGGCCTCGAAATAGCACATAGAGGGGTAGAGATATATAGAACGCATATCAGGAAGGTTGGGTGAAGGTTTTACCGGAAGAGAATAGCGTGATTGGTGAGTGTAATTGTTGCATTTAATAACGCTAAGATCGCACTGGATGCCGTCCGGCAGCCATTTTTCGCCATTTATCATCAAACCAAGCTCACCAAATGTCATACCGTGTACAACGGGGATGGGCAGATAGCCTACTGTTGATTTGTATTGCATATCGAGGATAGGGCCATCAACATAGAAACCAAGGGGATTGGGACGGTCCATAATGATCATCTTTTTGCCGTTTTTGGCGCAAGCCTCCATTGCTTTTGTCATAGTGGTGATGTAGGTGTAGAAACGGCAGCCCACATCCTGAAGGTCAAATACCATTATGTCAATCTCATCCATTGTCTCCTGGGTGGGATAGCCCCCTTTGCCGTCATAGAGCGAACGAATTGGTATTCCTGTCTTTTCGTCAACGGAACTGCTCACCAGTTCACCGGCATCGGCATTCCCTCTGAAACCGTGTTCAGGCGAGAGGATGAGGACTACGTTTACTCCTCGAGAGAGGATTGTGTCAAGCAGATGAGTGCCGTTGGAGAGAATACCTGTCTGGTTGGAGAGCAGGCCTACCTTCTTTCCCTCAAGCAAAGGCAAATACTCGTCAAGCGACTCGGCTCCTACCATGATTTGCTCCTGAGGCACATCCGTGGCAGTTTCATCATTCTGACTTTTTGGAGAGCATTGACAAAAAGATACTGCAAGCATAATTGCTGCAATGGAGAATATGAATCTTTTCATAATAAATGGTATTTAAGTTTTTAGAATAATAACCTTCTGGTATCAGCGTCATCCACAAGAATATTAACCTTTAGAGTCTCCTCCGGCAGAAGTTCCTCTATCATCTCCGGCCACTCTATAAAACAGTAATCACCCGAATCAAAATACTCGTAAAGTCCTATATCCATCGCTTCGGAGAGGCGGTTGATGCGATAAAAGTCAAAATGATAGAACCGGCTCCCTTCACCATTTGCATATTCGTTGATGATGGTAAAAGTGGGACTATTGACTACATCCAATACTCCCAGTTGGCGGCACAATGCGGTGATAAATGTGGTCTTGCCGGCCCCCATTTGTCCGTAAAATGCTATTATCCTGCTTTTACCAGCCTTTTCCAGAAAAACGCGTGCAGCTCTTTGAAGGTCGTCGGTACCGTTGATGATAATCTCAATCATAAAAATTGCCTCTGTCCAGATTGCGAAATTGTATGGCTTCGCTGATATGCTGCAAAGATATAAAATTATCGCCATCAATATCTGCAATGGTACGGGACAATTTGAGGATACGGCTGTAGGAACGGGCCGATAGATTGAGCCGATGTATGACATCTCTGAGGAAGCGTTTCTGCTCGGTGCTGACTTTGCAGTAGGTGTTGAGTTGTCGCACATTCATTTGGGAATTGGTGAATATTCCTTCGTTCTTGAAGCGCTCATACTGGATCTGTCGTGCAGCCATCACTCTCTTGGCAATGGCTTCGCTGGACTCTTCCTCTCCTTCGGCAATTAGATCGTCGCCACTTACCGCTTTGACAAAAATGTGCATATCGAGGCGATCCAACATCGGCCCCGAAATGCGGGACATATAGCGCAACACGGCTGATTGTGTGCAGGTGCATTTGTGTGAATCATCACCGAAATAGCCGCAGGGACAGGGATTCATCGAGGCAATCAGCATAAAGGAGGCGGGGTATTCCACTTTGTAGCGCGCTCTGGAGATGGTAACTTTACCATCTTCAAGCGGCTGGCGCAGCGCATCCAGTATGGTCTTGCTGAATTGGGCAATTTCGTCGAGGTACAATATGCCGTTGTGGGCGAGAGAAACCTCTCCGGGAGAGGCGTTTTGTCCACCACCTATAAGCGATACGAGGCTTGCGCTATGGTGCGGACTCCTGAAAGGACGCTCCAGCATCAGCCCACGTTTGCCGGTACGGTTACCCGTAATGGAGTAGATTTTACTGGTTTCGATGGATTCATCTCTGCTCATTTGCGGCAATATCGAGGGCAAACAGGAGGCCATGAAGGTCTTGCCGCTACCCGGTGTGCCCACTAAGAGAAGATTGTGACCGCCGGCTGCAGCGATTTCCAAACCTCGTTTGGCCAGTCTTTGCCCCTTTACATGTTTGAAATCCTCCGAATAGTGCGGTCTGTCGGACTTTTGCGAGTCGCGAACTACCAGTAGATGGTCACAGTTCTCTTCGCGCAATATTTCAAGAACATCATTGAGCGTACTCACTCCGTAGATGTTGATTCCCTCAACGTCGGCAGCTTCCAAAGCCGATTCCTTCGGGAAAATGCACCCTTTGAATCCCATTTCTTTGGCGTGTTCGGCAATTGGAAGTGCACCGGTTACATTGCGGATGCGACCGTCCAGTGAAAGTTCGCCGAGCATAGTATATTGGCTGGATCCTGGCAAATAGACCTGTTCCGATACTGCCAACAGCCCTATAGCTATGGCCAGATCGTAGGATGAACCCTCTTTGCGTATGTCAGCGGGAGCGAGATTGAATACCAGTTTGCGTCCGGGAATCCTATACCCGTAAGTTGAGAGGGCTGTAGTTACGCGCAGCAGACTCTCTTTGACTGCATTGTCAGGCAACCCGACCAGATGTATCCCAATACCATTTGAAAGATCCACCTCAACTGTTACCGTTACTGCCGTTATTCCTATGCAGGTGGCACAATAAGTCTTACATAGCATTTTTTCCAACAAAAATATGTTTCGACGCAACTCTATGCAACCCGTAGCCGTTTATAAACATTTATATGCTAAAATTTGTGTAATTTCGAAAAAGTGACATAAACCATTACTTGAAATCAAAAGTTTTTCAGACTATTGCACTTCTCAGATGAAAAATCTATTTTTGTATGATGTAATCCGATTGCAAATGGACATAATCGTCTCAAATCATTTTTAATTATTTATACCTATGGATACAAAGAAGAACCAGCTTTCCCGCCGCGAGGCGCTGAAACTTTTCGGTACCGGCATTCTTGGCGTTGCCATAGCTACCACCGGCATCAATTCCATTTCCGCCTGCGATACACGGCCCAAAGAGCCAAAAGTGGCCAAACGTAAACATAAAGGGACTTCCAATAAGGTTTCTCTTCTGGGATTCGGTATGATGCGCTTCCCGACTCTTTCAGACAGATCCATTGATGAAGAGTTGTCACTCAGTATGATTGACTATGCATACAATCACGGAGTCAATTATTTTGATACTGCCTTCAATTATCACGGTGGCACATCTGAAATATTTGCAGGAAAGGCTCTCAAACGCTATCCGCGCGAGAGCTTCTATCTGGCAAGCAAGATGCCGGGCTGGATGGTTACCTCCATCGAAAAAGCTAAGGAAATATTTGAAACCCAGCTACAGCGTTGTCAGGTGGATTATTTTGATTACTATATGCTTCATTCCGTAAGCAGCGAAGAGGATTATGTGCGTGTCTATGAGGAAATAGGCACTCTCGAATATCTTCTCGAAGAGAAAAAGGCAGGCCGCATTCGTAATCTCGGCTTTTCCTTCCATGGGTCAAATGAACTATTTGACAAGATGCTCGAAAAATATGACTGGGACTTTGTGCAGATCCAGCTCAACTATCATGATTGGGATCAGAACGATGCAAAATATCTATACAAAAGGCTCGAGGAAAAGGATATCCCCTGCATCGTGATGGAGCCAATACGTGGCGGTATGCTTGCAAAACTGAATCCCGATGCGGAGGCTGTGCTTAAAGAGATGCATCCCGACAAGAGCATTGCCTCGTGGGCATTGAGGTATGTGGCCTCGCTCCCGGGAGTGCTCACCATATTGAGCGGTATGAGCGCACTGGAGCATGTGGTGGACAATGTCAACACTCTCTCTACAGAATTTGAACCACTAAACGACGAGGAGCGTGTGGCTTTGGATAAGGCTCTGAAGATCTTCCTCAAGACGCGTCCTATAAGGTGTACAGCTTGCAAATATTGTATGCCTTGCAATTTCGGAGTGGATATTCCTGCCAACTTCATGCACTACAACAAGTGCGTCAACGAGAGTAATATTCCCGAGCGCGACAGCCAGACTCCCGAAGAGTTTGAGCGCAGAAAGAAGATTTTCCTTGAGGGCTATTATGCCATACCCGAGGAGGAGCGTGCCGATAAATGCAGACTATGCGGTAAATGCGAGCGCAGTTGTCCCCAACGTTTGAAAATTGCTTCCGAAATGAAGCGTATTGCCGACCTGGTGAAATCTCTACAGTAGCGACTGTTACTACAAGATTATTTATAAAAATTCCGGAGCTTATAAAATGATGTGCTACCAAATTTTTTATGTAATAAAATTTATTAAATCGCAAAAAAAACAATAGAAATGAGTACATGCGACATGCCTATGCCTGCATTATCAGACATAATAAAGGCGAAAAAGAATTTGGAAAAAATAGTGAAACGTACCGATTTGGAACGCAGCAAATCGTTCTCTAACATGGTGAATGCGCAAGTTTATTTAAAACTTGAAAACTTGCAATCCACCGGTTCGTTCAAAATACGCGGAGCTTACAACCATATCAGCCGGCTAAGTCCCGAAGATAAAGAACGCGGAGTGCTTTGTGCTTCGGCAGGAAATCATGCGCAAGGTGTAGCTTATGCTGCAACAAAATTGGGTGTTAAGAGCACTATTTTCATGCCCGAATTTGCTCCTCCAATAAAGGTTATCGCAACCAGAAGTTATGGAGCCAATGTTATTTTAAAAGGAGATTCTTTCAACGATGCTTACGAAGCGGCTATGGAATATCTTGACGAATCCGGAGCTGTTTTTGTCCACCCATACAATCACCCCGATATTATATCAGGAGCCGGTACTATCGGCTTGGAAATATTTG
>CAZRBY010000009.1:0-5937 GCA_964598495.1 uncultured Muribaculaceae bacterium
CCCCCCCCCCGAACTTCCAGGACCTACTGTGACCATAATATAAACATCTTTATCGGTAGTGCTTAGCTTGCCTATTAAGTATTCTGTTGCTAAATCGGGTAATGATCGCTGAGAACCTTGAAATACAGCATCCGAAAGCCACCTTCTTTCACTATAAATATCACTGAATTTTTTTTCATTTATTATAACTTCTTGTGGTTTACGGGTTTTAAACAACAGTGACCCGCCACTTTCTTTAAAGGCATTTTCGTAGTTTCTTGCTATTTCTAATGCAGAACGCCCATTCGGAGCAGCACAAAAAACGCGTCTTATATAACCCTCAACATTTCGAACAGTAGAATCATTAATAATTACTGGCATCTCTTCAAAACCGATTTTATGGTCATCCCAAATCTCGCTTCCTGAATATAGAGGGAGAATGAGTTTTTCATAAGTTTCCGGCGTTTGTGGTTTCTCAGTTGCCGTCGCCTCTGGTTTCTCGGTTGCCGTCGCTTCCGTTTTCTCAGTTGCAGTCGTTGCCTCTGCTTTCTCGGAAGTCAGCTCCTGTTCCTTTGCTTGTTCCTTTTCTTTTTCCTTTTTTCTCTCTGCTGCTTTCTCGGCTTCCTTTACTACTGTATTCAGAAGCCCTTTAACGTTTAACTTTACTTTTACTTGTGCTTGTGCCGGAAATGAAAAAGCGGCCACAAGCAGAGCGATGATAATAATTAATTTGGTTCTCATAACTTTATATTTTAAAAATTAATATTATAAATGCCAATGTGAATTTATTTATAATCAAAGTAATGCGCATAGTACTGTTTTTCCGGTTTTTCAATTAATTCGCATTAGTTTCAGTGAAGGAAATGGTATAGTTGCCGTTGTTGCCAACATAACCACCCAATTTAATATAGAAAAATGAATTGGATCCGCTAGTGTTATACATTGAGCCGTTTATCGCCTGACCTTTTGTACCGCTTGCGTTTCCAAGATATTTTTTATTCGGATCGTACACCTGAAAATGAAGTTGTGTGTCTGAAGCTTCCGGTTTAACTGTCCATAATATTTTTTTACCGTTGGCTAACGAGACTTTGAAGAACTCATAATCTCCTCCATTGTCATTGGCAGCATTTGATAATATTTTACCTGTCAACGTCAGTCCGTTGCTCGGTATCGAAGTGATCTCCCTTGCTTGCTCAAACGTGTCATCGGGCTCATAATCATCATTTCCATTAACTACCGGAGTCAATGTGTAATTACCTGTAGTTCTATGGTCAGTAAATCCATCCCATCCCAATACTTGCAGATAAAATTCGTCCTCTTTAGAAATGAAGGTATAGGAAAGATCTGATCCGGCAGTACCAACTCCTCCGGCAACCAATTTTGCCCTATTTGCTCCGTAAATGTAAATTCTTACCTTCAAGTCCGCCGACACCTTGTTTAAGGTAAAGGTATAGGAATTCCAAGTGCCGGGTTTAGGGTTCTTGAATTTATAAAAATCATTTTCATATTGCGATACGATCACCCCATTATAGGATTTCCCAAATTCAAGTGATTTAGCCTTGTCGAAAGTATGGTTCGGAGCAAACTCATCATTGACTTTCAGATTGGAAACAGTAAAGGAGTAGCTACCGGTAGTTCTATGGTCAGTAAACCCAACCCATCCGCTAAAACGGATATAAAATGCAATGCCGGGTGTAGCTACCGTATAAGTTAAATTCTGTCCTCCCGTTGAAGTGCCATGTACCGCAACGCTCTTGCCATCAATATCGTAAAGCTCCAGACGAATCTTTAAATCGGCAGAGACATCGGTTACGCTTATTTCCACTTTATCATAAGTATCGCTGCTATGTGACGGGGTTATTTTAAACCAATCGTCATCTGTGGTTTCACTAATCTTAGCGTTGTATTTAGTGCCTAAGGTGACTGCGTACGCTTCTGTTAGTTTGTTGTTAGGTTCATACTTATCAGCAGTGATTACGGGATCGATGATGTCATCGAGATCGAGTTCAAAATCACAGGAACCCAAAATAAATGAGAATGCCAAAAATACAATTGTCAATAATGAAAATACATTTTTGGACTTTTCAGTGTTTTTTTGGTTTTCATGGCTTTTCGTTTTTAAAAAATTATGTTTTTTTAATCACAGTAATTCACAACTCGAAACCTGCACCTTGCAGCACTAATAGCAAAGCCGATTGCCGTAGCAAAACGATTTGTCTACTACGGATAAATGAACATAAAAGTTTGTTGGAAAAGTTACTTAATTTCGCACGGGGGGGGGTAAATATCTCTATATCAGCAAGATAGCACAAGTCTTCAGACGGTTGCTCGAATTGACATAATGCTATATTCCGGTCTTGCTCAAGCATATTAATGGGTCCCCTTCTTTAAACGATTGAGATTCAGCCTTAAAGATAATATTTTATTATTAAAAATAAAAAAAAATGGCAAAAAACGAATTATTTTTTTATCAATCAGCTGATTAGACATCTCCATATACTTTGGTTGCTTAGATATAAAGGCTATGCTAAATGGTCGTAAGTTCAGAAACGGAAGCTCCATAACCGACCGTAGGAAGCTAACAGACTGTCGATACTTATTTGCTGTTTTCGCACAATACGGGACAAAATCGCCCCACTTCAGGACAAAAATCCGATAATTTGTCCCGTATTCCCAATAATTATGCTATTTTTGTCCCGAAAACAGTTATAAATAGAAAAAATTAAAGTAGAACTTTATGTCAACACAGATTGAAATATTGCAATTTTTGCACTACAACCCATCTTCTAGTAGGGTAGAAATAGCCACTGCTTTGAGTGAAGCTCCCAATGAAAGGACATTGAAGCGTATCATAGCAGAGTGTGTGCAAAACGGAGAAATTATTGTTGAAGGTAGGGGAAGAGCAACTCGCTATTCTTTATCGCCACAAGCTCTTTTAATGATGCCATTGGATATTGAGACTTATTTCAGTGATGATATTGATGAGAGAAAGGTCCATGAGTCATTTAGTTTTGATTTGATTAATAATGTTTTACCCAAGGTAAATCTTTTTACTTCTGAAGAAAGTGAACGACTGGAGTCTGCGCATATTGATTTTTTAGGTCATATCTCCACATTGTCGAAACTTGAATATAATAAGGAAATGGAGCGTCTTGGCGTTGATTTGTCTTGGAAGTCATCACAGATAGAAGGGAATACGTACTCTCTTCTCGAGACGGAAAGACTCTTAAAAGAAAAGCTGACAGCGGAGGGTAAGACTAAAGAAGAGGCAGTAATGCTACTCAATCACAAGGATGCTTTGGATTTTGTACTTGAGCGTCCTGAATATTTTAAGGAAATATCTGTTAAGCACATTGAAGAGCTTCATGAGATTTTGATAAAAGAATTAGGAGTAAATAGTGGTATTCGTAAAAGGCGTGTTGGTGTAACCGGCACGAATTACCGTCCTTTGGATAATGAGTTTCAGATCAGAGAAGCCTTAGAGTGTACTTGTAAATTGATTAATAACAAGACAAATGTTTTTGAAAAAGCACTGCTAGCGTTAGTTCTTCTTTCTTATATACAAGCTTTCATAGATGGAAACAAGCGTACAGCCAGAATTCTAAGTAACGCTATTTTAATTGCATGGGGATATTGTCCTTTATCTTTCCGTACGGTTGATTCAATTGAATATAAAAAAGCAATGCTCATATTTTATGAGCAAAATAACATCGTTGCATTTAAGAAAATATTCATCGAACAGTACGAATTTGCCGTTAAGAATTATTTTTAATCATAAGATTTATACCCGCATGCTAAAAACAACTCCATACTTCTTACTCTCAACTTAGAACTTGAAACTAAAATATCACTATCTTTACATTTTACCCCTAACAGCACAACAATGTTCGAAAAAATAAAGACCAACAACCGCAAGCCTGAACGCAAATCGAATCAGGAGGGCAATTTCTACACAGAGAATCATGCAAGACCGGGTATGAACCGCCGCATACAGGAGTTGAGGGAGGAGAGCGTTACGACCCCCGCAACTTTATCCATTGAGCGTGCGCTGATAACCACCCGATTTTACAAGGAAAACAATGGTAAATATTCCATTCCGATGATGCGCGCCCTGAACTTTCTGGAAATTTGCGAGAAAAAAGCCATTTACATAGGTAAAAATGAGCTGATAGTGGGCGAACGGGGCGAAAAGCCGAAAGCCGTCTCCACATTCCCGGAGCTCACCTGCCATACGGTCGAAGATTTGAATGTCCTCAATACACGCGACCAACAGCGTTACACTATAAGCCGGGAGGATATCGAAACTTATAAAAAAGAAGTAATTCCCTACTGGCAAGGCCGTACCCAACGCGAGCGTATCTTCAACTATGTGCCTCAGGAGTGGAGTGCCGCTTATGAAGCCGGATTGTTTACGGAATTCATGGAGCAACGCGCCCCCGGACACACCTGTCTGGATGGGAAAGTTTATAAAAAGGGGATGCTCGACCTCAAAAGGGAGATCAATGAGGAGATAGCCAAATTGGATTACTTCAACGATCCGGAAGCCACCGACAAGGAGGAGCAGTTGAAGGCGATGGCCATCTCTTGCGATGCTATCATCAGATTAGCTGAACGCTATGCCGAAAAGGCCGAAGAGATGGCAAAAGAAGAGAAGGATCCCGAACGGAAGAAAGAATTGTCTCAGATAGCTCAGGTTTGTCGCAGAGTGCCGGCACACAAACCGACCAATTTCTGGGAGGCAATTCAAATGTACTGGTTTATGCACCTGGGAGTCATTATCGAGTTGAACGGTTGGGATGCCTTTAATCCCGGCCATTTCGACCAGCATCTCATACCTTTCTATAAAAATGATTTGGCCAAGGGAACGCTCACCCGGGATGATGCAAAAGAACTTCTCTCCTGTTTCTGGATAAAGGTAAACAATCAGCCTGCCCCTCCAAAAGTGGGCATCACCGCGAGTGAAAGCGGTACTTACAACGATTTTACCAATATCAACATTGGAGGTGTTAAACCTGACGGCTCGGATGCAGTTAATGAGGTTTCCTATCTGATGCTCGAAATTATAGAGGAGCTGCACATCCTGCAGCCCGGCAACTCGGTGCATATTTCATCCCGCACTCCGGATAAATTTCTGCACGCGGCTATTAAGGTTATCCGCCAGGGACACGGCTATCCTTCGGTCTTCAATCCCGATATCTATGTTCAGCAGATGCTTCGCTCCGGGAAATCTATTCGTGATGCCCGTGAGGGAGGTTGCAGCGGGTGTATTGAAGTGGGAGCTTTCGGCAAAGAGGCTTTTTTGCTTACAGGGTACCTGAATGTGCCTAAAATTCTCGAGGTTACACTCTTCAACGGGATTAATCCCGTAACTGGAAAAAAAGTTGGTATTGAGACAGGTGACCCGCGCAATTTCAAATCCTTTGAAGAGCTCTACGCTGCTTTCCATGCGCAGTTGAAATTTATCATCGATCTGAAAATAAGGATAAACAACTATATCGACCGTATGTTTGCCAAATACGCGCCGGCAACCTTTTTATCGGTAATTATAGATGATTGCATCAAAAAGGGAAAGGATTATTACAATGGCGGACCTCGCTACAATACTACCTATATCCAATGTACAGGGTTAGGCACGATAACCGACTCGTTATCGGTTTTAAAAAAGCATGTTTTCGAGGATAAATCCATCACGATGGAGACCTTGCTTCATGCCATTTCCGTAAACTTTGAAGGTGAGGAGGTATTGCGCCAGCGTATTCTAAACAATACGCCTTTCTTTGGAAATGATGATGATTACGCAGACGATATTGCAGTCAGGGTCTACGAAGACCTATTCAAATTGATAGATGGCCGTCCCAATGGAAAAGAGGGTGGAAAATATCACATGAATATGCTCTCCACTACTTGCCATAACTATTTCGGCAATATAATGGGGGCCTCGCCCAACGGAAGGTTGGC
>CAZRBY010000009.1:5947-19588 GCA_964598495.1 uncultured Muribaculaceae bacterium
GAAGGAGCACTGCTGGAGAGTCAGGCACTCCTGAAAGCCATTTCCGACGGTACTTCGCCCTCGCACGGTTGCGATACTCACGGTCCTACGGCGGTCATGCGCTCGCTTGTAAAATTGGATCAAATAAAATCGGGCGGCACACTGCTCAATTTGCGCTTTTTACCGAGTCTGCTGAAACGTGACGAAGATGTGGCTAAATTGGGAAAACTGATCCGTACCTATTTCTCGCAGGGAGGCCACCATGTACAATTTAACATAGTGGATACGGCAACCCTGCTGGCCGCACGGGAAAATCCCGAGCAGTATAGGGATTTACTGGTAAGAATGGCGGGATATAGCGACTACTTCAACGATATGAACGACAACCTGCAACAGGAAGTGATCGAACGCACCGAAAACGAATCGTTTTAAAGGCTACAAAATAATGGCTTTTTTGTTCGACATAAAGCGCTACTCCATCAACGACGGTCCCGGCATACGCGTAACCCTCTTTTTCAAAGGGTGCCCGTTGTCCTGCAAGTGGTGCCATAACCCCGAGAGCTGGTCGTTTGAAACCGAAAAAATGTATGCCAAAAACAAATGTATCGGCTGCTCCTCTTGTGTGGATATTTGTCCCGAAAATGCACTTATCCTGACTGCCGAAGGCATCCAAACCGACTTTGCGAAGTGTACCGTTTGCGGTATATGTGCAGTTGTATGCCCTACGAAAGCGATGGAAATGAGCGGGCGGGAATATTCGGAGGATGAAGTAATGGCAGCTATTCGGAAAGAGACTGCAATTATGGATTCTTCCGGTGGGGGAGTAACTTTTTCGGGAGGAGAACCCCTCGCTTACCCCGAGGAGTTGAAAAGATTGTTGCTAAGGTGTGGGGAAGAGGATATTCACAGGGCTATAGACACCTCGGGATATTCGGACAAGTCAATAATCGAAGATATTTTGCCCCATACCGATTTGTTTTTATACGATTTGAAACATTTAGATGCGGATATACATAGAGAATGGGTTGGAGTGGATAATGCGATTATTCTCGAAAATCTTCGATTTATTGCAGAAAGCAACAAGGCTTACCATATCCGAATTCCCTTGATAGAGGAAGTAAACGCTATGGATGAAAACATCAGCGCTACCATTGATTTTTTAAAATCACTAAAACGGGTGCCGGATAGAGTAGGATTTTTACCTTATCATAGTATAGCCACGAATAAATATGAGAAACTGGGAAGAGTTTATGATGATAAAGGGCTATCGGCACCAAGCCAAGAGAGACAATTGGAAATTTTGAATATCTTTACCGACAACGGATTTAATGCCGTTATCGGTGGTTAGAAGTCTGTTTGGAATTAATGCTTATTCCGCTAAATTCGCCTGAATGAGATGTTGTGTAAAACCTAAAAATGACATTACAGACACATAGTCCAAAAGAGCGATAGATAATTTTATACTATAGGCTGTCCAACCGGTATTAATTTTCAATAATCACATTGTGGACATTTTTTGTCCTTGCGATTTTTATCCTTATGTTTGTCTAAATTTTAAACTCAAGATGTCAAAACAGAAAACTCTAACATTTGGCGAATTTATCAGAGAGTTGAGAGAGAATTGCAATCTAAGGAAAATCGCAGCGGAATTAGACATTGACCCTTCTTTATTGGGGAAAATAGAAAGAAATGAAAGAAATCCAACTAAGGAGCAAATAAAAAAACTTGCTCAAATATTTAAGCAAGATGAGAATTTTTTACTTTCTGAATATCTGAGTGACCAGATAGCCTACAAAATTATTGAAGAAGAAAGTGATTTGAATATTTTGAAAGTTGCAGAGAGAAAAGTTCACTACTTAAAAACAAAAAGGAATGGCTAAAACAGTAACAGAAGAAAAGAAAGTCAAAACGGTAGACCATAGAAATGACTTAAACGACTTGACTTCAACAGAGTGGATTCAAGAAACAAAAAGTTTTTTCTATCAAAAAGGTCTTGGAGCGGGAAGTCCAGAAGCAAAATATGAAAAAATGCACCCTGCCCCATTTTCGTTTACTGATATTAGCAAGCTGATTAAATTCTTCACTAAAAAAGATGGTAAAGTTTTAGATCCGTTTTCAGGTGTTGGTTCAACTATTAAAGCATGTGTTGAACTTGAAAGAGAAGGTTATGGCGTAGAGCTATCATCTAAGTGGTGTGAAATAACTAGAGAAAGACTTTCGAAAGAATCTAGCTTTAAAATAGACGAAGAACACTTAATTTGTGATGACAGTCGAAATTTAAATAAAATTTTTCCTAAAAACTATTTTGATTTTATAGTAACATCTCCACCGTATTGGAATATTCTTGAAAAGAAAGACCATAAAGCGAATGAAAGAGCTATAAATGGACACGCAACGAAGTATAGTGAAGACGAAAAAGACCTTGGCAACATAGACGATTATAAAAAGTTTCTTAATGAACTTTCAAAAATATTCTTTCAATGCTTTGACATCTTAAAAGAAGGAAAATACATAAATATTATTGTCAGCGACTTTAGACATAAATCGGAGTTCTATGCTTTTCACGCCGACCTGATGAATAAATTGACTGACCGAAAACTGAAAAAACGTTTTCATTTAAAAGGAATTAAAGTTCTTCTTCAGAATGCGAAAAAACTATTTCCTTATGGTTATCCTTTTTCGTATGTTGAAAATATTCACCATCAATATGTTTTAATTCTTCAAAAACCAAAGAAATGATTGAATATAATAAAATTTATTTCCAAGACTGCATTGCTTTAATGAAACAAATGGAAAGTAGTTCAGTTGATTTAATTATAGCAGACCCACCATACAACTTGAAAAAGAATTTTGGCAATCAAAGCGACTATTGGGATAGTGTTGAAGAGTGGGTTGATTGGTGCAAACAATGGATTGACGAATCGATTAGAATACTCAAACCAACTGGAAATATATTTATTTATGGAATTCATCACTACTTGTGCTATCTACACTGTTACCTATATGAAAAGGGAATGCATTATAGGAGGCAAATTATTTGGTACTATGAAAATGGATTTTCGGGGTATAAAACTCTAAACGCATTTTATGAGCCAATTCTTTGGTTCAGCAAAACGGATGACTATACATTTCACGAAATTAGAGAGCCTTATAAAAGCACAGAAAGATTAAAAAATAAAATCACTAAAAATGGAAAGGTTTGGACTCCACATCCTGATGGAAGGCTTGCAGGGGATGTTTGGTATTTCCCAACTTTAGCAGGTAAAAGATTTGAAAATGAAAAGGTTGACCACCCAACTCAAAAACCACTTGTTCTTTGTGACCGTCTGATAAAGTACTTTAGCAACCCTAAGGACATTGTTTTTATCCCATTTGCGGGCAGTGGCTCTGAGTGTGTAAGTGCAAAAAACAACGGACGAAATTACATTGGCGCCGAAATCAATCCAGAGTATATTGAGATAGCTAATAAACGATTGGCAGGAATTTCCGTAATGGCGGAAACTATTAGCCGATCTGCAAATAACTTTAAATTTGTAAAATGAAAAATTTTCCGCATCAGTTTAACGATTTAACAAAACTATATAATGCTTTAGCGGTAGCTGAAAGACTTATTATAAATAACATACCTCTTACTGATAACAATTTCGGTGAGCAATTAACCAGAGAAGGTATTTACACTTATCGTAACAGGGACCTATCTGTTGATGAATTTTTAGCAGCAGAACAACTAAAACCAGCCTCAAATCGGGGTTACCTAACAGTTTCAAGAGATATTAGAAGATTTTTTGAATTACTTGGGTTTCTTACAGTGCATCCAGATAAGTCTGCAAGGCTAAGCCCTGCAGCTAATCTACTTTTAAGAACGACATCTATAGAAACTCAAAAGCAACTTTGGAAAAATGCCCTTCTTCAATTAGGGCTTGAAGGTATAGACGGAGAAGTAAGTCACCCCTACAGAATACTTTTGAAACTTGTAAATACTTTTCCAGGTATTGAAACTCCTAAATTAATGTTGGCTCTTGAAGCAGAGAATGATTCAGAAGAAGAATTTGAGAGAATATCAAACTTAGCACAAAGAACAATCAATGAAATAATTGCTGACACAGGAACAAGTGAAGCAATGGCAGCAAATGCAGTTAAAATACTACCCGGAATTGCTGAACAGCTCAATGATATTGAAAGAATAAGCAATCGAGCTTATCCGGTTGGACAAGTTTTAGTTACGGAAGACGAGATTTCAACAGAAGAAGATACTACAAGACAAGCTAGGAATTTATTTAGACAAGCTACTACTGATGATATAGCAAGAGACCCGAATTTGAGTGTTGTAGCTTCAGTTAGCATTGATTTGGCAGATGCTATCAGAATTAGACAACAGCGTTTAGTAGAACATCAAGAAATTGTAAGACAATTAGCATTTTTAAATGCTCAATATGATTTTAGCCTCTACGAAGGCAAGTTCGACTGCTTGGCAATTAAGGATGAATATGCACTACTTTATGAAGTTAAGACAATACTGCCAACAGCATCAGATTTGGAAAAACAAACAGTGAAAGGTGTTGGACAACTCAAATATTATAAGTTTTCAATTGTTCACAAGGAAATGGGATATGATACGATAAAAGACGCTCTTGTTTTTTCAATGCGACCAGAAGACGCAATTATTGAATTTTGCAATTCAGAAAATATAGATGTAATTTGGAGAAACGGAGGGCAGTTTTACTTTTTCAATAGAGAGACTCAAGCAGATGAAGACTTTCTGCCTGATAAACTAATCTAATCCCTCTACGATTGGTGGCACATTTGCAAAGCCGCGATACGTTTAACCATGATAACTTTATCAACTATGAGACACAAACACTTTTTTGTAATAGCCCTTTTGCTTTTTCCCTTGATCTTAGCGGCACAAGGGATTGAAAGCCTGTACCAAAGGGCTGACAACTACTACGAAATATTTACTTCAAAATATTACTATGGTGCCGCTAATGTGCGGTCAGGCTATAAATCACACCTATTTGCCTATGAAACACAAACACCGAATGGACGCGACTATTTCATTATTGATCCCATAACCGGAACTCAGAAACCGGCATTCGATAGAGAACGTGTCTCCGTAGCACTTTCGGAGCTTCTCAATAGGGAAGTTGACCCCAATAATCTTCCCATACGCCGTCTGCGACCTGAAAAAGATTCGCTCTTTTTCACTATTGATGACGTTGATCACTTCCTTACTCTGGCCGATTACAAAATAGCTAAATGCGAAAAACAAAATAATTATATCAGACCTTACTGGGGACTTATTGACAAAGAAGACCAAAAAGTAACCGTGCCCTCTCCGGATGGCAAAAAAGAGGCCTATATTTCCGAAGGAAACCTCTGGGTAAAGGATATTGAAACGGGAGAGAGAAAGAAATTGAGCAACGATGGTTCGCCCTACGCTTACTACTCTTCAAAGATCTATTGGTCGCCTGACTCGCACAAAATTGTGTGTAGCAAATATAGTCCTGTGGAATACAGGAAATTGCTTTTAATCGCTTCATCGCCAACAACTCAATTGCAACCTCTCACGGAAGAGTATGAATATCCGAAGCCGGGTGATGCTCTGCCCGTAAGACGGCCTGCCCTTTTTATGGTGGAAACGGGTGAAATAATCCATTTCGATATTCCCAATGTGGAGCAGCAATATTATCTGGGCAATATCAGGTGGAATAAAAACAGCGAATTTTTCACTTTCGATTTCAACAGACGCGGACATCAGCAATATGTAATTTATGCTGGAAATCTATCGGGAGAACTGCGGCCTGTTGTCAATGAAGAGTGTGACACCTTCATCTATTACTATTCTTTGTATCAACATTGGTTTGAAAATTCCGACGAAATGCTTTGGATTTCGGAAAGGGACGGGTGGCGGCATCTCTATCTCTACGATGTGCTTTCGGGAAAGGTTAAAAAGCAGTTGACAAAAGGGGAGTGGATCGTCAAAGATGTGGTTAAGGTGGATGAAAAAAAGAGAGAAATCCTCTTTATAGGGTGTGGAATGGATAAAAATGAAGATCCTTATCTCGAAAAATATTACCTACTAAATATGGATAGCGGCAAAATAGTGGCGCTTACCCCCGAAAATGCCCATCACAGTGTGACATTCTCGCACGATTACGCCTATATGTTTGATTCTTATTCGAGGGTGGATTTGCCGCCGACTCTGGTTGTACGTTCAGTCGAAAAGAGCGGAAAAGTCATCTATAAACCAGATTTGCAGCCTGATATTTCTGCCGTTAAGGCGGCAGGATGGGATCTTCCCGAAGTTTTCTGCGCCAAAGGTCGTGACGGGAAAACCGATATTTGGGGCATAATCGTTCGTCCTTCTAATTTCGATCCTTCGAAAAAATATCCCGTTATCGAGTATATCTATGCAGGACCACATGATTCCCACGTGCCTAAGCATTTCGCTATTGAGCAACGATATACTTCTGCTCTCGCTGAGCTCGGATTTATCCTCGTAATGATAGACGGAATGGGAACGGCAAACCGCTCGAAAGCCTTCCATGATGTATGCTTCCAAAATTTGAAAGATGCCGGTTTCCCCGACCGGATTGCATGGATCACGGCCGCTGCAGCGAAATATCCCGAAATGAATATCGACAATATGGGCATTTACGGTATGTCAGCCGGTGGTCAAAGCACGATGGGAGCTCTATTGTTCCATCCCGAATTTTACAAAGTGGGCGTTTCCGCTTGTGCATGCCACGACAATAGAATGGATAAAATCTGGTGGAACGAGCAGTGGATGGGATATCCTATCGGTGAACATTACGCTGCCTCTTCCAATATGGAGAATGCTCACCTTCTGGAAGGGAAACTGCTGCTTATCATGAGTGATTTGGACAACAACGTTGATCCGTCAAGCACTATGCAGGTGGTAAGAGCGCTCATTAAACATGATAAGGAGTTTGATCTTGTGATGCTTCCGGGAGAAAGGCATACCATGGGTGGAAAATATGGTGAGAGAAAACGGCGCGACTTCTTTGTAAAGCATATCCTCAACATCGAACCGCCGCAATGGAACGACAAAAACACCGGTGCTGAGTAATAACAAATAACTACTTTCGCACACTTGTGTTGCTCTCGTTGCTCCGGGAGCAACAAAAAGTTATGTGCAAATGATCAATAACAATAAAATATAAAAGCCTATGTTTTCAAAAGAAACTTATATCTCGAGGAGAGAGAAATTGAAAAAACAATTTCAATCGGGAATCCTGCTTTTTTTAGGCAATGATGAGTGTGGAATCAATTATGAAGACAACACCTATTTTTATCGTCAGGACAGCAGTTTCCTCTATTATTTCGGAATAAGCAAGCCCAATCTGGCTGCAATAATCGATATTGACGCAGACAAAGAGTATATTTTCGGCGATGAAGCTACCATTGACTTGATTGTTTGGACCGGTTCACAGCCAAGTATTCGGGAGTTGGCCGATAGGGTAGGAGTAAAGCACACCGGTAGTTTATCACGATTAACTGAGATACTCAGAAAAACTAATAAGGAGAAAATTCAGTACCTGCCACCCTATAGACCGGAGCATATTTTAAAGTTAAATCATCTTTTGGGTTACTCGCAGGAAGAAATCTCCGCAAAAGTGAGCAAAAAGTTTATTGAAGCGATAGCCAATCAACGTAATATCAAGTCGGAAGAAGAGATTATTGAAATTGAAATGGCGGTGACCGTAACCTCGGAGATGCACAAAAGAGCAATGAATTTCGCCCGACCCGGCATGACGGAAGCCCAGGTGGCTTCGGTGGTTCATGAAACGGCACTTGCAGCAGGTGGAAATCTCTCTTTCCCGATTATTGCCACCATCAACGGCCAATTCCTTCATAACCACTATCACGGCAACACCATAAAAGAGGGCCAACTCTTTTTGCTGGATGCAGGTTATGAAACACCCCTGGGATATGCAGGAGATATGAGCAGCACATTTCCCGTATCGAAAAAATTTACCGAACGTCAAAAGGAGATTTATCAAATAACATTGGAGGCTCACAACAACGCCATTAAAATGGCGAAGCCCAACGTCAATTTTAAAGATGTGCACCTGCACGTATGCGAAACTATTTTCGACGGGCTGAAAGCCCTCGGATTTACCAAAGGTAACACGCAGGAAGCAGTTGCAAACGGAGCACACGCGCTATTTTTTCCTTGCGGAACAGGACACTTGATGGGATTAGATGTACACGATATGGAAAATTTGGGAGAGGTAATTGTGGGATATGACAATGTGCCCAAAAGCACCCAATTCGGCCTGAAATCACTTCGTTTGGGAAGGCCCCTTGAGCCCGGTTTTGTAATCACCATCGAACCAGGAATCTATTTCATTCCCGAACTGATTGACCACTGGAGAGCGAATAAAATCAATACCGATTTCATTAATTTCGATAAAGTTGACAAATATCGTGACTTTGGCGGTATCCGCAACGAAGAAGACCTCTTAATTACAAAAACAGGAAATCGCATACTTGGTAAGCCCTTGGCTAAAACTATCGTAGATGTAGAAGCAGAAAGAAAAGTGGCCTTTAGGGGGTAATTGCAATTGGCGTTGGCTTGTTTTTTGTCGCACGATTTATGTAAGTCCATTATTTGTAAAATATTATCGATATGGAAACACCCAAAAGAAAATTTGCTCAATCGCTCACATTCAAGGCAATTATGATTGCTATACTGACTTTGCTTCTCCTTATTCCCGGGGCAATGATTAAGGATCTGATTAGAGAAAGACAGGAACGCAGCCGTGAAACCGTCTGGAAAATCAACGAGAAATGGAGCGGTTCTCAAACTCTCTGTGCACCGTTGTTGTGTGTCCCGTACACAACTATCAAACTCGATAAGGAGAAAAAGCCCTACTACGAAGAACACACGCTTTACATTACTCCGAAAGAGTTGAGGATTAACGTTTCGCTAACTCCTGAAGTAAGGCATTACGGCATCTACAAAGCTATTCTTTACAAAAGCGACATTCATCTTGAAGGAAATTTCTCGGATCTTGACAATCTGCAAATAGAAAATAGCGAACTTCATTTATATAAAGCCCAAATTGCTATCGGCATAACCGATTTGAGAGGAGTATCGGAAAATCCCAATTTTAAAATTGGCGACCAAATGTTCGAGACAACTGTCGGAGAGACGGGATTGTTTTCGGTTTCCGAAAAAAACATTGAAGAAGAGTTGGACAAATATGGTTCGAGAAGTGCATACTCCAGCAACAAAAAAATTTTAGGAAAATCCTTGATTGTCAATTTGAAAAACAGTGGGTTGACTGATAGTTTGCCTTTCAGTTGCGAACTTAAATTGAACGGCAGCAGCTCCATAAATTTTATTCCAATCGGACAAAATACCGCTGTTACGGTTAATGGACAATGGCAGTCGCCTTCGTTCATAGGCGGTTTTTCGCCTGAATCGACAGTTGATAAAGAGAAGTTTAGCGCAACTTGGAATGTTTTAAGTTTTAATCGCGACATTCCGGAAACGTGGTCTGATTATTATGTTACTGATTTAGGTGATACTTCTTTTGGGGTAAATCTTATCGAAACCGTTGACCACTATCAACAAAATATGCGTACGGCGAAATATGCTCTCATGTTTATTGCGCTGACCTTTATTGTTTTCTTCTTTGTGGAAGTTTTCACTAAAAAGCCGATACACATTTTCCAATATGTGCTGGTGGGCATTGCCTTGATACTCTTTTACAGTTTGTTGCTTTCCCTTTCGGAACAAATCGGTTTTGGGTGGGCTTATTTAGTAGCAAGTATTGCAACTATCTCAATGATAACGATTTATTTGTATTCACTGATTAAACAAAAACTCCCTACTTTCATTCTCGCAGCCATTATGCTTGTACTTTATACTTTTCTCTATGTTATTTTACAGATTGAAGATTATGCATTGCTTGTAGGAAGTATATTCCTCTTTGTAATTTTGGGAGTTATAATGTATGTATCGAACAAAATAAAATTTTGGAAACTGGTTTCCGAGGAATAAAGAATAGATAACACCTGCCTATAATGAACAAGAGAATTACAGTATTCGGACTCCTGGTGCTGATAGTTATCGGGGGATTCCTCACAATAATGTTTGCTTCATGTTCTGTTTCTAACCGAACTATGGGACAAAAATCTCAAGATATGGAGAAGTTCATAACCGATACTATTGATGGAGTATATATTCCGGCCGATCTTGACGACTGTTTCACACAAATCGATGGTTTTTGGAATGACTCCACTAAAACAGAAGTTAAAAGTTGGAGTGAAGATGAATTTATTGCCAATACTCATTTCGGGCTTGGAATGTGGATGAGAAACAATTGGCAATTATGGGGTGGCTCAAGGCTCTCAAAGTATTTCAATGAATTGGGCATCTTCCATCCGGATGATATGTCGAGTATCATACTTATCGGTTATCACAGATATTTAAATGGTGAAGAGATTAGACTTCAACAACAGATTGATTATTATAAAGCATACTGGTTGGTAATGCAAGAACCCAAAAGGGAAACTTATCCCAAAGGCGTTCACAGGATCAAGTTTGACACTAAGATACGCTATCATTTAAAAGAGAACAATATGCCGGGTTGTATCCATATCCAATCTAACTCAAGAACCGACAATACCTGGATCTATGATTATTACTTTGGATGGAAAAAGCTTACCGAAGAGGAATTGGACGAACTAGAAGATGCTGATCCGGACAAAAGAGAGGAGATATTGTTAAAACTCTTTAATCAAAAACAGTAATACAATGAAACAACATTGCACGACACGCTTAAATAACTGCAAAACGGTATCCTTTATTTCAACGATTCTTAAAGGACTTGGACAGATAATGCTTCAAGAAAATCGAATTACAGGCTTGCTATTTCTGATCGGAATTTTTTACGGTTCCTACACTATGGGCCTGGCGGCGATTTTGGCGACGATTTGCGGAACGGCTACGGCTTACCTATTCAAGTACGACAAAACCGAAATAGAACAAGGACTTTACGGATTCAGCGCCGCATTGGTGGGTGTGGCGGTGATGTTGTTTTTAAAGCCGGTGCTTTGGGCATGGTTATTTGTTTTCTTAGGCTCAGTTGCAGCTGCTATGTTGCAACATTTTGCCATTAAACGCAATTTCCCTGCATACACCTTTCCTTTTGTTTTGGTAACCTGGTTGATACTCTTGGTTTGCCACTATTTCTGGAACGATTTATTTGCTGTTTCCACACCTGCTGTTGCACAAATCAGCGACTCATTGACCGAAGGGTTCAAAAGTTTCGGACAGGTGATTTTTCAGGATAAATTCCTGTCAGGCTTGTTGTTCTTCATAGCGGTATTCATCAGTTCGCCTATTGCGGCTCTCTATGGCCTTGCGGCAGCAATTGTCTCTGCAATTTTGGCATTCCATCTTTCTGTGCCGATGACTGATATCAATCTTGGGCTGTATGGATTCAATGCGGTTTTGTGTGCAATTGTCTTTGCCGGACCTAAGGTAAAAGATGGTTTTTGGGTGCTGATTTCGATTCTTTTTGCTCTTGCCATCACTCTGCTGATGCTCAAAACGGGCATTCCAAAACTCACATTCCCTTTTGTTTTGGCCACCTGGATCACTCTGCTTTTGAAAAATAAGTTAGTTCCTTTACTTAAAAGAGGCAAATCATAAGACGTGCCCCATGACATTACTTGGGGCCAAATAATTCAAATCATAAAACAAAATCCCCTGCATTTTAAATGTGGGGGATTTCTATAGATAAATTGTGTGTTTATTTCCTCGATAAATTATAAAGATCCTTTCGCCTGTCGCGGAGGTTTCTTACACTGCCGAATTGGTTCAGTTCACTCAGTAGATCGAGGTCAACATCAGCAATCAAGATCATTTCGGTGTTCGGTGTGGCCTCTGCCTTGACACCGCTGGTAGGGAATGCAAAATCACAAGGTGTGAAGACCATCGCCTGTCCGTACTGGATATCCATATTATGGACCTTTGGCAAGTTGCCGACACATCCGGCAATGGCAACATAGCACTCATTCTCGATAGCCCTTGCCTGAGCGCAATGCCTTACGCGCGAATAACCGTTTTGTGTATCGGTAAGAAAAGGTACAAACAGAATTTTCATGCCCTCATCGGCAAGTAAACGAGGAAGTTCCGGGAACTCCACATCGTAGCAAATAAGTATGCCGATCTTTCCGCAGTCGGTGTCGAAAGTCTTCACGACTTCGCCGCCCTGCATACCCCACACACGTGCCTCATCGGGTGTAACATGTAGCTTCTCATATTTCTCGCGGGTACCGTCACGGCGACAAAGATATCCTACGTTATAAAGCAAATTGTCGCGCATTTCCGGCATGCTTCCGGTGATTATATTGATATTGTATGTAATGGCCAGCTCGGACATATTATTTACTATTGCTTCAGTATATTTAGAGAGTTCGCGAATAGCATTCGGCTCCGAAAGATGATTGTATTGGGCCATAAGCGGGGCATTGAAAAACTCCGGGAATAGCGCAAAGTCGCACCGGTAGCCTGATACGGCATCTATGAAGAATTCCGCCTGCTGCATCATATCCTCCAAATTGGTGTACGAGCGCATCTGCCACTGGATAAGTCCGAGGCGTACAATTTTCTTCGCAATTGTAACCTCATCGCTCGGCTCCTCATAATAAATATTATCCCAGCGCATCAAAACCCCATATTCATTGCTCTTTTCATCGCCCTGCAAATAGCCGCGAAGCACTCTCAGAGGTTGGAAATTGTTCGAAATCTGGAAATTCAAAACGGGATCATCGATCTCTTTCAGACGTACGCGTCTGATATATTCGCGTGGAGAATATTGATCTGCATATAGATGATAATTGGGCATTCGCCCGCCAAATATAATTGATTTGAGGTTAAGACGTTCGCAAAGATCCTTGCGGTAGTCGTACATTCGTCTGCCAAGTCTCAATCCCCGGAACTCTTTACTTACAAACACTTCAATACCGTAGAGCACGTCCCCTTTGGGATTATGGGCACTGAAATAATCACGGACAACTTGACTATAATTATGTTTATCCCCCAGCTTTTTGTAATCTACGATGATGGAAAGCGCACATCCTGCCAACTTCCCATTTACCTTTATTACTATCTGCCCTTCCGGGAAAATATTTATTAGCTTCTGAATATAAGGTCTACTCCAATACCCACCGGGCTCGTCCGAATAAACCTGCATCATAATCTCCTTTAACTCATCATAATCTTCAATGCTTAGATAACTAAGTTCAATGTTCTCAATATTACTCAAATCCATATTTTTTTATTTTGTTCAACCTCGAATATACTAAATTGTTTTGACTATCTCAACATTCAATCCAAGTGCTGCTATCAACTTGTAAAAAACCCCGACGCTCGGATTAATCGTCCCGTTTTCTATTCTGGAGATATATGATTTGGAGGTGTTGGAGCGTTCTGCAAGCTCGGCTTGAGTGACTTTTGCCTCTTTTCTGGCATTACGCAATATTTGTCCTGAATAATATGCATACGCATTTTCTTCAAATCGGTTGCGTTCGGGAGTCCCTTCCTTTCCGTAGAGGTTGTCGAGAACTACATCATAGTCCTGTATCATGTTGTCTTTTGTATTCATAATATTCCTCCTTGAT
>CAZRBY010000009.1:19598-44611 GCA_964598495.1 uncultured Muribaculaceae bacterium
TTGCAAAGATAGAGAAAAGTTTCAATATCTTGAAACTTTTTGTATCTTATTCCGCCCATTCCTTTTACACTTCTGTAAAGTTTCTTTACAATTAAATTTTCGGTTAATATTTGCAAGATACTGTTTATCAGTGTATTGGCTGTTGTGGCACGGTGGGTGCTGGTATTTTAGGTGTAAAGGAAAATTGTAAAAGAAAAAATATTAAACAATGAAAGAAAAGTTAATAGTTATCGTTGCAGCAATTCTTTGTTCAGGATTTCTCCATGCGCAAGAAGTTATGACGCTGAAGGAATGTATGAACTATGCTGTGGAAAACTCCTCCAAGGTGAAAATCCAGCAGTTGGAGGTGGATGATGCGAGAGTTGCACGAAGAGATGCACTTTTAAACATCTTTACTCCTGAAGTTTCGGCCGGTACCTATGTTTATTCCAATTTCGGACGTTCGGTCGACCCCGAAACCAACACCTATGTGTCGACTACCTCTCTTAACAATGTGTACGCTCTTTCCGGAGGAATTACACTCTTCAACGGTTTTGCTTCCGTAAATAATGCGAAGATCAGCAAAACTGCCCTGAAAATGGGAAGGGATCAGGAGACATTGATTAAAGATGAGGTGTGCCTCGCCACTATGGAAGCCTATTACAACGTGGTCTACTTCGGTCAACTTTCAGAACTTCTGGAAAGTCAGGTTAAGACTGCACAAAACTCATTGAGACTTGCACAGAAGCAGGAAGAATTGGGACAAAAGAGCTATTCTGATGTTATTGAGATGCAGGCGGAGCTTTACGATAGGGAATATAAGCTCGTTATAGCAAGGAATCAATATGAAGATGTGCTTCTTAAGCTCAAAGATCTGATGTTTTGGCCATTGGATGAGGAGTTGATTATTGATGCCTCAATGGTTATTCCTGAAAATGTAAAGAATCTCATTGTTGAGGAGGAGACAGAAGAGTTGGTGGATTATGCGATTCATTCTCTTCCCTCCATTGCTATTGCGAGAGGAGCAATGGAGAATGCAAAGCTCGACTACAATACGGCAAAATGGAGATTCAGCCCCAGACTTTCGCTCCAGGGTGGTTGGAACACCAGTTATTATACATATCCCAGTCAGGCGGATTATATACCGACGCCGTTCGGAACCCAATTCCGGAATCACGCTAATCAATATGTTCAACTTTCGTTGACATTCCCGATTTTCAACAGACTCTCTACTTTTTCCAATATCAGAAAGAAGAAGAATGCTTACAACAGGGCTACCGTTCAATATGAGCAGAAGTTGCGTGATGTTGAGGCAGAAGTGAAGAGGGCCGTACAGGACAGAGATGGCACTTATGCAGCCTACGAACAGGCAGATTGTATGTCAAGGGCGCAGGAAGAGGCTTATCGTCTGAATGTGAGAAAGTTTGAACAGGGACTCATTTCTACGATAGATTTTCAAAAAGCATCGGACAATTGGCTCAATGCAAATACAAGCAGGTTGGATGCACTCCTCAAATTTTACATAAAGAAAAGCGTAGTGGATTACTACGGTGGAATAGGTTATTTAGAACAATAAAAAAATAAAAAATATAATAAAAATGGATAAGATTATAGAAAAGAAAAAGGGCATTCAAGTGGCTTTCACAAAGAAAGCTCTCCCTTACTGGCTCGGTGCTCTGTTAGTGGCATTTATCGTATGGCTCCTGGTTCGCGACAATTCAAGCACCCTGAGAGTCAACCCGGAAACACTCTTCATCAGCGAAGTTCAAAGCGGTGAATTCAACGACTACATCCGTATCAGCGGACAGGTTCAACCTATGACTACCATTCAGGTGAGTCCGCAGGAGGGAGGTATCGTACAGGAAATCGTAATTGAAGAAGGGTCGGTAGTTAAAGCCGGTGATGTTATTCTGCGCCTCAGCAATGATAACCTCGACCTTCAGATCCTCAATTCTGAAGCCGAACTTGCCGAGAAAGAAAATATTCTTCGCAATACATTGATCGCAATGGAGCAGCAAAGATTGAATTTGCGACAGGAGAGCCTCCAGTTGGAAATAGAAGTAAAAAAATTACAGCGCAAGTATGAGCAGAACAAGGCACTTTATGCTGAAAAACTAATCTCCCGTGAGGAATACCTGCTGGCAAAAGAGGATTATGAGCTTGCAGCAGGAAGACTGGAATTGGTGACTGAACGGGCTGAGCAGGATAGTCTATACCGTAGCGTTCAGGTTGGTCAGATGGAGGAGAGTCTCAGAAATATGAGATTGAATATGTATATGATCCGCAAAAGAAAGGATAATCTCATGATCAAGTCGCCCATAGATGGTGAACTCGGACTTCTTGACGTGGTACTCGGTCAGGCCATAGCAAGCGGAACAAAAATCGGCCAGATCAACGAGCTTGGCAGCTACAAGATCGAAGCACAGATTGACGAGCACTATATAGATAGAGTTACGGCAGGTCTGGAGGCGAGTTTCGAGAGGCAAAATGAGGCCTACGATGCCGTTATCCGCAAAGTTTATCCCGAAGTTCGTGACGGCAAATTCAAAGCCGACTTCAAATTCAGCGGCGAACAACCCTCAAATATCCGCACGGGACAGACCTATTATCTCAATCTTCAACTCGGACAGCCCGAAAAGGCCATTATCATTCCCCGTGGAACATTCTATCAGAAGACAGGAGGCAAATGGATCTACGTAGTCTCTCCCGACGGAGGCAAAGCAGTTAAACGCGAAATCCGCATCGGTCGTCAGAATCCCCAATTTTTCGAAGTTCTGGAAGGACTTGAGCCAGGGGAGAAGGTGATCATTTCAGGTTACGATACCTTCGGAGATAACGATGTGCTTGTATTCTAAAAAATAAGGGCAATGAAAATTAAAGAAATAATAACAAAAGCACTGTCGCTCGGTACCGGCCTGGCAATAGGAGTCCTGCTTATAGCCAATATAAGCTACGAGTTGAGCCATGACAGATGCTATACGGAACCGGAACAAATTTATCAGATTCGCTCTCTGTATTCCGAAAATGGTAAAGAGAATGATTATCACAATGTCTCCGGTGCAATTGCTCCCGGCTTCAAGGAATTTATTCCGGGAGTGGAATATGCCACCAGAATGACGCCTATATGGAATAGCGATAAGTTTTCCGATGAAGATAAAAATATAATCAGCGGTTCCATTATAGTTGCAGATACCTCATTTTTCGATGTTTTTGATACGGAAATCCTGACGGGAAATCCAAAAGATGCTCTTTCGCAAAGGGGTTCGGCTATGGTATCTGAAAGTTTTGCTGACAAGTTAGGTGGCGCAACTGAGGCTTTAGGTAAAATAATCTTCAATGAAGAGTCACCTAATTTCCCCATTACCATCAACGGTGTATTTGCCGATTTTCCTCATCATAGTTCCGTGAAACGTGATGTGCTGCTCTCAATGGAGAGCATGAGGAAAGAATCAACCGAAAATTGGGTCGGCAATGACAGATATGGCGGTTATGTGAGGTTAATGAAGGGCACGGATCCCGATATGCTTGCACCTGCCATCAGAGATATGCAGATGAAAAATTATCCGGCGGAAGCGATTAAAATGTTCCAGGATTCAGGATTGGACCTGCAATATTTTCTGGCGCCGTTAACCAAGCAGCATTTAAAATCCGAGCAAGTCAGAATCACGGTTTTAATACTTTCGATTGTAGCGCTACTGTTGATTGCTATTTCGCTACTGAACTATATTCTCTTTTCGGTTTCGGCTATCTCCAATCGCTCCAAAGAGATGGGAGTGAGAAAATGTTATGGAGCAGGCAGGAAAAATATTTATGGAATAATGTTTAAAGAAGCAGTAGTGGATGTTTTAGCGGCCATTGTGGTGGCAACCATAATAATTCTTTTCTTCAGACCTTTGATTGAAGATATTACAGGCGTTCCGGCCTCTGCACTCCTTGTAAACGCTACATATACCGCTATCGCTCTAATTCTGCTTGTCGTTTTCATTGTGGCAGCCGTTGTTCCGGGCTATCTCTATTCAAGAATTCCGGCACAATCTGCGATCAGAAATTATAGCGAGAATAAGAGAATATGGAAACTCTCGCTTCTCTTTGTTCAGACAGCAATATGTGCTCTGCTTCTCTCTCTGGTGCTGGTAATCAACAAGCAATACACCAAAGCCATTCATGATAAACCGGGGTATGAATATGAAAATCTGCTTTGGTCAGTGCTCACAGGTACGGACAAAAAGGTGCATCAAGGTATTGTTGATGAGCTAAAAACCCTGCCTGAGGTATTAGGCGTCGAAATGTCATACGGTCTGCCTTTGGATAGCGGTTCAGGAAATAATATAATTGATGGAGATAAGCATTTGTTCAATATTGCAGACCAATATGAAGGTACTGCCGGTTTGTTTGATCTGTTGGGAATTCCATTCATAGAGGGAAGGTATCCGCAAAGTCCATTGGAAGTTGCTGTAAGTGAGAGTTTTTTAACTGAAATGACAAAATTCGAGGATTGGAGTGACGGCGCTGTAGGTAAGCAAATCTATGTATCCGAACATAGCAAAACTTCTTCAGATGCCTTTACAATTTCGGGAGTCTATAAGGATTATAGAATGGGTACACTCACCGGTCAGGATAATAGAGCAAGCATTAAATTTCTCGGTGAGATAGGTAAAGATGAAGATTGGATGCCGTTTATGGCTATAAAAGTGAATGAAGTTTCGAGAGAATTGATTGAGAAGGTGCAAAATATTATCCAATCCCGAATCGAGAAGAAAGGGGTTGAGGTAAAGGCCTATAAAGACTCTATGCGAGAGGCCTATTCCGGTGAAAGAAGGACTAAAAATACAGTTATCATCGGCTGTATTATCTCTATAGTCATAGCACTTTTCGGTCTTATCGGCTATATCCGCGACGAATCTCAACGCAGGAGCAAAGAGATGGCCATCAGGAAGATAAATGGCGCCAGCGTTAAAGAAATCATAACCATTTATATAAAAGAAGTTCTGAAAATAGGCATAGTAGCCTTGATTCTCGGCAATGCCGGAGCCTATTATGCAGCACATTTATGGCTACAGAATTTCTCCGAAAAAATCACCCTTTCCCCTTGGTACTTCATAGGAGCGGACATCATCATTATCATTCTGATTATTACAACAATTATCTTGAATAGCATCCGTATATCCAAGGCTAATCCGGTCGAGTCACTTAAAAACGAGTAGAAACGAATAGATAAACGCATTGAAACTAAATAAATAGAAACAAATAGATAAATGTTTAAAAACGAATTAAAACAATTAAAACGATAACAATTATGATTACAGTAAAAGATCTCAGCAAAGTTTTCCGCACGGAGGAAATCGAGACAACAGCATTGAACAATGTTTCATTTAACATCAACGATGGCGAATTTGTAGCCATCATGGGACCTTCCGGTTGCGGTAAATCAACACTTCTAAACATTCTCGGCCTACTCGACAACCCAACTTCAGGCAGTTATGTTTTTGCAGACCAGGAAGTGGCCAAACTGAAAGAAAAAGATAGAACCAAATTCCGTAAAGGCAATATCGGTTTCGTATTCCAGAGTTTTAACCTCATTGATGAGCTGCATGTATATGAAAATGTGGAACTTCCTCTCAAATATATGAATATCAGTGCATCGGAACGCAAACAAAAAGTGACTGAAATCCTGAAAAGAATGAATATCAGCCACAGAGCCCAGCACTTCCCTCAGCAGCTCTCCGGAGGTCAGCAGCAGCGTGTCGCCATTGCCCGGGCCGTAGTCGCCAACCCTAAACTTATCCTTGCCGACGAGCCTACAGGTAACCTCGACTCCAAAAACGGTAAAGAAGTTATGGATTTGCTCACCGAACTCCACTCGGAGGGCACAACCATCGTAATGGTGACTCACTCTCAGAAAGACGCCGCCGTTGCACAGCGTATAATCAACCTCTTTGACGGTCAGATCGTAAGTGATGTTAAAAACGAATTATAGAGATGGCAAGATTTTATCTATTTAGGCGAGGTCGGGGGCTGTCTCTCTCCAGCATATTGAATGTGCTGGGAATGGCAGTAGCCTTTGCAGCCTTTTACATAATACTCTGTCAGGTAAATTACGAGTTTGGATTCAACAAGAAGATTAAAGATGTTGACAAAGTCTTTGTGATTTCCTCGGGAGAACATGCCGGCGGTGGACAAAGAAACCTCTCTTTCTGTCGTCCTTTGGCGGAGTTGATCATTGATTCCTCGCCCAATATCGAATATGGAGGAATTATCAACCTTGGCTATTATGGAAGCGGAAAGCAAAGTTTCTGGGTGGATCGGAATAATGAGAAGCAGACAGTTGAAATGAGTGCTACTCCTATCAGCGGGGATGCCCTCAAGGCCATCGGGTTGGAGCCGATTGCGGGTTCATTCGAGAAAATGGTCAACAGGACCAGCTTTGCCATAAATAAAAGTGTGGCGGAAAAATTTGATTTGGAGGTGGGGATGCAATTGAACCAAGGAGAGACTCCGGGAACAATTGTGGCTATTTATGAAGATATGCCCGAAAACTCACATCTAAAGCACTGTGAGCTTCTTTACAACCTCGATAAAGAGAATTTGGATAGCTATTCGGAGTGGGGTTACACCTACTTTGTAAAACTCATAGATCCTTCGCAGAAGGAGGATATGGAAAAAAATCTTTCCTCTACTATTCGTCCATTCTTTAAGGAAAAGCTTTTAGGTCAAATATCTGAAGCTGAAGAAGAGATTGATGCCTCGGATGAAGAGATAAATAAAGCGATAAACAGCCTTCTCGACATGGCTGATGTTCAGCTAATACCTTTTGGAAGCTTATATTTTCAAGAAGGAATATCGGGTATGATAGATTTTGGAAATCGTACGACAACTACGGTACTTCTGATTGTTGCGATATTGGTTATCGGAATCGCATTTGTAAACTATATCAATTTCTTCTTTGCCCTCATTCCGGAGCGCATAAGAGGTGTCAATACTAAGAAGGTGCTCGGCTGTTCCCGCAGAGAGCTTATCATGAGCGTAGTTGCGGAGAGTTTAACACTGATAATCGTAGCGTTGATATTGGCATTCGCCTTTGTGATGCTCTTCAATATGAGTGAGCTGGTTCATCTTGTAGCTGCAAATACCGCTCTAGGTGCCAATATCGGCCTTATTTCCGCTACAATAATCATTGCACTTGTCGTGGCTGTGGTTTCCAGTCTATACCCCGCTTTCTACATTACTTCATTTGAGCCGGCTCTGGTATTAAAAGGCTCTTTCGGAGCTACTAAACAGGGGAAAACCTTACGTTACGGACTAGTAGGACTACAGTTTGTCATCTCCATAGGGCTTATTATCGTCTCCTCTTTTATCAATCTGCAACGTGATTATATGGTTAATTATGATATGGGCTTTGATAAAGAGCAACTTCTCTATGTACATACCAATTATGATATCGGAAAGAATGCCGAGGCTGTTGAAGAGAGATTGAAGAGCGACCCTCAGATTCAAGATGTTACATGGGCTTCAGGTGAACTCCTTGCCCCAATAAGAATGGGCTGGGGGCGTAGTTTTAAAGGTGAGGCGATTACTTTCCAATGTTACCCGGTTGCATGGGACTTCCCCGAATTTATGGGCATAGATATATTGGAAGGGCGTTCTTTCCGTAAGGAGGATGAGAATGGTGAAAATGGAGTCTTTATTTTCAATGAAGCAAGCAAGCTTAAATTTGGGTTGACTTTGGATGATAAAATTAACGGACATCTTAGCGAAGCAACAGACATAGTGGGTTTCTGTAACAGTTTCAGCTTTATGACACTCAAGGAAGAGGTGGGACCCTTTGCACTCTATGTCTATGGAAAATCTCCCTGGAACTATCCCAGCACCGCTTTTATTCGCGTAGCTGCAAATGCAAACTACCGGGATGTAATGAAGCATATCGGCACCGTACTTAGTGAGTGGGCACCTAAAATTGCTCCCGACCAGTGGGTAATCAGCTTTTTCGACGAAAATATCGAAAAGACTTACCAAAAGGAAAAATCGCTTTCTCAGTTGATCAGCCTCTTTACTCTGATTGCCATCGTGATTTCACTGATGGGAGTCTTCGGCCTGGTAATGTTTGAAACCCAATATCGCCGCCGTGAAATTGCCCTCAGGAGAGTGAGCGGGGCTTCGATAAAAGACATTCTGGTAATGTTTTGCAGCCGTTTTGTGAAGATTGTGCTGATCTGTTTTGTGGTGGCTGCACCTATAAGTTATTACTTTGTCAGTCAATATTTAAAGACCTTTGCGCATCGTATCCCGATTTATTGGTGGGTATTTGCCCTCGCTTTGATTGCAGTGATGTTTGTAACCCTTTGCGTCGTGGTAATTCAAACATGGAAAGCCGCTACGGCAGACCCCGTTGATTCAATAAAGACGGAATAGTATTATGCCAATTGCCAAGAAGTCACTACATTTGTAGGGTCAGATACGTTTGACCTGATAATTAAAAGGAGACTATGGCAAAACAAAAGGCAAGAATATTGGTTGTCGATGACAACAGTGGCATCAGGGCCGCTTTGAAACTTCTTTTACCTATTCATTTTGCAGAGGTTGAACTTATCTCCTCTCCGAAAGAATTGATGAGCAAGATTTCAAGTTTCAGCCCTGATGTCGTGTTGCTCGACATGAACTTTTACACCGACATCAATACCGGTAATGAGGGGCTGTTTTGGCTCTCAGAGATCAAGAGCAAGTATGCCGAAATAGAGGTCGTTCTATTCACAGCGTACGCTGATATTGCACTGGCTGTGGAGGGCATGAAAAGGGGAGCATTTGATTTCATCGTAAAGCCCTGGGACAATGAAAAATTGATTGAAACCCTACGTAAAGCCTCTCAGGTCAATAAAAAAGAGTCTAGACCGACCGAAACCGGAGTTGAATCTTCTATGTTTTGGGGTGGCGGTAAGGCTATGAAGGCTATTCGGAGCAGGGTGAATAAGATAGCTGATACTGATGCAACTATTTTGATTACGGGAGAAAACGGCACCGGAAAAGATGTGCTTGCACGTGAGATTCATCGCCTCTCGGATCGCACGTTACAACCTATGGTCAATGTAGATGCCGGTGCAATAACCGAAACCCTTTTTGAAAGTGAGCTTTTCGGCCATGTTAAAGGTGCTTTTACCGATGCCCATACCGACCATGTCGGGAAATTTGAGCTTGCCGACGGCGGTACTCTTTTTTTGGACGAAATAGGGAATATTCCACTTCATCTTCAGGCAAAACTTCTGAGAGTTATCCAAAACAGGAGTGTTGTGAGGGTTGGAGATACTAAAGAGATTCCTATCGACATACGCCTTATTTGCGCAACAAACAAGGATTTGGGAAAGATGGTGGCTGAAGGTGAATTCAGGGAAGACCTTTACTATCGTATCAATACAATCCACATCAATCTTCCTCCTCTGAGAGAGAGAATTGATGAAATAGAGCCGTTGACCAAACTTTTCCTCGGGATTTTCGCAGAAAAATATAGAAGAAAAGTCTCCGGAATAAGCGAAGAGGCGCTGGAACTTCTGAAATCTCATTCCTGGAGCGGTAACATCCGTGAACTTCGGAATTGTATCGAAAAGGGCGTTATTCTCTCTGAAGGAGATATTTTAACCCCTAAAGAAATAGAGCTGAAAACCATCCAGATTGAGCCGGAGAGCAGAGAGATCGGCTCCGAAGATTCTTTGGAGGAGACAGAAAAGAAGGCCATCATGGTTGCCATAGGCCGATTTGGCGGAAACTTATCCATGGTTGCCAAATCCCTCGGCATAAGCAGGCCGACGCTCTATGCCAAACTGAAAAAATATAATATATGACAACCACGCATGTCATATTGCTAATTCTTGGAGTAATCGTTATTACGGCGATTGTTACTTCCTATCTCACCTCACGCAGGATGCGCAGAAAGGTATCATATATGTTGGATGCGTTGGAAGATAAGGAGTATAATTTCCGTTTTGGTAAAGGGGGATTTTTTTCAAAAAAGTTCAATGCAAGTCTAAATCGTTTGCGTAATCTTTTTGACCAGGAAAGAAAGGAGATCAGTGCGCAGGAGAAGTATTACGGTCTTATGCTCGATCATGTCAAAACGGGTGTTGTAGTGATCGAACAAAATGGCAGAGTCAATTATTCCAATCAAACGGCGCTTGAATTGCTTGGAATAGCCACTCTCGGAGATATAAAGCAACTAAAAACTGTCAGCGAATCACTCTATGAGGCATTTGAATCCATAGTTGACACCGGCTTGGAGCAGAGGGCGAGCTTTTATAACGAATCGGGTAAAGTGACCATTGCCCTCACTTCCTCAAAAGCCACAATCGGAAAAAAAGAGGTGGAAGTGGTCGCCTTCAATGATATTACGAGCAATATTTCCGAGAGCGAACAGGAGTCCTGGGCAAAGTTGATCAGGGTGCTGACTCACGAAATAATGAACACTGTGACACCTATCGCCTCTTTAAGTGAGGCTCTTCAGCAATTTGACAATGTTGAGGAGCAGGTCCGCAGCGGATTGGAGACTATCGCTCAATCTTCGCGCGGACTGATTAAGTTTGTAGATACCTACAGAACTCTCACCAGAGTTGCCGCTCCTGTTAAAAAAGCGGTTTTAGTCAGGGATCTGGTAGAAAGAGTTATTTTTCTTACACAAGAACAGGCGCAAAATAGAGGTGCATCCGTCATTTTCGAGGAAAAAACCGAGGATATTCTCCTTTACGCGGACGAGGGACAGATAATACAGATTCTCATAAATATTGTCAAAAATGCTCTGGAAGCTGATGCTACCAATGTAAAAATCATCGCTGAGATAAACCTTGCCGAACAGATAGTCATAGAAGTTCACAACAATGGAACTTCCATAAGCAAAGAGAGCCGGGAAGAACTCTTCGTTCCATTTTTCACCACAAAACAAGAGGGAACAGGCATCGGCCTAAGCCTCTCAAACCAGATTATGAGGCTGCATAACGGCAGCCTTACCCTTACTAAGAGCGACACGACTGGTACGGTTTTTAAATTGACTTTCAGGTAATAAGCACAATAAGATAGAATACGGGCAATATTCTTTGCCCTGCCATACCCCGATAATCGCTCGTTTGGGTTCTGCAAGGTTACTATTTGCTAAATTATAAAGAATTGAAAATCAATGAGTATGGCTCCTGCGTGCATTTTTTTTTAAAATCTTTTGCCGGTAAATCCCTTAAAAGTTTACCTTTGTGTCTGAATACATTATAACTATTATAATCAATCACCTTAGTAATCTTCTATGATTTGTACAATAATTTATTCACTAATCTAAACCTAATAACCAATTTTTAATATTATGGCAACTCTATCTAATACTGCTAACGCAAAGGCCTACAAAGGGAATGACAGAGTCCTTTTCGGATTTATCCTCGGTTTGCTCTCTTTCTGGCTATTTGGCATGACCATGCTCAACATCAATGTGGTCATGAATCAGGACCTCGGTCTGCCCACCTCTTCTCTTAGCCTCGCCGTCTCCATCACTGCTCTCTTCTCCGGTATGACCGTAGTGGTGTTCGGAGGCCTGGCTGACAAAATAGGCAGGGTAAAGATCACACGTTTGGGTTTTATATTTGCCATTGTCGGAGCGGCATTGATAGCCATTGTACCCGGCAAGAGTGGCCTTACACTTCCGGTACTGCTTACCGGTCGTATTCTCCAAGGACTCTCTGCGGCATGTATCATGCCTGCTACACTTGCACTGCTCAGAGAGTATTGGGATGAGAAGGGAAGGCAGAGAGCTGTCAGCTTGTGGAGTATGGGAACTTGGGGAGGTACCAGCTTCGCGGCCCTCGTAGGCGGAGCAATGGCGGATAATCTCGGATGGAGATGGATATTTGTATTATCTACGGTACTTTCCGTACTCGGTCTCTTTCTTATTCGCGATCTTCCCGAAAGCAAAGCGGAACAAAAAGGTAAAACCCAGCTTGACTATTTAGGGATGTTGCTTTTCATGTTCTTTATCGTTACGCTCCAGCTCTTTGTGAGCAAAGGCTCGGAATGGGGTTGGGGAAGCACGAAGTCACTCGTTTTGGCAGGTCTCTCCATCGTATTTTTGGTCCTGTTCATTATTTTTGAGCTAAAGAAAAAAGAGGGTCCATTTATCGACTTCCGTCTCTTCAAGAACAAGACTTTTACAGGCGCTACAATCTCCAATCTTATACTCAATAGTACCTCAGGTGTACTCATTGTTACCCTTATGCTGATGCAGCAAGGTGGGGGTATCAGTGCGGATACTACCGGCCTCCTTACAATAGGATACGGAGTTGTGATCCTGCTCTTCATCAGGGTGGGTGAGCGGTTGCTACGTAAGTACGGTCCGCGCAAACCGATGATCTGGGGCTGTCTCATCCTGCTTCTCTCGATAGCATGTATGCTGCCGACCAATATCATGACTTCTACCTATATGGTATTGATGGCGATAGGTTATATTTTCTTCGGCCTTGGGCTTGCATTCTACGCAACTCCCTCGACAGATGCAGCGCTTTCCAATCTGCCACTTGATCAGACGGCAGCAGGTTCAGGTATATATAAGATGGCTTCTTCCCTCGGCAATGGGTTTGGTATCGCCATCTCTACCGCCATTTATTCCGGTATAGTCATCAACGGCAGAGCATTCACCGCTTTGGACACGATATTCATGGGACGTCAGGACAACCTTGACTTCAGACACGGTGCCATGATAGCACTGCTCTTCAATTTCGTGATGATTGTTGTCGCCATACTTGTAATCAGAGCAACCGTTTCGGGCAAAACAAAGGAGGCATAGGTAGATGAGCGCAAAACCAATAGAAGGAGTAGCGGTGCTTCACTCCGAGATGAAACGATGGATGGAGCATATGCACTCCCATCCCGAATTGCCAACCAAAGAGCACGGTACTGCGCGATATATAGCAGACGAGCTCTCTAAAATGGGCTACGAAGTACACGAAAAGATCGGTAAGAATGGTGTCTATGGCGTTGTCGGCCGTCTGCGGAATGGTGATGGAAAGAAGAGCATCGGCTTCCGTGCAGACATGGATGCTCTCAGCATTCAGGAGGACAATAATCTGCCCTACAAGAGTCAATGTGATGGTGTATCTCATCTCTGCGGACATGACGGGCACTCTGCGATGGCATTGGGAGCAGCCAAGTACTTATCAGACACGCGCCTGTTCAATGGTACTGTTCATTTCATTTTCCAGCCTTCAGAGGAGAATATGCAGGGTGGCCCCTCCATGATTGAAGGTGGATTATTTGAGAAATTTCAGATAGATCGTCTCTATGCGATGCACAATATCCCCGGCCTACCCAAAGGTGTGCTTCACTTCCATGATGGAGAGACTATGTCTGCAGTGGACAATTGGGAAATAGAACTCACCGGCAAAGGATCTCATGGTTCCATGCCTGAATTGAGCATTGACCCCGTAGTGGCAGGAGCTTCGCTCGTCATGGCACTCCAGACAATTGTTTCTCGCAATATCTCTCCATGGGACAATGGCGTAGTAACCATCGGTGCTTTCCTTGCCGGCAATGCGGGTAATGTAATCGCCAATAGTGCCATATTACGGCTCTCGATGCGGAATATGCAAGCAGAAACCCGCATAAAAGTGCTTGATAGGATCCGAAAGATAACAGCGGCTCAGGCGGAGTGTTACGGTTGCACTTACGATATCAGGGAGGGGCAGCCTGGGGCAGTTTTGGTAAATAGTCATGAGGAGACGAAGTTTGCCGCAGATGTGGCAAAGCAGTACTTTGGTGAAGATAATGTCGTCTATCCCTGCAAGCCTTTGATGAGTAGCGAAGACTTTGCATTCATGCTGCAGAAAAAGCCGGGCAGCTATATTATGCTGGGTAATGGCGATACATTTATGGTACATCACCCCAAGTATGTATTTGACCTGGATATATTGCCCATAGGGGCTTCTTTGTGGGTTGCTCTCGCTCAGGAATATCTCAAATGATTAGTTAGAAAGCAATTATTTAAGAGACCTATTGTCTTGTATAATAATAAATGCTCGGCGATGTGCCGGGCATTTATTATTATTCTCAAGATAGTAAACAAGTAAAGTCAGTGCCTCTTTTTTCCATTTGCCTTCTTGGCAAATTCGTAGAGTTGAGGACTGATATGGCAATAGCCACCGGGATTTTTGTCAAGATAGTTCTGATGGTACTCTTCTGCGGGGTAATAACTTTTCACGGGCCCGATTGCTACATGTATCGTAGCCGAGTACCCGTTGCTTACCTCATCGTGGACTTTTTGTGCGACTGCAGCATCTGAAGTGTAGGCCGGATGGTAAAATATTCCGCTTTTGTATCTTGTGCCTATATCAAAGGCCTGACCGTTGTCTCGCGTAGGATCAATCGCCTTGAAGAAAAATCTTATGAGATCTTCAAGGTCAAGGATTTCGGCATCATAGATCACTTTGACGCATTCCATATATCCGGTGGTATCGGTGTATACCTCTTCGTATGTCGGATTGGGAGTATTTCCGTTGATATAACCCACCTCTGTGCCGGTAACACCACGTATTAGGTTGAAGTATTTCTGAAGACCCCAGAAACAACCTCCTGCAAACCATATTGTCTGTATATTATTATTCATGAAACAAATGTAATGAAAAATATAAAAAAGTGCCCAAAATCGAATAGTTGCTATCTTTGCCTTGAATTATGGAAGAGAAATATCAACTCGTATACAGGCAGGTGGAGGCTATTGTCTCAAAAGAGAGCGATCCGATTGCAAATATGGCCAATGTGGCGGCCCTGCTGCATGAATCTTTTGGTTGGTGGTGGACAGGATTTTACCGTGTGGATGGTGGAACTCTTGTACTCGGACCTTTCCAGGGGCCTGTGGCCTGCACAAGGATTCCGTTTGGACGCGGAGTTTGCGGTACTGCGTGGGAGCGCCGTGAAACGATTGTGGTTCCCGATGTGGAGCAGTTTCCGGGTCATATCGCATGCAGTGCACTTTCAAGAAGTGAGATCGTGGTACCGGTTTTCAAGGATGGTGAAGTAGTCGGAGTCCTTGATATAGACAGTAAAGAGTTGTCGGCTTTTGACCGGAGAGATGCATTTTGGCTTGAAAAGATAGTGGCTTTGCTATAGATCTTCCCTCACCTCTATCCATTCCACTTCTCCGCCCCAAAGTTCGAGGAATCGGCGGAAATCCGCCTGTGAGATAGTCACGCTGGCAGTGTTGTCACAGGGATGGAAACTTATCCGTTCGCTCTGCTGAAGGTCTTTATCAAGGTAGAGTTTTACTCGGTGTCCATTATGGAATAACTCTTTGGGATTGACATCCGTGCGATTTTCAAGTCCCATATCGTTTATCAACCCAAACAGGGAGACTGAGCCCGGCTGTAACCCAAGACAACGCTCCATCCTTTCTGGTGAGGCAAAAGAGAGTTTGCCCTGCTTAAGCGCCTTTTCCAGCAAATGGATATCGAGATTTTTGTGACATTCGAAGATAACCAAGTAGTGTCGATTGCCCTTGTGATTGCGGAAGAAGAGGTTCTTGCAGTGGGTAGAGTCAATGTTCTTCCAGTATTCCATCGCAAGCTCTATTGTAGGGAGCGGGGGATGGGTGTGGATTTCATACTCTATTCCGGTATTTTTGAGGAACTCCAGAACTCCGGTTATGGTTTCGTTGTATTGCATTTTTGATATGATATCTGCTTGTTTGATTTCAATCGTTTTTTCCCCTCTCAGGATTAGAACTTTGTTTATTATTTAACCAGCAGGGTGGAGAATAAACCCCTTGCAAATCGTAAGATGTCGGGGATAATCAGCACGGGGGAGGTGCAGAGCAATATCAACCCCCAGTCACTTAATGAGAGCGGAGCCACATCGAAGAAGGCTCCGGCAACGTTTGTTATAAAGTATTGTCCGATCAGAATAATACCTGCAACTATCACCAACATAGGGGAAGCTGACTCTATAAAACGTTTGCGATTGAAAAATAAATCAACAAGATCCTGCAATAGGCTCCCTTTTGTGCGGAAATATCTTGCATTGAACAAGTTCCAAAACTGCAGCATCACGAAGATGGAAAAGAAGACTCCCATCTCAAACCCTGTAAGATGCTGCTTTGTGTGTGGTTTTAAGGCTCCCAAAAAGAGCTCCCTGAGTGTTTCCAGGTTGAGCAAATCTCTCACTGAAGTGATATCCGTATGCCAAAGCAGCTGCCAGATCATAGTCATCACAATAAAGAAAAGCAAGCCTCCAACCAGGATGCGGATGCCCATTTTGCGGTCTATTATATGGCTGTTGCAATCCCTCGGAGGATCGTGCATAACTCTTCGGTCAGGTGGAATTGAGGAGAGCGCCATTGCTGCAAATGTGTCCATAATGAGATTTACCCAGAGCATTTGTGTAACTGTAAGGGGCGAATCCAGCCCAAGGAAGGCCCCAAGCAGAACTATCAGGCAGGCACAAACGTTGATAGTCATCTGGAAGAGAATGAATCTCTTTATGTTGAGGTAGAGCGAACGTCCCCAGAGGATACCTTTGTTGATACTGGAAAAGGAGTTGTCTATTATAGTGACATCACTTGCTTCCTTAGCTCTGGAGGTACCGTCACCCATAGATAGTCCTACCTGTGCCTTTTTGAGTGCGGGAGCATCATTGGTGCCGTCACCGGTTACTGCAACCACTTCTCCCATCTCCTGCAAAAGAGTAACCAAACGCGCTTTATCTTCCGGACGCGCCCTTGAGAGTACTTTTAGATCGGGTATGACGTGACTTTTAATCTCTTCGTCGCTCATTGCGGCAAATTCCGCTCCGGTGAGTATCTGCATAGGTTCATGAGCATCCATGATGCCGGATTGCCGCGAAATCTCATTTGCAGTCAGTGCAACATCGCCTGTAATCATTATCACTCTGACACCTGCATTGTTTCTGCAGATATCTATTGCCTCTCGTACATCGTCCCTTACGGGGTCGGCGATGCCTACTATACCGGCAAATATTATAGGAGAATCCCCTTCAACATTTAAATCCTCGTATGCGAAACCGAGCGTACGCATTCCTCTGGCTTGATAACTCTCAAGGAGTGAGAGAATATCCTCTTTTGTTCTGTTGCCGGAGATGCTATTCGACATTTCCAGCATAATCTCAGGCGCTCCTTTTATATAACGAATACTCTTTCCCGTACTCTCCTCTTTTGCAACCGTCACCATTTTTTTGCTTTCTGTAGAGAAAGGTTCCCTGGAGATTATGGTCAGACTATCACGCAGTGCACGGTAGTCGTATCCAAGTTCGTTCAGCCATAGGAGCAATGCACCCTCAGTAGGATTGCCTATTGCGCGGAACTTGCCTGATTCGTCTTCAGAGAGTTCTGCAGTGGAGTTGATGGAGATGCTCAGGGCAACAAAGTTCATATCTATGCCGGAGAATTCCTGCTCCACCACACTCATTTTATTGTAGGTGAGCGTACCTGTCTTGTCGGTGCATATGACAGTTGTTGCCCCCATAGTCTCGCATGCATGAAGTTTGCGCACCAGATTCTTCTCCTTCAGCATTTTACGCATACTCAGCGCAAGCGAAATGGTAACGCTCATGGGTAGCCCTTCCGGCACTGTCACAACTATGAGAGTTACCGCAAGCATCACCGAGTTGATGATGACATGTATAATATCCAGCAATTCGCGCTCCTGAGGATCTCCGGTGAGGAAAAAGATCATAAGGCGTCCGATTACGATCAGTGTGCCTATTATATAGCTTGCTTTGGTAATCGATTTTGCGAGACGGTTGAGTTGGTTGTTGAGTGGAGTTTCTACGGTATTCTCTTCTTGGAGAATTTTTGCACCTTTTCCCTCTTCGGTTTCCTGTCCGACTGCAGTAACCCTGTAGAGTGCGGTACCCTCAATCAGGGTAGTGCCTCTTAGGAGGAAATTCTGCGGGTAAGTGCTCTCCGGTAGCGTCGGGTCAATTTCCACATATTTTCTGGTGAAAGGTTCTCCGGTAAAATTGGACTCATCAATCCGCAGGGAGAGTGCTTCAAGCACGATTCCGTCGGCAGGAATCTCATCTCCACTCTCCAACTTGACAATATCCCCGAGACAGACATCGCCTCTGGGAATCTCATACACCTGCGGCCATGCTCCCTCTTCAGCCTCGTGTGTACTTCGCCATCTGAGTACCTTGACTTTGCGCTCGTCCTTAGCTTTGTTGAGAATCTTGAACTCCTTCTCGGCGTTGTACTCGAAGATAAAAGCTATGCCCGTAGCGAGCAATATGGCAATCAACACTCCGAGGGGCTCTATCAAGCAGGAGGCGGACCTTCCCATTACCAGCATCTCATATATGGAGATACAGAGAGAGAGCCCGAGGGCTACCAGCAGTATTATGATAATCGGATCCCTGAACTTGGCAATATAGGCCTTCCAGAGGGGTTCGCTCTCCGGTTCTGGGATGATATTGCAACTTTTTCCATTAATTACCTCCGGAGAATCTGCGCAAAGGTATTTATAGTTTTTTCTGCTATTTTCTGACATTTGCAAATTGAAACGATTCTATTGAAAAAGCGAAGTTACCATTTTTTCGGAGAGGCCGTCAAAAAATAGTTGTATTTCAAATACTTTTGCTTACTTTTGCAACTCCAATGGGGTATTAGCTCAGTTGGTAGAGCGTTTGAATGGCATTCAAAAGGTCAGGAGTTCGATTCTCCTATACTCCACACCATTTCGCCCCGCAGCAATGTGGGGCGTTTTTTTGTAATGAAAAATCGGTTTAATGAAAAGAGTACGTATTACCGCCGTTCGCAAAGTCGAACACGAAGATCTGATTGAAAAATATGAAAATCCCATTGAGCGAGCTTGCGATGTGAATGAAGGCGATGTGTGGATTGCAGAGGGGTGTAACATGCCGGAAGGGTTCTGTAAGAGTGCATGGGACTCCATTTCTCCCTTCGTGATTGCTCTTTCACATGGTGCTTCCGGTTTTTATGACGGTTGGATGAAAAATCCCGCCTCTGCTATGATCTCCTGTAACGACGGCTTTCGTCCCGTGAGTTTTCTTATTGAAGTGATAGATTAAATACTTTGGATTGAAAGGCTAAAGTCGTTGAAGTTATAGGTTCAAATCTTTCGAATTGATTAGTTAAAGGTGCTATCGAAATCTTTAGAATAACCGGATATAAAAACAGAATAATATGAAAAAACTGATTGTCATAGACTCCTGTATGAGAGCCGAATCGAGGACAAGATTGATTCTCGAGGCAGCCGTGGCTGAACTTTCCAAGAGATATGAGGTGGAAATCATAGATGTAAATGCAGTTGGACTGCCCCCGTTGGACAAAACCACTTATGTGGATCAACGGGAAAATGGGAACATTCCGCCTCAGGCTGTGGAGATAGCTCGCAAAGTGGCTGCCTGTGATCGATTGGTTGTTGCCGCTCCCTTCTGGGACATGAGTTTCCCTGCAATCCTGAAGTCATTTTTCGAAAACATCTCACTCTTCGACATCACTTTCACGGATGATGGAACTACCTGCGTAGGACTTTGCAAATGCGAAAAGGTGCTCTTTATCACCACCCGCGGCATGGACATCAAGACAGGCGACCCGCTCGACCAAGGCTCGCCCTACCTGAAAGCCCTCTCATGTCTTTGGGGCCTCGGCGAAGTGATCACAGTTGCCGCCGGCAACATGGACTACCTTTCACCAGAAGAGCTTGTGTTGCGGATTGAGGCAGCGAAAGATGAAGCCGTGGAGATATGTAAAAAGTTCTGAGTTCCGAGTGTGTAGTGGTGCGGGTTACGTGTTGCAGGGTTCGGGGCAATTTGGTAACTGTAGCCAACAGCTAACGGCTAATGGCCAATAGCCGGCACTAAAAGAGGGAGGACTTTTCGATAAATCGGAGTGAAACGACCTCGCAGCGCTTCTGCGCTGCTTTGGTTCCCTAAGGGGACAGTAAAGTATCGAGTTCTGAGTTTGTAGTGTGTAGTATGAGTTATGTGTTGTTTGGAAGATATAAGTCACTCTTTACTAAATACTTTACACTAAAACTCACTTGAAACTCGATACTCAGAACTAAACAAGGAGAGCAATTTTGCTCTCCTTGTTTAGTGCCCAGGACAAGACTCGAACTTGCACGCCGTTAACCAGCACTAGCCCCTCAAGCTAGCGTGTCTACCAATTTCACCACCTGGGCGTAAATTGGACTGCAAATATCAACCATTTTTTTCAAATACGCAAAAAAATGTTTAACTTAGTATGATTATTTCTAACAATACTACAATAATTATGATTGAGCGCTACACAGAGGAAATTGCTAAAATGGTACCCTCTGCATTCAAATCTAAAGGTCACACCATATACCTGCTCGGCAAACTTACAGATGAGGTTGAAGATGGATTTATTACCAATCTTTTACTGCCTCTTGTGGAGGCTATTAAGGATGATTTAGTGGAAAGTGTGTTTTTTCTGGGAGAATCTTCTCTTGTAAATGCCCTTGTGGAATGTTCTACGCCGAGAACGCTCGGTTTTGACATCACCACTGACTCGGAGATGGAGGAGAAAGAGTTTCTTGAGGGCAATTGCGGTTATGCGGCTCTCATAACTCTCAATTCGCAGCAGGAAAATCCATTTGTCGAGATGATGTTTGATTCCGGCGTATCATTGATGTTGCTGGGTCATGTGACGAAGGGCAGTCTTAGGATAGATGACCGCGATTGCGGTTTTATTGGAGATTACGTGAAGTAATTATGCTCAGCAAGGATACCGGGTCCATGTGCGAGATGTTTGACAGCATCGCTCCGAAATATGACTTTCTCAACCACGCTCTTTCCCTAGGTATGGACCGTCTTTGGCGACACCGTCTGGTCAGGCGTTTGTACAAGGTCCTCAGGTTTCGTAATGGAGTTCATAGCGGCTCGTCTGTATCAATTCTGGATGTAGCCTGTGGTACTGGGGATTTGACAATTGCCCTTGCTCGCAAGGGATGGTCCCTTACAGGAGTGGATATTTCTCAAGGTATGGTGGAGATTGCCCGCCGTAAGTGCGTTAAAAAAAGAGTGGAGGCCTCTTTTGAGATTACTTCTGCAGATTCGCTCCCTTTTGCCGACGGTACATTTTCAGCTGCTACCATTGCTTTCGGTATCCGCAATCTGGATCGCAGATCGGAATGCATTGAGGAAATATTCCGTGTTACCGCTCCCAAAGGTGAGTTTATGATACTGGAATTTGCAGTGCCACGTTGCCGTATATGGAGAGCTCTTTATATGTTTTATTTCAAGCACATTTTGCCTTTGCTTGGAGGATGGATTTCCGGCAATAAGAGTGCTTACCGCTATCTGCCCGAATCGGTGATGCAGTTTCCAAGTTATGAGGAGTTCTGCGCCGAACTCACCGCTGCGGGTTATACCGATGTTTCATATGAGTCCCTTATGTGTGGGGTAGCTCTTTTGTACAAAGCCCACAAACCCATAGAATGAGATTATGACCTGGACTCTTTTTTGGAAAATATGCTCCTTCGCCCTTTATTTCGCCAATATCACCTTGGTGATCTATGTTGTGTGGAGACTTGTAATGAAAAAATCGGATCCAATCAAGACTCTTACATGGATTGTGGTCCTGATTCTGTTGCCTTATATAGGGTTACTCCTCTATCTGCTGATAGGTCAAAATTATCGTAAGAATGCCATTTTCAAGAATAAGAGGATAGTGGATGTGGAGGTGCGCAAAAAACTTGCTCTGAATCAGTTGCAGCACTATAGTGATTTAGAGAATCTGGCCCCTTCGGTATCTCCCTACAAAAAACTAATTCGTCAGAATCTTCTCGGCAATTATAGTATTCTCACAGTCATTGACAAGATTGATTTTTATTTCTCAGGAAGGGAGGCACTGGATGCGATGATTTCCGATATGGAGACGGCCAACGAACACATTCATTTACAGTCATTCATCTTTATGGATGATTCCATCGGAACCCGTATCCGCAATATTTTGATAAAAAAGGCCTCTGAAGGAGTGGAGGTGCGCGTTATTTACGACAGTGTCGGCTCTATAAAGGTAAAAAGGCGGTTTTTTAGGGAGATGCGTCAAGCGGGCATAGAGGTGCTGGAATTTTCGCCGGTACGTATCTTCAGGCCCACCTACAAGATCAACTACCGAAATCATCGCAAAATTCTAGTAGTCGATGGTCGCGTTGGATACATCGGAGGCATCAACATCGCAGATCGCTATTATGACGGCGGTGTCTATGATGAGTGGAGGGATACCCAGATCAGAGTGGAAGGGGAGGCGGTCTTCCCAATCCAATCCAGTTTTCTGCTTGACAGATATTTTATCATAAACCGCCATCTGACTCGTCGCAGAAAGTACTACTCCGATATAGACGTTGAGAATATTTATCGCCACAAATCGGAAACCGATATATACTCACAGTTTCTCACTTCCGGGCCCGATAGCGACTGGTCAAGCATCAAGGAGTGTTACTTCTCCATGATTACCGGCGCAAGCCGTCGTATCTGCATCAATACACCCTACTTTACCCCTTCAGAGTCACTTATGAAAGCCATCCGTACCGCATCTCTGGGTGGAGTTGAGGTCAATTTGATGATGCCTGCACGTGCCGACTCAACCCTAATTCACTATTGTTCCATGTCCTATATCAAAGAGTTGCTCAGGGTCGGAGTCAATGTCTATCTCTTCAAAAAAGGTTTTATACATTCCAAGAGCATAAGTGTGGATGGAAAAATATGCATGGTAGGTTCCGCAAATATGGACAATCGAAGTATGCTCCACGACTTTGAGGTTATGTCCGTCATCTACAACCCACAATGTGCTGCCATTCTGGAAGAGCAATTTGACCAGGATATTTCAAGATGCGAAAAACTTTCGCTGCCGAAATGGGAGAAGCGTGGATATAAGGAGAAACTCTATGAAGGACTTGCCCGTCTGGTAAGCCCAATGTTATAATAATGTCATTTTTACTGTAAACTATCAGATAATTTTCTACTTTTGCACGCCCTTTGAAATCGTAGGGCCCAATATATGGACAGTATAAGGAACATTGCGATTATCGCACATGTCGATCACGGCAAGACTACTCTGGTTGACAGAATGATATATCAGGCACGTCTCTCCAGGGATATGGAGAAGATGGGCGAATTGATTCTCGATAGCAACGATCTGGAGAGGGAGAGAGGTATTACCATACTTGCAAAGAATGTCTCTGTCCCCTATAAGGGAGTCAAAATTAACATCATAGATACACCCGGCCATGCTGACTTCGGAGGTGAGGTGGAGAGGGTTCTCAATATGGCGGATGGTGTGCTGCTGCTCGTGGATGCCTTTGAAGGGACAATGCCACAGACCCGATTTGTACTCCAGAAAGCAATTGAGATGGGTAAGAAACCAATTGTGGTAATCAACAAGGTTGACAAGCAGAATTGCCGTCCGGACGAGGTCAATGAAGAGGTCTTCGACCTTATGTTTTCTCTCAATGCCAATGAGGAGCAGCTCGACTTCAAGACAGTTTACGGTAGTGCCAAACAGGGCTGGATGTCGCTGGACTGGCGCAAGCCTACAAATGACATTACCGTATTGCTTGATACCATAATAGCTGAAATTCCTGCACCGCAGGTGCAAGAAGGTACTTCTCAGATGCTAATCTCCTCGCTCGAATATTCCCCCTACGTAGGCCGTATCGCGGTTGGCCGCATCACTCGCGGCGAACTCCATTTCGGCATGCACGTAACCCTCTGTAAGAGATATGACATAAAAGAGAAACAAAAGGTTAAGGAACTGATGGTCTTTGAGGGGTTGGAGAAGAAAAAAGTGGAGAAAGTGGGATGCGGCGACATCTGTGCCGTAGTGGGCATAGAGGGATTTGAGATCGGTGACACCATCGCCGACTTTGATAATCCTGAACCTCTACCTCCAATTACTATTGATGAGCCTACGATGAGCATGTTATTTACCATCAATGACTCCCCATTCTTTGGCAGAGAGGGTAAATACGTCACCTCGCGTCATCTCAAGGAGCGTCTGGAACACGAACTGGAAAAAAATCTCGCACTGAGAGTAAAGCCGGGCATTGCCGCAGATTCCTTTGTCGTTTACGGAAGGGGAGTATTGCACCTCTCTATCCTTATAGAGACTATGCGTCGCGAAGGATTTGAACTGCAGGTTGGCCAGCCAAGAGTCTTGGATAAGACCATTAACGGACAGCGTTGTGAACCGATAGAATATCTTGCCATTGAGGTGCCGGAAGAGTTTGTGGGTAGGGCGATAGAGTTTTCTACCCGGAGAAAAGCAGCGCTGATACGTATGGAAGAGCGCGGTGACCGCACTCATCTGGAATTTGAAATCCCTGCCAGAGGACTTATGGGGCTGAGGAGCAATCTGCTCACCGCCACACAGGGAGAGGCAGTGGTATCCCACCGGTTCAAAGGATACGAACCCTATAAGGGCGACATTGAGAAACGTATCAATGGCTCTCTGGTTGCGCTGGAGACCGGTCTTTCGGTGGCATACGCAATGGATAAGCTCAAGGATAGAGGGAATTTCTTCATCTTCCCCGGAGAAGAAATCTACGGTGGCCAGGTGGTGGGCGCCCATACACGCGAAAACGACCTTGTGATCAATATATGTAAGACCAAAAAGCTCACCAATATCCGCGCAGCGGGATCCGATGAGAAGATAATATTGCCTCCCCCGATTCAGTTCAGCCTCGAAGAGGCGCTGGAATATATTCAGGAGGATGAGATGGTCGAGATTACCCCGAAATCAATGCGTATAAGGAAGATTCTCCTTGACGAAACCGCAAGAAAAAGAGCAAAGCAGTAGGGGTTATTAAAAAAATTGTTATATTTGCAGCCCAATTTTGCGAAATGGAGAAGGTAACCGACAGCATAAAGGTCCCTTTAAGGGGGTTGTCCAATGGTAGTTACACCTTTGATTATCAAGCAGATGGAGAGTTCTTTCATGCCTTTGGAAGCGAGATTGTCAAGGATGCCGTATGTGCAATTTCGATGGTTGTGACCAAGAGTCGCGACTTTCTGAAAGTCGAATGTGCCAT
>CAZRBY010000009.1:44621-63117 GCA_964598495.1 uncultured Muribaculaceae bacterium
GTTACCGTTGAGTGTGACAGATGCCTTGACGATTTGCAGATACCGATCGAGGTCGTTAGGGGGCTATTGGTCAAGTACGGCCTAGAAGAGGAAGATGCCGAAGATGGCAGTGGTGATGATGATGTGATGATTGTAGAGGATTCAGCGGCAACATTGGACCTAAGTCAGTTTGTGTACGATTATGTATGCCTGGCGCTCCCATTACAGATGGTTCATCCCGAAGGGGAATGCAACCCTCTCATGACGGCTTACCTGGCGAAAGAAACAGGCGGCGAGACTGCAGTGGAGTATAATATGCCTTTCAGCGGTTTGAAAGATTTGTTGGACAATAAAAACAATTAAAATATTTTAAAATGGCACATCCCAAACATAAGGTCTCTAAACAGCGTAGAGATAAGAGAAGAACACATTACAAGGCCACTCTTCCAACTCTGGCCTCTTGCTCCAATTGCGGTGCGGCTGTAATGTATCACCATGTATGCCCCGAGTGCGGTTATTACCGCGGTCGCCAACTTATCGAAAAGAGCGTCGATTAATCAAGGCATAATAAGCCATAGAGTCGGTCTGCCCCTGTAGTTCAACGGATAGAACGGAAGTTTCCTAAACTTTAAATAGCAGTTCGATTCTGCTCGGGGGTACTAGGTGTAGTGTATAGTGTGTAGTGTGTAGTGTGTAGTGTGTAGTGTGTAGTAAGGGCTACTAGGTAGTTACAAAAAAGACGGGACTAATCCCGTCTTTTTTGTGTAGCACACCTCACACTCCGCACAACCACGAAACTCGCAACACGCAATCCGTACCACTTATTCTCCTGCCGCTTTCAGTCGCTCAGCATTTTCGGCAATCTGGAGCTGGTCTATGACTTCCTGTATGGCTCCGTCCATAAATACGGGAAGATTGTGCATAGTATAATTGATGCGGTGGTCTGTCACACGTGACTGGGGATAGTTGTATGTGCGGATTTTGGCGGAACGGTCTCCGGTGGAAACCATAGTCTTGCGCTTTGCCGAGATATCGTTGAGATATTTCTCATATTCCATGTTGTAAAGGCGTGTACGGAGTTCAGCCATAGCCTTGTCAAGGTTTTTGAGCTGGGACTTTTCGTCCTGGCACTGAACGACAATACCGGAAGGAATATGTGTCAGTCTGATAGCAGAATAGGTGGTATTGACCGACTGGCCGCCGGGACCCGAAGAGCAGAATGTGTCTTTGCGTATGTCATTCATGTTGAGTTCGATGTCAAACTCGTCAGCCTCTGGCAATACGGCAACAGAGGCTGCGGATGTGTGTACGCGACCCTGCGTTTCGGTCTGGGGTACACGCTGTACGCGATGAACTCCGCTTTCATACTTGAGAGTACCGTAAACATTGTCACCGGAAACCTTGCAGATCAATTCTTTAAAACCGCCTGAAGTGCCTTCGGACTGGCTTGTAACCTCAAGCTTCCAATTCTTGCGTTCACAATATTTTGCATACATTCGGAATAGATCTCCGGCGAAAATCGCCGCTTCATCTCCTCCTGTGCCTCCACGAATCTCCATGATGGCGTCCTTGCTGTCCTGTGGATCAGCCGGAATCAGAAGAATCCTGATCTGCTCCTCAATTTCGGGCAATTTCTCCTCAATTATGGCAATCTCTTCCTTAGCCATTTCACGCAAATCCTCATCTTTCTCATTTTGGAGGATTTCCTTGGCCCCGTTGTAGTCCGACAACATCTTGCGGTATTTTTCTCCTATGGCAATAATGGGTTCAAGCTCTTTGTACTCCTTGTTGAGTTGTACATAGCGCTTCATGTCCGCGATAACTTCGGGGTTGGCTATCTGTGCGGAAATGGATTGGAACTTCTCTGCAAGTCCGTCTATTTTGGATAAAAGAGTGGTTTCTGCCATAGTGGATTGTCAAAATTTCGCCGCAAAGATATAAAAAAACGGATTATTCCTCCTTTTTATCCTTATCCTTATTCCTATCCTTTCTCTCCTTCTCCTTTTGCTGTCTCTCCTTTACCTTGGCCACCTCTTCTTGTGACAGCCATTTTGCCATCCAGGCATCGGTTTCGTAGAGCATATGCATCACATTTTCATAAGCGGAATAGCCATGGCTCTCGTATGGCAGTTGCAAGTATCTTGCTGTTCCGCCATGGCCTGCAACGGCATGGTAAAGACGCTCTGACTGGATGGGGAATGTACCGGTGTTGTCATCCATCTGGCCGTGGATAATGAGAATAGGGGTCTTGAGCTTGTCAGCATAATTGAATGGTGACATCTTATCGTAGACCTCCTTCGCCTTCCAGTAATTTCTTCTTTCACTCTGGAATCCGAACGGAGTGAGTGACCTGTTGTAAGCGCCGCTGCGTGCGATGCCTGCTTTGAACAGGTCGGTGTGGGCCAGTAGGTTGGCAGTCATGAAACCGCCATAGGAGTGGCCACCGATGGCTACCCTGTCTCTGTCCCCGACTCCAATGGAGTCAACGAAATTGATAGCGGCTTCCGCATTCATAATAAGCTGGCTTAGGAAGACATCGTTGGGTTCTTTATCCTTGTTTTCCGATATGATATACATGGAAATGCCGTCCATTACTGCGTAGCCTTGAGTAACCCAGAGTACTGCAGAACCATAACCGGGCCTGAGGAAGTTGTATCTTGCCGGGCGGCTCTTTTCCGCTTCGGCCACGCTTTTGAATTCGTAAGGATAGCCCCACATCAGCACGGGTAGTTTGCCGTCCCTCTCTTGGTCATAACCTGCAGGCAACCAGAGGTTGGCGCTAAGCGTCACTCCGTCGGCACGCTTATAAGTGACAAAATTCCTTGTGACTCCGCTTAGGATGGGTACTGGGTTTTCAAAGAAGGTAAACTGTCTGTGAGTGTTCCTTTTGTTTCTGGTATCCACTGCGTAATAGTTGGGAACTTCGCTTATGGACTGCTTCTCCGAGATGAATTTGAGTCGATCAAAATCCGTGATGGCTATCACGCGCTCCTGATAGGGAGCAGCACCGCTCCAAAGATTCTCTATTGTTCCATTTTTGATGGTGATTTTATCTATGAAAGAGAAGTTGTCACCTTCCGCATCGGGACGTCTGGTGTCGTTGAGGAATAAATGTGAGTTTTTGCTGTCAGTATAGAGCACCCTTTTGCCGTACTGGTTGGTGACAGTCCAGAAGCGTCCGTAAACGGGAAAATTACCAATGGTGTCTACGTCTGTGCTTTCAGTAAAGAGAATATGTTTTGGTGCGATGGTATCACAGGGAGTGAATGCTACCGTCCTGCTGAATTTCTGTTTCTGCGAGGTCTCTGTGTAGACCGCCAGCTCAGGAGTCCCCCATGTAATGCGTCCTATCCTATATTCGGGAGCTAATACCAGTTGCTTGTCATCGAGATTGAAGGGTTCGGAACATTGGTAGATTTTATCGGTAAAAGTCTTTTCAGGTTGCTCTTCCTTATTGTCGGTATTCGGATCCGGTGCAGCAAAAGGCGAGGGGCCGGATTCTCCTTCTCTCCATACGAGGGTAGCCGGCATATCGCTTCTCCATTCAAAGTTGAGTTTGCGTGGAGGTTCGGGTATGTTGGCTGCAGAGGTGTCTTTAGGGGTTTTGTCGCGGAGTGCTTTTTCAGCCTTCTCCTTGTTGGTGTCACTCAGTACAATCATAGTCTCTCCGGAGATAGTGCGGATTTCGCGAATGCTCGGGAAAGAATTGTGTCCTTCCATGTATGAGTAGGGGTGTTGTTCGGTTGTAACCATCATATAACGACAGTCAGGGGATAGGTCATAGTCGCGCACTACTCCTTCCGGTCCTGCAGTTGAGGTGTTTCCGTTATCATATATGGCAAAGACTACCGTACAGTAGTAGTCAAAGAGTTCCTTGTCGAAAGGTGAGGAGATCAGATCCTGATATGTCCTCACGGAGTTCCTTTCACCAAGGTTTTCCTGTACTATGGGACCGTCGGGAAGGGTTGGAGTAGGAACGGGACCAATGCCTGCGGGTACGCTTTTGTATATTATTCTCTCGTCATCAAGGAATTCGTATGAGTTTCCGTTTGAAATGGTTGTGTTGACCTTGTACTTATTGATTTTGGTCGCTTTAGGAGTAGGGTCGGTGACATTTACACGCCAAAGTTCCATTTCGTACGGGGTCTCATTGAGAAAGCAAAAGTATTTGCCTGAAGGCGACCATTTGATCTCGCGGATCATAGCGTCCGAAGGCATTTCAGCTATTTGAGTCAGGCCCCCTGTGGCGACGTCAAGCAGGGTAACAGTGTTGAAGAATGATTCGCGTGTTTGGGTGAAATTACGGGGATTGATTCGTATGCCTGCGATGCGCAGCTCTTCATCTGCAAGAGTTGCGAGGGGTACAAGGGCACACACTCTCTCCGCTATGACACCGCGTGTATAGTCTGGATTGAATGTCACATTAGGAAAGGGTTTAGACATGATGATTTCGGCAATCTCCTTGGGAGGCATTTGGTATTTAATGTCCTGAGCGCCTGCGGCCAGTGCGATAATTGCCGCAACTGTCGTGAGAATGAGATGTTTGAAGTGGTTCATGGTATCTTTTGTATTTGGATTTTCGTAATAGGCAAAAATAATAAAAAATATGCAAACATTTTTTGCATTTGATTGAAATAGTGACTACTTTTGCACGCCCTTGGTAAAAGGGATCTATAAATAAAGTCTAACTACTTGTTATAAAACAAATTATTTTTAACCAATGAGTGAAGAATTGAATGATATTGCAGTAGAGGAGCAGGCTCCGATAGAAACGCCGGAGCAGGTAGAAACTCCCATCGAGACTGCAGAAGAGGCCCCAAAGGCCGCAAAGAAGAGTAATGCATCAGCCGACAACATGAAATTTGACTGGGATGCATTCGAAAGCGATAATTTCTATGATGCCGATCTGGCAGCCATAGAGGAGAGTTACAGCCAGACCCTTTCACGCGTCAATGAGAACGAAGTTGTAGAGGGTGTGGTGGTTGCAAAAGACAAAAGGGAAGTTGTTGTAAACATCGGCTACAAGAGCGAAGGTGTAATCAACATTTCCGAGTTCCGCTACAATCCCAACCTTAAGGTAGGCGACAAGGTTGAAGTATTCGTGGAGAACGCAGAAGACAAGAAGGGACAGCTTATTCTTTCCCACAAGAGGGCACGCTCTCTCCGTTCATGGGATAGGATCAACGAAGCATTTGATAAGGAAGAAATCATTGAAGGCTTCGTTAAATGTCGCACAAAGGGCGGTATGATTGTCGACGTATTCGGTATCGAGGCCTTCCTCCCCGGTTCACAAATTGACATCAAACCTATCAGGGATTACGATGCATACGTTAATAAAACCATGACCCTTAAGATCGTCAAGATCAATCATGAGTTCCGAAACGTTGTAGTATCACACAAGGCTCTCGTAGAAGCTGAACTTGAGGCTCAGAGAGCAGAAATGATGAGGAAGCTCGAGAAAGGCAATATCGTTGAGGGTACGGTTAAGAACATCACCTCCTACGGAGTATTCGTTGACCTTGGCGGTATCGACGGCCTCATCCACATTACCGACCTCTCATGGGGAAGAATCAATCATCCGGAAGAGGTAGTGGAGCTCGATCAGAAGATCAATGTCTTTATTCTCGACTTTGATGAGCAGAGAAAGAGGATTGCACTTGGTCTCAAGCAACTCCATCCACATCCATGGGATGCCTTGGATGAGAATCTTCAGGTGGGCGACAAGGTTGTCGGCCGCGTAGTTGTTATCGCTGATTACGGAGCATTCGTAGAGATTCAGCCGGGCGTTGAAGGTCTGATCCACGTATCTGAGATGTCGTGGTCACTACACCTCCGCAGTGCACAGGATTTCCTCAAGGTTGGTGAAGAGGTAGAGGCTTGCATTTTGACGCTGGATCGCGGGGAGCGCAAGATGTCTCTCGGGATCAAGCAGCTCAAACCCGATCCATGGGCTACCATTTCAGAGAAATATCCAATCAATTCCAAACATACGGCCACAGTCCGCAATTTCACCAACTTCGGTATATTCGTAGAGCTTGAGGAAGGTGTTGACGGTCTTGTACACATCAGTGACCTTTCCTGGACTAAGAAGATCAAACACCCTTCTGAGTTCACTTCAATTGGTGATACTCTCGAGGTTGTGGTTCTTGAAATGGACCAGGACAACCGTCGTCTCAGCCTTGGACACAAGCAGATCGAGGAAAACCCCTGGGATGAGTACGAGTCACTCTTTACAGTAGGTTCAGTCCATGAGGGTACTGTCAAGGCATTCGTTGACAGGGGCGCTACCATCACTCTTGAACACGGCATAGAAGGTTATGCTTCAGCCAGGAATCTTGTAAAAGAAGACGGTACCACCGCGAAGGTTGATGAAGTTCTTCAGTTCAAAGTTATGGAGTTCAACAAGAATAGCAGGAAGATTGGCCTGTCACACTCCAAACTTTTTGAAGAGGCAAAGAAAGACGAGAGCCGCGATAAAAGAAAAGAGAGCGACTCAGAGGCCACCTCAACTCAGAAAGCAGTAAAGAAGCTCAAGGCAAATCTCGAGAAGACCACTTTGGGTGACATTTCGGAGCTTGCTGCACTCAAGAGTGAGATGGAAAGCAAAGAGAACGAATAATCCTCAATGGATTTCTCTTTAACGACAATGGGGACGGCATCGGCCCGTCCCGTTGCCAACAAATATCCAAGCGCCCATGTATTGAAAATACACGGGCGTTTGTTTTTGATAGATTGCGGTGAGGGTACACAGCTCCAGCTCTCCCGCTACGGTTTCTCCCATGTAAAAATCGACAGGATTTTTATTTCACATCTCCATGGAGACCATCTGTTCGGTATTTTCGGACTTGTTTCAACCATGGCACTTATTGGCAGAACAGCACCTTTGTACATATATGCGCCTAGCGGATTTGCAAGGATACTTGACTTTTTTATGGAGCATTTTGGGGAAGGTGTCATATTCGACATAATTCATGTTCCGCTGACATCTGTCGCCCCACAGGTTGTTTATGAATGCAGATCTGTTGAGGTGAGTGCTTTTGCTCTCAATCACAGGGTTGATACTTTCGGATTTCTCTTCAGGGAGAAAGAACCTGCTAGAAATATCCATAAGTGGAAAATGGAGGTTGATAATCTCACATTGGCAGAGATAGGAGCTCTCAAAAGAGGTGAGGATGTTGTCAGATCGAATGGAGAATTGCTCAAAGTCGAGGATTATACCTACGTTCCTTACAAAGGGCGTTCAATGGCATACTGTAGTGACACCGCTCCTTTCCCGGAACTGGTCTCCTACGTCCGGGGTGTGGATCTACTCTATCACGAGGCGACATTTGCCGAAGATCTTCATGAAATGGCACGCATGACATTTCATTCCACAGGGGCCCAAGCCGCTTCCGTGGCGCTTGAAGCCGGAGTTGGCAAATTGGTCATAGGTCATTTTTCTTCCAGATACAAGGATCTGAATGTAATTCTGAAAGAGGCGCAGGCTATTTTCCCGGCAACGGAACTCGCCCAAGAGGGTATGAAATTTGATATACCACTAGTCAGGTATCCCGCAGAATAGAGAATGAGAAGAACTGTTACCATAATGCTTGCACTCTTGCTGGCTACGATGTCGGTACCAAAGCTATCCGCTCAGTCGCAGAGTGCCCGCTTCAAAGAGGCGCTTGATATTATCAACTCCAGATACATTGACACCGTCAATATTAACCATCTGGTGGACAATGCTATTTCAAAAACATTGCTTGAACTCGATCCTCACTCCACTTTCATACCCGCAGATCAGGTGAGTTCCGCCAATGAGTCACTCAGCAGTTCATTTGAGGGAATAGGTATAGAGTACCTTATGATTGATGATACTCTTACGGTGCAGTCTGTTGTTACCGACGGACCCTCCGATTCAGCAGGCATCATACCCGGAGACAAGTTTATAAGGGTCGACGGACAGACGATAGCCGGAGTTTCACTACCCACTAATGCCATGCAGAAACTCCTTAGAGGCAAAAAAGGGACTAAAGTCAGGATTGACCTGCTAAGAAAAGGGATCACCGATATCCTTTCATTTGTCATTACGAGGGACATAATCCCTGTCAGGAGCGTGGATGCCGCATATATACCCGAACCGGGCATAGTTTATGTCAGATTGAGCCGCTTTGCTCTGGAATCCCCATTGGAAGTAACCAGATGCATATACAATCTATCCAAGGAATACCCAAAGGGAGTAATACTTGATCTCAGGGGCAACTTCGGAGGATACCTGCAATCCGCAGGAATGGTGGCCAACATCTTTCTCTCTGCGGGACAGCTGATTTTTTATATCGAAGGGCTGAACAGCCCAAGACGTGACTTTAACGCTTCCGGCAACGGACTTTACCCGTCCGGTCCACTGGTAGTGCTGGTCGATGAGAATTCTGCGTCTTCTAGCGAAATAGTTGCAGGTGCAATCCAGGATTGGGATAGAGGAATGATAATCGGTCGTAGGACATTCGGTAAAGGACTTGTTCAGCGTGCCTTCAATCTATCCGACGGTTCTCAGATCAATCTGACAATTGCACGTTACCACACCCCTTCCGGTAGAGTAATCCAGGCTCCATATGAAGAAGGAAAGCGTGATGAATATTTCCGCCAACAATACTCAGGTAGATACGCAAACGGTGAGATATTCAGCAGGGACAGCATAAAAGTGGATAATTCTCTCGAGTTTACTACTCTCAAACTAAATAGGAAGATTTATGGCGGCGGAGGCATTATACCGGATATTTTTGTGCCGAGAGATACTTCAGGCATCACTCCTTACTATACCGCCCTTGTGTTGAGGGGCTATATCAATGGTTTTATAAACCGTTATGTTGATGTCCACAGGGCGGATTTCGACACCACAATACCGTTTGAAGAGTTTTATGCAGATTATAATCTGGGAGATGAGTTGCTTGCAGGACTTATAGAGTATGCGCGGACAGCCGGACTGGAGCCCGATTATACGGAGATTTCATCATCGCTCAGTCTAATCTCCACACAACTAAAGGCTTTGCTCTCCAGATCCCTCTATGGAAATACGGCCTACCATCGTGTCATCAATATGGAAAACGACCGTGAGTTTGCCTTGGCTATGGAGGTCATAAGGCAATGGTAGTCTTGATATTCTAGTTCTCCGTTGCTCTCTCTTTTTCCCTTGCGGTAAATGCCCTGTGATATGCTTTGGCATTCTTCAGATGCTGTTTGTAGTCCTTCGCAAATGAATGTTGGCCGTCAAATGTCTCTTTGGCGCAGAAGTAGATATATTCGTGATCCTCATAATTGAGCACGGCATCGAGCGCACTTATTGGAGGTATGGTGATAGGACCGGGAGGGAGTCCGGTGTATTTATAGGTATTGTATGGTGAATCCACACTCAAGTGAGTCCTGAGAACTCTTCTGATGGAACGGTCGCCTATTGCGAAAAGTACTGTCGGGTCTGCTTGCAGCCTCATTCCCTTCTCAAGTCTGTTCATGTAGACCCCGGCAATGGTAGCCATCTCGGGTTCATATTTTGTCTCTTCTATGACAATGGATGCGAGTGTGCTCACCTGCTCTTTTGTTAGACCGATTGAGTCAGCTTTGGCGCAACGTTCTTCGTTCCAGAATTTGTCATACTCCTTTTTCATCTTCTCCAGAAATTCCACCGGAGTTACGGTCCACCACATTTCGTAGGTGTTTGGGATGATCATTCCAGGATAAGAGGCTTCGGTGAAGCCGAATGAATGCATCAGCACGGTATCGTTTAAAACCTGCATGAATAGCGCTGAATCTGCCTCAAGCTTTGAAGAGAGCACTTGAGCCAGTTTCTCTTTAGAACGTATATATCCGCTGATGGTCACATCGGTTGGAGTCTGCCAGCCATGTACGATAGTTCTGACTATCGACTTGTTGTTCATCCCCTTTTTGAACTTGTACAAACCAGGCTTGAAAGATTCATCCAGGCCCATAGTCTTTGCTGCAATGCGAAATGTGGCTTTGTTGACAAGCATTCCCGATGTATCAATGGCTGTACTCACCTGATCATACTCCATATTGCGGTAAATCCTTATGAATCCCTCTTCAGTTATATTGTTTTTCTGGAATATGAAATAATAGCCGCAAACGAGAACGGCTCCGACGGTAGTTAGTGATGCCAGTACAATCAGGATGATTTTCTTGTAAAGTTTCATCTGGTTTTTTTTCTTAAATTGATGATACTACCGGGGAGAGGTTCCGTCCCAATAGCGAGATTGTTGTATTTGCGCAGAAATTTCATGCGAACACCATATCTTTGGGAGATGCTCCAAAGTGACTCATCCTCTTCTACTACGTGACGGTCGAGATGTTTGGCGCTCTCCTTTCTTTTCTTTTCAAGGTAAATGACCATTCCGGGGGTGATTCTATCCTTTCTGTCAAGGTCATTGAAGCGATATAGTTCGAATTTGAATAGGTTATACTCTTTTGCAAGAGACTTGAATGTGTCATATTCCGTGGCTATGATGTAGGCCACTTTGTTACGGCTGTAAACCTCTCGGTAAAGGGAGACGCGATAGAGTGGAGAACCCTTTTGGGGATGTATTCTTACGGAGACCTCGGCTTCGGTCGGAGAGGGAGGAAGTAACGATACGGTATCGTATTGGTAGAGACTGTGCTCTTCGATGATGGCTATCAATAATTCGGCATAATTGGGAGCAGTGGCATAGCCCGCCTTTTTCAGACCGTAGCACCATCCTTTATAATCATGTGGCTCCAGGTCAAAGAGAAACGCATATCTGTCCCAATATCTGAGAAAATCGGAGTGGTCTCGAAATGATTCTTCGACATGTTCGTACTTTCTGAAACATTCGTTTTGAGCATCATCGGTATGTCTTATCGTCTTTCCATTCCATCCGTGACATTTGATGCCGAAATGGTTGTTGCCCTCTCTTGCGAGATAGGAGTTGCCGTTACCTGACTCCAAACAGGCCTGGGCAAGAGTAATGCTGGCTGGAATGCCGGAAATGGCCATTTCTTTGATCGCAAGATTACTGTAACGTGCAATGTATTCGCTACGGCTCATTCGGGGTGATTGCCCTGACAGCAGTTGCGAAACAGCGATGACAAATATGCATATCACTCGTTTCATCTCGGTTCGACTTGACAAAGGTAGTACATTTGGTCAAAACTAAAAAATGTCCTAATTTCGCAAGATGAACCTAATTATCGTGACATGACAGAACGACAATTGCAGATCAAATATCTCGAATATTCTTCAGCTTCGGAGATGCCATCTTCCGACAGGGTACTTCTGGAGAGAGCTGTCAGTGCGGCTGACGGTGCTTATGCAAAGTATTCCTCTTTCAGGGTGGGAGCTGCCGTTCGTATGAGCAACGGTGAAGTGGTTATCGGCTCCAATCAGGAAAATGCCGCATACCCTTCAGGGCTTTGCGCTGAGCGCACTGCTATGTTTTATGCCTCTGCCCGCTATCCGAGTGAGAGTGTTGAGGCAATTGCTGTTGTGGCCGTGGATGACAACGGTGTATTGAGCGCACTGACTTATCCTTGCGGTGCTTGCCGGCAGGTAATGGCGGAGTACGAGATGCGCGCCGGACATGATATGAGAATTATAGTTGGTAGCGCAGGAATGGTGCAGGTTTTTACAGGAGTGAAATCCATTATGCCGTTTATTTTTGATAATTTGGCATAAAAAAAGGGTAAGCTTGATATATCGCACCGCTACAACCATCTACCCTTGCTGTCTTCCGACCCTGGGGGAGTTCAATGGGAGCTGGTCGTATATGACTTACCCAATCACAAAAGTAACTATTTTTTTTGAATTAACAATCTTTTTGACCCCTATTGATGCCGGACAAATCCCATAAGATAGCAGTTGGCCTTTCCGGAGGTGTGGATTCAAGCGTTGCAGCGCTGCTTCTCAAGCGTGCCGGATACGATGTGTTCGCCCTATTCATGCAGAATTGGCACGATACTACAGGGACCCTTCATGGTGACTGTGAATGGGAAGAAGATAGGTTTGTAGCGGAAATGGTGGCAAAAAAACTCGATATTCCCTTTCATTTTGTCGATTTGAGCGACATCTACCGCAAACGAGTTGTGGATTATATGTTCAGTGAATATGAAAAGGGACGAACGCCCAACCCTGATGTGCTTTGTAACAGCGAGATTAAGTTTGACGCCTTTCTCAAGTCTGCACTCGACCTTGGAGCTGATTTTGTAGCTACCGGTCACTATTGTCGTAAAGATGAATTCCAAGATGATGCCGGCAATACCGTTTATCGCATACTTGCGGGCAGAGATCTGGGTAAGGATCAGAGCTACTTTCTCTGTCAGCTAAACCAGAAACAGCTTAGCCGGGCTCTTTTCCCGATAGGTGATCTGCTCAAAAGAGAAGTCAGGGAGCTGGCACGCGAGGCACAACTCCCGAGCGCCGATAAGAAGGACTCGCAGGGCATCTGCTTCGTCGGAAAGGTCGATCTACCGCTCTTTCTTCAGCAGCAACTTGAGCCCAAAGAGGGCGATGTGGTGGAAATCTTCAGAGAGCACTATGACTCTATTCCCGAGAAGGTGTCTCTTGAAGAGATTGCCCGTCCGCTTTGCTACACCCCTTCGCAGGGAAAGGTCATCGGACGTCACCAGGGGGCACATTACTATACCATAGGTCAGCGGAAAGGACTCAATATAGGCGGCCATAAGGAGCCGTTATTTATTATTTCCATTGATATAGATAGCAATACGATATATGTGGGTGAAGGGGAGTCGCATCCAGGACTTTATCGCCGTGCGCTGAAGATTCTTCCTGCAGAAGTCCACTGGATCAGACCCGATCTTGCACTGGAGGGTGGTGAAGAACTTGAGTGTAACATCCGCATCCGATACCGTCAGCCACTGCAGAAAGGTCGCCTTATATGCCGTTTTGATACTCTCTATATTCTTTTTGATGAGCCCCAGAGGGGCATCACGCCCGGCCAATTTGCAGTCTGGTACGCGCCTGACGACGAAATGCTCGGTAGCGGCGTTATCAATGGCTGACTATCCATCCAAGTTTAACCTCAAATATAAATCATAATGATTTCTTTCAGAAAACTTCTTCTTCTCTTACTTGTTTCAGCATTTTCACTGCTCTCTTGCGGTGAAAAGATTGATCCGCAACCGGTACTTTCGGACAGTGCAAACCTCACCTCGGTCTCTTTTGCGGCGGGAGATAACCCTTCAATGTCAGTTTCAGCACATTCCGTTCCTTGTCTTGGCTATTTGGCAGTAACCGTACCCGAAGGCTCCAACCTTACTTCCCTTAAGGCAACATATTATGTTTCCGATGGCGCTGAGGTGTTGATTAAAGGCCAGAAGCAGATAAGTGGTGAAACCATTAATGACTTCTCAAATATTGTTGATTTGCAGGTGGTCTCCGAGTCAGGAAAAGTTAAGAGAGATTATGTCGTGTATGTCAAGACCGGTAATGCATCGGTAGATGCAAGGTTCTATGAGTTTATGAATAAACACGCCGTGCCCGGAGTCTCTTTCTCGGTGATGAGACACGAGAAGGTTGTCTATTCTACCGGTTATGGTTATGCAGTGTCGGAGTCCAGGACTAAAACTACTCCCGACCATCTCTTCCGTCTGGCGAGTATTTCCAAACAGTTTACCACACTCTGCATAATGGTGCTTTACGAGAGAGGAGAGCTCGGACTTGATGATCAGGTTTTCGGTGAAAATGGTATTCTCAAAAATGAATTCAAGATCAAAGGACAGGAGAGCAGTATTACCGTGCGTCATCTCCTCCAACATTCGGCAGGATGGACAAGGGATGAAATTGATCCTATGTTCAGCAGTGTGAGGAATGGTAAGACTCTTGACGAACTCCTTCAGTGGGTGCTTGACAACCAGACACTTAAATTTACCCCGGGTACGAACTATGATTATTCCAACGTTGGTTTCTCATTTCTAGGTCGCATCGTTGAGGTTGTTAGCGGCAAGCCATTTGAGAGCTTCCTCAAGGAAGATGTTCTAAAGCCGATGGGTGTTACCGATATCCATGTGGGCGGCGGTCAGGATGAGCGAAGACCCAACGAGTGTGTCTATTATTCTCAGGACGGAACCAACGGTTACGGTAACCCTATGCAGGTAATCGCCGCCTGTGGCGGTGTTATCGCATCCACCAACCAGATGATGAGGGTTTTGGCTCATATTGACGGCAGGGATGGTATACCAGATATTCTAAAGCCGGAAACCCTCGATTTGATGTATAACTCTGAAATCGATCCCACTGCAGATTCCGGTTCAAATCTTAGGAGATATGGTCTTGGATGGAGACGTCTCGCCGGATACTACCCCGGAGCACACTGGCACGGAGGCAACATTGCCGGCACTGCAACTATCTGGGTTGGCAATACAAATGCAGGAATGAGCGCGGCCATCCTTTGCAACTCCCGCAGTTATGACAAAAGTATCGATGGTGATATGCAGATAATGATCCGCGACCTTATGGAGGTATTTCAGTAACTGATAACAAGTATAATACGGTGGGGATGGAGAGAGACATAATAGTGATAGGTGGAGGTGCTGCCGGTATGGTAGCTGCAATAAAGGCGGCTGAAAAGGGTTGTAAAGTCACACTTCTCGAGAAAAATGATATTTGTGGCAAAAAGATTCTCATCACAGGAAAAGGCAGATGCAATCTGACCAATACAAAACCCTGGTCTGATTTTTCGACTCATATCCACCCCTCCTCCAATTTTCTAAAGCCTGCATTTTTCAATTTCAACAATGTCGCGACAATTGAATTTTTTAATTCAATAGGTTTGCCAACGACGGTGGAGCAGGGCGATAGGGTTTTCCCTTTCTCCATGCGTGCGGCGGATGTACCATCAGTACTTGTATCTCGGATGCGGGCGTTGGGAGTTGATATAAGATGCTCCTCTCAGGTATTAAATGTTTCCAATAGCGACGGGCTCTTCCATTGTGTTTGCGGAAAGAGCGATTCTTTGTGTGGAGAGCGTATAGAGGTAGTGAAATATTCTGCTCCTGCACTTATCATTGCTACCGGAGGTCTCTCTTATCCCGGCACCGGCTCTACCGGTGATGGCTATGAATTTGCCAGGAGTTTGGAACATACAATAACAGAGACTTTCCCTTCCTTGACAGCCCTTATGCCTAGAATGTATGACACCGATCTGGTGGGAATAGAACTGCGCAACGTCGGACTTTCCCTCTTTATAGATATGGATCTCATAAAAATCGAGGATGGCGAGCTTGCATTTACCCCCAACGGCATTGAGGGAGCACTCGGTTTCCGTCTAAGCAGACGGGCAGTATGGGCTTTGATGAAGGGACAGAGGGTAGAACTTATGCTTGATCTCAAACCTGCGCTTTCGTTGGAAAAACTGCGGATCCGCATCGCCAGGGATTTGGATCGAATGGGTGCCTCAGCTGAAAATGTCGGGCGCAACAGATTCCGTACTCTCCTTCGCGGATTAATGCCTGCGGCACTGGTGTCTCCTTTCCAGCATTACCACAAAGATCTCAATGTCTCCAACCTCCCTGACAAGCTAAAGGAGTGGAGGTTTGAGATAAAAACCTATACCGGATATGAACGTGCGGTGATTACTGCCGGAGGTATCCCTCAGAAAGAGATCATCGCCAAGACGATGGCTTCCAAAAAACAACCCAATCTCTACTTTGCAGGAGAAATAATCGATATTGATGGGGATACCGGAGGGTACAATCTGCAGGTGGCTTTCTCCACAGGTGCCCTGGCAGGTGAATCTGCCGCTCAGCAGATATTGAAGCTGAAGAGTTCCTGACCTCCCCATCCCATGGTGAAGGGTTTACTCTTTTCCACTACACTCCTTGGAGCAAGCTCAAATATCAGAATATCACCTATGCGCAACAGATGGTTGCGCGATATTGTCTCCATCCATTTGCCTATAAGTCCGGGAGTTATCTCCGGACACAGTACTTGTAATTTCTCTGCTGGTTTTAAAGGGATTGGGATTACGGTAGTTGCGTCAAATGAAGTACTCCTTGTAAGGGAAAAAAGCTTTCCCTCGGCCAAAATATTGGCAGCATAGAGAGTGACTCCAAAGCCGACTGCATCATAATAGCGTCTGGCAAATCTCTCTGAAATAGCTTTGCCTGATTTGCATATCCTAACGCAAATGCAGGGAGCCGCTTCAAGCTCCGTAATCTCATCCGGACAATAGAAATCCCTCGGCTCATGCACCATAGTGGTGTCAGGCCGGAAGTAATAATTGTCGCAATCGTACGGAATTACTATCAGATTCATCTCGCGTTGAAGAGATTCTTGAGCTCGCTCTCCTTGTATTTCATCCAGATGTCGGTGATTACCTGCTTTGTGTCACGGGTAAATTCTCCTTTCATCATCCAGTCATAATAACTTGGTTCACTCTTGAATACATCGATTACCCTTTTGCCTTTGTGTTTGCCGAAATTAAATATCGGTTCGTCGGAGGGATCGCGTGCTATTCTGCCTGCAAAGTCCACTAATTTACCCCTTTCCGAGAAAGAGGCGAGGAACTTTACATCATTTTTGAGATCGGGATACCTTGCAATCTGCGCCTCGAGTACTTCGAGGGTGGCGAGACTGTCGCCCTCTGCGGAGTGTGCCTTATCAAGTTCTTTGTTGCAGTAGAAACGGTATGCAGCCACCAGAGTCCTGGGTTCCATCTTATGGAAAATGTTTTGTACATCGATCATCCTGCACTGCCTGAAATCAAACTCTACTTCGGCTCTGAGAAACTCCTCAGCCAGTATCGGAAGATCAAATTTGAGAGAGTTGAATCCGGCTATATCGCAACCGCTCATCCAATCGGCAAGTGATTTTGCTATTTGCTTGAATGTGGGACAATCCTTAACATCTTCGTCACTTATACCGTGAATCATACGAGATTCTTCCGGGATGGGCATCTCGGGATTGATTCTGCGAGTCTTATGCTCGCGGGAACCATCTGGGTAAAGTTTGATGACGCTGATTTCGACAATTCTGTCCTCAGCAACGCTAAGTCCGGTACTCTCGATGTCAAATACTAGGATTGGCCTCTCAAGATCCAGTACCATAGTCCTATACGTTGATCATCACGGGCATCAGCAGTGCACGGAGGTTCTCGTCGGGATCGGTTTCGTCAGCCGATACGATGAGTACCGCCTTGCAGGGGTCTGCGAGCTCCATACACACATTCGAGTAAGGGAGATTGGTCAGGATTTCAATCAGGAACTGTGCCTTGAATCCTATCTCCATCTCATCACCCTCATAGCTGCAGGAGAGACGCTCATAAGCTGATGTGGAAAAACTCAGGTCTTGTGCTGAAACAACTACTTCGTTGAGCGAGAGTTTGAGCTTAATCTGATTGGAAGCTTGTGCGGAGCATACGGCAATGCGTCTTACAGAGTTAAGGAAGTCTGTCCTGCCGATTATGAGCTTATTGTCATTCTTGGGAATTACACTGCGGTATTGAGGGTATTTGCCTTCAATCAGGCGGCATACCAGCATGTTGGTGCCGAAGTTAAAGTAAGCGTTCTTTGAGTCAAATATTATGGAGATGTTCTCTTCTACCCTTGGAAGGATGCTTTTTAGGATTGCTGCGGGCTTTTTGTGGAGGATGAACGAGCACTGTTGTGCAACCTTTGCATCTTTGAACTCAAAGCAGATGAGTTTGTGTGCATCAGACGCTACCATAGCTGAACTTTCAGGTGAGAGGTCGAAGAAGATACCATTCATAACGGGGCGCAATTCTTCCTCTGCAGTAGCGTATATCGTGTTGTTGATACCGTTAAGCAGAGTTTCTGCAGGGATTTCTAGAGTGTCATGCGTCTCACCGAGGGCGGGGAGTTGGGGATAGTCATCTGCATTGAAGCAGGGTATCTTGGACTCACCGTTGATCCAGGTAATCTCCATTGTATTGTCATGGCCATAGAACGTAAGCGGCTGGTCGGGGAACTCTTTTAAATAGTCGGTCAGTCGTCTTGCTGGGACAGCAAATGCTCCCTCCTGTTGTACATTGTCGATGCCGATGACCGTCTTTAGAGTGGTCTCTCCATCTGATGCGGTGACGGTAAGGGCATTGCCTTTTAAATCAAAAAGAAAATTTTCCAGGATGCTGGAAGAAGGTTTGTTTGCGATTACCCTTGATACAGATACCAGGCCGTGCAATAGTTCTGAACTTGATACTGAAAATCTCATATTCCTTAATTTTATATTTTTATTTTTTATTTTCGAATTCCCGAATCTTGTTTATGACCCACAAATGTAATAATTTTTTGGCATATATTTTGGTTTATTTTTAATATGCTCCGAATAAATTAGAACTTATGAAACGAAATACCCTTTTTTTGCTGATTACTCTACTGCTTTCGCTTACGATTTCGTGGCTTGTGGCGGACAAGGTTGTTGAGACAAAACTCTCCGCAGCTACTGCTGAGGCTGATGGTAAGCGATCATCCGCCATTGCGGGGGCTCATGGTGTCACAAACCGGACAGTCATTAGAACAGATATGGGTGACTTTTCAG
>CAZRBY010000010.1:0-56743 GCA_964598495.1 uncultured Muribaculaceae bacterium
CACACTACACACTACACACTACACACTACACACTACACACTACACACTACACACTCTCCTCTATTCCTCTTTATACTTAAATCTGCGAATTTTCCTGGTTGCTGTCTTGTCAAAAGGCTCTTTCATTACCTCAACGTCATTGATTTTGGAGGTCTTACTGACTTTCTTGTTGACGATATTCAGTATCGTAGCCTTTCTGGCTTCAAGTTTTTCGTAAAATTCCGCCTCACCTTCGCTATCCCAGTCGATGATATTCTCATTAAACTGTATAAGTGCCACCAATCTACCTTTGCGCTCGACAATGATGGATTCGTTCACACCTTCAATATCATTGATTACACTCTCTATCTCTTCCGGATAGATATTTTCACCCGAAGGGCCGACAATCATATTACCAATACGCCCTCTTATGTAATAACGCCCCTTATTGTCCATTAAGGCCACATCCTTGGTCTTAAACCAGCCATCCTCGGTAAAGGCCTCCTTAGTGCGCTTGGGGTCTTTGTAATAGCCGAGCATCACATTGTCTCCCCTGACCACAATTTCCCCTTCTCCCGTCTCGGGATTCACATTATCAAGACGCATTTCTATTCCATAGACAGGAAATCCTATGGATCCGGGGTATCTATGCTTACCCACCGCGTGGCCGAGAAGAGGAGAAGTCTCAGTGAGTCCGTAGCCGATAGCATAAGGGAAACGGGCTTTCCAAAGGAATTCTTCAACAGTAGTATCGAGCTTGGCGCCTCCTACACCGAAAAATGTGATTCTGCCACCAAGGCTTTTTTTGAGCTTCATACCTATAATGAGGCACATCAGCTTATTGTAGCGCTCGTTCATCCAAGAGAGAGTTTTACTCTTGCGGATGGTCGGAAGAACGCTATTTCGGTAGATTTTTTCAATAATCAACGGTACGGTAAGCAAGACCGTAGGACGAACTTTCTTCATAGCAGCCAGCAGCAGTGCAGGTACCGGTGGTGTGGAGAGATAATAGACGGTAGCGCCGCAATAGATCGGATAGAGCACTCCGAGGGTGAGTTCGTAGGTATGAGCCATCGGAAGGATGGAGAGCCATGTATCCCTCTCCGTGCACTTGTGAGAGTGATAACAGGAGATTATATTGGATGTAAAGTTGCGGTGGCTCAGAACCACTCCCTTAGCACTACCTGTAGTGCCGGAGGTATAGATGATAGCCGCTATATCTTCAGGCATCGGCACCGCGACTCTACCGTCACAGGTAAATGCATCATCATCTGCTCTGATTGTCTCAAAGGTATCAATATCCACCACCAGGCGCAAGCTGGAAAGAGATTCGGGTGAGAGCTTGTGGAGAAGTTTTCTGGAAATAAAAATCGCCTTGCTCTCGGAATGGATTAAGATATTTGTCACTTCATTTTCCGAAGACTCTGTGAGGATTGGGACAACAATGCGGCTGAATGGTACGCAAGCAAAGAATGCTACTGTCCAATTGGGCGTATTGTTGGCAAGGATTGCCACCTTGTCGCATGATCCGATACCGTACTGACTGAGCTTTTTTGAGATTGAATCGCACCTTTTTTTGAATGAACCGTAGGTATAGGAAAGTTCTCCATCGATTACCTGAGATAGTTTGTTGTCGCTATATACTGTCGTTGAATACTCATAGAGATTGCCGAGGGTGTCAACATAATTTTCACGCATCCTCTTAAAAAACTTCAAAATTCTCTTCATACTTAATGTGAACGGGATTTTAGAATGGAAAGGCAAAGATATGCAAAGTTGTCAAATAATCGGATAATTGTTGAAATTGATGAAGATTAAGCTGCTTTAGACCATTACTTTTGCTCTTCTTCATACTTAAATCTGCGGATTTTCTCTGTAGCTGTCTTATCGAAAGGCTCTTTCATGACCTCGACAGCATTTATTTTGGAGATCTTGTTGACCTTTTTGTTGACAATACTCATAACCATAGTTTTTATGGTTTCAAGTTTCTCATAAAATTCGGCCTCTCCTTCGCAGTCCCAATCTATGATATTCTCATTAAAATGGATAAGTGCCACAAGTTTACCTTTGCGCTCAACAATTATTGATTCATTAACACCTTCTATATTATTGATAACACTTTCAATCTCTTCGGGATAGATATTTTCGCCCGAAGGGCCGACAATCATATTGCCAAGACGTCCCCTTATATAATAGCGTCCCTTCTTATCTACGGAGGCAATATCATTTGTCCTGAACCAACCATCTTCAGTAAAGGCATCCTTTGTTCGTTCAGGATCCTTGTAATAGCCGAGCATCACATTGTCCCCTTTAACCACAATTTCCCCCTCTCCTGTCTCTTGGTTAACGTTGTCCAGACGAACTTCCACCCCACGGGCAGGAATCCCAATGGATCCCGGATACCTATGCCCACCGAACGCAGCACAAATAAGAGGAGAGGTCTCGGTAAGTCCATACCCGATACCATATCGAAATCTGGCCTTGTAGAAAAACTCCTCAACTTTAGGGTCAAGCTTGGCTCCACCCACAAGGATGCCGATCTTGCCGCCGAAGGTCTTCTTTAGCTTCAACCCTATAATGATGCACATAAGTGTGTTCTGATGCTTGTTCATCCAGGAAAGAGTCTTGCTCTTACAAATGGTAGGCAGTACGCTATTACGGTAGATTTTCTCAACAATAAGTGGCACGACCAACAATGCTGTCGGACGTATTTTCTTCATAGCAGCCAGAAGCAATGCCGGAACCGGTGGTTTGGACATATAGTAGACGGTTGCACCGCAATAAATCGGATAGAGCACTCCAACGGTAAGTTCGTATGTATGAGCCATCGGAAGGACTGATAGCCACCTGTCCCTCTCAGTACACCTATAAGAGTGGTAGGCAGAAATAATATTGGATGATAGATTGCGGTGGCTCAGAACCACTCCCTTGGCACTGCCTGTAGTACCGGAAGTATAGATAATGGCCGCTATATCATTAGGCTTCGGCACCGCTACTCTTCCATCACAAGTAAATGCATCATCGTCCGCTTTAATGGTCTCAAAGGTATCAATATCCAACACCAGGCGCATACCGGAAAGAGAGTCCTGAGAGAGTTTATAGAGGAGTCTTTTGGAGATAAAAATCACCTTGCTCTCGGAATGTTGCAGAATATTGGTTACTTCATTTTCTGAAGAATCGATAAGGATTGGAACCGCAATGCGACTGAAGGAAACACAGGCAAAAAAGGCTACTGTCCAGTTAGGAGTGTTGTGTGCAAGAATTGCCACCTTATCCCCGGCTCCTATGCCGTACCTACTTAGTTTATTTGAGAGTAAATCACATTTTTCCTTAAATGAACCATATGTATAGAAGAGGTCCCCATCGACTACCTGCGACAGTTTGTTATCGCTATATAGTGTGGTTGAATACTCGTAGAGGTTGGCGAGTGTGTCAAAATGTTTTACGCGCTTCCTGTCGAATATTGTTGAAAGTCTCCTCATACTTGATTGAAACGGGGTTTCATACAGATGGCAAAGATATGTAAAGTTGTCAAATATTTGGATAATTGTTTGACTTAACATAGATTTGATGCCCAAAAGACTTAACTAAAGACTATGTCACTCTATATTCCAGCCGGTTACAGCAACATTCTCGGCACGATAATCAGGACCGAAAAGGCCATCAAAGTGGTCAAAGATATGTTTCAGCTCAATCTTTCAGCTCAACTCTCGCTATTGCGTGTCACAGCGCCAATGGTAGTAATGAAGGGAACCGGCATCAATGATGACCTCAACGGAGTCGAACGTCCGGTGAGCTTTCCAATAAAAGATCTGCAGGACTGCCCTGGTGAAGTTGTACACTCTCTTGCAAAATGGAAACGCTTAAAGTTGGCAACACTCCAAACTCCGGTCGGAAGCGGCATATATACCGACATGAATGCTCTCCGTCCGGACGAGGAACTGGACAACATTCACTCTATCTATGTGGATCAGTGGGACTGGGAAAGAGTAATCGACAATTCGGAACGAAACCTGGACTTCCTTAAAAAGATTGTTCGCCGCATCTACGAGGCTATAAAAGTGACCGAAAATAAGATTTATGTGGACTTTCCGCAAATTCATCCCATACTGCCGGAGGAAATATTCTTTATCCATTCGGAAGAATTGCTGCAAAGATATCCCGGTTTCTCCCCAAAAGAGAGGGAAGACGCAATCTGCAAGGAGAAAAAGGCGGTCTTTATAATCGGCATCGGCGGTGCACTATCCGACGAAAAACCGCACGATTCAAGGGCATCGGACTATGATGACTGGAGTACCCCCAATTTGGAGGGATATAAGGGACTCAACGGCGACCTGTTGCTATGGAATCCGGTATTGGAAAACGCTTTCGAGATTTCCTCAATGGGCATAAGGGTGGATGAGGAAGCGTTGCGTCGCCAACTCGCCATAAGAGGAGAAGATTGGAAATCGGAACTTTTCTTCCATCGAAAATTGCTCTCCGGAGAACTGCCGCTTACCATTGGCGGCGGCATAGGGCAGTCGCGCCTCTGTATGTTTCTGCTCAGAAAAGCCCATATAGGCGAAATACAGAGCAGCATCTGGCCTGAAGAGATGCGGTTGGAGTGCCAAAAACACGGTATTGACCTGGCCTGAATCAGGCAGAATATTCTCTTATCCTATCAATTTTTTATACTTGAAGCGTTTGGGCTCAACATTGCCCATACGGCGTTTCTTATTCTCCTCATACTCTGAGTAGGTACCCTCGAAGAAATAGACCTTTGAGTCACCCTCAAATGCAAGGATATGGGTTGCAATACGATCAAGGAACCATCTGTCGTGAGAAATAACCACAGCACAACCAGCAAAATTCTCGAGACCCTCCTCGAGGGCGCGGATAGTATTGACATCAACATCGTTTGTTGGCTCGTCGAGCAACAGCACGTTGGCATTTTCCTTTAGGGTGAGAGCAAGATGCAGACGGTTGCGCTCACCTCCTGAAAGCACTCCGCAAAGTTTCTCCTGATCGGCTCCGCCAAAATTGAACCTTGATACATAGGCACGTGCATTGACCTCACGATTGCCGAGTTTTACATATTCGGAATTCTGGGCAATTGTCTCATAGACGGTGAGATCGGGATCAATCTGCTTGTGCTGCTGGTCCACGTAAGCTATCTTGACGCTCTCCCCTACATCAAATGTTCCCGTATCCGGTGTCTCATATCCCATAATCAGTCTGAACAGCGTTGTTTTGCCGGATCCGTTGGGACCAATAACCCCCACAATACCTGCAGGCGGCAACTTGAAACTTAGATCTTCAAAAAGCAACTTGTCACCGTATGCCTTGCTGACACCCTGACATTCGATGACTTTGTCACCAAGACGAGGACCGTTGGGTATAAATATCTCCAGTTTCTCATCCTTCTGGCGTCCATCTTCGCTGAGGAGCTTTTCGTATGCGCCCAAACGAGCCTTGGACTTGGCGTGGCGCGCTTTTGGAGCCATCCTTACCCATTCGAGCTCACGTTCAAGGGTCTTGCGGCGCTTGCTCTCTTGCTTTTCCTCCATAGCAAGGCGGATACTCTTCTGCTCGAGCCAGGATGAGTAATTGCCTTTCCATGGGATTCCCTCTCCCCTGTCGAGTTCGAGTATCCATCCGGCCACATTATCGAGGAAGTATCTGTCGTGAGTCACCGCGATGACTGTACCCTTGTACTGCTTGAGGTGCGCTTCGAGCCACTGTATACTCTCAGTATCGAGATGGTTGGTAGGCTCGTCGAGCAATAAAACATCAGGCTCCTTTAGCAGCAGCCGGCAAAGTGCCACTCTGCGTCTCTCTCCCCCGCTTAATGTCGATATAGAGGCATCCGGTTCGGGACATTGGAGCGCATCCATAGCCCTTTCCAATCTGGAGTCGATATCCCAACCGCTCACCTGTTCAATTCTATCGGTAAGCTCGCCCTGACGCTCGATAAGGAGATTCATCTCATCATCATCCATGGGCTCCATAAATTTGAGGTTAACCTCTTCGTACTCACTCAGCAGATCCATCACTTCCTGCACTCCCTCTCTCACCACTTCAATCACCGTTTTTGAGTCATCAAGTTGCGGCTCCTGCTCCAGATAGCCCACGGAATATCCGGGAGCAAATACCACTTCACCTTGAGTGGGAATTTCTACACCGGCAATTATCTTCAATACTGTTGATTTTCCTGATCCGTTGAGACCAATTATGCCGATTTTAGCGCCATAGAAAAAGGATAGATAGATATCCTTTAGGATTACTTTGTTGTTATGAGGGAGAATCTTGCTCACCCCGTTCATCGAAAAGATGATTTTTTCGTCAGCCATAATATTTCAAAAATTTATTATTTCCATATAATCAAGTATAACCTTCACAACGTTTTCTATGCTGCCGAGTTTAGAGGAATTAAGGCAGAGATGATAACTTGAGCAATCTCCCCATTGTTTGAAGGTGTAATAGTTATAGTATTCGGCGCGTTTACGATCTCCCCGTTCGATAAGGCGGCAGGCCTCGGCTTCGGAGACACCTTGCTCTGAGACAATTCTGGCAACTCTGTCTTCCATTGAGGCGCTGATAAAAACAGATAGGCGTCGAGGATGGTCACGAAGAACATAGTCTGCGCATCTGCCCACTATGATGCAGGATTCTTTTTCAGCAATACTCTGCATCACTTCACTCTGAATTTTGAATAGTTGTTCATCTGAGATGGCATTGAACGCTGAGAATCCGTCATTCCCCTGCATTGTAGACCTTAACCCAAAAAAGCGTCCAAGAGGCCTCTTAGCTGCCTTTTCATCCTGTTTTTCAAAAAATTCACAGGCAAGTCCGCTCTCTTTGGAGACCTCGATCAGGAGATTTTTGTCGTACATCGGCACACCCAGTTGTTCGGAGAGCATACGGGCTGTGGCAAGTCCCCCACTGCCAATCTGGCGTCCTATTGTTATTAAAAAATGCGGCTCCATGATGTAGTTATGAGTATTGAGTTATGAGTTATGAATATTGAGTTTCGAGTTTTGTTTTTCAACATTTTGCAGGATGGTTTCAGCCCTGAATTTTCTAATCAAAGAACCCAGCATCAACGCTGCCACTACTGTCGCTATGGCATCTGACACCGGCATACTCATCCATACTCCGTCAACACCGAAAAATCCGGGGAGTATTGCAAGGCAGGGGATCAAAAAGAGCAATTGACGTGAAAGAGAGAGGAAAATTGCCCTTTTGGCAAGTCCGAGACTCTGAAAAAAGTGGGAAGTAACCATCTGAAATCCCACTATCGGGAAGAGGCAGACATCAATTCTTAAACCGTGCATGGCAATCGCCTTCAGTTCAGGATCCCTGGTAAATAGCGATACCGCAACACCCGGGAAAAACATTCCCACCAGAAAACAAATTGTAGTTATAAGTGTGGCCCAAAATACGGTCAGACGGAAGACCTCAGTCACCCTTGAGTAGAGTTTAGCACCATAATTGTATCCTGCTATGGGTTGCATACCCTGCGTAAATCCCATAACTATCATTATGAATAGATATACAATTCGATTGATTATGCCGTAAGCTCCGATTGCCATGTCGCCACCATGCCTCCTGAGTTGATTATTTATCAAAATTACTACTAAAGAAGAGGAGATATTCATCAGGAAAGGCGCCATGCCTATCGAAAGAGATCGACCCGCAATCTTCCAATCAAGAGAGAACTTATCCTTATGAAAGTGAAGGACTTTTCTTTTATCGGACAGCATTCTTAAAACCCATACCAGCGATACTGCCTGAGAAATGACCGTGGCAATTGCCGCTCCTTGGATACCCATATCAAATACAAAGATGAATATCGGGTCAAGTACGGTATTGAGTACGACAGTCAAAATTGTAGCCGTCATAGCTTTCTTCGGATATCCCGACGCCCTGAGGATGGCATTCAGACCGAAATAGAGGTGCGTAATGATATTACCGAGCAATATCACTGTCATATACTCCTTCGCATAAGGTAGAGTGGCTTCGCTGGCACCGAAAAATCTAAGAACGGGATTGAGGAACGAAAGGGAAAAGATGGTGAAGAGGACACTGATGATGACATTTAGGATAAAGACATTTGCAAGTACCTTCTTGGCCATGTCATAGTTGCGCTGTCCCAGCAACACCGATACGAGCGTAGCGCCTCCGACTCCTACAAGAGTGCCGAATGCCGCAGAAAGATTCATTAGGGGAAATGTCACTGCCAGGCCCGATATGGCAAGAGGTCCCACGCCTTGACCGATGAAAATGCTATCCACCATATTGTAAAGCGAGGATGCTGTCATCGCAATGATTGCAGGCACTGCATATTGTCCCAGCAATGTGCTGATCTTTTCCGTTCCAAGCTCTACAGGTATCTTCTCTGCCATAACATTTATCTATTTCGTGCAAAGATAATCATTATGATTTGAATTATTTTTTGTATATTTGAGAATCGAAACCTTGACACTTTGACGGCAAAACGAATATCACAGATTATTGTCATTGCTAATTGCTAATTGCTAATTGCTAATTGCTAATTGCTAATTGCTAATTGCTAAAACCCACCGAAACAACCAATACCACATATATACCATGAAACGACTGATAATCCTGCTCAGCACACTGTCGGCGCTGCTGATATCAGGATCAGTTTTTGCCGGCAAGATGAATGTCCCTCAGATTGAAAAGATCTGGCAGGAGAAAGTCATCGCCCTACCCGACCAGTCCGTTCCGGATATTGAGTACTACTTCGACGCCATTGCCAAAGCATTTTCCAACGATGTGTTGCAAGTGGCATATAATGTCTACCATGAAATAGAAGTCGCCAGTGATCCCACTGGCTATGTTGTAATGGACAAAGGCAACGGCTATATGCGCGCAGGCATTGCCGGTGAGCAGGAGGGAAATCTCCAGATGTGCTACTGGAAAGTGCCCGACGGCAGACGCATAGTAGGCGTTGTCCTAAGAGAAAACGACAGCGTAATCAAGATGTTTTATGAACACCGGATTGAAGAGCAGTCACTCAAACCGCTTCCGGCACTTGCAGCCTCCATTCCTGATGCTACACGTTACTACATAGAATTGCCACAGAAAGGTAAAGATATTACTGTCTATGTAAGAGGCGAAGAGTATCAGAAAGTCGGCCACCTCGAATGGGATGGTTTCGGCGGATTTGACCAGCTTGACCTGGTCATGGACAGATGCTACTACAACGAACGTTTCGGATTCACCATAAGGTATCCCTTCAACTTCAATGGCCAAGGTGAAACTGATAACGGAGATGGACAGTTGTTTATTTCGGACAGCGGTCTTTCCAGATTCTATGCCTACGGCGGCTACAACAACACTGTGATGTTCAATCAGACCCTCCAGGAACATTTTGAGGAAAAATGCGAAGGATTCAGGGAGATTGGCTATATCCTTGACGATACATTTATCTCTGAAGATGAATTTTTCATTATCGGACACAAGGATGACAGCTATATCTACAAGAAAGCTATCATTGTCGGTGACATCCAGCTCAATGTAGTCATCTCATTCGATTCCGTGATTGCCGATGACTTCCTTATGATGGCACACCAGATTGCAGCAACACTGATGAAAAGGTAACGAGGTATGTGTTACGAGTTACGGGGTGCGGGTCAGATAGCAAGAAAAATAAAGGAGGACGATTTTGATATCATCCTCCTTTTTTCATTTGGATAGCCAAAAAATTACTTCTAACTACTGACTCGGAACTCCTAACTATAAACCTTAGCCTCTTCTCGACCTTCAAGAACGGAAAATCCATTCATAGCTAATGCGGCCATTTCATCCTCACCCGGATAGATCTTGACGGGAGCGATGAAACTGATATACTCGGTGAGGTCCTTCATCAATCCCTTCCCCTTTGCCACGCCACCTGTAATAAGGATTGCATCCACTTTGCCCTTAAGGACCGCAGCCATTGCTCCAACCTCTTTAGCCACATTGTATAGAAATGCATCTGCTATGAACTTGAATTGGGGATTGTCCGCCATCTTGAGTTCGACCTCATAGAAATCATTCGTACCGAGATAAGCTACAACTCCACCTTTTCCACAAATTATCTTCTTGACTTGGTCAAGGGTATATTTGCCTGAGAAACACATCTCAGCCAGTTGTTGTGAGGGCAAGGTTCCTGAGCGCTCAGGTGAGAAAGGTCCATCTCCGTTGAGAGCATTGTTGACATCAATTACTTTACCTCGGCAGTGAGCTCCTACCGAAACACCGCCGCCGAGATGCACAACAATGAGATTTAGAGAATCATAAGGGACTCCGATTTCACTTGCATAGAGTTTTGCAATAGCCTTCTGATTGAGAGCGTGAAAGATGGATACCCTCTTAAACTCCGGGTGACCTGCCACTCTTGCCAAGTCGCTAAGTTCATCTACAACTACAGGGTCTGAAATAAATGCACGGCAATCGGGAATATCGGATGCCATGGAGTGGGCAATAATACCGCCAAGATTGGAGGCATGATCACCGCCAACTGATTTGCGAAGATCTGCCAACAGTGCCTCATTTACCTCGTATGTGCCAAAGGGGATCGGTTTTAGAAGGCCTCCACGACCCACAATTGCACTGAATTGAGATTTGTCGATTCCATTATCGGCAAGAGTTTTTAGAATAATCTCCTCGCGAAACTTGTATTGGTCTATTACCGAATTATATTTCCCAATCTCCTCTGCCGAGTGCTTGATATTGGTCAAAAAGACCTGCTTACCATCTTCATAAACAGCTATCTTAGTAGAAGTGGATCCGGGGTTGATGGAAAGAACCTTCATCTTCTGGATCTATTTTGCCGTAAGAGCTGCAAGAGCTATGGAGTTGAGTTTGGTGTAGATGCTGTCGGCACGACTTGAAAGCACACAAGGGGCTTTTGCTCCGGCTACAATTGCAGCCTGTTTCACACCTACCGAAAGCTGTGAGTTAACCTTGTAGAAAACGTTAGCTGACTCGATATTGGGGAACAATAGACAGTCGGCGTCACCTGCTACATTGCTCTCAAGTTTCTTGATTTCAACAGCCTCTTTGGATATAGCTACGTCAAGCGCAAGGGGACCGTCAATGTAACAACCCTTGATCTGGCCTCTGTCGCCCATCTTGGCAAGCATTGCAGCCTCAACACAGGCAGGCATGCCATCCAGCATCTGCTCAGTAGCGGCAATGGCAGCTACTTTAGGTTTGGCAATACCGAGAGCATGTGCAGTCTGTACAAGATAGTTTGTTATAGCTACTTTCTGCTTGAAGTCCGGAGCAGGAATTACTGCCATGTCACCTAATATGATAAGCTTATGGTAGTTGGGATTCTCAAGTACGGAGACGTGGCTCAAAACTGCCTTGGGAGGAAGAAGGCCGCGCTCCTTATGGAGAATAGCACGCATATATTTGTCAGTGCTGCAAAGACCCTTCATAAGTATGTCAGCTTCACCGGCATTGATCATATCAACAGCCTGTGCTATCGATTGAAGCTCGTCTTTGTTGTCAACTATCGTAAACATTGAAGGGTTGATGCCCTCTACCTTGCAAACAGCGTTGATCAAATCCGCATCACCTACAAGGATAGCTTGAACTATGCCTTTGTCAACTGCCAAACGAGCGGCAGTAATTGTGTGATCATCAACACCCCAAGCAGCAACGAGGCGTTTTCTGCTTTTTGAACGCAACTGCGTAAAAATCTGTTCGAAACTTGTAATCATTGTTTTTAGAATTAATTTATTTGTTTTTTACAATATTCATTGTGTCTTGAGCTATTACCAGTTCCTCGTTGGTAGTAACCGCAACAACTTTCACTCTCGATGAAGGGGTAGAAAGAACTACATCCTTGCCTCTTACAGCTCTGTTAACATCTTTGTCAAACTCTACACCGAGAAATTCAAGACCTTCGCATGCCTGCTCGCGTGTTATAGAGGAATTTTCTCCTATACCACCGGTAAATACAATCAAATCAAGTCCTCCCATTGCTGCAGAGTAAGCTCCGATAAACTTACGGATGCCATAGAAGAGCATCTCCTGTGCAAGTGCAGCATTTGCATTGCCGCTGCCTGCACCGGACTCTATATCTCTCATATCTGAAGAGACTTGCGATATGCCGAGAAGTCCGCTCTTCTTATTGAGAAGTGCGTTTATGTCGCTTGCTTTGAGGTTTTCCTTCTCTTCGAGAAATGTAACGACGCCGGCATCGACAGTACCGCTTCGAGTGCCCATCACAAGGCCTTCCATAGGGGTGAATCCCATCGAGGTATCAATGGAATGTCCATTCTTGATTGCCGTGATGGAACTGCCATTACCCAGGTGGCAAGTGATGATTTTCGAATGTGAAATATCCATGCCTACAAAGTTGCAGGCTTTCTTTGCTACATATTTGTGGCTGGTACCGTGAAATCCGTAGCGGCGGATCTTATATTTCCGATAGTACTCGTAAGGGATAGCGTACATGTATGCATAATCCGGAATGGTCTGATGGAATGATGTATCAAATACAGCCACCTGAGGAATGTCCGGCATTAGGGACTGCACGGCACGAATACCGAGCAGGTTGGCCGGATTGTGAAGAGGGGCGAGTTCCGCACACTTTTCAATCTTTGAGATAGCCTCATCATCAATTGCAGCACTGCCTGAAAAAAACTCTCCACCGTGTGCCACCCTATGGCCTACGGCCTCTATTTCCTTGAGTGAAGAGATGACTCCGAGAGATTTGTCGGTAAGCAGTTCCAGCACTTTGGAGATCCCGACAGTGTGGTTGGGCACCGGTTTTTCTACAGAATATTTCTCTTTACCCGGCAGCTGGTGATTATAGATACCCATCTGTTCTCCGATACGTTCTACAAGGCCTTTGGCCAGGAGTGAATAGTCATTGTCGCTCCTCATATCAAGCACTTGATATTTCAAAGAGGAACTACCGCAATTAAGTACAAGTATTATCATAATATATATCTGGTTGTTATAGTCGTAATTATCCCGCAAAAGTAGTCATAATAGGCGACCTTTCAAAAAATAATTGTACATTGCAGTCCTAAACAGGGAGGGAAGGATTATGTGGAAAGGTAGGAGACTTTTTTTCTGTTCGCTAGCCTATATTGCGGGCGATTTGTTTGGAGGATGGCTAACTCTGCCCCCTGCCCTATTCTTTACAACTTCAATTGTTTGCGCCGTCACGGCGCTGATACGCCGCAAGAGGATAGTACTTTTAGCGACTATATTTCTGTTGGGAGCTGCCTCTCTCCAGATATCCAGGATGTCCGACCGGAGCGTAGGATCTGCGATAGGTATTGCAGCAGCCGCTCTAAAAGAGGACTTTTCAGCATCATTGGGCAACATACTCAACGCGGGGGACGAACTGGCGATAGTACGTGCATTGACTATAGGCGACAAGAGCGATATTAGTCTGGAATTGAGCGAAAATTATCGAAAAAGCGGTGCAATGCACCTATTGGCGCTCTCCGGACTTCACGTCGGCATCATCTATAAGTTGGTGGAGCTGATGCTCTTCTTTATAGGTGGGTCAATTGCAGCTAAACGACTCAAAAGTCTAATAATCGTAGTGCTTCTATGGGTTTTTGCGGTTATCACCGGACTGAGCTCATCCATATTCCGGGCGGTGCTGATGATTACTATCCACGAATTGTCCGGATGGCGTTACTCTGAAAAAGACGGTCTTACTTCCCTTGCTGCCAGCGCGCTGATAATCACAATTTTTAACCCTGAAGCACCGCGGGAGGTGGGTTTTCAGCTCTCGTTCTTTGCCGTATTCTCAATTTTTACCATCTATCCAATGATAAAAAGATTGATGAATACCCGCATCCTACTTCTGGAGAGATTATGGAATACCATCTGCATAAGTCTCAGTTGCCAGATGACCGCCGGTATAATCGCCTTTATCTATTTCGGGAATTTTCCCGCTTATTTTCTCATCACCAACATTCTTGCGATACCACTTACAGGAGCATCACTCTATCTTACAGCCGCTGCGCTGATTACCGAGAGCATACCTTTTATGGGCACTTTCACGGCAATGGCATTGAAGTTTACTGTGGGAGTATTGAATGAAATTATTGCCATTATCGCAAATTTGGAGTAGTTTATATTTTAATTTATGCTACCTTTGTCGTCTAAATAACAAATCTGAAATTATGGGAGGTCTATTTGGAGTAATATCCAAACGCGAATGCGTAACCGATCTTTTTTACGGAACAGATTATCACTCACATCTTGGTACTAAACGTGCCGGAATGACGGTTATCAACCGCGACGGACTTTTTTCGCGCTCCATACACGACATACAGAACTCTTATTTCAGAATAAAGTTTGAGTCCGACCTTTCTAAGTTTGACGGCTATTCGGGTATAGGTGTCATAAGCGACACAGATGCACAGCCGATATTGATCAACTCCCGCCTCGGCAGATTTGCAATTGCCACAGTCGGAAAAATCAATAACGTAGAAGAACTCGAAAAGGAATTTCTTGCTCAAAACAAAAATTTCGCTGAAATCAGTTCCGGAAAGACAAACCAGACTGAGCTTACCTCACATCTTGTCACCGAAAAGGATTCATTTGCCGAAGGTATAGCCTATGCACAGAGCCGTATAAGAGGTTCCCTGACAATGCTAATCCTCACATCGGATGGAATAATAGCAGCCAGGGACAGATACGGTCGCACTCCGCTGATCGTTGGCCGTAAAGAAGGCGCTGTGGCAGTTGCATCTGAAGACTGTTCATTCCCCAACATTGGCTTTGAAAGTGAATATATACTTGGACCCGGCGAGACGGTGTTGCTTACAGCTGAAGGCATAACACAGCTGCTGGCACCGCAGAAACAACTTCAGATTTGTTCATTCCTGTGGATCTACTACGGTTACCCCACCAGCAACTATGAAGGGATTAATGTAGATGATGTGCGAAACAGACTTGGCAGCATAATGGGGGCTAAGGATGACACCCCATTGGATGTGGTTTCATCGATTCCGGACTCCGGTACCTGTATGGCGGTGGGATACGCTCGCGGTAAAGGCATCCCCTTCAGAGCTGCTATGGTCAAGTATAACACCACTTGGCCACGAAGTTTCACCCCTGTCAGCCAGAGCACAAGAGAACTCGTGGCCAAAATGAAACTCATCCCCAACTACTCTATAATAAAAAACAAGAGAGTTGCCTTTTGCGACGATTCAATAGTGCGTGGCACACAACTCAAGAATAATGTCAAAGCACTATACAATCACGGAGCCGAAGAGGTACATATCAGGATAAGCTGCCCTCCTATTATCTACCCCTGCCCCTTCCTAAACTTTTCATCATCCAGATCCAGTCTGGAGTTGATTACCCGCAAATTTATCCAAGAAGAAGAGAAAGCGGAGCCGGTCGATTTGCACAAATACTCTTGCCGGAGCTGTCCCGAGCATGCCCGTATGGTGGAATATATAAGGAGTAAACTCAATATGACTACCCTCCGTTTTAACAGTGTGGAAGAGGTAGTGCAAGCCATAGGACTGCCTAAAGAGTCCCTCTGCACGCATTGCTTTGACGGGACCGGCTACGGTGAATGATTCAAATACCCACTTAACCATGAAACAACCTTACCAAGATATAATTAACGATTATGATTTTTATCTATGGGCTCAGCTATAAAGCGAGGCGAGAAAACCTGATACATTTGTTTGAACAGTATGGCACGGTAACATCTGCACGTATCATAGTTGACCCGGAAACAAAACGTTCCAGAGGATACGGATTTGTAGAAATGAATGATGAAGAAGGTGCTGCCGCCATCGCAGCGCTTAACGGCACCAAGCATATGAACAGACCGATCAATGTAGAGGTGGCAGTCAATCCTCCTAAAAAGCGTTCAGAGAAAAAGAATAACGAGTGAGGTGCTTGTAGATCTCTCCCGGTCTCAGTACCGGTGATGGAAAGTCAGGATGATTGGGCGCATCGGGATAATTCTGAGTTTCAAGAGCTATCCCCGTACGGTATCCGTGTATATCACCACCCCGTCCCATATCTTTACCATCCATGAAATTTCCGCTATAAAACTGCAGACCGGGCTGATCGGTCCATACCTGCATTACAATGCCTGTTGAGGGTTCAAAAACTTCTGCAGCAAGGGAAAACTCCCTCTCTCTGTCAAGCACCCAGTTGTGGTCATAACCACCGGCAAATGCAATGGGTTCGAAAGAAGATTCATCTATCCTCTCCCCAATAGCCGTCGGAATTCGGAAATCAAGGGGTGTACCTTCCACGGAAGCAATTTCACCGGTAGGAATTAGGCCTTCGTCGGTTGGAGTAAAATGGCCGGCATTTATCCTCAATATATGGCTGTTTGTCGAATATTTCGATGTGCCGTGTAGATTGAAATAGGCGTGTGACGTGAGATTTATGATTGTAGGAGCATCTGCAACCGCCTCATACTTTATATCAAGGGAATTGTCATAATTTAGGGTATAGTAGACAGTTATCTCCACATTCCCCGGATAGCCCTCTTCGCCGTCAGGAGAGAGTATGCTCATCTTTACCTCGCGATCGGATAGTTTTTCCATATTCCATACCTTCGTACTAAGGCCTCCGGAACCACCGTGAAGGTGATTTTCGCCATCATTGATAGTAAGGGAATATTCCTTTCCATCGAGAATGAACCTCCCCCTACCTATCCTGTTGCCATATCTGCCCACAATCGGACCGCAATAGAGATCATTTGAAGCATAATACTCCTCTATAGTATCGTAACCCCATACCACATCTTTAAATGTACCGTCTGATGCCGGCACAATCAAAGAAGTAATTCGTGCTCCGTAATTGGTAAAGGTAGCTGACATTCCATTGTGGTTGGAAATTGTAATCATCTCGACCTTGGGTGTTCTTTGACAGGAAAGTGCTATAACCGCTACCAGCGAAAGCATCCCAATTATTTTGAACGGCTTCATTTTCTTTATATTTTTGTAAGTATAATTCTGTTAATATTTACGAACAATAAAGTTATGAAAAAATCTCTGATAACCGCACTACTACTGCTTGTAACAATCGTAAGCAATGCTCAGTGGCAGCCGGCAGGCGACAAAATAAAAACCCCTTGGGCTGAAAAGGTCAACCCCTCCGATCCCCTACCCGAATATCCCCGTCCCCTAGTTGTGCGCGACCGCTGGATCAGTCTCAACGGCTTGTGGAACTACTCCATAGTTCCTTTCGGAGAGCAGCCCGTAGAATGGCAGGGTGAGATCCTTGTCCCATTTTGCGCCGAATCATCGCTCTCCGGAGTGGGTTGTAAGGTCGGTAAAGAGTTTCACCTTTGGTACAGCAGGAGTTTCACCATCCCAACATCATGGAGCAAAGAGCGCATCATACTTCATTTCGGAGCGGTGGATTGGGATTGCGACGTCTGGGTAAATGATATAAAGGTTTGTAGCCATCAAGGCGGCTACACGCCTTTTTCAGCAGATATTACAGATGCTCTGATCAAGGGAAACAATACCCTTAGGGTAAGAGTATGGGATCCCTCCGATTCCGGATGGCAGCCCAGGGGTAAGCAGGTGTCTGAACCAAAAGGTATCTGGTACACATCAGTGACCGGTATTTGGCAAACAGTCTGGATGGAGCCCGTACCTGCTCGCCATATAACCGGTCTACGCACCACACCTGACCTTGATAAGGGTGTTTTCAGAGTAAAAGCCCCACTTTCTGACCATGGTGAAGGTATTATAGTGGTGTCCCTTTTTGACAACGGTATCAAGGTGGCATCCGGTAAGGCGATTGCCGGCAATGAAGTGGAGATTGCTCTTTCCGATCCCAAACTCTGGAGTCCCGACTCCCCTTTCCTTTATGATATGGAGGTGGTGTTATTATCAAAGGGCAAAAGGGTGGATGCGGTGCGAAGCTATGCAGCTATGCGTAAGATTGCATACACAGCTGATGATAACGGGATAATGAGAATGGAATTAAACAACAAGCCCCTATTTCATTTTGGTCTGCTCGATCAGGGATGGTGGCCCGACGGTCTCTATACCGCTCCTACCGACGAGGCATTGGCATTTGATGTAATCAAGACAAAGGAATTGGGATTCAATATGATCCGAAAGCATGTCAAAGTGGAACCGGCCAGATGGTATTATCACTGCGACCGACTCGGTGTGCTGGTATGGCAGGATATGCCCAGCGGCGATAAAACCCCAAAATGGGATATGACTCATTATTTCAATGATAAAGAGTTGGTAAGAAACCCCGAATCGGAAGCCGGTTACCGTAAGGAATGGCGTGAGATCATGGATTATCTCCACTCATATCCTTCCATAGTGATGTGGGTTCCTTTCAATGAGGGCTGGGGCCAATTCAAAACCTGCGAAATAGCAGAATGGACTAAGAGACACGATCCGTCACGCCTCGTCAATGCAGCCAGCGGAGGCAATCATTTTATGACCGGTGACGTGCTTGATCTGCATCACTATCCTACGCCAAAAATGTATCTCTACGATGCATACAGGGTAAATGTAATGGGAGAATATGGCGGCATCGGATGGCCTCTGGAAGGTCATCTATGGGAGCCCGACCGAAACTGGGGTTATATACGATTCAACAGCAGTTCCGAATTGACCGATGAATATGTCAAATATGCAGAAATGCTCTATGATATGATTGCCCGTGGTTTCTCGGGCGCAATCTACACACAGACCACTGACGTAGAAATAGAGGTGAACGGCCTTATGACCTATGACCGCAAAGTGATCAAGCCCGATGCTGAGCGCATCCGTGCAATCAACCTCAAAATCACCTGCTCACTGGATAATTAGCCTCAAAAGACTCTTTTGATTACTTCTGTAATATTGTTGCCGCGTCCCATCGTATAGTAGTGGATTGCGGGAGCTCCTTTTGCAATCAGTTCCTTGCTCTGGGCAACACACCATTCGATACCCAGCTGATAGACCTGTTTTTCATCTTTGCAATTATTCACCAAACGAACCAGTTCCGGCGGTATGTCGATTGAGAAGGACTCGGGCAATTTCGTCAGATGAGCAGCTGTAGAAAGAGGTTTCAAACCGGGTATAATAGGCACCGAAATTCCTTTTCCGCGACATTTTGCAACGAATTCAAAGTATTTGACATTGTCAAAAAACATCTGAGTGATTATATAATCGGCACCGGCATCCACTTTTCTTTTGAGATTGTCGATGTCAACTTCGATATTTGGTGCCTCGAAATGCTTCTCCGGATAACCGGCAACACCTATACAGAAATTTGTCGGGACAGCATCTTTGATGTTTTCATCGATGTATGTGCCCTCATTCATCGCCTTGATCTGTGAAACAAGTTCGTTGCTATAACTATAACCGTCAGGCTCCGCATTGAATCGCTTACGGCCTACAGGTGCATCACCACGAAGGGCCATCACATTCTGAATGTCGAGAAAATTGAGGTCTATCAGTTCGTTTTCTATAGCAAAACGGTTTGTCCCGCCACAAATAATATGGGGCACCACCTCGATGGGGAACCGTTTCATCACCGCTGCGGCAATAGCTACCGTACCGGGACGTTTGCTTAAAACATATTTTGAGATTGTGCCATCCGGATTATCTCTATATTCAATCTCCTCCCTATGGCAAGTAATATTGATAAATGGAGGTTTGAACTCCATAAACGGTTCGATTGAAGAGTAGAGGCGGTTGATGTCGCTTCCTTTCAACGGCGGCACAAATTCAAGCGATGGAAATGGCCCGCTTTTGCGGTTTATTATGTCGATTACTTTCATTGCTGCTATTGTTTCTTGTTTCTGATTTTAGGATAATGAGCTTTAGGATGCGATATTAGCATGCCGCAGAGCGAAGTAGTAGGAATAAGGGCACAAGTTTCACTTAAGGTCATTCCTATGCGATTTGAGGCATCCAGAAGCCGGCAGGCAAGCCTTTTATGCGAATGGTCAGGACAGGCAGCATAGCCGAAAGCAGGCCTTATCAGTACCATACCTTCGCTAACTTGTTCCTGCATCCATTCAGCAGCCGCTTCGGCAAGACGGGCACAGATGCTCTCCCGAAGCAGATGTCCATAGTCCCTGCAATCGTCACATTTCTGCAAATCTTCCACCTTTATAGCAAAAAGACCTACAGTTGAAACTATTCCGGATCCTTCCGGAGCGACAAAATCAGCTAAAGACCTGTAGTCTGTCCTTTCCGAAGTGGATCTTGGCATCTCAAATCTATGTTCTCCATCAAGAATTATGGTTTCATCCTTACTTTGCGCATCAAAGAAACGAACTTCCACAGAGATATCCACACTCCGATCGACAATCATTGAATCAATTGCGGCTACTGCCGATTCATAGCATTTTTCGGCCTCCGGATTGCTATAGATTATTGCCGGATAGCCCCCTTTGAATCCCCAGAATGCGAGCAACATATTCCAGTCAATCTTATCTACAAGAGTCTCCACAGGTAAAAATCGTACATGAAGATTATCTTCCCCGAAAGATTCCGGCAGACGATAACTCTCAAGAGGATATTTTTCCACCCTGGCACGTGCCTCTTCGATGGAAACAAAACCTTCATTGCTTTGATGATACAAATCACGTAGCCGCTCCTGAGAAGCAATTACATCTTCGATTGTCTTCTGCGGTTCGCGTGAAATGCGGTTAACCATATTGGCACAATCCGATGCACCGGCGGTATGGATTACGGCCGATCTGCGCAACGGAGCAAGTTTGACTGCTGTATGAAGTGCCGAGGTGGTAGCTCCGCCTACAAAAAGAGGGAGATCCAACTCCTCTATTTCCATCATCCTGCACAATTCCTCCATATAGCGCAGCGAGGGCGTAATAAGTCCGCTTACTCCAACAAAGTCGGGCTTGTGAGATCGTATGGCCTCGATTATTCTCTCATTCTCCACCATCACGCCGAGGTCAATGACTTCGATATTGTTGCAGCTCAGTACGATGCCCAGAATGTTCTTTCCTATGTCGTGTACGTCACCTTTTGCCGTTGCGAGTATCATTTTCCGGCGGAGCCGGTGAATATCACCCTGATCCTTCTCAATCAAAGGCTGAAGGATAGCTACAGCGTTTCGCATAACTTTGGCGGACTTAATTACCTGCGGAAGGAACATTTTACCCTCGCTAAAAAGTTCTCCGACACGCTCCATACCATCAAGAAGCGCCCCCTCAACAATCTCAATCGGACCATATTTCTCCAGAGCCTTTCCAATATCCTCCTCGAGAAAACCGGTCTCACCGGAAACAATTGCATGCACCAAACGCTCCTCAACGCTCTCTTCACGCCATTTTTCCAGCCGAGATACGGATTCCGAAAGCAGTTGCGGGACCTGGGCGGCTGCCTTAAAACTCTCCGCCAATTTAACCAAATTGGCTGTGGCCTCGGGATGTCTGTCAAGCACAACATCCTCTACCGCCTTAAGCAGAGAGGAATCTATACTGCTGTATATCTGAAGCATCGACGGATTGACAATCGCCATATCCAGACCCGCCTCTATGGCGTGGTAAAGAAAAACCGAGTGCATCGCCTCTCGGATGACATTGTTGCCTCTGAAAGAGAAAGAGATATTGGAAACACCGCCCGAAGTGTGACAGCCGGGCAGATTGGTTTTGATCCAACGCACCGCCTCTATGAAATCCACGGCATAACGATTGTGCTCCTTCATGCCTGTGGCTATGGTAAGGATATTGACATCGAAAATGATGTTGTTCGGCAAATATCCGGCCCTATGAGTGAGCAGTTCGTAAGCCCTGCGGCAAATATCAATCTTGCGCCCGAATGTAACTGCCTGTCCCTCCTCATCGAAGGCCATGACTATTACTGCAGCACCGAATTTACGTATCTCAGCCGCCTTGCGCAGGAACTCATCCTCACCCTCTTTGAGCGAAATGGAGTTTACTATGCACTTGCCCGGCGACCAGCGCAACCCTTCCAGAATGGTCTCCCAGTCGGAAGAGTCTATCATATAGGCTGCCTTCGCAATATCCGGGTCATTAGATATATATCTGACGAATTTACCCATCTCTACCGCACTCTCCAACATAGGGTCGTCCATATTGATATCTATGATGGAGGCACCATCCTCTATCTGTTTTCCGGCGATGGAAGCTGCCTCTTCGTACTGTTTTTCTCTTATCAGACGAGCAAATTTGCTGCTGCCTGCGACGTTTGTGCGCTCACCTACATTGGTGAAGTTCTGCTCCTGCCTGTCGATGACTACCTTCCCTAGTCCCGTGACAATCAAAGGACCTGTTTCTCGCCTGTCGGCTATTTTGCGCGGAGCGATGCCCTTGAGCGCTTTGGCAATTGCACGAATATGGTCTGGAGTGGTGCCGCAGCAGCCTCCAGCTATATTAATCAAACCTTCGAGAGCCATTTCCCTAAGAAGGGATGCTGTAATCTGCGGTGTCTCGTCGTATGCCCCCATCTCGTTTGGCAGTCCGGCATTAGGATATATGGAGATTGCGCAGGGAAGTGAGTTGGCCAGATCAGTGATCATTGGCTTGAGATCCTTGGCTCCGAATGAGCAATTGAGTCCGAAACTGAGCAGTTTATGCCCTGCGAGAGTATGGTAGAGTGCCTCTACGCTTTGTCCGGTGAGAATATTGCCGTTGCGGTCGTTGACCGTTGCGGATACCATCAAGGGCAACTGGGTGCCCATCTCTTGCTGTACATAAGAGATGGCATAAAGAGCCGCTTTTGCATTCAGAGAGTCGAAAATCGTCTCCACCAACAAAAGGTCGGCGCCTCCGTCGATGAGGCCCCTTACCTGCTCCGAATAGGCTTGAGCCATCTCTTCAAAGGAAATTGCACGATATTCCGGCCTGGATACATCCGGAGAGAGAGTGAGCATTACAGAGGTTGGACCTATACAACCCGCAACATAGACTTTACGAGAATTCTGCCTACCCGCAGCGCTTGCAGCAGCTCTACATGCAATACGCGCACCCTCAAAATTTAGATTATAAGCCTTATCCTGCAGATTATACTCCGCGAGGGAAATGGCATTCGAGTTGAAAGTATTGGTTTCTATGATATCGGATCCGGCATCAATATAGTGCAAATGCAGACTCTCGATCAACTCAGGGTAGCTCTCGTTAAACAAGTCATTGAGAGGCAGATTGTACCTTTCCACACCGCACTGCTGCAGCATGGTACCCATCGCACCATCCAGTATCACTATCCTCTCTTTTAATAACTTTTCTATCATAAGTCGCAAAGGTAACCATTTTTCATACAAATCAGTTTAGGTTGGCTAAGAGAATCGTTTTGATGAATCAATTCATAATGTTACCTTTGTAAGATAAAGAAAACAATAAACGAATATCTGATTTATAACAATGATTTCCGTCGTTATCTGCACATACAACAGGGACAAGTATATTTACGGAGTGCTCCAAAGCATCGCGCTCAATGATTATCCAAAATCGAAGTACGAAATAGTACTGGTGAACAACAATAGCACTGACAATACCGAAGCGGAAGTGGCACGATTTGCTGCCGATTATCCGGATGTGGAACTCCGTACTTTTATAGAGACAAACCAGGGCGTAGCTTATGCACGCAATCGAGGAACGGAAGAAGCCAAAGGCAACATTTTGATCTTTGTGGATGATGATGCCACTGTCAATAAGGAATATATTGCCGGATATGTAGCTTTCTTTGATGCAAACCCCAATATCTATGCTGCCGGTGGCCCAATTTTCCCCGACTACGAGGAGGGTGAAGAGCCGGAATGGATGACCTATTTTATACGGAGACTCCTTACCGCCTATCTATATTTCGGCGATAAAGAGCGTAATTTCCCATTTAACAACTATCCAGGCGGAGGAAATGCTGCCTACCGCAGAGAGGTCTTTGATAAAGTCGGATTCTACGATATCGACCTGGGTCGTACCGGGGGTATGCTTGTTGCCGGTGGTGAAGAGAAAGACATATTCAGAAAGATGAGCGCCGCCGGAATTAAGTTCAAATATCTGCCGCAGTGTATCCTATACCACAAAATACCCCGATATAAGCTTGAAAAGGATTATTTCCACCGTGTAACTTGTGGTATAGGTGCGAGCGAAAAAGTCCGCACTCTGAAAATCTCCAAAAGTTGCTACGCTAAACGTCTTTTTGCAGAACTTATCAAATGGGGCGGAACGCTTGTCTTGTGGTGCTGGTATGTCATCCAATTCAAACCTCGCCGCGGCAATATGCTTGTCAGATTCAGATGGAATGTAACGAAGAATTTGGTGGGTTGGTCATAATAAAGTAGTCCGGACCTGTAAAATGATATAGGAACAGAGTTATGGAAAAGAGTAATTATACCCGCCTTAAACGAGCCGCGCCTGTGCTAGCCTATTTGGTTGCAAATGTGCTGATATTGTTGGTCAGAGGTGTATTCTGGGATGATTGGGCTTTTTATGAAAATCCCGTTGGCATAAGACAGATATTGAATGGAGTTGGGGCTCCCTGGCAGATTGGATTACATTTGTCTCTTTTGGATTTCTCTCATTTTTTGGGAATCGATCAAGTTTTTCTCTATCGGAGCCTAATATTGATAATAGGATTTCTGAATGTTTTATTGTTCCGTGCTATTCTATCGTATTGGACATTAAACAAGGAAATCATCTTTTATTCGACACTGTTATACGCTGTGTGGCCACTTGGCTATGCGCATGTAGAAATGTGTTGTTTCGTATATCAAGTTGGTTTATCATTACAACTGATTTCAATACTCCTTTTTCATTTATACAATAGCAAAAAGTCTCTATACATAATAATTCCCTTATTTGCTTGTACTCAGTTCCTTGCAACTATGTTTTTGACCTCAAGCGTCGTGTTGTGGCTAGGCTATTTGTTTGTATACACCTATAAAGATATTAATATACCGGATTCGTTTAAAAACACGATCAGTTATATTTTCAATAAAACCAGATTAAGAAATATTCTATGGTTTATACCTTGTATTGCGTTGTTGGTAATTAAGTTTACTTTCTGGCATACGGAAGGATTATATGCAATGGAAGCATATAATGAAATAACGGTAAAGTCTCTATTAATGCTTCCCATCAATATACTTTTTGCTTTTGCCAATACATTTGGAGCCCTATTCACCCAATTTGCCGGCATAATACAATCAAAGCAATTAGTATTAGTCGTTCTGATGGTTTTAGCCGCTATTTGGCTAATATTGAGAAGAGTCTCCTTTAATGACGAAAGAGAAAAATTATCCTCAAAAACACTTATTGCATTTGTTTTGTTGTTCCTCTCCGCTATCGGTGCTTATGTGGCAATCGGAAAAGTTCCGAAATTTGATAGTATGGATGATAGACATGGAATATTTATTCCTTTTGTCCTTGTGACATTCATTGCTTTACTGGTAAACTCGTTAGTAAAAGAACAAAAATTGAAAAGGATTATATTTGTGATGTTTGCTGCTGTATCAATGACCTACTCTTTTTCTCAATATGTAGATTGTATTTATTATAGCCAGCGGAACGATGCTATAATGTCGATGTTCCAGAATTATCCCATGCCGCCAGGCAATGTTATTGTAGCAGAGAAAGAATCTAAAACCAGAACTAATTATTACACATGGTCGGGTTTATACAAAAGGGCGACAGGTCGTCAGGATAAATGTTTCATGACCATAAATTATGGAGATTTATTTGATCAGAAAGATTATTTTCTTGAAAAGTATAATCAAAGAGATGCCTTTTCCGGTGAACCTTCAATTGGATTATTTATTTATAACGAATTTATTCACAACGAATCAACCGGTTTTGCAAAAACATTGTTATTGGAGTGCTATTATAGACTCAATAGGACAAAATATAAGGAGTCACTACATAATAAATTCGAGATTAAAGTTGAATTTTTTGAGAGCAATAAGAACAAATAAAGCATGAATCGAAAAGAGGAAATAAAAAAACGGATTCTTGAACTGACGCGCGAGTATTACGCAGAAGCACATGGGCAGAAAAGAGAGTTTGTACCCGGAGAGTCATTTATCAATTATGGGGGACGCTATTTTGACGATCGGGAAATTGTAAATCTGATAGATTCTTCACTCGACTTCTGGTTGACTGCCGGCCCCTGGGCTCATAAGTTCGAACGCCGAATGGCCGAATGGCTTGGTGTGAAACATTGTGCTTTGACTAACTCCGGCTCCTCTGCCAACCTATTGGCTTTTTATACTCTTACTTCACCCAAATTAGGCGACCGCCGTATTCAAAAGGGCGATGAGGTGATCACCGTTGCGGCAGGTTTCCCTACCACCGTTACGCCCATAATTCAATTCGGTGCTATTCCTGTTTTTATTGATATCACTATTCCGGAATATAATATTGATGTGACAAAACTCGAAGAGGCAATCAGCACTCGTACTAAAGCTGTTATGGTAGCCCACTCACTTGGCAACCCATTTGACCTTGAAAGCGTGAAATCTTTCTGCGACAAAAATGGGCTATGGCTGATTGAAGACAACTGTGATGCACTTGGGTCCGAATATACGATCAATGGTTTAACAAAAAAAACAGGGACCTGGGGAGATTTAGGAACAAGCTCCTTCTACCCTCCCCACCATATCACGATGGGTGAAGGCGGTGCCGTATATACCGATAACCCCAAACTGGATCGTATTTGCAGATCTTTCCGAGATTGGGGTCGCGATTGTTGGTGCATCGGTGGAGTGGACAATACATGCGGACATCGTTTCACGAAACAATTCGGTGAGCTTCCAAAAGGATATGACCACAAATATGTCTACAGCCATTTCGGGTTCAACCTGAAAGCGACAGATATGCAAGCTGCCATAGGGTGCGCCCAACTTGAGAAGTTGGACGAGATCGTTGCAGCCCGACGTCGCAATTTTCAAGAACTCTATGACGGACTGATAGGTACTCCGGGGCTCATACTCCCCAAGGCTACCGAAAATTCCAACCCTTCCTGGTTTGGATTCCTCATTTCGGTAGAGGAAAATGCGGGTTTTACACGCAATCAACTCTCAGAATATCTCGAACACCAAAAGATTCAAACGCGCAATCTCTTTGCAGGCAACCTACTCAAGCACCCGGCATTTGACGAGATGCGTGCATCAGGTAAAGGATATCGTGTTGTAGGTGACATGAAGGTAACCGATTTCGTAATGAACAACACCTTCTGGGTGGGTGTTTACCCCGGAATGAGACACGAAATGCTACAACACATGATAAAATCCATAAAAGAATTCTGTTACAAACATATTGCGAAATAATTATGAAAGTAGTTCTCCTTGCCGGTGGTTTTGGCACTCGCATTAGTGAAGAGTCGGCATTCAAACCGAAACCAATGATTGATATTGGCGGAATGCCCATTCTTTGGCACATTATGAAAGAATATGCGCACTACGGTCACACTGAGTTTATAATTTGTGCCGGTTACAAGCAGGAATATATCAAAGAGTGGTTTGCCAACTACTTCCTTTTCAAGAGCGATATATCTTTTGATTATCGCAACGGTAAAAATGAGATGACAGTACACTCACATGAATGTGAACCTTGGAAGGTAACTGTAGTAGACACAGGCTACAATACTATGACAGGCGGGCGCATAAAACGCATTCAAAAGTATGTAGGCAATGAAACCTTCTTGATGACTTACGGTGATGGAGTATGTGATGTGGATATAAATAAACTCATCGAATATCATAAATCACATGGTAAGAAAGCTACTCTCACAGCTGTCAAGATGGGACTGGATAAAGGAGTACTCGACATCACAAAAGAAATGGTAGTAAAATCATTCCGCGAGAAAAACATTAATGACGGTGCCCCGATTAATGCCGGGTATATGGTGTTTGAACCCGCTATTTTCGATTATTTGGAAGGCGATCATCAAGCCCTTGAGCGTGAACCTTTGGAAAGACTTGCAGCAGAGGGAGAATTGATGTCTTACATACACGAAGGTTTTTGGCAGTGTATGGACAATATCAGAGAGAAAATGATGCTGGAGCGCCTTTTACTCGAAGATAAAGCCCCTTGGAAGAAATGGGAACAATCCGTACCTAAATATTGATAATTGTGATTGATATATTCAACAACTTCTACAAAGGCAAACGTGTTCTTGTGACCGGTCATACAGGTTTCAAGGGCTCTTGGCTCTCCATCTGGCTAAACGAACTGGGTGCAGAGGTAATTGGCATTGCCCAAGATCCCTTTTCCGATCGCGATAACTTTGTACTCTCCGGCATAGGCAGTAGGATAAATGCTGATATTCGTGCAGATATCCGCGATGGAGCGCTTATGAAGCAGATTTTCGTAGAATACCAACCTGAAATTGTGTTTCACCTCGCAGCTCAACCGCTTGTCCGCTTAAGTTACGAGATTCCGGTAGAGACCTATGAAACCAATGTGATGGGCACGATCAATATATTGGAAGCAATTCGCATCACCAAGAGCGTGAGGGTCGCTGTAATGATTACCACCGATAAATGTTACGATAATAAGGAGAAACTCTCAGGTTATAAAGAAGAGGACCCATTGGGTGGTTATGACCCCTATTCTTCATCTAAAGGAGCCTGTGAATTGGCTATTCAATCTTGGAGAAACAGTTTTTTCAATCCTGCAGACTATGGTAAAAAACACACCGTGTCGCTCTCATCAGCTCGTGCCGGCAATGTGATAGGTGGCGGCGATTGGGCCCTTGACCGTATCATTCCGGACTGCATACGTGCACTTGAATCAGACAAGTTAATTAATATACGTTCCCCAAAGTCTGTACGTCCATGGGAACATGTGTTAGAGCCCTTGAGCGGATATCTATTGCTAGCGCAAAAAATGTGGGAAAGTCCTACCGAGTATTGTGAGGGATGGAACTTCGGCCCGGAGATGGATTCGGTACTCACAGTATGGGAAATAGCCACAGCAATGGTGGATAATTTCGGTTATGGTAAACTCAGGGACGTTTCCGACCTCACTTCCCCACACGAAGCCTCCTACTTGATGCTCGACATTACCAAGGCAAAAAGCCGTCTCGGCTGGCACCCTTGTCTGGATGCTACGCAAACTGTCAACCTAACTGCCGACTGGTATAAAAGATATAAAAACAAAGATGTTTACAATCTCTGCGTAGAGGAGATCGAGTGGTTTTTGACACAATCAAACAAGACTAAATGACAAACAATCAAATTATATTAGAGGATTTGAAACAAATCGCAAATGCACCTATTGATTGGGGTATGTTTAACAATAAAACCATACTAATAAGTGGTGCAAATGGCTTTTTGCCGGCCTATATGGTAGAAACTCTACTCTTTTTAAATCATAAAGGTCTTATTAGTGGTGTAAAAATTATAGGGTTAGTAAGAAATATTGACAAGGCAAAAACCAGATTTAAACACTATTTAAATGATGACAATTTGGAATTTATTGTACAGGATGTATGTGAGCCCGTAAAAATTGACAAAAAGATTGATTTTGTTATTCATGCTGCAAGTCAGGCAAGCCCGAAATATTATGGTTTAGATCCGGTGGGAACATTGATTGCCAATACATTAGGTACAATCAATTTGCTTAAATTAGCACAAACTAATTCCGTCGAATCTTTTTTATATTTCAGTTCCGGTGAGGTTTATGGTACTCTTGATGAAACCAAAATACCTACAAAAGAAAATGATTTCGGATATTTGGATCCAACAAATGTCAGGTCATGTTATGCTGAGAGCAAACGGATGGGGGAAACTATATGTGTTTCGTGGTTACATCAACATAATGTACCAATTAAGATTGTTCGACCTTTCCATACTTACGGGCCGGGGATGGCATTAGATGATGGAAGAGTCTATGCGGATTTCGTTTCGGATATTGTTAATAATCGCAATATTGTGTTAAAAAGCGACGGAAGTGCAAAAAGGGCTTTTTGTTATTTATCCGATGCTACAATCGCTTTTTTCCTTGTTTTATTGAAGGGGGAAATTGGCGAAGCTTACAATGTGGGAAATCAAGAATGTGAGATAAGCGTATATGATTTAGCCCATAAATTGGTACATTTATTTCCCGAAAAAAAATTAAAAGTAATTACCCACGAAGAACAGAATACCGGGTATATAAAAAGTAATGTATCTCGAATTTGCCCGGACTTGACTAAAATAAACAGTTTGGGCTGGACTCCCCAAATAAATATGGATTTAGGATTTTATAGAACAATATTAAGTTATGAGCAAGCTGATTGATATAAATAAAAAATTTAATACAGGTACTATAAATAAATGGGAGTATATTGATAAAATGTACTCAATACATTCTGTTCTTTTTGACTACGCCGAATATATCGATAAAACGAATATCTCCTCCATTGAAATTATTGATAATGAGGTTTTGATGACATTTCGTGATTCGGGAATCCGTTTCATTTGTTCGAGAAATGACAAACGTTTAGCTCCATTGGAGACTTTAAATTTTGGAAATTACGAACAAGATGAATTATCAATGCAACTTAAATTAATTGAAGAAGATCATAATGTTTTTGATATCGGGGCCAATTATGGTTGGTATGCAATGCATATTGCAAAAGAAAAACCTAAAGCTCATATTTATTCTTTTGAGCCTATTCCAAATACTTTTAATTTCTTAAATAAAAATGTCACTCTGAATAATCTTAGGAATATCAGTACTTTTAATTTTGGATTTTCCGATAATGAGGGTGTATTTCAATTTTATTTAAATCCCAATCTCTCCGTTAATGCAAGCATGGCTAACGTCTCTGAAGATAAAGAGATTTGTAATGTTGAGTGTTCCGTAAAAAGATTGGATAATTTTGTTCAGGAAAGGAAAGTTATCGTGGATTTTATAAAATGTGATGTTGAGGGTGCCGAATTACTGGTTTACAAAGGCGGAATCAATACCATTAAAAGAGATTGTCCGATTATTTTTACAGAAATGTTGAGAAAATGGAGTGCTAAATTTAATTATCACCCAAATGATATAATATATTTATTTAAAGATTTAGGATATTCTTGTTTTACTACTAATAAAGATCGTCTATTACCTTTTAACACTATGGATGAAAATACGGTAGAAACAAATTTCTTTTTTTTACATAATGAAAAACATTATAATCAAATAAAATATTTCACGAAACAATAAAAAGCAATACTGAGGGCTACAACGATTAGTAATAAAAATCAAACAGGATGAAAGCATCTGATTATATAGTTTCATTTCTTTCAGAAAGGGGTGTAAAAGTGGTTTTTGGGTATATAGGCGGAATGATAACCCATCTGGTAGATTCCCTGGCACAGTCTGAAGATGTGCGATATATTCAAACCTACCATGAACAGACTGCAGCTATTGCAGCTGAGGGGTATGCTCTCGAAAGTGGAAAATTCGGTGTAGCCATTTGTACGAGCGGTCCCGGTGCTACCAATCTCATGACCGGCATAGCCGACGCATATTTCGGATCAATACCGGTGTTATATATATCGGGACAAGTTAACACTCACGAGTACAAGTATAACAAACCGATTCGTCAGCAAGGTTTTCAGGAAACGGATATCGTAAGCATTGTAAAGCCAATCACCAAGTATGCGGTCATGATTGATGATGCTTATAATTTGCGTTACGAATTAGAAAAAGCTGTTCATATTGCAACTACAGGAAGAAAAGGTCCGGTTGTAATAGATTTGCCGATGGATATTTCCAGAGCGGAAATTAATCCTTCGGAATTAAAATCCTATATTCCGGAAATTGAAAAAACCGATAGCTACGACCTCGCAGAAGTGGTTTCTATCATAAATGCCGCATCAAGACCAATGTTACTCGTAGGCGGAGGATGTCAGAGTGAAAAAAGTAAGGAGTTGCTAACTTCTTTTATAAAGCAGACTCAAATTCCGGTTGTAACATCATTGATGGGTAAAGGTGCAGTTGATGAAACATATATCAATCACATTGGCATGATCGGCAGTTATGGAAATCGTTGTGCAAATATGGCCATTGCGGAGTCTGACATATTATTGGCATTGGGGACAAGATTAGACACCAGACAGACGGGTGCTATGGTGGAGGAATTCCTGCCGAAAGGAAAAATAATCCATGTGGATATTGATAAAAATGAGCTCGAACACCATAGGTTAAATAACCGGATTAAACTTAATTCCTCTGTAGAAGATTTCCTCCAAACATTGACGCAACAATATTTTTCTCCAAAAGGAAACTCTAATTGGATTCAACGCATACAACTCTTAAAGTCAAAGTACAATCAAGAAAATGAAGTAGATAGGTTTGTACAAAACAAAGCCCCTTACAGATTTATCCAAGCATTGAACACTATAACCAAAGAGAATAATATAATTACAGTTGATATCGGCCAAAATCAGATGTGGGCTGCTCAGATGGTTCAATTGAAAAAAGGACAGAAATTCATTACAAGCGGAGGTTTGGCACCGATGGGTTTTTCGCTCCCGGTTGCTATTGGAATGGCATTTGCAAACCCTAATAAAACCATTTATGCTATGACCGGAGATGGTGGACTCCATATCTCTATCCAGTCGTTGTTGCTCATTTCCCAATATAATCTAAATATTAAGATAATTGTTCTCAACAATAGTGCGCTGGGTATGATAACTCAATTTCAATCATTATATTTTGATGGCAGAATGAAAGGCACAACTGCAAAGAGCGGCTTCATAAACCCTGACTATGAAGGGATTGCTAAAGCTTATGGCTTGAATTACGTGGCAAGAAATGAAGAATCTTTGAGTACCATAAAGGAAGATTTGGCAATTCATAATATTTTTTACGAATACCAAATAGATGACCTGACGACGGTCTCCCCAAAATTGGAATATAACAGACCCATCAATCAACCTTCTCCACAGATTAATGAAAATGAATAAAGAGATTTTAAAAAAAATAAGTGTATTGATTCCTTGCTATAACGAGGAAGAGAATGTGGTACAGATAGCGTCGGCTGTATCGAATGAAATAAAGAGCAATCTGCCCGATTACGATTACGAAATAGTCTTTATTGACAATAACTCTAAGGATAGTACTCGCCCGCTAATCCGGGAAATTTGTAAGAGAAATCCTAAGGTTAAGGCTATTTTCAATGCTAAAAACTTCGGTCCGGTCAACAGTCCGTATTATGGATTGCTACAAACTGGTGGAGATTGCACAATATTGTTATGTTGTGATTTTCAGGATCCTGTGGAGATGATACCTCTTTTGGTGGATGAGTGGGAAAAGGGAGCAAAAATAGTCTCTTGCATTAAAACAAAGAGCAGGGAAAATAGAGTAATGCGTTTTATAAGAACATGTTACTACAAGATCATCAAAAAGATGTCTTCAATAGAACAGATTGAGCATTTTACCGGCTTCGGACTCTATGACAAGTCATTTATCGATGTTTTGAGAAACTTAGAGGATCCAACTCCTTTCTTAAGAGGAATTGTTGCGGAATTGGGTTATAAAAGAGTTTCGATTGAATATACTCAAGCAAAAAGAAGAGCCGGTAAACCTAAAAACAGTTTTATGGATTTGTTTGAGTTTGCTATGCTCAGTTTCACATCATACACTAAAGTTGGAATGCATCTTGTGACAATAACAGGCTTTATACTAGCCGTATTGTCGATATTGGTAGGTTTAGTATACTTAGTACTCAAATTAATCTATTGGGACCGATTTTCTGCGGGTATTATGCCTATGTTGATAGGATTATTTTTCCTTCATGCCGTTGAACTTGTTTTTATCGGTCTTGTGGGCGAATATGTGATGAGTGTAAACACACGAGTCATGAAAAGACCATTGGTAATTGAGGAAGAAAGGATCAACTTTTAATCTTATATTTTACTGCTTATTAAATGAAATCAATAAGTTAAATTGAGGAGCTTTACGCGCGTCGTCAATGATTTGCAAGAAATTATTACTACCTTTGAAGGTTAGGAATAAAACGCGCAGATCCTTATGTTTGATATCACTAAATTCATTTCAAAACATATAACAAAACGGGATAAGAGTCTATTTATTAATGACATCGAATCCAACCGACTCCAACTTGAGGAAGAAATCCGCGACAAGAGAGTATGCGTAATCGGAGGTGCCGGCAGCATAGGATCCTCATTCATCAAAGCCCTGCTTCCGTTCAGACCATCTTCCCTTGTAGTCATTGATTTGAGTGAGAATGGTCTTGTGGAACTCACAAGGGATCTCAGGTCTACTGAAGGAATGTTCATACCCGATGATTACCGCACCTATACCCTTGACTTTGCCGACCCGTTGTTTAAGCAGTTGTTCATTCGCGAGAAAGGTTTTGATATTGTGGCAAATTTTTCTGCCCACAAGCATGTACGTAGTGAACGCGACACCCTCTCCGTTCAAGCGCTTATTGTAAACAATGTTTTCAAGGCAAAGGGTCTGATGGAACTCTTGTCCAAATATCCGCCACGGCATTTTTTCTGTGTCTCCACGGATAAAGCGGCAAATCCCGTCAATATCATGGGTGCCAGTAAACTTCTGATGGAAAAATTGGTAATGTCCTACTGCGACCGCTTCCCGGTAAGTACTGCCAGATTTGCAAATGTTGCGTTTTCTAATGGTTCACTCCCCGACAGCTGGATCAGCAGAATGATGAAAAAGCAGCCTCTTGTAGCCCCATCCGATGTTATGAGATACTTCGTTTCACCACAGGAGAGTGGAGAGATATGTATGCTTGCTTGCATTCTCGGCAATAGCGGAGAAATATTTTTCCCGAAACTGGAAAAAGAGCAGATGACCACTTTTTCTGCCATTTGCGATAAATTTGTAGAAGAGTTTGGCTATACAAAAAAGGAATTTAGCAACGAGAGTGAAGCGCGTTTGTACGCTTCAAAGATGAAAGATAATGACAAGGAATATCCTGTATTCTATTTCAAGAGCGACACTACCGGTGAAAAGGACTTCGAAGAGTTTTTCGTATCAGGGGAAAATGTAGATTTGGAGAGTTATTCTTCTCTTGGAGTAATAAAATGTGAAGATAACTGCTCAGTTAATAATATTACAGAATTCCTTTCAAAGCTTGAATTGCTTTTTGATTTTGCGGAATGTTCCAAAGCAGATATCGTCAATTTTTTATGCAGTTTTCTGCCCACTTTCGAACATGAAGAAAAGGGCAAGAATCTTGATCAGAAAATGTAATGAGTGATGTATAGCAAGATTGCGACATATATAAGAGATCTCTATAATTCACAGGATTTCATTCCTCTAAGCGCACCGGTATTCATAGGAAATGAGAAAAAGTATCTGGAGGAGTGCATTGATTCCACTTTCGTCTCCAGCGTAGGAAAGTTCGTTGATCAGTTCGAAGAAATGGTGGCTGATTACACCGGTGCCAAGAAAGCTGTGGTTTGTGTAAATGGCACCAATGCGCTCCATTTGGCTATGATGCTTGCAGGTGTGAAGCGCAATGATGAAGTGATCACTCAGGCTCTCACCTTTGTTGCAACCTGCAATGCGATCAATTATATCGGTGCCCATCCTATCTTCATTGATGTTGACCTTGATACAATGGGGCTCTCCCCCACTGCTGTAGATCATTGGCTGAATGCCAACGCTGAGCTACACGGCGAAGAGTGTTTCAATAAGAATACCGGTCACAGGATAAAATGTTGTGTACCGATGCATACATTCGGTCATCCCGTACACCTCGATGAACTTATGGAAGTTTGCAAAAAATGGCATCTGGAACTGGTAGAAGATGCTGCCGAGAGCCTTGGCTCATTCTATAAAGGAAAACACACCGGCACTTTCGGCCGAATAGGCATCATTTCTTTCAATGGGAATAAAACCATTACCACCGGTGGCGGAGGAATGCTCTTGTTCAATGATGAAGCGCTGGCAGCTCGGGCAAAACACCTCACCACGCAGGCAAAGATACCGCATCAGTGGGAATTTCGTCACGATGAGGTTGGTTACAATTACCGTCTGCCCAATATCAATGCCGCCCTCGGATGTGCTCAGATGGAGAATCTCGAACAATTTGTGCTTAATAAACGAGAAACAGCCTCCTCTTATGCTGCTTTTTTCATAGGTATTGAAGGATTAGATTTTTTTACCGAACCTGCCGGCTGCCGCTCAAATTATTGGCTCAATGCACTGATTATGAAAGATAGGGAAACCCGTGACGGTTTCCTCCAATATACCAACAAAAACGGAATCATGACACGTCCCATTTGGGAGCTCATGAATCAACTTCCGATGTTCCGCAATTGCCAAACAGATGGACTTAAGAACACAGAATGGCTTGCCGACAGGGTTGTCAATATTCCAAGTAGTGTGAACATACACTCATTATCCAAAAATCAGATCAAGTGAACAAAGTTATCATTATAGCCGAAGCAGGTGTAAATCACAATGGTAGTCTTGAAATGGCAAAACAACTTGTTGATGCTGCAAAAGAAGCCGGAGCTGACTATGTAAAATTCCAAACTTTCAAGTCAGAAAAGTTGGTTTCAAAAGTTGCAAAACAAGCAGAATATCAGCAAAAAAACATCGGAAAACCAGGTGGAAGCCAGCTTGATATGCTTAAGAAGCTGGAGCTCTCACAGGAAGACCATAAAGAGTTGATATCATTTTGTAACGAAAAAGGCATCAGTTTTCTATCGACCGCTTTCGATATGGACTCCATAGAGTTTCTTCATTCTCTAAAACTCGGATTGTGGAAGATACCATCCGGAGAAGTCACCAATTATCCCTATTTACGCAAGATTGCAGAATATCAAGAACCCGTTATTCTTTCCACGGGGATGTGCGAAATGTCTGATATCGAATCTGCAATTGAGGTACTGATTAAGAATGGATTATCCATTGATCAGATTACCGTGCTTCATTGCAATACAGAATATCCGACACCATTTAAGGATGTAAATCTCAAGGCTATGTCAGCCATCGGAGATAAGTTCGGAGTTCAAATAGGTTATTCAGACCACACAGAGGGCATTGAAGTACCTATTGCAGCAGTCGCACTCGGAGCAACGGTAATTGAGAAGCATTTTACTCTTGATAAGAAAATGGAGGGTCCCGACCACAAGGCTTCCCTCGAACCTGACGAGTTGAAAGCAATGATCAGTGCCATACGTAACATTGAGCAAGCGCTGGGAACAGGCCATAAGAGCATTTCAGAGTCTGAAAGGAAGAATATGGAGGCTGCCCGTAAAAGTATTGTAGCAGCCTGCCCAATAAAGAAAGGTGAGTTATTTACCGAAGAAAACCTCACTATAAAACGTCCGGGAAATGGCATTTCTCCAATGAGATGGGACGAGGTGATTGGACTCACCGCAAAGAGAGATTTTTCAGAAGACCAATTGATTGAAATATGAGAAAAATCTGCTTTGTCACAGGAACCCGTGCCGAGTATGGCCTTTTAAGTCGCCTTATGCGTCTTGTACAGGCAGATGCAAATCTGCAGTTGCAGATTATTGCTACAAATATGCACCTCTCTCCAAAGTTTGGTGAAACATATCGGGAAATTGAGGATGACGGATTTAAAATTGACAAAAAGGTGCCTATTATAGATGAACTTGCGGTAGATTCACCTGTTTCCACATTAAGGGCAATGTCAAAGGGAATTGAAGGATTTGGAATAGCTTATTCGGAACTTAAACCTGACCTGATAGTCATTCTCGGGGATAGATATGAAATGCTCTCAGCTGCCACCGCAGCACTGATTTCCAGGATACCTATAGCCCATATTCATGGTGGAGAGGTAACTGAGGGTGCATTCGATGATGCAATCCGCCACTCCATCACAAAGATGAGCTTACTTCATTTCACCTCTTGTGAAGAGTATCGCAAACGTGTCATACAACTTGGCGAAAATCCGGAAAGAGTCTTCAATGTAGGTTCTATCGGAGTTGAGAACATAAAGCAAATACCATTGATGGAGAAAGAAGAGCTTGAGAGTTCTCTTGATTTCAAATTCAATGACCGTACAATCCTTGTCACATATCATCCTGAGACTCTCGGAGGTGATTCCAAAACAGGTATTTGTGAGTTGCTCGCAGCCATATCGCAATATCCTGAACTTAGAGTGATATTTACAATGCCCAATTCAGATACAGGCCACCAACCAATAGTTCAAGCCATTGAAGAGTATGTAAAACAACATCCTGATAACTCCAAAGCCTTCACTTCTCTTGGAGTAAAACGCTATCTTTCAGCACTACAGTATGTTAAAGCTGTTGTTGGCAACTCTTCAAGTGGAATTATCGAAGTGCCTTCATTTGGCATACCAACTCTAAATATCGGCAATCGCCAGAAAGGTCGTACAGCTTCCCGAAGTGTGGTTCACTGCGCTAATGACAGATATTCCATTTCAAAAGGTCTTGACCATATTTTCTCCGTGGAACATCAAGCACTTTCTGCTAACAGCACCAATCCATATGAAAAAGAGAGATGTGCAGAAACCATTTTCGAAATCATTTCATCTTATGATCTTCCAAACTGCACTAACAAGAGTTTTTATGATTTGAAACAATGAAAAAAGAGAGCAATATACTTATCACAATCTGCGCCAGGGGTGGCTCAAAAGGCATCCCCGGCAAAAACATTAAAGAAGTCAATGGGAAGCCGCTAATTGCATACACTATTGAAGCGGCCAGACGTGTAAAAGAGAAATTATCCGAATGCAGAGTCGATATTGAACTCTCAACTGATTCGGATGAGATAAGAAATTGTGCAGCAGAGTTTGGACTGAAATCCGACTATCAACGTCCGGATTATCTTGCTAACGACACCTGCGGAAAGATAGATGCCATTAGAGATCTTTTGTTTCATTCGGAAAAGAAGAACAATTGTATGTATGATTTTGTAGTAGATTTGGATGTTACTTCACCGATAAGAACAACTGATGACATCATCAACTGTCTCACTATGTTTAATGAGGACAATGACCTGATGACGGTCTTTTCTGTTAATCACTGTGCTAGAAATCCTTATTTTAATCAGGTTGAGGAAAAACCGGACGGTTATTGCAAACTTGTAATTGAAGGCAAGTATCTCTCAAGGCAGACTGCGCCTAAAGTTTACGATATGAATGCCTCTATTTATGTTTATCGTCGCCCATTCTTCGATATGGATTTCTCTACAGCCCTCACAGATAAAACAAAAATTTATTTAATGAAGCATATCTGCTTTGATCTGGACGAACCTCACGACTACGACTATCTCGCTTTTCTGGTCTCAACAAAACGAATTGAATTATAATGAACATTCTGATCATAGGACTTGGCTCTATAGCAAAAAAGCACATCGCAGCAATACGCGCTATTGACAGCAATGCTTCCATCTATGCATTGCGGTCTCGACGTGACTCTAAGGCTTATGGCGGAGTCGTAGATCTTTACTCATTTGATGAAGCATCGAAGATCAATCTTGATTTTGCTATAATATCCACTCCAACATCAGAGCACAAAAAAACAATACATAAACTTTTAGAATTCAGAATTCCCCTCTTCATAGAAAAACCGGTAGCCTCTTCTCCCATTGATGATGTAATAAACAGCATCAATGAGGCTGGAATATTGACCTATGTGGCCTGTAACCTTAGATTTCTTGAAAGCATCAGATTTTTAAAGAATTGCATCGCATCAGGAGAAATACCCGGAAGAATCAATGAGGTGAATGTCTATTGTGGCTCTTATCTGCCCGAATGGCGTCCCGGAACCAATTTCAGGGAATCCTATAGTACTCGGGCGGAAATGGGAGGAGGAGTTCATCTGGATTTGATTCACGAATTGGATTATATATGCTGGATTTTCGGAATGTTTGAGAGTCATAGGGCCTTTTGTCGGAGCAAATCATCTCTTGACATTGACGCGATAGATTATGCAAAATATCTTCTCTTTTATGAAGATTTTGCCTGTGACATCACGCTAAATTATTTCAGGCGTGACTACAAAAGAGAAATAGAGATTCTATTTGATTCCATTACGTGGAAAGTAGACTTAGCCAAAAACTGCATAACCGATTCCAATGGAGTTGTAATTTTCCGGTCAGAGCAAAGTGGTACTGATACGTACACCGAGCAGATGAGGTACTTCTTCGATCTTGTCTCAAATAATGAGAAAGATTCTTTCAATGATATTATATTTGCAAATGAGATTTTGAAATTATGTCTGGATTATGAAAGACCTTGAGAATAAAATAGTAATTGTTGCCGGCGGCAGAGGATTGATCGGAAGGGAAATTGTAAAACAGTTCAAAGAGAGAAATTCGATTGTAATAGATGCTGATTTGGCCAATGAAACCTCCTCGGAAAATAATACTTTCAAGCTCGATCTTGCTGATAATTCCTCGATTGATGCTCTGCTTTCCTTTGTTATGCAAAAATATAGACGGATTGACGCACTTGTAAATGCCGCCTATCCTCGAACAAAAGATTGGGGAAAGTACTATTTCGAAGAATCTCCTTTTTCCCATTGGGAAAACAACATCAATCTTCAACTGAACTCTGTGTTTTATCTAAATCAGCAAGTCCTGAAAGTTATGAAGGAGCAGAATTATGGTTCTATAGTAAACTTCGGATCAATCTATGGAATTGTTGGAAATGATTTTACCATTTATGAAGATTACAATGGCACTTCTCCGGGTGAATATTGCGCAATAAAGGGTGCCATAATCAACTTCACACGCTACCTGGCCTCTTATTTCGGCAAATATAATGTAAGGATCAATTGTGTCTCTCCCGGAGGCATTTTTGATAATCAGCGTGAAGAATTTGTCAGAAAATACACTCACAAATGCCCAATGAAACGGATGGGCAATCCTGATGATATCGCTCCGATCTGTCTCTTCCTTGTGTCAGATGGGGCTAAATATATTACAGGACAAAATATAGCCGTTGATGGCGGCTGGACAGCTATATAATACAATGATAAAGAATAATACCATAAGCAATTCAGCTACAATTCTGGATGCACTGAAGTTACTTAACGATTTTACCGTTGTCGGACTTACTTTGTTTGTGACTGACTCCTCTAACAGGGTTGTCGGCACAATCACCGATGGAGATATCCGCAGAAGACTGGTCGGAGGAGGAGCTTTGACCGATTGCGTAACAACTGCTATGAACAACGAATTCTCATTCTATTCATCTAATGAAGGCGAGACAGTAGAATCATTTCATCAAATTAAAAAAAGGGGTATAAAGGTCATTCCAATACTTGATGAGGAGTTGAGGCTGGTAGGAATCATCGACACTGCTAAACAAAAGTCCGTGCTCCCCATAGATGCAATACTTATGGCTGGAGGCAAAGGGGAACGCCTAAGACCTCTTACAGATAATACACCCAAACCGCTTCTCAAAGTGGGAGATAAGACCATCATTGATCACAATATTGACCGTCTGCTATCTTACGGCATCAAACATATTTCCGTTACAGTAAATTATCTTAAAGAACAACTGGAAGGGCACTTCTCAAAGCCAAGAAACGGCGTAATAATTAACACCGTTCGAGAACCAAAATTTCTCGGAACCATCGGATCGGTTAAGTTTGTTGAAAGATTACACCACGACACAATATTGGTAATGAATTCAGATCTTTTTACCAATATCAATTACGAGGATTTCTATCTCGACTTTGTGAGAAGTGAAGCAGATATGTCTGTCGCCGCCATACCCTACTCCGTTTCCATTCCCTACGGTATTCTTGAGATCGAAGAAGGTTCGATTACTGCTCTTGCTGAAAAGCCGACCTACAACTACTATGCAAATGCCGGTCTCTATCTGATAAAGAAAGAAATGCTCTCACTAATACCCGACAATGAGTATTTCGATGCCACAGATCTTATTGAACTGTTGATCTCACGTGGCTCAAAGGTTATCAGGTTCCCAATCACCGGATACTGGATTGATATTGGAAAAAACGAGGACTACAAGAAAGCAAACGAACTGGTAAGGCATATCAATAGTAATTGATATTGTTACCTTAGGGAAACATTTGAGTTGGTTCTGACTGAAATTATATGAAAGTTCTTTTTTATTCGACCTGTATTTTATACACTAAAATAGCTTATGGGGTGCTCAGTGATGAGGCTCAGAAGATGGCCAATGATGGTCATGAAGTCTATTTTTTGACCTGCGGCAAAAGGTGTGGCAAACATATTATGAACTGTTGCTCCGGTAATCCGCAAGCCAACAAGGGACTTTGTATAACTTGCGAATTCTGGACATCCAAAGCACTTTCCGTACTGGATAAGAGAATAAAGAGGATAAGTTTTGCTGATTATATAAAAGATAAACAGGAAAAAACTGAATGGAATTATAATTCATCAAAAGAACTACGAAGTACCACCTATCGTGATGCTAATATCGGGCTGGCGGCAATGTCATTTTATATTGACAACACTCGGAACCTTCACCCTAAAATCACACCTGAAAGCAAACCCTATTTTGACAATTTGCTTGACCAGGGACGCACTCTGACAAATGCATCAATCAATCTGCTTTCTGAATTAAAACCTGACAAAGTAGTACTTTTTAATGGGCGTTTACTTGAAACAAGAGTACTGTTTGATACCTGCAAGAATTTAAATGTTCCTATTGATGTGATGGAAGTGCATCCCAGCAACAATCCTAACCAATCCTTTAAAGTAGTTTTTGAGAACAATCTACCTCACAACATCAAATACAGGCATAAGGTTATTACTGAAATGTGGGATAACTCCCCTCTTTGCGAAGAGGAAAAAAAGGCAATTGCTAATTCCTTCTTTCTCAATAGGCGGAAAAGTAAACCTGCTGGAGATAAGGTCTACACTGCCAATCAAGAATTCGGACTCCTTCCCAAAGACTGGAACAATTCCAAACACAATATTGCAATATTCAATTCATCCGAGGATGAATTTGCTGCCGTGGGTGGCGATTTTGACAAACTCGCCCTTTTTGACTCACAAATTGAGGGCATTAAATTTATTCTTGACAAATTTAAGGAAAACAAGGATTATCATTTTTACCTTAGGGTACACCCAAACCTCTCAAAAATCAAATACAAGTACCACACTGACTTGTACAAATTGAGTGATCTTTATACCAATATCACAGTTATTCCCGCTACCGACAGAATTGACACTTACGCACTTATGGATGCTGCTGAAAAAGTGATAGTTTTCGGTTCCACCATGGGAGTTGAGGCAGCATATTGGAATAAACCGGTTATTCTCCTCGGTGCTTCGCTCTACTATTACGGAGATATCTGCCATACTCCTAAAAAGAAAGAGGAGATCATACCGATGATTGAATCTGCTCTTGAACCAAAGTCCGATATTTTTATCCAAAAATTCGGATATTACATTATGGATTTTAAGAGGGCCACATTTGAGGAACAAATGTATAGATATTTTGACTATACTACTTACTCAATTTCAATTGGCGGACTCAAAGCACACGGAGTTAATTACCATACACTACTGGGCTCAAAAAAACTCTTTCTTTTCACTATCTCAGCAATAAGACTGATATTGGAAAAAACATTCAAAAACAAGTTCCGGCTACCGACTGAAGAAGAATAGCCCTACTTCCTCCTGAGGATCTTATCTATAATTCTGTTTATATCTGCCGAGACTTTATTTGTGTAGACAGCTACTACCCCCAACCCACAGATTACTATTGTTTTTGTGCAATTGAGGGCTATTCTGCCTCCAAGTGAAGAGGGCGTGCTAAACAAACTGTTCCAATAAAAGTCCATGAAGAACATGGCTATAAAAATAAAAACTACAATGATCTGTCCTTTGGAGAGAATTGAGACTTTCGTAGTGAAATATAGGAATGGTAAAAGGAATATATAGGCTACAAAATAGGAGATCAAAGTCGCCCATGCAGCACCGTCAATTCCATAGATCGGAATCAACTTGTTGTTAAGAACAATCGCCGCAAACGTGAGAATAAATGTGTAGATAAGGGAGAAATAATAATGCTTGGAAAATCCCAGCGCTGAAATGGCAATACTTAGCGAAGAGTGAAGAATTCTAGAGAGTCCCAGGATAGCAATCACCATTTTTGCACCGGAATATATTTCCCCATTAGGAAGCAATTCAAAGAAAAGGTCGATATTCATCCATATCAATATGAAAATGAATGACGATATCAGGAATTGATGCATAGAAACACTCTTGCACAACTGATTTGTAAGCTGTAAATCTCCATCCTTCATGGCTTGCGATATGGAAGGAAGTGAGACTATGCCGAGAGATCGATATGGCATCTCAATAATTGCAACAATATATAAGGCAATTGTAAAAACACCGGTTGACTCAAGTCCCATCTTTGCCGATACGAAAAAAGTATTGATACTCGGAGTTATCAGACCTACGACTGCGGCCGCTACCAGAAATAGGGTATAAAATGTAAAATCTTTTCTTATCGCAGGAGTTACAAATTTGAAGTTGGGCTTGAAAGAGACACGCTTCAATGATATCAGATAGCCTATGTTCAATAATGTACACAGGAAATAGATGATGGCGAAACCTTTAAGAACACCATCAAAACTGATTATATCGAATCCATATAGCAGATATGTCGCAAGCAAAAATATCCTGCAACCAACCTCTTTTATGAATCGCGGTACCGCGATTCTTTGCAAAACACTCGCATTACATTCGAAAACCGTATTGTAAAGCATCCAGAATGCCACCGGAATCACCAAATTGTAGTAATCTACAAACAATGGTGATTTTTCATGGAAGAAATCAGATATCGGTGCCTTGAAAAGAACAAAAAGAAGAGTAAAAATTACAAAGCCTACCAGAGGTATAATCAATGTCCAAAAAAAGAAACCATTATCCTTCTTCTCTTCATCCCTGAAATAGGGGAAAAACCTCATAGTAGATGAACTGGTGCCGAGCTGAGCCAGACCTGCGAGCAAAACAGCTGCATCCAGAATCACCCTTGTCAAACCAATCTCCTCGGCAGTAAGGTAACTGACCAGAACGAAAAAGGTAGTAAAGAAACCAATGGCAACACCGATATAGTTTGCCATAGTTCCTTTAAGACTCTGTCTGATTATTATTCCCATTAGAATTATTCTGTTTCTTCTCTATTTCTGCAATTTTTCACACAAGCGAAAGATAAGGAAGCTACAATTATCGCCACCATTACAAAAGTGAATACTGCAGAAATAATATTGCCTTTTATTACCGAATCGGGACGGAATTCAAAACGAATCTCATGATTACCTGCAGGAATATTGAGGGCTCTTAAGAGATAGTTGACGCGGAAGTGTTCCACCGGAGTACCATCAATGTAGGCCTTCCAACCATAGGGGTAATAGATTTCAGAGAAGACTGCGGTTTTGTCGAATGCGCAATTGCTCTGGTAAGTCAGTACATCAGGGGCGTATGAGCTCAGTTCAATGTGTGCGGAGGTGTCTGCCGGTGTCTTGGAGTCGGTGACAAAATCACTGAATTTTCTGTCGACCACCGCCACGGAAGCTGGATCAATGACTCTAAGCATATCACTCTCCTGATTTGGGGTCTCGACCGGAATTATCTCATCTACAAACCAGGCATTACCTAGGCGTTCTTCATTAAGCATCGGTACGACTTCCCCATCCTGTTCGACAATGATGTATTTGGTATTGAGCATATTTAGAGCATTCATGTTCATCTGTGTGAGGTGCTCGTCTATCAGATCTTGATACCTGCGAAGTTTGGCTGCATGATATCCTCCTATTGATTTCAGATAATATGAGGTGCGGGACTCGTTGAAAGTATTGGTAGTGAGGTTTAATACCCTGAAGTGTGGATCGGTGTCCTTGAGTATCTCCTCTTCGTATGCATATTTCTGGAAATAAGAATCGTTCTCCTTCCGTGTAACGAAATGATTTTCATTGAAGTATCTTCTGTTGACCGGCCACATATCGGCAATAAACAGCGCTCCAAGTAAGAGGACGAAGAGTGCAGGTTTGATTTTCTGCTTTGCAAAAAGCAGAATCAGAAGCGCAGCAAGCAGAATAAATGCGAAAGACCTGAAGGAATCACTGCGGAACATCGCAGCCCTCTGATCAATGATTGCTTCAATAAACCATGCAGGAAATTGTGCAGTTATATAGGCATCTCCGGACGAGGTAAAACTGAAAATAAGTCCGCCGAAAAGTGCAAAGAAAAGAGATATACCTCCGGTGATGCCAAGTGCAATCAAAAGTGACCTCTTGAGTCTCCTGGCATCAATTCTTCTTTCAAATATCTCCTTCAGTGCAAGAAATCCGAGCAAAGGCATAGCTATCTGGGCTACCACAAGTATCGAGGATACCGCCCTGAATTTACTGTAGAAGGGGAAATAATTGAAAAACAGTCTGGAAAACCACTCAAAATTGTGGCCCCAAGAGAGAAACACAGAGAAGAGAGTTGCAATCAGCAATCCCCACTTGTAAGGGCCCTTGACAATGCAGAGTCCAAGTACAAAAAGCATACAGACTATGGCTCCTACATAGACAGGTCCTGCCGTAAAAGGTTGCTCACCCCAATAGGTTGGAGCAGCTGAGGTGTAATATTTTACCGCTTGAGGATCGACTCTGTTGGATTTGAGAGCCTCCGCAAAACGCGAGTCAGTGCCGATATTCGAAGCCGAGGCTCCTCCCTTGAAGTTGGGTATCAGCAGGGTAAAAGTCTCGCCAATACCGTAACTCCACTGGGTAGCATATTCAAAGCTAAGTCCCGAGTCGTTACTTAAGGTTGCTTCATCTTCCTCCCTTACAATCTCAGAGTGACCTCCACGCATAGTCTCCTTCATATATTCAGAATTGGACTTATAGTTGCCGTAACCTGTGCCGGCACCGATAAGTACTGAGAGTGCAAATAGAGATATGGCTATTGCCATATCCTTTAAGCGTTTTTCTTTGATATGTTGCCATATCTCCCCTATAGCAAGCACACCTATCATCATGAAGATATAATATGACATCTGGGGATGAGCATATAGACCAAATGCAGTAAAGAGCATTGTCAAGCAAACACCCCATAGATATTTCTTTTGGAAAATCAGATAAAATCCCGCTATCACCGGAGCCATTAGTCCGAGCGTCAGGGCCTTTGTCTCGTGTCCGGCCACTATGATGATAAAGAAGTAGGATGAGAGTGTAATTGCTATTGATCCCACTATTGAGAGCCATTTATTGACATCAAAAGAACGTATGAGTATATAAAATCCTACGAAATATCCAATTATTATTGCAAGTATTGAGCCGAAAAAAAAGTGCGATAGTCTGTAAAGGAAAGTCCAAACCTTGAACATCAATCCAACAAAACCGTTCTGCGGAGGGATATGCGTTATCTGATAAGCCGGCATACCCGAAAACATGGAGCCGGTCCATTTTGAAACATGACCGGTATTTTCAAAATATTCCTGTACCTCATGCGACATTCCCTTCCACTGGTAAATATCGCCCTGCCGAAGCACCTTACCTGAAAGGACAGGGTAACAATACACCACTGCTAGAAGTATAAAAACAGCAGCTGCAACCAGATAGGGCAGCATTTTTTTCAATTTCCCGATAATGTTCTTCATAATGATATATGTTACAGATTTGTAATTACCCTGATTGCAGCAGGAATTACTTCCACACGGATTGGACTCAAGCCGACAGCCTCACCGTCAACCTCTACGAACGACTCCGGTTCAGCTGAAACTTCAATCAGGCATGCTTTGGTGTGAATGACCTCTTTTACATCATAGATCTTGCCAGTAAATAGGGTAGGAATCTTGCGCAGAATCTTCGATTTAGGGATGTTTTTGATGACTGTCAGATCAATCAGGCCATCATCAAATAGAGCATTGGGGGTCTGTATCATACCTCCGCCTGAATATTTTCCTATACCCATCGCGACAGAAAAAACATCGCCCTCATAGAATAGATTACCGTCAGTTATGATGCGGAAATAGCGCGAATCGTATCCCATAAACCCCTTTAGAAGGCACTTGAGATAAAGTGCATCACTTGTTGCCTTGCCCTCCTTTTTTTCCAGATCAAAATTGTGGCATACCTGAGCATCGAATCCCAATCCTCCTATATTGACCATATATGATGTAAAAGGAGCACCGTCCATAACGGAGTCAACTTTTGCCACATCTTGAACCACGCTCTTGCCTCTGGCAATAACATCCGTAACATCATCATACCCCTTCGGAATCTCATGCAAACGAGCCCAGTCATTACCCGAGCCGACTGGAATTATTGCCAGAGTTACCTTATTTGAAGGTACTTTGCTTTGTGTCATAATACCGGAAAGCACTTCGTGCAATGCCCCATCGCCACCAACCACGATAATCTGCCTGAAACCCTCCTTCAGGGCCTCTGTAGCGATTTCTCGGGCATGAAAACGGTATTTTGTAAAAGAAACCGAGTATGAGATGCCTCTCGCTTCAAGGCGGTCTGCTATTTCAGTCCATTCCTGACCCGCTTTACCACCGCCTGACATACTGCTTACTATCACTTTCCAGGAGTCTGCCATACTTGCTCAAGAATCATTTTCGGACAAAATTAACATAAATACCTTTCCTAAGAAAAAGAATTTGTAAATTTGTTTTTTATTTGGACCTAATTCATAGCATATATGGGAAAAATCATTGCAATAGCCAATCAGAAAGGAGGAGTGGGAAAAACCACAACAGCTATTAACCTAGCGGCTTCGATGGCAGTGCTGGAGAGGAAAACCCTGCTGATCGACGCAGATCCTCAGGCCAACACCACATCCGGACTCAATTTCAACCCCGATTCCGACTCAGGCAATACCCTCTACGAGGTTCTCATCGGACAAAAGGATATTGAGCAGACCATTATGCCTACTGAGTTGGATTATCTCGACATCATCACCTCCCATATCAATCTTGTGGGTGCTGAGATAGAAATGCTCAATGTCGACAACCGGGAGTCGGTGCTAAAAAACGCACTTTCAAAGGTTCGCGACCGCTACGAATACATCATTCTGGATTGCGCTCCATCACTGGGACTAATCACTGTAAACGCACTTACGGCAGCCGACTCGGTAATAATACCCGTACAACCGGAGTTTTTTGCTCTCGAGGGACTAGGCAAGCTGCTCAATACCATTAAACTTGTCCAGAATCGCCTCAATCCGGCTCTAAACATCGAGGGATTTCTCTTTACCATGTTCGACAGCCGACTACGTCTACACAACCAAGTAGTGGAAGAGGTCAAGACTCATTTCAAAGAAATGGTCTTCAGCACGATTATTGTTAGGAACATTCGGTTGAGTGAAGCTCCTTCGTTCGGCAAGCCTGCCATCCTCTATGATGTCGGCTCACCCGGAGCATCTAACTACCTGGAGCTAGCCAAAGAAATAATAAAAAAGAACCAGTCATGGCAAAAAGAGAAGCATTAGGGAGAGGACTCGGAGCTCTTCTGGGAGATGCCGGCGAGATCCGTCAACATACTGAATACAGGCCCGCACCTTCTTCCGAAAGGAGCAATCCTGCATCCATCTGCGAGGTGCCTCTGAGCCAGATTGTACCTAACCCGGCTCAGCCGCGCCTCTCGTTTGACGAAGAGGGGCTATTGGAGCTTGCAGACTCAATTCGCACTCTCGGTATCATTCAACCCCTTACCTTGCGCAAGATCGGACCTTCGCAATATCAGATCATCAGTGGCGAGAGACGTTTTAGAGCTGCCAAATTGGCTCGCCTTCAGACAATCCCCGCCTATATCCGTGAGGCAGACGACACCCTAATGTTGGAGATGGCCATCGTGGAGAACATCCAGAGAGAGGATCTCGATGCAATTGAGACAGCACTCGGATTTCAGCGTCTGATGGAAGAATGCAACCTTACCCAGGAGGAGATGTCCTTGAGAATTGGAAAAAAGAGGGCTACAGTGGCCAATTATCTCCGCCTACTCAAACTACCGGTAGAGATCCAGAAGGCCGTAAAGACCGGCAAAATCAGTATGGGCCACGCCAAAGCATTGCTTTCGCTTGACAACCACGCACTACAGACGGAACTATGTGAACTCACCATACGCAAGGACCTCAACGTACGCCAACTTGAGGAGAAAGTCCGACAGAGCAACACTCCCGCGCCCGTGCGGGAAAGCAACCAAGAACAGGACAATTATCCTGAAAGTTACTATCGCCTCGCCGACATTGTCGGCAAATATTTTGACAGGGGTGTCTCCTTTAAACGCACCGGCAGCGGAGGCGGTACAATGACTGTCCGTTTCAAGAACGATAACGAGCTCGATGCCTTTCTCAAGGCAATCGAAGATAACCAGTTATAGAATTGCATAGTGAAGAGATATCTTTCCGTCATACTTTTGCTCATAGTTTTCTATTTTAGCGCTGAGGCACAGTTTCAACGCTCAGGCAATGTTACTATGGGCAAAATGGGAGGACCTCCGGGTGCCAATATGCAGACAGGCTCCCAGGTCAACCCCGAAAGCGATGTCAAGGCTGACACCACCGCCGGTTTCTCAATGAAGGCACTCATTCGCGGTTATATGGGCAGGGATACACTCAAGCCCGGTTATATGCTTCTGGGCACGGCCATTTTGCCTGGTGCCGGTCAGATTTACAATAAGCAATGGTGGAAAGTCCCTATCATATACGGAGGCTTAGGTGCCGGAGTCTACACGGGAATATCAAACAATATAAAATACCGGCAGACCGGTGACGAAAAATACAAGCTCTACCGCAATCTCGGGTACATAGGTGCAGGCCTTACCTACTGGGGTGCGCTTCTGGACGCAACTATCTCATACAAGACCGAGGTCAGAGTGCCTGTCGCCGCAAAATCCACCATTTACTCGGCCCTTCTGCCCGGCCTGGGACAAGCCTATAACGGTGATTACTGGAAGATACCGATCTGGTGGACCGGATTTGTGGCCTGCGGTTACTTTTTCCATCAGAACGACATACAGTACAAGCGCTTTAGGTATATCTGCAAGGTGGACCAAGACCCAAATAGCGGCTACATAGGCCATATTACATCCGGCCAGGCCGAATGGTACAGAGACACCTACAGACGATTCCGCGACTATTCGGTTGTGGCATTCGTGCTTGTATACGCACTCAATATAATAGATGCCAACGTATTCGCACATATGGCAGATTTTGATGTTAGCGACAATCTTGCCACACTTCAATTTGAGCCGGCTGTAATAGAGCCACTCACCCCCTATTATTCTCCAACCTACGGTCCGATGCCTTCATTCGGACTTCAAATGACCCTCAATTTCTAGTGATATGAAAGCAAGACCTTTAATTTCAACCGTAATTCTCATCCTTGCCATGTTATGTTCCCTGCCTGATGCAGGAGCACAGATCAGATCCAGAAAAAAGATCATAGAGGATCTTACACGCAGACTGGATTCGCTCCAGAATGCCTACGATTCCCTCGCTTACGAATATAATCTGCTTGCTGAGCCTGTTTCGGGAGATGTGGAAGAAGGGATTGCCATGGAGGAGGTATTCAAACCGGAAACTTATACACCTGAAAGCATCGACTCTCTTCGCAGTGTGTGGTACTTACACAAGCAAGCCGAAGCATTCAACCCGGATTTCGAAATGCTTGAAAGGGATACTCTCAAGTCTGCCATTCCCGATTCCGTCTATATAGAAAGGCTGAACAGATTGAACTCATTTATCCCAATCCAGTTCAACCACTATGTTAGAAACAACATCATCCTTTATACGGAAAAGATGCCTAAGGTTACCGCCAACATCATATCTCTTTCAGCTTATTACCTCCCTATAATAGAGGGAATATTCGATATGTACGACCTCCCCAAGGAACTCAAGGCTATGGCAATGATAGAATCTGCATTTAACCCTAAAGCCGTTTCGAGGGCTAGAGCGAGGGGAATGTGGCAATTCATGCATTACACCGCGAGACTATATGACCTTGATATGACATCATTTGTCGATGAAAGATACGATCCTTACAAATCATGCCATGCCGCGGCAAAATACCTCAAGGATTCGTACAACATTTTCGGAGACTGGTCTCTTGCAATCGCCTCATATAACTGTGGAGCAGGCAATGTACTGAAGGCCATTCGCCGGTCAGGCGGAAAAACCGACTTCTGGGAGATTTACAATTATCTTCCCAGAGAAACACGTGGCTATGTGCCCATTTTCTTTGCAGCTCTATATACTTTGAAATACTATCCCGAACACGGGATAGTACCCCAACAATCTTCACTCCCGGCCCATGTTGACACGATTCATGTCAACAAGATGCTTCATTTCCAACAAATTTCCGATGTTATAGGTATACCGATGGAAGAACTCCGTCAGATTAACCCACAATATCTCCACGATATTATTCCCGGAAAGGAAAAAACCTATATCCTCAGACTTCCGCACAACTACACCATGCAATTCGTCAACAATGAAGAGTCGATCTATTCCCACAAGGATACACTTTTCTTCAGCGATATTGCTATTAAAAAGGTCAAAGAGAAAGGCGGTACTGAGGGCAGCATGACCACGCACACCGTAAAATCGGGAGAGACATTGGGGAGTATCGCAAGGAAATATCGCACAACTGTCTCCAACATCAAGAGATGGAACAACCTCAGGAGCGACATTATTCGTGTAGGACAGAAACTCCGTATAGGAGGCAGCGCTTCATCCTCCGGATCAGGCTCATCAACGAAAACCACAGGCAGCAGTACTACAACAACCTCTGCGAAAGATGGATATATCACCTATACCGTCAAGAAAAATGATACTCTTTCCGGTATTGCGGGCAAATTCTCCGGAGTGACCCTCAGCTCACTGCTCAAGCTTAACGGATTTACTCAATCCACCAAGATCTATCCCGGGATGGTAATCAAGATAAAGAAGGCACAATAACTCTTCGAGTATTTGAGCCATAAATCTGCAAACCCGGCGGGAGACCATTTCACAAGGAAATACCAGCTCCAACCCTTGCCGTAGTAATTCTCCACTGATAAAGATTGCGGCACTCCCCTTTCGTATATATAGACTCTCGACTTCCAATCTTCGGTATTGTAATATGTGCCCCTTGCGCAAATATCCCATTTTCGGTCTGCAGTCCGAAATCCAAGTTCACCATATGTGGCATAGCCCTTCAGGCCTCCTTCAATCCGAGCTGATAGAGACCAGCACCGGGAAAGTACGGCTTTTGCATGGAATCGCCCTTTTACAGTAGACACTGACTCGCTTTTGTGCCGCCAATCAAACCGCATCTGGAGCTGTGAGCCGCTTTGAAATTCCTTAAGAATATCCAGTCGTGCTCTGGAATCCCACGATGGTCCATCAATCCTGTATCTCGACCAGGGATAGGCGCTGTATTCCGCCGAGAGATGCACCGTCCACCCTCTGAAGGGAATATATTTGACACTGGCAGTAGCTCCGTACTGATTGGAGCAATAGGAGAGAGTGGAGTATGCGGCAGCGTGTGTAGCGGTATAGCCCTTGCTGTAAGCGCGTACCATCAGAGCCATCTCCAGCGTGTAATCCGGATTCCAGGAGAGTCCGCAGAGCAGTGCCGCTGCCGGACGGAAATCCACGGCTGCCTCTGCAAAAAAACGGAAACTGCTCCAGGAAGTGTAGAGGTCAAGTGCCAGATTGCCCCATATACCATCATACATTTGGTATCTATTGTACTCCAATACACGACGGGCGTTGCACTTATCATAGCCGTAGCAAAGAGCGGTCACCCCCAGTTGAAGACGGTTATAATCGTAAGAAAAGTGTCCTCCGAAGAGATATTCGTGCATACTATTTCGTGTAGCACGTTCCGCTTCCGTAATATGCACTCCGCCGGTGATTATCGAGGTGTAGCAACTATCCCCCACAACACGCGCATCAACTCCATTGTAGGAGGCGAAGAGCGAACATTCCATCCCTTGTGAGCCGAAAGTCACTCCTGCTCCCCGCAGGAAATTTGACTCATCTGTCGAAGTATAGGGAGTAATGGCACTCCCGCGTTTGCTGAGAGATGAGGGTGTCCCGAAAAATGAGACCGGAAATGCCTTCCACAATGCAAGCCCCTGTCCAAACCTTGCCACATAATCTCCAAGCACCACTTTACGGAATCTTATCTTTTTCTTATTAAGAGGTAATTCTCGCGGACTCCATGCAAGATGTAGAGAGGTAAAATCGGGATGATAGTAACTTGTGAGTTTTTCTCCCGCATCGCTGTCGAGAGTCAGACCGGCACTAATGCGTCTGCCATATTCCATTTTATATTTTGATGTTAGCGAAATACCCTCAGACTTCATTTTTTTTCGGACTTTGGTCGAAAAACGATGGCTGTAACTCTCCTCCGCAAAGGGAGATGCAATGGCCTGTAGTGAGGTAAACCTGAAGAAATGTCTCACCAACTCTATAGCTTCGGGACCAAAACCGTCCACCAGTGATAGTTCAGAAAGTGAAAGAATATCGCCATACTCCTTACGGTAATCCAGAATGCTCTCAATCTGGAACGTGGTAAGCAAACCACACTCCTCCATCTGCCTTCTGGTAAGCAGATTTATCTCAAGCGGCGAAGAAAGCATCTCCTCATAACTTAGCTGGAGTTCAAGAGCAGCCTCCTCCCCACCTGAAGAGGCCATATCCTCAATTATCGAAAGAAGTTGATGTGGCAACTGATTCTGTGCCGCACAGCATAATGTTGTACAAAAAAAGATTGCCAACGCTATGGCGATGGCAATCGGAGTTCTTTCCAACCCCACAATCTCTCGCCTCATAACCGGAAAAATTAAATACTATGAAAATCAAAAATGCATAGTCAATTTGTTTTAAACTTGAACTTGATTTCAGCCAATTCATTGTTGGCTTTGGCTATCTTGGATGCAAGATCCGCTTTGAAAGCCTTTACTTTATCCATCAATACATCATCGGAGAGCGCCAGCATCTGCACTGCAAGAATGGCGGCGTTCCTTGCTCCGTCAAGAGCAACAGTGGCCACCGGAATGCCTGAAGGCATTTGAAGAATAGAAAGTACCGAGTCCCAACCGTCAATGGAATTGGATGACTTGATCGGGACACCGATGACAGGCAGAGGAGTGTATGCGGCAATTACACCCGGCAGATGAGCTGCTCCACCTGCACCGGCAATGATTACCTTGACTCCACGTACGACAGCTCCTTCTGCAAACTCCATTACCTTATGGGGAACTCTATGTGCCGAAAGGGCATTAATCTCAAAAGGAATCTCCATCATATCAAGAAATTCCGCAGCCTGTTTCATCACAGGCATATCGGATGTACTCCCCATTATAATACTTACTAGCGGTCTCATATTGTCTCATTTTGTATAATGTCCCAAAAATAATGATTAAATTTGCCTCTGCAAAAAATATTTCACAGATGGAAAGAATCCAACTTCACGCCAAATATTTTGTACCATACATTCGCTACGAAGAAATTTCCAAAGCAATTGACGTAGTAGCTGAAAAATTAAACAATGACTTCCGCGGATGTAAAACGCCGCCAATCCTGCTCTGTGTGCTCAACGGATCAATAATGTTTACCGGTGAACTTATGAAAAGGATTACATTTCCCTGTGAGATTACCAGCATCCGATTGGCTTCCTACGAAGGCACTCTCTCTTCGGGCAAAACAAAGACAATACTCGGTCTTACCGCCGATATAAGAGGAAGGGACCTTATCATCGTGGAAGACATAGTCGATACCGGAACCACCATTTGCGACATTCATAAAACACTCACTATTGCCGGAGCAAACGACATTAAAATCTGCACGCTTCTGCTCAAGCCGGAGGTTTACAACAATTCTCTGGTTCTTGACTACGTAGCAATTGAGGTTGAAAACCGTTTTTTAGTGGGCTTCGGTCTGGATTATAACCAACTGGGACGCAACTGCAAGGACATCTATATTCTTGACAAATCATCTTGACAACACTATATAAGATACATATATTATGAAACACTTTATCATTTTTGGTCCGCCGGGTGCAGGGAAAGGTACTCAAGCCAAGCTGATGGTTAAGAAATATAATTTGAGACACATATCCACCGGAGACCTTCTACGTGCTGAAATTAAAGCCGGCACCAAACTCGGAAAGATAGCCAAAGCACTTATTGATGACGGCAACTTGGTCCCAGATGAGATAGTTCTAAGAATGGTCAGTAATGAGATTGTCCAGAATCCGGATGTATCAGGTTTTGTATTTGACGGATTTCCTCGCACTACCACACAGGCATCTTCCTTCGACTACCATCTTAAGAGTCTTGGAATGGATGTAAACGGTGTGATCTCAATAATCATCAGTGATGATACGGTAAGAGATAGAATTCACCATCGTGCACTGATTGAAGATCGCAAGGATGACATGAATGATGAGATAATCCAGAACCGCATAGTCACTTACCATTCCAAGACCGAGCCTTTAATCGACTATTACAAGAAACAGGGAAAATACCACGAAATTGACGGTGAGGGTACGATTGAAGAAATTTTTGACAAGATATCTCTCCTGATTGAAATGCTTTAACGATAGCATAATGAGAAATCAAAGTTCCAATTTCATAGATTATGTCCGCATCTTTTGCAAATCGGGTAACGGAGGCAAAGGTTCCACGCATCTACGTAGGGAAAAATATATACCCAAAGGCGGACCTGACGGAGGTGACGGAGGGCGGGGCGGACATATTATATTGAGGGGCGACAAGCAACTCTGGACTCTGATTCATCTCAAATACCGAAAACACATCAAAGCTGAAAACGGCGGTGACGGTAGTGGACAACTACGCACGGGAGCCGATGGCAAGGACATTATACTCAAAGTTCCCTTGGGTACGGTGGCTAAAGATGGCGAGACGGGCGAAGTTCTCTTTGAAATAGTTGATGACG
>CAZRBY010000010.1:56850-62558 GCA_964598495.1 uncultured Muribaculaceae bacterium
CCAATGCAGGCAAATCCACCCTCCTCTCCGTAGTATCGGCTGCAAAGCCCAAGATAGCGGACTATGCATTTACCACTCTTGAACCCAATCTTGGCATCGTCAATTATTACGATGACAAGTCTTTCGTTATGGCCGATATTCCGGGCATCATAGAAGGAGCTCACGAAGGCAGAGGTCTTGGATTGAGATTTCTCAGGCATATTGAGCGTAACTCAATGCTTCTCTTCATGATACCGGCAGACAGTAAAGATATCGCCGAAGAGTACGGCATATTGCTCAACGAGCTCAAACAATACAATCCCGAATTGTTGGGTAAGGAACGGCTTTTGGCCGTAACTAAGTCCGATATGCTTGATGACGAACTCAAAAAGGAAACCAAAAAGCATCTCCCAAAAAATATTCAATATATTTTTATCTCTTCGCTTACCGGCGAAGGGATACCTCAACTCAAGGATATGCTCTGGAAGACTCTGAATGCCGATGGAGAAATTGATCGAACTTGATATGAAATTGTTCACCCTTCTCAACGGGTGGCATTCGGATTTCTTTGATCCGATAATGATTTTCCTCTCAAAAGTATGGGTATGGGTACCGCTCTACCTTGGAGTACTGATTTATCTTTTCTTTACCAAGAAATGGAAAGTTGCGCTGCTGGCGGTTGCGGCCATTGTGTTGGCATACCTCGCCAGCGAGCACATGTCGGTATTCATCAAAGAGAGTGTGGGCCGCCTGAGGCCATGTGAAGAGCCTTTGTTGGCGAATAGTGTCAGAATGCTCGAACCACACGGATCTCTCTACGGATTTGTCTCAGGGCACGCTTGCAATACATTTTGTTTTGCAGCTCTCTCATCAATGATTATCCGCAAAAGAGTCTACTCATTTTTGATTTTCATCTGGGCGGCACTGGTTTCATACAGCAGGATTTATGTTGGCAAGCACTATCCCGGAGACATCCTCGGTGGCGCACTGCTTGGTCTGCTGATTGCATATCTGGTCTGGCTCATCTACAAAACCATCTTACGAAAAGCATGCTCCTGATACACGACACAAATACCGATCCTTACTGGAATCTCGCTGCAGAAGAATATCTCCTTGATAATTTTGACGAGAGTATTTTCCGTCTCTGGCGGAACTCAGATGCAATTATAGTTGGTCGCAACCAAAATGCCTATGCCGAGATTGACACTGAATGGGTCTCTGCCAATAAAGTTCCCGTAGTGCGAAGAATGACCGGAGGAGGCGCAGTCTTCCACGACCTCGGTAATGTCAATTTCTCCTTTTTCGACACAAGGATTCCCGGCCGGGATAGTAACGATATGTTCCGTATATTCACAAGGCCGATTATTGATGCTCTGCAATCGCTTGGCGTAGATGCCTATCTGGAAGGACGCAATGATTTGCTGATTGATGATAAAAAGTTTTCCGGCAACGCGATGTGTTTTTCCAAAAACCGCGTTTTACAACATGGCACGTTACTTTTCAGTATATCCATGAATTCACTTGCAAAAGCTCTTAAAGAGCGTCCCGAAAAATTTGATGGCAGGGCTGTAAAGTCTCATCGGTCCAGGGTAACAAATATTACCGAGCATCTGACTAAAACAATGGATGTAGTAGAATTTATGAATTATCTGGCTGATTATGTTGGACGCGAATACAAGCCCTATAGTTGGAGTGAGGAAGATTTGCGCTCAATTGATGCCCTTGCGGAATCAAGATATCGCAGAGATTCCTGGAATTTTGGTGCTTCTCCCAAATATGCTCTCAACAAAGTTGTAAAGTTTCCTGCCGGACTCGTAGAGGTCTCTTTTGATGTCTCATCAGGAAAAATCTCTGCTCTGGAAATAAGAGGAGATTTCTTTTTCAATAAACCTGTGGAGGAGTTTTGCAATCTTATGTCTGGTGTAGAGCATACTCCCGAAAAAATTTCCGGCCGCCTCAGTGAAGTGGCAGCCGGTGACTATTTTTGCGGGATCAGCCCGGAAGAGCTGACGATATTATTTTTCTAAAATTTATTTGAATCGCTTCTCCTTGGCTGATACGAGAGCACCTTTGAGTACTCCCACGCAATTTACGATGGCCTCCTCAAATGTGTCGGAGTTTTTTTCCACAATAATTTCCGTACCCGGAATGTAAACGATAATCTTTACATTCTTATTTTGTGGGTCTGCAAGCAATGAGAGGTTGACTTCGGTACGCACGATGTCTTCGTAGTACTTGGCGATTTTACCTACCTTGTTGTCGATGAAATCAAGCAGCTTCTGGTCTGCGTCGAATTTGATTGATTGTACTTTAATTTCCATTTTTACCTCCGTTTTTTGCTCTTGGATGAGCTGTTAAGTATGCGTTCTTTAGCTGTTCAAACGAATTGTGTGTATAAATCTGTGTTGCAGCAAGGGATGAATGGCCCAGAATCTCCTTGATACTGTTGAGGTCTGCACCGCGGTTGAGCAGATGTGTAGCAAGTGAATGTCTCAGCAAGTGAGGAGACTTGCGCCCTGTAAAACCTCCAACCTTCTCAAGTTCCTTTTTTACGACATTATTGACAAAAGCCGGGTAAAGCGGAAGTCCTTTATCTGTCAAAAAAAAGTACCCTTCAGTATTGCCGGGAAACTCCCTGTTATTTCTTTTCAAATATAGTATTAATTCCTGACAAATCAAAGAGGGAATTGGAATTTCTCTCAATTTATCACCCTTACCCAAAACCCTGATTACCGACCTTTCGGGATCGAAGTCGGTAATCTTCAATCCACAAAGTTCTGCGCGACGAATTCCGCTGGAATAAAGCAGCAGAAGTATTGTCCTGTTACGCAAAACCGGAAAGGATTCCTCCCCTTCATGCTCCTGCCGTTCTTCAGTCATAGATCCGAAATAATTGCTCATAGCCTTTTCGGTATAAAACTCAGGGAGCTTTTTATCCTCTTTAGGACGAAAGACCTTTTTGACGGGATTGGATTGGATTACTCCCTGTTTCATCAGATAGGAACAGAAACTGCTAAGAGCCGCCAACTTGAGATTCATTGTACGGGCGGAAAGCCCACTCTCAAGTCCTCCGGCAATGAAACCGCGGATATTTAGAGGCGTGAGTACGGAAGTCTCCTCTCCTGCCTCAATTTTACCCTCAGGAAAGATATGGGCATAAAATTCATCCACCGCACTCCGGTAAAGAACCAAAGTACGCGGAGAATACCTTTTTTGTACCCCGAGCCACTTGATGAATGAATCAATTATCTCCATAAAATGTATCAGAAACAGCTCTCCAGAAGATCGTCATCCGCAATATTTGGCAGAGTTACTTTGAGCAATGGAGTGCGCTCCATTTCGCGTTTTATTGCGAAAATTGCACCTTCGTTACGCGCCCAACTGCGGCGCGCAATGCCATTGTTGACATCCCAGTGGAGCATCGCCCTGATCCTGCGGTCCGACTCCTCACTGCCGTCTATCACCATTCCGAATCCGCCGTTGATAACCTCACCCCAGCCAACTCCACCTCCATTGTGAATAGAAACCCAGGTGGCGCCGCGGAAAGAGTCTCCTATGACATTGTGTATTGCCATGTCTGCAGTAAAACAGGAGCCGTCATATATATTGGAAGTCTCCCGAAAAGGAGAATCGGTACCCGACACATCGTGATGGTCACGTCCCAGCACTATTGGGGCACTAACCCTTCCTTCACGGATAGCCTTATTCATAGCAAGAGCTATTTTAATGCGTCCTTCGGCATCCGCATAAAGAATGCGTGCCTGCGACCCTACAACTAACTTATTTGCTGCAGCCTCTTTAATCCAATGTATATTGTCCTTGAGCTGAGGTTGTATCTCCACAGGAGCCGTACGCAGAATCTCCTCCAGTACCTCTAAGGCAAGAGCATCTGTGACAGCGAGGTCCTCTGCTCTGGAAGATGTACACACCCAACGGTATGGACCAAATCCGTAATCAAAGAAGAGCGGTCCCATAATATCCTGGACATACGATGGATAACGGAACTTGCCTTTATCTGTCAGAATGTCGGCACCTGCTCTGGAGGCCTCCAGAAGGAAGGCATTACCATAGTCAAAGAAATACATTCCACGTGCGGTAAGACGGTTGATCGCCGCTACATGCCTGCGGAGTGTCTTGTAGACCTCCTCCTTGAAACGTTCAGGCTCCTGCGCCATCATCCTGTTGGACTCCTCAAAGGAGATACCGGCGGGATAATAGCCACCCGCAAAAGGGTTGTGGAGCGAAGTCTGGTCACTACCCAGATCCACATTTATCTCTCTGTCGGCAAGACGCTCCCAAAGATCCACAATATTGCCTTGATATGCAAGAGAAACAGCTTCTCGTGCAGCACTCGCTTTTAAAGCCCTATCTATTAACTGATCGCAATCGGTATATACCTCATCCACCCAACCCTGTTCATAGCGTTTGCTCACTGCCTTGGGGTTAATTTCAGCCACTATTCCTACCACTCCGGCAATTACCGCCGCTTTGGGCTGTGCTCCAGACATCCCTCCGAGTCCGGAACTCACGAAAATCTTGCCTCTGATATCGTCACTGCCATTATTTTTCATCCTTGCCGCGTTGAGCACGGTAATGGTGGTACCATGAACTATACCCTGCGGCCCAATATACATAAATGAGCCTGCGGTCATCTGGCCATACTGCGAAACTCCCATAGCATTGAACTTTTCCCAATGATCCTGAGAAGAGTAATTTGGAATTACCATACCATTGGTAATCACCAGACGGGGCGCTTCCTTATGAGAAGGAAAGAGTCCCATAGGATGACCGCTATACAGCACAAGAGTCTGCTCATCAGTCATCCGGGAGAGATACTGCATCGTAAGCAGGTACTGTGCCCAGTTTTGGAAGACTGCTCCATTGCCACCATAAGTAATCAGTTCGTGCGGGTGCTGTGCTACCGCATAATCGAGATTATTGCTGAGCATCAGCATAATTGCCGCTGCCTGACGGGATTTGTAGGGAAAATCCTCTATCGAGCGAGCAGTAATGCGATATTCGGGACGGAAGCGGTACATATAGATGCGCCCGTACTTCTCAAGCTCACTGGCAAATTCTACCGACAGCTCCTTGTGCTGCTGTTTGGGAAAATACCTGAGGGCATTTTTTAGGGCAAGAATTTTCTCATCCCTTGTAAGTATATCCTTGCGTCTGGGTGCGTGACTGATTTCTTTCTCATGTGTTGCAGGTGGAGGAAGCTGGGTGGGGATTCCCTGTACAACCAACTCTCTAAATCGTTTCAGTTCGTTATTATTCATCGGTATTATTTGTCTTTGATATGTTATTTACAAAAGTACGTTTTTTTCTCCAAATATTTGTCAAACCGAAAAACCTGCTTATATTTGCGGTTACAAAAAAAAGGAGGTGTCTGCACATCATGATTATCGTACCGGTAAAAGAAGGTGAAAATATTGAAAGGGCATTGAAGAAATTCAAACGCAAATTTGAGAGGACAGGTACCTTGCGCGAACTTAGGAACCGTAAGACCTTTGAAAAACCTTCCGTAATAAAGAGAGCACAGAAGAAGAAGGCTATCTATGTGCAAAAGATGCAGCTGATCGATGAATAACTTCGGATTTTTGCAAAAAAATCATATATAAACCGTTTTCATAGCTGGAGGCTCCCCGTAAAAAGGGAGCCTCTTTTTTATTCGGGTTGCGCGATACGAGTTTCGTGGTGCGGGTTACCTGTCATGTCCTGAAATAGGT
>CAZRBY010000011.1:0-56824 GCA_964598495.1 uncultured Muribaculaceae bacterium
TAAGAGAGATCATAAATTGGTAAAATAATAACATTGTCTGGTCGCACAATTTTAAGGCCTGATTTGAGAACTAAAAAGCCCTTACGCGTAAATGTGTGGGGGCTTTTTCGTTTTCCATTACTGATTTCTTAAAGGAATTGCTACTCAGTTTTTGAAGCAATTTTAAAATTACAGGGGACAAATTTTAAATTTGCAGGAAAAAGCTTCAAACGAAAGTCAATTTCAATCAGGGGGACGGTTCAGAGTTGCCGGAAAAATCAACCTCTACTTTGACTCTATTATCTTATTCACATGTCGAAACTACACTTTTCAAAAGATATTTGGGACTAAAATATACACTTTTCAAATTATAGTGGGGAATTGCAAAATACAACTTTGTATTTGTATGGATTTTGGGTATGGCATAAATTTTAAAAATCATTAAACAGCAAACCGATCGTGGCTTACAACTATCTGGAAATCATCTGTTTGGAAAACGATGATATGCGTATAATATGATTTATTGGAAATGTTTCTGTGATAAAGATCGGACTATCAATGAAATAAAGGCTAAAACGACATTCGTATAACTTTGGCAAACTTGAAGCGTTTTTGCCGAAGTTATATGAGGATTTCTTGCTTTGCAGAGAAACCATGTTGTTAAAAACAAAAGGAGAAATAGGGCTTTACAGCAAATGATTATTATCTAAATCCAAAGTTCAACTTTGTTTTTACATGTATGTCTAAAGTATAACTTTCGATTTTCATGAATTTTGAGTCCGGAACTACACTTTTCAATAGAAATTTGGGGCTAAAATATACACTTTTCAAAAATCGTAATGTTCCAAAAAATCAAAATTTTCTGTTTTTTTGGACTTAACAGTCAAAATTGGGCTTTAAGTCGTATGGTATAATACCTAAATTAGGATATTTTCCACTTGTTCGTATTTACATTTACAAAAGCAGGACACCTTGTGCTAGTGTGCAAAATTTATTTTCTGATTATTTGCCAAATAACTAAAAAGAAAGTATCCTTTAGCAAAACTTTTAAAAATCGAAAGTTTCGATAAAGTAAGGCGTAATTTGTTAAGTATCCGGAGAATATGGGAACACTTATCAGTCGTAAAAACTACATTCAGCAACTGGAAAAGTTGAAAGAGAGGCATATTATTAAAGTTATTACTGGTTTGAGGCGTTCCGGTAAATCAACTTTGTTGAATATGTTTGCCGATCAAATCATGGCTTCCGGCGTACCTGCAAGTAGAGTGCGTCAATACAACTTTGAGAGGCCGATTTTTCCTAAAGAATATACTTGGCGTGATATCTATAAAGAGATCATTTAAAAAACGGACAAGGATAATATGAATTATATTTTTCTTGATGAGCCTCAACAAATTCCTGCATTTGAACGACTCATAGATGCACTTTTTGTAGAAACTAACATAGATCTGTATGTAACAGGGTCGAACGCTTATTTCTTATCAGGTGAAATCGCCACTTTGCTTACAGGTCGTTACATTACTATTCATATATTACCGTTTTCATTTTCTGAATTTATTGAAAGTCAAAAAGATACAACACTTGGCAAACATGAGCTCTTTAATTATTACCTTTATGAAACTTCCTTGCCTCAAGGTGTTTTATTGCGCGATCAAGGAGCAGATATTCAAAATCGATACCTTCAGGATGTTTACAACACCATTGTGGAAAAAGACATACGGCAACGCTATAACATTCAGAATATGAGGGGTTTTGACAACCTAACGAAGTTTCTGATGGGAAGTATCGGTAGTGCAGTGTCACCCAATAGCATCTCAAAAGCGATGAAGCAAGACAACCAAAATATTCACCACAATACCGTTGAAAAGTATATCGAATATTTGGTAAATTCTTACCTCTTTTATCAGGTAAACCGCTTTGACATAAAGGGGAAACAGCAACTTGCCACAAAAGAAAAATACTACTTGGCAGATATCGGTTTTCACAATCTAAAGTTGGGAAAGTTTCAATATCAGGATGTTGGACATATTTTGGAAAACATTGTGAATCTCGAATTCAACAGGCGAGGACACCAAATTTGGATTGGAAAAATAGGAGAATACGAAGTCGATTTTATAGTGAGAAATGCGCTGAACAGATTTGAATATTACCAAGTAACTTGGTCAATATCAGACCCCAACACTGCTGAGCGGGAAATCCGTCCACTAAAAGCAATTGACGACAACTACCCTAAATACATTATCTCCACTGACCTGATAACCACCGAAATAGATGGAATTGAGCACATAAATATAGTAGATTGGTTATTGGATGAAAAGCAATAAAAACTCGGACAGATAGCAGTAAAAAACCGCCCTTGCACACCATGGGCAAGGGCAGATTATGATTTTCTGGCACTGATATTTTAAGTCTTAAATGCCACTTCCAATGGCTTCACCAAAAATCTATCCGACAAGTAATGATCCTATACTCAATATTATAGGACAATTACTACGAACTATATTATTTTAATTTGCTAAAGAACAGTGGTTATGTTCGGAGTCATAAATGGTATGGTTTATTATTGCTTGTTCTATTTCATCATAAGACATATAAATCTCTTTTTTAAAAGTTTTATACTCTTCAGTCGCTTTGGGAGAGTCAAACACTGAATACTGCCAATCATATAATTGCCATCCCAATCCATGATTAATGGTTTTCATATCGGTTTCTCTTTCAAAACTACGTTTACCCTTTTTAGTCATATAGTGAGTAGCTAGTTGGATCATGCCCACAAAATTTTTTGTTTCATAGTGAGCAATGTGAGCCAATTCATGACCAATTGCTCCAACTTGCGCATTGAAAGGCGCTTCATTCAATAGAATACAGTCACACTTTGGATTATTAGTAATAAGAACGCAATACTTCCTTTCTCTTGAGAACAGACTAAAAAAATTAGGTAGTGCAGCCATAGTGGTTGGTCCTGCTAAATATTTGAAAGTTATTGTTGTGTTTATTAACTCAGGATAATATGATAAAGCGATAAAAGATTGCATCTCATATTCAGGGAGTATTTTTTTGTTCTTTCCGTACAAGAACCATAAACTATCTACTTGTTGTTCTGTCAAGGGCGTCAAGATTCTACTGCTTGCCTTCATATCAAACAGTACACTTTCCCTATCATTGGCCAACGACAAAAGGATTGCACTGTAACCAATCCATGCGATAATCACAACAATAGTTTTTAATGTGCGTTTGTGTTTCATGATGAAAATTATAGTGTTAACGTGATAACATATAGACTATCAATGCCACAGTAAAATCAAATCTATGGGAGCTGGTTAATTATGTGTTGATTTTGCAATTCCGGGAAAAATAATGTTCGCCCTTTCCCTTCCTTTTTTATAGTGACAATGATGTTTGCTACTGAATAGGCAAGTACCATTATTCGCCTTTATTTCTTAATCCTCCTCTTCCGGCGAGGCCCTTAACACCAACAACGCATCGTCTTGCCATCTAAGTGGCACTGAAAGCGTACCGCGAACGGTTATCTTTTCACCGGGAGAAGGGGTTGAATCATGGCCAACCACCATCAATTCTTTAGTGCCATCGGTCAAAATAAAACCGGAAAGACCAAACATGGAAATACTTTTAGTGACTTCACCTTTTACCAATACTGTCTTGTCCTCATATTTATTCGTATTCTCGTAAAGTTCTGATATTTTAACAGGGACAATCTTACCGCAACTTGCGGTGAGCAGCAATAACGCTATTGCAGTAACTAAAATAGAGTAATTTTTCTTCATGATATTTAAATAATAAGTTTATTAAACAATGTAATCGGCTCAATAAAGCAGTGACTTCATTATTCGAAAATACGAAAGCAAATATAAGGAAATTTAAGGGATACAGAGCTCTTGATGAGGTCAAAATATAGGTTTATTCCGTTAGTCTGGTGAATGCAATTTCTAAGTACAAGTTTGGCAAATTCGCATTAATTTTGCCGAAGCTAGGGAAAAAATAATATCACGAAAATAAAACATAAAAAGCCGCCCTTGCACATAGTGTGGAGGGGCGGTTTCGATTAATCAGTTTAGTAATATTATTCTAGTCGTTTTCGGATAGTGATTCTATATAACAATTGTAGACTTCGTTTCCGAAACAGGCCACGATGATTTTTTCGAAATCGGGGTTTTCTTTCAGGAAAGTCAACATTTCCTGTATGGCAATTTTGGAGGCGGGCTCAATTGGGTAACCGTAAGCTCCCGTGCTTATGGAGGGAAATGCGATTGACTTGATGTTGTTCTCAAGGGCCAATTTAAAACAGGATTTATAACAGCTTCTCAATTTTTCAGCTTCATTGTTATTCCCACCGCGCCAAATCGGGCCAACAGTATGGATCACATGCTTTGCAGGCAATTTATAGCCCTTTGTGATTTTAGCCTTACCGGTCTCACAGCCATTCAGGGTCCTGCACTCCGCAAGCAACTCGTGACCTGCTGCCCGATGAATCGCTCCATCCACTCCCCCACCACCCAATAAAGAATTATTGGCAGCATTCACGATAGCATCAACCTTTATTGTCGTGATATCGGCTTGGATTATTTCTATTTTGGATTTCATTTGATTGATATGTATTATTCGATTATAGCAAACTATTTCATTCTCCTCAAAACAGAAAGCAATAAGTTCATCTCATGGCAAGCAAGATGAACTTAATGAGCGGACTGAGCCAGTTTGTTTTATGTAAATCGCCCCTAGTTTATCTGGACAATTGAGTGTACTCCAGTTGGGCAGACAATCTCATTCTCCTCTAATCCTCATCTTCCGGCGAAGCCCTTAACACCAACAACGCATCGTCTTGCCATCTAAGTGGCACTGAGAGCGTACCACGAACGGTTATCTTTTCACCGGGAGAAGGGGTTGAATCATGGCCAACCACCATCAATTCTTTAGTGCCATCGGTCAAAATAAAACCGGAAAGACCAAACATGGAAATACTTTTAGTGACTTCACCTTTTACCAATACTGTCTTGTCCTCATATTTATTCGTATTCTCATAAAGTTCGGATATTTTGACAGGAAGTATACGACCGCAACTTGCGGTGAGCAGCAAAAGCGCAACTGCAGCAACGAAAATGGAGGTTTTTTTATTCATTTTAAGTCTATTTAATGATATTGTTTCAAGCATAATTTAGAAGCTTGTGCTGAATTATTTTCATTTGTTGGGCATAAGTCCAGACAAGGTTTCTTATAAAAATCATCAGCTAATCCGGAAACAAATATAATATTTTTTAATGAATATAAATATAAACTTTCTGACCTAAGCATGCAAAATTCTTCATTGCCGATATGCAAGCATGTCGGTTTTTTTTATTCCCATAATCTTAACAGAAATGTCATTATATTGTAACCGATCTGCAACACTAATGGCAGACCTTTGTGGCGCAAACCAAAATGTAAAAATTGATTTTGTGGCAAACAAATTCTTATTTCTTTCCACGTTGCTATTAGCCTTCTCCGGAGCTATTCTGGCACAAAACGGAACCATAACAGGCTCAATTGTAGACTCAAAAACCAAAGAACCGCTCATCGGAGCATCGGTTGTGATTGAAGGAACCAACAAGGGTGCAGCTGCAGACTTAGACGGAAATTATATAATTCCCAGCGTTGCCCCGGGCACATACACGCTTATAGTCTATTACGTTTCCTATGAAACTGTCACAAAGAAAGGCGTTTCCGTCGTAAAAAATAAAGAAACCGAAGTAGATTTTCTGATGAACCCCGACGAACTCAACCTCGATCAAGTTGAAGTTGTAGCGAGGGCCAACCGCGAAAGCGAAAATATTTTGCTTGTGGAACAACGCAAATCGCTTTTTGCAATACAAGCAGTCGGTGCAGTAGAATTGTCGAGAAAGGGTATTGCCGATGCTCAGGCAGCCGTGGCGCAAGTGTCTGGAATATCGAAACAAGAGGGTGTTAAAAACGTTTTCGTGCGTGGATTGGGCGACAGGTATAACGCCACTTTACTGAATGGATTCCCTATTCCTTCGGAAGATCCGGAATATAAAAACATAGCGTTGGAATTTTTCGGAACCGATATCATTCAAAATATTGGAGTAAACAAAGTTTTTAGCGCATCACACGTTGGCGATGTAGGCGGTGCTGTTATAGATATCTCTTCCAAAGAATTGACACAAGAGAGCGCGTTGGCCATCGATTTGTCCGCAGGAATTAACATCACGGCGATAAAAAACGATTTTATCCGTCAAGATGGTTCCAATGATTTAGGAGTTGCAAACGTAAACCAACCCACTCAAAATCAGCATAATTTTACCAATAGTCTGGATCCTAAAAAGGTGTCGTTCCCACTTAACCACAGTTATGGAATATCGGGAGGAAAAATGTTTCACATTGGAAAAAAACGTAACCCCCTCTCATTTTTCGCGGTAGCTTCTCACGGAACAAGTTATTCCTATACAAAAGAAATTGTGCGCAACACCATCTCGAACGGAACCATTTTCCACGATCAACAGGGAGACAAATATTCTCAAACCACCAATCAACTCGTTCTAGCCAACGCCAATTACGAAATGAACCATCGGCATAACATTAACTACAACTTCATGCTTGTTCATGTCAATGACCAATATGTGGGAGAATATAGCGGTTTGCAGACCGAAGCTTTTCAGAGCAGTCCCGACTTTTCAGGTATAATCAGAAGGCAGCAAACTAATGATAATCTTTTGCTGGTGAATCAACTTGTGTCAGATTGGAAATTATCCCGAATCACCGGATTAACCATAGGTGCAACCTACAACAGAGTAACAGGATTGGAGCCCGATCGTCGCGAGAACTATTTTACTCATCTTGAAGGAGCTCGCTATAATCTGACCAGAAGTAATCGCAACAAACGTTTTTTCTCCGATCTGAAGAACAATGACTTTAATGTCAAAGCGGCGTTGTCGATAAAATTTAATGACAGATTCAATACTGAGAATTCATTCTTACAGGTAGGGTATGTGGGAAGATTTGTGAATGATAAGTTTAAAGCGGTGGAATATAATTTTAGTCCGTTGGGAATGTCGGATTTTACTATGGAAGATCTGATTTTGGATCAATTGTATGAAGAGAATTTAAAGAAAGGTTTGCTGACAATGGCAACGGGAGAAACAAACTCTTACAAAGTATTGAAAAACATACATTCTGGTTTTGCGGAAGTATCATACCAGTTGGCTGAAAAATTGGCCGGAAATGCAGGTCTGCGAATGGACGTTGTCGACCTAACCGTTCATCATAATGTTACCCATGCCGCTCCCGGAAGCGAATCTATAAAGAAAACCTATTTCTTACCGAGCTTAAACCTGAAATACGACATAAATGATAAAAACAGCTTGAGGTTGGGAATAGGTAAAACATATACCTTGCCGCAGTCTAAAGAAATCTCGCCTTACCAGTATGTAAACATCTCTTTCGCGAGCCAAGGTAATCCTAACATCAGGCCGTCTGACAACTACAACGTGGATTTAAAGTGGGATTTCTACATAACCAACAACGAACTCTTCTCGGTTACCGGTTTTTACAAGTATATACAAAATCCAATCGGACGTGTAGATCAGGGAAACTCGGCAGGACTCCTTACCTATGATAATATAGGCAAGAGCGCCACTGTGAGCGGAGTTGAGTTTGAGTTTCGTAAAAATATTTTCAATCGGTACGATACTCAAGTTGAGAAATCAAACCGTCTCTCTTTCGGATTGAATGCTTCCTATATCTATACCGATTTAATGCTCGATATAATCAACACGGAGCCTCGTAAAACCAAATTGGAAGGCGCATCTCCTTTTTTGCTGAATGTGGATCTATCCTATAATTTCAGAAAATCAGACAAAAACTTTATTGCATCACTCGTTTTTAACTATTTCAGCAATAGAGTACACACTATCGGCACGAAAGGATTCAGAGATATTATTGAAGAGGGAGTTCCTACATTGGATTTTGTCGCTTCATACGGATTTACCAAGTACCTTTCCATTAACTTGAAAGCTGCCAACTTGCTTAATGCTGCTTATCGTCTGTCGCGGGAAAGCAATGTTTCCGACGAAAAAACAGTCTTGAATGAATTCAAAAAAGGACAAAAAATCAGCCTCGGCATAAGCTATCAATTTTAATACTAACAATAAGAAAAACTAATTTTTTAACTATTATCACAATGAAAAAAATTCTTTTTTACCTGCTTCTGAGCTCCACGCTTGTTTTTGGTGCTGCTTCTTGCGAAGATCCTATTACTCCGGGTACTGTAGAAGACAAAAACTTATCCGGCTCAATCACCGAAGTCAGAACTCTTGATGCAACGGTTGAATATCAATTGGTAGGTCCGCTCCTCGTTGAAGACGGTGGCGTACTGAATATTCCTGCCGGAACTACTATCAAAGCGAAAAAGGGATTCAGCAGCTATATTTTGGTTTTACAGGGTGGTAAAATCAACGTAAACGGTACTGCTGAAAAACCCGTTACCATGACTGCAGATATTGCTAATGCGGAACAAGGGCATTGGGGCGGACTGATCATCAACGGTAAAGCTCCCTTGGCCGATCCCAAAGAGAAGGGTTCTACGGAAATCAACTCTGCCTACCTTTATGGCGGCAATGTTGCTAACGACAATTCGGGTTCCATTACCTATTTAAAACTTGAGTACACCGGTGCTCGCTCAAGCGCAAACGTTGAACACAACGGACTTACTTTAAACGGTGTAGGTAACGGTACGAAAATTGAAAATATCTATATTCCGAACGGAGCCGATGACGGAATTGAGTTCTTTGGAGGTTCTGTAAACGTAAAGAATCTGTTGGTTGTAAACTCCGATGACGATATGTTTGACTTCACACAAGGTTACAACGGCACATTGGAAAATTGCTACGGTATTTGGGAAACCGGATATGTGAGCAGCGAGTCTGACCCCCGCGGTGTAGAAGCTGACGGCAATTTGGACGGATTATCTCCTGAGCATCCCAACCAGTCCAATTTTAAGATCAAAAATATGACAATCGATCTACGCTTAGCTGCCAGCACTACAGAGGGTTGTTATATGCACGATGTTATTAAAGTGCGTAGAGGAGCCAAAGCTACTATCGAGAATGCATTGGTAAAAGGACAAGGGCAAGCTAAAGATTTAGTAGACCTGACTGACGGCAAAGGCGCTGCACAAGAATCAACTACAATTTCTTTAACCAATTCCTTGACAACCCCATTCAACGGAAAAGAGGTTAACGGAACAGGAAATGTTACTGTAAAAGCCGGTAATGCCGGTTGTCCTACAAACATTTTCTCATGGACAGGATATAAATTTTAGTATTTGATGTTCGATACATTTGGTTTATAAATACAAATAAAGGTATTTCGGTTGCCCGAAATACCTTTAAATTGCTTATAATTGCTTACAAATAATGAAATTCCATGAAGCATAAACTAACCCTCTTATCGATGCTCTTGTTGGTTACATGTACCATACAGGCTCAATCTTCCAAAAAGAATCCTCAGCTGTATCAAAACGAAGGTATTTACTATCGCGATAGGGCTCAAAACGAACTCTACACCGGTGATTATCGCGAATACTACGACAACAATACACTCAAACTCGAAATGCAAATTAAAAACGGTTTGCCGGAAGGAGCCTATATCATTTACTTCGAAAATCGCAAACCGCAAGAGATACGTTCATACAGAGAGGGAAAACTTCATGGATTGTGGCGAAAATATGACGTCTCGGGCCAACTCATATCCGAGGCCGAGTATAAAAACGGGAAAAAACACGGTACATGGCGTATTTGGGACGAGTTGGGTACTCAACGTTACGAAATTCATTACAATGACGGCAACAAGACCGGAACCTGGAGAATGTGGGACGAAAAAGGTAATTTGATCGACGAAAAGACCTATTGAGCATCTTATGGCAAGCGGCTGAAAATTTAACAAAAATGTAATTTGATTGTAACCTTCTCGTAATATCAATCTTCCATCTTTGTATCGTTAAAAAATCAAAGGCACCGCTTAAAAAAAAACGAACATGAGAATTATTTTAGTTTTAATTGCCGCTATTTTGTTATCAATCAACGCATCTGCTGATGACAATAAAGAGCATAAGACGACACAAAGAAACAACACGGAAGTTGCTTACAGCATGCAAACTGTTGATGTTAAAGGTTCCATAATCGATAAAAACAGTAATGAATCGTTGGCCGGTGCTGCCATTTTTATCGACGGTGAAAAATATTATTCCGATTTAGAGGGTAATTTTGCCATTTCCAACTTAAAACCGGGTAAACATACTCTCAGAGTTGAGTTGATTTCCTATAGACCCGCTGAGTTGGAGATATATTTGAAAAAAGGCCAAAAAATAAATATTAGCCTGGTTCAAGAATAATTAATTAGTTGGGTAAGTTTTCTTTAGCTCTTTATGAGGCTTAGTGAAAGGTGCAGATGCGAATCTGTGCCTTTTTTTACCTTATAAAGCAAAAGATGTTTCCAATGTTAACATCACCAACCATAGCCCCCAATACAAACTCTTGACAACTACCATATTGTAGAAAAATGACAATCCTAAAACTTAACATATACCGCATTATTTACCTTTTTAACCCATGAGAAAAACATTCATAAAAGAGAAGCTCGAGCTCATTGAAAGAAATAGAGGCCAAAGAGTTAAATTTTTTACCGAAGAGGCAATAAAACTCCTGCCTGAACCTTTGAAAAAATATCTTCGCGTTTGCGGATATATCGACAGGCCAATCCCCGTAAATGCCAATGTCTGTTGGAGCGAAAGTTGGCTGAAACTCTCTCCAAACAAAGAATGGAAAAAACTGCGGACAACTCAGTTCAATTCCGTAAAGCCACTGGGAAGAGCTGCCTATATGAAGATTCTAGGTATGCCTGTGGCGGCAAGGGATTTATACCGTGATGGTTATGGAGAAATGAAGGTAAAGCTGATGAATTGGATAAAGGTGGCTTTTGATAACAGCAAAGAAGTGGCTCAATCGGCACTTATAACCACTTTCTGTGAGTTTATGCTTATTCCGAGTTATCTGCTTTCGGATAATGTAAAATGGGAAGGGATAGATGATTATTCCGTTAGAGGAACACTCGCTGATCACGGGATTGAAGTTTCAGGCATTTTCCACTTCAACGAAAAGGGATTTTTTACCCATTTTGAAACATTGGACCGATATTTTACGGTCGCAAAAAACAGTTATAAAAAAGTTAAATTTTCGGTTGTTGTAGAGAGATATAAAGTTCAGAAGAATATAAAAATCTGCGATAAAGTCAAAGTAATGTGGCATTTACCTGAAGGTAATTATGAATATTTCAAAGGAAAAGTTGATAAAATAGAATTTAATGTTTTCAAATAAATGGAGGATTTTAAAATGAAAAAACTAAAAACAGGAATTACGCTTATAGTACTTGGAAATGTACTGTATGTGTCAAAAGATTTTTTTGCCGGTATATTACCGACTTCTTTTGGTGATTTTACTGAAGGATTTTTATTGGGATTGGGAGTTGGTCTCAATGTCCTTGGGATAGTTCTTGCTTTTGTATATTTGGCAAAGGAGGCAAAAACAAAATAGATGCATCAATCCACTTATTCGGGAGAAGGACATAGGCTTTGATTAACTCTGACAACTATAATAATTTATCATCCTAAACAAATATTGGAGGAATAGCATATGAAAAACAACCGGCGAATAATTTATGGACTAATCTTGACAATAATAGCTTTCCTATTTGCACAACTTGCCGGTAGAACCATTCAACTGAATGTGGATTTTTTACCTTATTCTTTTGTCACCCACTCGGCTATGTTGGTGCTTGCTATTGTCTTAATTTGCAGCTTTAAGAAATATGTAAATTATAAGATCGCGTGGCCAAACTTTAAAAAGATATGGAAGCCGGCATTATTCGGTTTTTTATCTGCAGTAATAGTAAATGGTCTGTTAGGTGCCATAGGAGAGGCTTGCGGGATTGAGCAAGAAGCCCATTTTGCCTTTGATGTAATGTCTCCATTACAGGTTTTTCTCTTCATATTTATACTTGCAAGTGTAGCAGAAGAAACACTTTTCCGGGGATTCCTTCAAAATCTCCTGAAACCGCTAAGTGATAAAAAAATTAAACTTTTTAAAAGGAATTTAACTCTTCCGGTATTTATTGCCGCTATTGCTTTTTCATTAGCTCACTTGATTCTGATCACCTCAGACGCAGGGGCTTACTTCATTTTCAGGACCCTTGCTTTTACCTTTGTTCTTGGATTAATTGCCGGTTATTATCAAGAAAAATATGACAACAATGCCTATGCAATAATTGTCCATATGTCAGGAAACTTTATGGGTCTGGTAGGAGCTCTGATAGGAACGGCTAATTTTGGCGTATGAAATTAAGAAATCTTTTAGCAGGCCTATTAATTTTTCCGTCAAACTATCGGTGGTGCTTTTGAAGCCTTTGCGAAAGTTATATTCGAATAATTAATTATAAACGATTAAAAACGTCTGATAACGTTCTGTTAATTAGCGCAATATAATTGTAATAAAAACTTAAAGCGTATATTTGCAGATAGTTAATTTAGTACCCCTAAAAAAGTCACAGCATGTCACTACAAGAAATACTTGAATACCGTCGTTCCGTAAGATATTTTGACGAGGCGAAAGAGCTGGACACTGAAAAAGTAAAGCACTGTATCGAACTGGCAACGCTTGCACCTAACAGTTCCAATATGCAACTGTGGGAATTTTATCACATTACCGACCCTGAAATGCTGAAGAAAATATCCCACGCTTGTCTGGACCAAAAAGCAACAGAAACGGCTAAGCAGATCGTAGTCTTCGTAACTCGCCGTGATTTACACCGCAAACACTCAAAAGCTATTTTAGATTTTGAAAAGGGGAATATTGCCCGTTATAGCCCACCGGAAAGACAGGAAAAACGATGGAAAGATCGGTTGGTTTACTACAACCGCGTAATGCCGTTTTTGTACAGTCGTTTTCTGGGACTACTTGGTCTTTTTAGGAAAATTCTCGCTCTATCTATCAGCCTGTTCCGCCCAATGGTAACCACGGTTTCCGAAAGTGACGTGCGTGTAGTTGTGCATAAAACTTGCGGTCTTGCGGCTCTGACTTTTATGATTGCTATGGCGGAAATCGGTTACGACACCTGCCCTCTGGAGGGTTTTGACAGCCGTAGAGTTAAAAGGCTCCTTAAGCTACCTCGCAGCGCCGAGATCAATATGGTGATTCCTTGCGGAATCAGAAAAGGAACACTTGGAATTTGGGGAGAGCGGTTCAGGGTGCCGTTTGATGAGGTATATAAGAAGATATAATTGAAAAAGTAGTTTAAGCTGGGGGTAAAGCTAGATATGAAAGCAATTATTTGCAGACAATATTTGAACCAGGAAGTTCCCGAAAGCATTTAAAAACACACTCCGCCAAGTAAATCAAGCCGATATTGATATCGGCTTTTTTTATCCCGATTTATTAAGATTTGTCCTTTTTGATTGCATTTACTGAACCTGGAGCTCTAATTAACTGACGCCAATACTGATTGTGCATAATTTGGGAATAATCAAAATATAAATATTTTTAACGGAGGGTCAAGAAAAACTATTTTCGTTATTATTTTTTACTAACTTTGAATAATAAAAATGGTTTTCGTTCCGATAGGAAAAAGTTGAACTATCAGTTATATGAAATCCTCGCCTCGCAAAGCCCAAAAACGTTAGCACTCAGTGGATACAACCCAGACGAAGAAGTCAAACATTTATAAAACATTTAAATGAACATAGTAATAACCAAGAAAAAAGGAGGTCAAAAAATGCAACACAAACGATTAATATTTAGTGCCGTACTCTTATTGGGGCTTGGGTCGTTAGGATTACGGGCACAAACAAGCGTAAACACTACGGGAGGTAATGCTGTCGGAAGTGGTGGTTCTGTTTCATACAGCGTTGGACAACTCTTTTACACCACAAATAAAGGAAGTAGTGGAAGTGTTGAACAAGGCGTGCACCATACCTACGAGATTACAGCCGTAAGTGTCAGGGAGAGAAAATTGAATAATAAACTCCATTTAATCCCAAACGCGGTAACGGACCATTTAATATTGCAAATAAACGACTATAACTATCAAAAGTTGTCTTATCTGTTATTTGACTCGCAAGGTATAGAGTTAAGTAAAGGACAAATTGTTGAAAAGCAAACGCTGATAAACATGAGAAGTTTGCCGGAAGCTACATACTTTTTAACCGTTGTAAACCAAGAGAATAAAAAAAGTCTGACTTTTAAAATCACTAAAAATCAATAATCATGAAAAAATTATTTTCAATTTGTGCAGCATTATTAGTGGCTGCATGGATGTTTCTGCCACAGCAAGTTGTCGCTCAAGCACCTAAAAGATTCAGTTATCAGGCAGTTGTCAGAGATGCCGGCGGTCAAATATTGAAGAATACCAAAATCGGGATTAAAGTTAGCATTGAAAATCTTATTTATATACCATCCATAACTTATATAACTCAGTACGTCGAAACACATACACCTACCACGAATGAAAATGGTTTGGTTTCCTTAGAAATTGGAAGTGGAAATGTTGAGCAAGGCGTATTTGCCAACATAGACTGGTCTTTGTCTGCAGGCGGATTTTACATAAAAACAGAAATCGACCCTAATGGCAAAGGAAATTATACCATTAGCGAAAGAACGAAATTGCTTAGTGTTCCTTATGCTCTCCATGCAAATAATGTTAAAACCTACAAAGTAGGAGACTTTGCACATGGCGGTATTGTTTTTTGGGTTGATGAAACAGCACAACATGGACTCGTATGTGCTAAATATGATCAGAGTTATAGTATAAGATGGATGGGCTCAAAGGCTTTTGCTGAAACGGCGGCAAGAGGAGATGGTCCTAAAGCAGGGTTTATGAATACAGTCCTAATTATTGCTACTCATGGATATATTAAAGACCAGGATCAGAAGCCTTATGCAGCTCTTACATGCAGTATGTTGCAGATAACAGAAGGAGGAAAATCATATGGAGATTGGTATTTACCTTCATTTGCGGAATTAAAATTAATGTATGAAAACAAGGCAGTAATTGAGGCTACTGCAGTGGCAAATGGAGGCACTCGTTTTTCCGGCAAACGGGATAACAATGAGACCAATGATTATGATTATTTCTATTGGAGTAGTACCGTTGACGAAAATGGCTATGCATGGTCTATATTTTTCGACAGTACCAAAGGTTCTCCATGGTACCCAAGCGCGGTTGATGCTTATCAATATCTGCGATGCGTTCGAGCTTTTTAACAATGTAACTACTCAACCATTTAATAAATACGGTATAGTAAAGTTACCAAACTTAAAAATGTTTATGGAACGATGATGAAAGCAATTATTTGCAGAAAATATTTGAACCCGGAAGTTCCGGAAAGCATTTATGAGATATAAAAATCGTTATAGCTAATTTCAAATGAATAACTTTTCCAGCAGTCCATTGCATTCAATTGAACAGGCGAATCTATTAGATTCCCGTTTTCGGTTATTGTTTCACAATCCGCGAAAATTGCTGAAAAAATATGTTCGTCCCGGTATGACAGTTCTTGATTTGGGCTGTGGAACGGGATATTTCACATTGGAAGCTGCAAGATTACTCAATAATAACGGAAAGGTTATTGCCGCAGACGTGCAACAAGGAATGCTTGACATCTTAAAACAAAAATTGAAAAACAGCGAATTGGGAGGGGTAATAGAAATTCACCAATGTCAAGAAGACAGACTCGACTTGTCGGAGAAATTTGACTTTATCCTCGCTTTTTATGCCTTTCATGAGATGAAATACATTGACAATGTAATTAGGGACCTGACGAGAATAGTCACTCCTGAAACGAAAATATATATTTCCGAACAAATAATTCACGTCTCAAAAAGTACATTCAATACAATAATTGCCAAAATGGAGAATCACGGATTTGGAGTTTGCGAACGACCAAAAATCTGTCTTAGCAGAACGGCGATAATGAAAATGAAAAAAAATCACATATTACCAGAATAGTAACGTGATTTATTAAACTTCCAATTCGTAACCCGCATAAAATTGCGCAAGTTGGTCAACGAGAATGCTTTTCAGGTGACTGAAAGCGTGATCGCCCGTACAATGTCCTGTTATAAAACGGGTGGTAGGAAACCGACTCTTGAGCTTTTGCCCCAACTTAATTACCTCTTCCTCAGTTTCAAATTCCATATTGTTTTGGCTATCCAAAAGATGAAATCCTCCCATCACGCAAGCTATTTGACCACCTTCTTCTGCTGTAACACTATCCATAATATTTAGCAAGCCGCTGTGTCCGCACCCCGTGAAAACAAAGCGATTATCTTTCCCAACGGTAATAATCAACTCGTGGTCAAAGTCATCATTAATCAACCCCATTTCCTGGCTTTTAAAAAGCGTTTTATTGGCTTTCGGTAACGGATGTTCTCTTATTTCAGACTTTAAAACCACAATCTCTTCCTCAAACAGCGCTTTCTCATAAACAGCAATAAGCCGTTCTTTAATAGTATTAAATTCAAAATCGAAACTTATTTTTCTCAAACTTTTTCTCGAAGAGTAAAACTCACGATTAAATATCTGCGAAGAAAGAACTATTTTGGCTTTTTGGTTTATCTCCAAAAAAGCCGGCAATCCGCCTATATGGTCAGCATGTCCGTGGGAGATAAAAAGATAGTCAACATCGCTCAAATCGATATTCATTAGTTTTGCGTTGCGAGCGAACAAATCCGATGCACCGACATCCAGCAAGCATTTATAACTCTCAGTTTCCAGATAAATCGAAAGCCCATGCTCGGCTCCAAAACCGGCATCAACTGCCCTATTGTCTGCCAAAACAACGACTCTCATTTTGACTATTTTTTCTCTTTTCGTTTCTGCCATACCTGGACTAGGACAACAACAACTACCACTAAGAATGCCGAGATGAAATCAGAATATCTGTAAACACCCAAAATCGCACCTTCAATAGGCTGTTTACCAGGAAACCATCTTATAACCCCTATCGTCAACAAATAGGTCACAAAACCGACTAATGCTCCAAGGAGTAAACGAATTTTTAATTTCATACTATTAATTGTGTTGATTTGACACAAAAGTAAGAATTATATCTTCCTTTTACAGAATAAATCTCTGAAACGGCTATGCTTACGATGCTAAAGCCAAACGATGATTAAGCCAGACTTAATACATTTATGTTCAATTACCAAACTCTATTTATAACAAACTCCTCTATCAACCGATTAACTATATCCGGCGCATCGGTATTGGAGTTGTGGCTGGCATCTTTTATCAATTCAAGAGGAATTCCGCTCCTTTCGTGCCATTTTGCGGCGAGCCTGTCATAGGGCACGAGCGGATCTTTTTCTCCATGGATGAGTAACGCTGAGCAGGTGACAGTATATGGAAAATCTTTATCTATTGCATCGGCAATAAGGCTCAAACCGTATGTCATTAATTTTGAATATCTTTTTCTGTCCCCATCGTACACCATCATGATTTCGCGCATGTTGTTTCTACCATATTCAGAGGTTGCCATAGCAGCAGGCACTGATTTTAGGAGAAACTTCCATGAGAAAAACCTTACGGTGCAACCTAAGGTTTTTAACAACCACAGCTCTATGCCTTTATAATAGGTTTTTTGTAGAGGTGAAGAATTAATTGATACAAAGCCGCTCAATTTGTCGGGAAATAATTCAGCGTAGGATTGTCCTATATGACCGCCAATTGACTGACCCACAATAACCGGTTTTGTTACTTTTTCTTTTTCAAGTATCTCGTGAAGCCACCGTGCAATATCCATCAAGTCGAAATCCAAGGTAAAGGGAAAGGAATTAGCATGAGCGGGAGCATTCCAAACAAACACATTGCGTTTATCCCTGAAGAACTCGATTTGTTTTTCAAATAATCGGCAATCTGACGTTAATCCGGGAAGAAAAACCAGTGTTGCCGCATTGTAATCGATTATATTTACCCAATAATGGATAATACCGGATTCTGTTTTATGTGTTTTTTCTGTCAAATGTTCTTGAATCGTATCCATTTTCATAACGTATTTAATAATCAACCTTTAATCACCGCAAGCGGAGAGAGTTCCGTTACTATTTTGACCAAATCATCCTGGTCCAACATCACCTGTTGGATGTTTTTATAGGCGGAAGGGGCCTCATCCAGGTCTCTGTGAGTTCTAATTGAATGAAGAATCCCACTCTTGTTGAGCTTCCGCACCTCTTCTTCAAAACTCAATCTTCGAATAGCTTCATTGCGTCCCATTATTCGGCCGGCTCCATGCGAGCAACTGGAGAAACTCTCAGGATTGCCCAGGCCCTCAACTATATAGGATTTGGTACCCTGCGAACCTGGGATAATTCCGAGTTCACCCTTGTGCGCCGAAGTGGCACCTTTGCGATGTACCACCACATCTTTTCCGAAATGTTTCTCCCATTTAGCATAGTTGTGAGCAATATTTATGATCTCACCAAACTTTATATTGGGGAAATAATCCGCCATCACTTCTTGCACCCTTTTAAGCATCAATTTGCGGTTTGCGAGGGCAAAATCGACGCAATAATTCATCTCCTCAAAATACCTATGAGCTTCTTCTGTAGTAAAAGGAAGATAGGCCAGGTCTGCCTTCGGAGGTACGGGAGAGTTCCACTGCTTATTGAGTTTCTTCGCAATCTTGTTATAATGGTCTGCTACCTGTTTGCCAATATTTCTACTTCCGGAATGAATCATTATCCAGATATAATCCTCCTTATCCTTTTGAATCTCGATAAAGTGATTGCCTCCTCCGAGAGTTCCGAGTTGGCGCAAAGCGGAACCATACTCAGATCTTACCACTTCCATGCTCCCAAACTTATAACCCTTGGGCATCAGGGTCTCATACTGCGCCATCTTATGGTGCTTAAACCCAACCGGCACCCTCTCCTCAATATCCCTTACAATATCCTTAAGCCTTCGCTGAATGTCGGGGTTCAGTTTCAAATCGGTCTTAACCGCACAGATGCCGCATCCGATATCCACGCCTACTGCATTGGGCACAACCACATTATCCGCAGCCATTACCCCACCTATAGGCATCCCATATCCGGTATGCGCATCCGGCATCAAAGCTATATGTTTAAAGGCAAAAGGCAAATTGGCAAGGTTCTTCACCTGGAAGAGGGTATTATCATCAATCTCATCCAGCCAAAGCTTAATAGGTATTCTTTCCGTATCTATTATTCGCTTCATAATCGTTTATAGTCGTTTAAACACAACTCTATACAATATAACTCTATACAACTCAACTCATTGCCACGCAACACAGCACACAACACTACACAAAGTAAAACTACAAAATAATCATTTTACAAAAAAAGAGCAAGAGTGAAATAGAAGTCAGTCTTGCTCTTTACGTAGTCTAACAAACAGTCCTGATCAGACACTGATTATTCATGGTCGTGATCATGCTCAATTCCTTCTTCCCTAGTAACGTGAACCGTTCCGTAGGGATGCTCAACAGGTGCATAAATCGAATAAAGTTTCAACGGCTCATCACCTGTGTTCACCAGATTATGCCATTTTCCGGCAGGAATAAAGAAGACGAAGTCCGCTTTTACATCACGCACAAAATCGAGATTATCCTGAGTATCTCCCATATAAACAACTCCCCGGCCCTCTTCTACACGGATAAACTGATCGGTCTGAGTATGAAGTTCAAGACCTATATCCTCACCCGGCTGCAGAGTCATTAGAGTCATTTGCAAGAAATTACCCGTCCAAATTGCGGTGCGGAAGTTTTCATTTCTGCTTGTAGCATCCTCTATGTCAAACACGATAGGTGCTGCACCATGATCAACTAACTCTATTTGTTCGGTTAATGCAATGGGATCAACCTCTGATGTTCCGGTTTGCGGATTGCCGCATCCTGCAATCAAAAATGCAACGGTAATTAAAATTAAAATGTTCTTTTTCATACTAAATAAATATCTATAAATGTGATTTAACGTCCGGGTAATCAGATTACCAAAGATAACAAATATTTATTGGAATAATAGTATTTTAGGGGAGCAATGCCTCCAATTTATCCAATTGCTCCTTTATTTGAGCTTTGACAGCTTCATCCTTCTCCGACTTGTAAGCAGCGCGCATATCTGGCAAATAAGTGATATAGTGGATATCTGCAATATATTTTGCCGCTCTCACTCTGACTTTCGCATCGCCGTCAAAGAGCAACCCCTGAATCCAGCGTTTGGCATCCCAAGAGTGTTTAGCCTGCAGCCAATCGAGCGCTGCGATCTGCTCCTCGGCTGTTCCATAGAGGAATGTTCTGAAGTAGCCGCTCTCCTGTCTTAGGTCAGCATAGGACATCAGTATCTCTTTTTTGAAAATATCGGGGTCCATCACATTTTCAGCGTACTCGAGGATCGGCTTATCAAGCGTCCGGCGCACCATTCTGGGGATCATCCACATCATACCCGGAGTCGCCTCGGGATGTGCTATGCAGCTGAATACGCGCCCTTCCCCATATTGGTTGGTGGTGAAAAAAGGTTTGTTGTTGGTCATATTGGCCGGAGCGTTGCCCTCCTCATGCACATCGCTCTCCATGATAGCGAGAGTCTCATACTGAATCTCAGAACCCTCTCTGGGGACAAACACCGGCCCCTCGTAATACATAACAAAGAGTGTATCGCGATCGGCAACCTCAGGAAAAAGTGCTTTCCCGGCCTCTGTAAGGGTAAATTTAGCTATTCCGTGCCCTCGGTTGTCGTGCTCAATATCTATCGCCTGTGCGCCATTCAGATCCATGCAGGAATATTCTGGAGTGCTTGAGAACAGATAAGCTCCTGCGCAAATACCCACAGCTCCACCGCCACGCCTGATGAACTCTTTGATGCGCTGTTGATTCTCAGCCCCGAGGTTGAGGTACTGACGGCTTCCGCCACCTCCGGGGATAATGATGGCGTCGAGCTCATCAAGTACATTATTGGCAATATCCGCGGTCGTAATTGTGCGAACAGTCATTTCAGGATCGAGCTTTATCGCCGCCACAGCCTCCCAGATGCAGGTCTGCGCCCCACCGTGCCCGTCAAACACCGCCACGCGGATTTTATCGGTTTGATTATTTGTTGAAGGAGTGCATTGGACAAACAGCAACAATGCAAATAAAAGAATCCGGTTGGGTAGTTTCATGGTGTATTGTTTTTAAATGGTTATAGATACTAAATAGTTGAGTCAGAATTAAGTCTAACAAAGATAAAAAATTATTGCGGGGAAAGTTGTATATTTGTGCTTAATAAAGCGTTATCACTCCCCCCTGCCACCGGCAGGGTTTTATTTTTTTAATAATTATTGTAAAGTAAACAATTGATTTATAATATAGTTTAACACATATAACAGTTTATATATATTATTTGTATATTTGTCGTCAATGTGAAGCGTTATGCGCCAATTTCTTATTAACCTTCGATAGTGGAGGCCTGATCCCACTCAAAAAAACGGGGCGCAATCCGAAAAGCCTGATGAGTAGGGATTATTTAAATCAAAAAAACATGAAAAAACGGGGTTTAAAATTAGTTTTGTTGCTTGCAATCTCATTTATTTTGACCTCTTGCTACACATTGACTTTTTCAGTGGGTAGAGGTGCCGTTGGAGGCAATGTAGTTACTGAGAAAAACCATTATTTAATTTGTGGTTTAGTTCCGCTCAGGACTTGTGACCCGGCGCAAATGGCAGGTGGCTCAGCCAATTACACTGTGACCGTAGAACACACATTCATTGACGGTTTACTGTCTGCCATAACGGGTGGAATTTATAGTCCAACTACGGTAACAGTAACAAAATGACTTTTTTGTAGTCAGGGCTATCTATTAATAATATAATAGCCCTGGCTCATTGATTTAAGAAATGAAGAAAGTTGCTCTCATACTGGGCATCATTTTGTCCCTGATCGGTATTTTTCAAGGCGTCAGCTATATTTTTGAGTATAACACTTTGATGCAATATGGCAAAGGCTATGTCTGGGGTTCAATAATTTTATTTGCCATAGGCCTGGTATTTATATATTTTGGACTCAGAAAGAAGAAAACCAAATCCTAAACCTGAACAATAAAAAAAGCAGCCTGACGGCTGCTTTGACTTGGAGCGGAAAACGAGACTCGAACTCGCGACCCCAACCTTGGCAAGGTTGTGCTCTACCAACTGAGCTATTTCCGCAACTATTTCCTTATTGGGACGACAAATATATGGACTTTTTTGTATTCTTCAAAAAAATCGCATGAATAAATCAAATAAATCAGATGACCGTCTCGAATTGGCGGAGGAAACGGACATCATTCTCAAAGTAGTGGCGTAGATCTTTAACCTGCCACTTGAGCATTGCAATGCGCTCGATACCCATTCCAAAAGCGAATCCGCTGTAGACCTTAGAATCAATACCCGAAGCCTCCAGAACATTGGGATCCACCATACCGCAGCCCATAATTTCAAGCCAGCCCGTACCCTTGCATATGTTGCAACCCTTCCCTTTGCAAATATTGCAGCTCACGTCCACTTCAGCAGAAGGCTCCGTAAAAGGGAAATAGGAGGGACGGAGACGGATTTCGGTCTCTTCCCCGAACATTTCACGGGCAAAGAGCAGAACCGCCTGTTTCAGATCGGCAAAAGAAACTCCTTTGTCAATGTAGAGACCCTCAACCTGATGGAAAATGCAGTGCGCACGAGCTGAAATGGCTTCATTGCGGAATACACGTCCCGGACAGAGTACCCTAATGGGAAGATCCATCCTTTCCATAGCACGTACCTGTACTGATGAGGTATGCGTGCGCAACAACACCGGATTGCTCTCACCTGCGTGGATAAAGAAGGTATCCTGCATATCACGCGCCGGATGCTCGGGAGGAAAATTAAGGGCTCCGAAAACATGCCAGTCATCTTCAATCTCCGGACCTTCCGCTACTGTGTAACCGAATTTGTGGAAAATAGAGATAATCTCTTCGCGGGTAATGGATATGGGATGACGCGTACCGAGATCCATCTTGTCACCCGGCTTGGTAAGGTCAAAAGAGCTCTTGCTTGCCCCCGACTCGGCAATATTCTCCTTAAGGGATTCTATCTTAGACTGGACGGCATTCTTGAGAACGTTGAGCTTCTGTCCGAATTCGCGTTTCTGCTCGGGAAGCACATTTCGAAACTCCTCGAAAAGAGCGGTAACTTCACCTTTCTTGCCGAGATATTTGATTCTCAACTCTTCGATTTCCTTTTCGGTATTGGCCCTCAATTCCGATATCGTCGCAAGTATTTCTTCAATTTTCTGATTCATCTTTCATTCAATTAAGCCTGCAAAGTTACAAATAGTTTACCAATCAACCGGTTTTCTGCTCAAAGGCATCGTCATACATCTGGCCCCGCCTCCGCCGCGAGGGAGCTCGGAGCCTTCAATTGAAATGCAGCAGCGGGCATAATCGGCAGGATTGCGTCTCCCCTGAATCACCTCCCACGCTGTCAATATCTCAAATCCGTGGCGCTGCATCTCTTCGAGGGTCATCTCATTTCGTGCATAGCATATAACTTTGCCCGGGGCAAAGGCAAACACATTGGAACCGCTATGCCACTGTTCGCGCTCCTGGTCCCATTCATCGCTTCCACCGCAATTTATGGGCTCCAGATCCATTCCGAGTCTGCGAAGTGCCGGCAGAATGCCGTTTACATTGTTGATTTTTGTCACTTTGCCGTTGTCAATGGTAATATGCACAGTCTGGTAGTGGTGGCCGCCGACAATCAAAGGCTCGAATACCATACACTTGTCCCTGTCAAGCATGGTGAACACCATATCCAGATGAATAAAGGATTCGGGTTCGGAAGGTAGTTGTTGCACTATGATATGTTTCCGACCCTTAGAACCGGTTTTGCAGAGGCGCGATATAAGGAAATCTATGCCACGCGTGCTGCTGCGCATACCATTGCCTATCACAAGTACATCGTCACGGGCGATAAGAATATCACCCCCCTCCATATAAATATCAGGATTTGTAGGCTGGAAGTCGTGGGCGTTGATAATATCGCAGTCAAAAGCACCACTGCCGCTGTAAATAGCCTCCATTATGAGAGACTCGCGCATACGCACCTTATTAGCCATCCTGCAAATGAGCACCTGATTACCGATTGTGACTGAGGAGTCACGGGTGAAATAGAAGTTATAAAGCGGGTAGAGTGCATAAAATTCATCACTGAGGAATGAAGTGAGGGTATTCTTGCGAGCCGGTCGCCCCTCAATCAGCACTTTCGCCAGCTCCTTTGGAGTTATCTCCATCAATTGATCAAAGTACTCTGGAACCTGTTCGGTAACACAGATTCTGCCTACAAGTGCCTCTTTGCGCTCCTTATCTTCAAGCACCTTGAGTAAAAGATCCTTCACCTGATAGATCTTTGCAACTTTTGAGAGCACCCCCACTATCTGCTCATATTCGCGAAGTGCGATGGAAAGGTTGAGGATGTCGCTGTAAAGCGCACGTTGAGCCATCCGGGGGGTCATATTCTCGACTTCGGCTCCCGGAGTATGCAGGAGCACTGCCTCAAGAGCTCCTATCTCGGATTGTACGTTAATATTCATTAGTTTGATTAAAGATATTTTGATTGCTCTTCGATTGCGAGTTCCGCCAGTATGTCCTTGAGCACCTTCTCATCATTCGGACAGATCAGGAGCACATCTTTTTCATCTATCACCATATAATCGTCCAGACCGCGGACAACCAGTAGCTTCTCGGGATTTTTCTCCCATATTATGGAGTTGGAGACTCCGCGCAGAAGGGTGTTGGACGCATTGATGAAATTCCCCTCGGGGGTCTTATTGACCGAACGATCATAGAGGGAGTTCCAAGTGCCCACATCCGACCATCCGAAATTGGATAGAAAGATCCAGGCTCTGGAGGTTTTCTCCATTACGCCATAATCGATCGATATGGATGGGCTGTTGTCATACACTTTCAGTATGAAATCCTTTTCGCCGGGTGTGTTGTAGATTCCTTCGCCTTTGGCAAAAAGGGTGGCCACCTCCGGAAGGTGATTTTCCAATTCCGCTTTAATGGCGCTAAGATTCCAGATGAATATACCCGAATTCCAGAAAAATTCTCCCGTTTCGATGAATACCTTAGCAAGCTCCTCATTGGGTTTTTCTGTAAATGTCTTTACTGCATAAGAGGAGTGTCCGCTTATAATGCGGTTAGTTTGGCGGTTGATCTGTATATACCCGTAATTGGTATCGGGACGGGTAGGTTTGATACCTATGGTAAAGAGATCCTTGCTGCTCGAAGCGTGCTCAAGAGCGCAGTTTATGGTGTTGCAGAAATTCTCCTCTCCGGTGATGAAATGATCAGAAGGTGCGACTACCACTGTGGCATCGGGATTCTTGTCATAGAGCTTGTAGGTAGCATAAGCTATACAGGGCGCAGTATTGCGCTTGTAGGGCTCAAGGAGAATATTATCAGGAAGAATGTCGGGGAGTTGCTCTTTGACCAGATCGGCGTATTGATGTGAGGTGACAATGAGAATGTTTTCAACCGGGACAATCTTCACGAATCTGTCGTAAGTCATCTGGATGAAAGTACGACCAAGTCCGAGGATGTCAAGAAACTGTTTTGGTCTGGCATTTCTGCTCATTGGCCAGAAACGGCTTCCCGCACCACCGGCCATAATAATACAATAATAATTCTTATTCATAGTGAGAGAAAATACTAATAATAAATCGGGAAGAATGCAGCCGGGATGAACTCCAAATCGGTAGTACCGTCCTTGTGAAACATTATGGACACGATATCAAAACGCACCTCTTTTGTAATGTTCCTCGACCTGATGTATCTTCTCGCCGCCCTCACAAGAAAACGCTGCTTGAGCCAATCCACCTGCTCGAACGGGGCAATCGAAGAGGGAAATTTCAATGATTTGACTTCCACGATGTGGAGAAAATCATTGCTCTCCATTATCAGGTCTATCTCTTTATGTTCTGACCTCCAATTGCGCTCTCTAAGCTCCATCCCCTCTTTTTGAAGCCATTCAAGGGCTATATCTTCGGCCATCCTTCCCTGCGTCATCCTTCCGTTCATAATATACAAATGTAGCAAATTATTCGGACAATCATCCATAACCATACAAAAAATAGAGGGTGACCGCAAAATTACGATCACCCTCCCGATCTCCTGAAATGGAGATGTTTCAGACCCTTCTATTCAGCGTAAGTAATCTCGATTTTTTCGAGATATACCGCATATTGGGAAGTGTTTTTCAATGTAAAAAACTTATGGTTTCCCCCTGAAAGGTCGTAAGTTGATGTAGTCTCATCAGAAGTTGCTGCAATTACAGTCTCTCCGGGATTTGCCGTAGCACCTGCATAAAGCACGAGATTTGTTGGATACCATGATTTACCCGAAGCGCAAGTAACCTTGATGGTCTTAATCTTCTTTGTGCCTACAACATTGGTGATATAGCCGCCTTCTCTATCCTTGGCACTGCTAAACTGGATACCGCTACCGTAGTTTGCCACATTGACGATCTGGAATTTCTGACCTGAAAGAGTAACTTCTGTAACACCGGTAGGGTAAGCTGTAGGGAGACCATCAACTGTCAAAGTGAGAACGCCGGAACCTACCTCGCCACCTCCGCTGCCGGCAGTGTGTGAAATATAATATCCATTAGCAACTTGCTCCTTCTGCTCAGGAACTTTTGCGTTAGCGTATTGGCCGCGCTGTCCTATCATAGTCACAACGTCACCTACTTTGAGGCCAAGCGAAGCGAATGATTTGTCATTCTTAGCAACACCGCTTACGGTAAGACCATATACATACACTGTACCGGTCTCATCCTTTAGGTAGAAGTTGCCGTAAACATCGCTTATAATCTCTGTAATGGTACCTGTTATCTTATAGTAGGGAGAAACAAGTGCAGTAGAAGCAACCTCTTTGGAAAGGAATTCGGCAACTGATGCCACAGTGGTATGACTGGTATGACTTACGTGGTAAGCCGGACCTCCAACCTGTGCAGTTCCCTTGTAAGAGGCTCTTGTTCCGATAAGGGTTACAACATCACCTTCCTTGATTCCAAGGCTGGGGAATGATTTGTCATTGCTGGCTACCTGGGTAGCTGTAAGACCGTAAACATACACTTTGCCTGTTGCATCCACAAGGTCGAAGTTGCCGTATGCACCGGCTGCAAGGTTGGTAACCTTTCCTGTGAGACGGTAGAGAGCAGTCGGTGAATCGGGTTGTGCGAGGAAGTCTTTTATAAACATCTCGAGGATCGAACCTTCTTGTGTTACTGTGGTCTCAGCCGTATTTACTTGACCTTTTGAAGTGGTGGTGAAGACAAGAGTTGTCTTTCTTGCACCGCCTTCGTTTGGAGCCGCTTTGAATCTTACGGTAGCTTTTGTGCCGCTGAGCACGATGGCCTCAACTGTGAGCCAGGACTTGGCATTGTCGGGAATGGAAATTGACAAACCGTCACCTTTACAGGTAAGTTGCACCTCAAAAGTTTCGCCGGCTTTGCCTACCTCAACGGGATCTGACTCCACTTTGATGAGGGACTTGGTAACCTTTAAAACTTTCACGTCAACAAGTTCAATAATGTTGTTGTAGGTGGTTTTAGGGCCCTCTACAAGAACCTTATCGCCGACTTCGATGCCAAAGCTCTTCCAGTTGTAGCTACCGGTCTTGTCCACAGTACCGTAGATATAGATGGTTCCGGTTGCGTCCTGAAGATACCAGTTGCCGTAAGTGGTGTTTGCGATTGATGTACATACCCCCTCTGCCTGATAGGTCTTACCGTTCGGGCCGGCAATGATCTGGGCACAAGTAGAAGGAGTAAGTTTGCCTGAGCCCACCTGCTGGGCAACATTGATATATTGTACGTTTGCACCAACCTTGATGGTAAGCTCAGCTGAACGCGTATCAAGAGATTCATCAGCTTTGAAGGTTACTGCTATCTCACCTGCTCCACCACTTGAGGGAGTGATAGTGAGCCAACCAGGTACCGAGTTGAATGCCCAGGCCTCGGTAGCCTTGACCGTAATGGTCTGGCTGCCACCTGCGGCGGGAATGGAAATATAGGAACTTGAAACCTGCAGTGAAGCTAAATCACCCGGCAATTGATTCATACATCCGACAGCAAAAGCCAGAGTTGCTACAAATGCTGTGAGTAAATATCTTAGTTTCATACTGAATTTCGTGTTATGCATTAGTTAAACATATATTTGATACCTACCTGCACATACCAGCACTGACCGATACTGTGGGAATATGTCCAGGTCTGGGTATCTGCATTTACAGCATCTATTGTAGTGAATACCGGAACACCGTCAGGACCGATGGACTGTACGTCGAGGATACGGCCTGAGTTAAGGAGAGGATTCATGAACTTACTCACTCCCCATGAAGAGTTGAATAAGTTGAGTACATTCTGGAAGTCAACACTGAGCTGGAGAGTATTTGTAGACTTGCCCACTTTCACCTTGAAGTCATGTGTGTAGCGGAAATCAAGTCTGTGCACCCAAGGAGAGTAAACACTGTATGCCTCCGCATACTGACCCTTATGACTGCTCAGATATGGGTCCTTATTTGCAAATGCCCAATAACGGTTGGCGTCATCCTGGCTTGCAAATTTGATTTCCGACTCATCTTTAGGAATGTAGATTACATCATAGTTGTAGTTGTCATTGTTGAGATCCTTAGCATACATATATGTGTAATTGGCACCGCCTCTCCAAGTCTCGTAGAAGAGACTGAAGCTATTACAGCACTTATCCTTGTAGGTAAGGGATGCAAATACGCGGTCAGGAGTCACATATTGTGAATTGTGGAGGGTGGGATTGTTGGGACCCTCTGAGGTCGGAATATATGTAAATGCTGAAGAAGCATCGCTACCCGGCATACCTGTCAGCTCTTTGGATACCGTATGGGTATAAGCGGCTGTAAAGTGGAGATCCTTGATAGGCGTCATATTGAATGTAACGCTGGCGGTTCCACCGTAACCCCTGTTTGTATTGGTAAGCAGATACGCTGAAGTATTAGTGTAAGTGTATTTTGAAGGATAGATATGACGGTTGTCAGCACCATTGAGCCTTGCAAAACCTTCTACCGACTTCATGTTGATGTCCTGGATGCAAACACCATTTATGGTCTTGTTTAAGATACCCTCAACGGAAATGTTCATTGGGAATGAAGTAGGGAATGCATAGTCAACTGCAAGAGAGGTCTTCCATACCTGAGGCATCTTGAAACCGGGATCCACAGCTGCAATGGATGCAGGTAGAACACCATCCTTAGGAGAAACGGTGCTCGGCATACCAAGTGAGATGAGTTTCTCGCGAAGCTTATCCATATCGGTAATCAGACCACCCTTGAAATTATCGAGAAGAGGATCGGGCTTGCCTACACCACCTGAGTATCTGGTAGTGATCTTGGCCTGGTACTGAACCATACCGGAGTTGGTCGGCATGTTCGTGAAGAACACGAGAGGAAGACGGCCGGTAAACATACCTGTACCGCCGCGTACCTTGAGGCTTTTATCACCGAGAACATCCCAGGTAAAACCGATACGTGGAGAAACCTGCACCTTCGGAGTAGGCCATTTACCCGTATCAATGTTATAACCATTGTAGTCCTGGTCATAGATTTTCTGATTGGTCATTATGTCGGAGTTGTCAAAGAGAATGGTCTCGAGACGAAGGCCTGCCGTAAGTTTGAATCTGCTAGTCACATCCCAATCATCCTGCGCGTAAGCGGATAGCTTATGGAAAGTAACACGGGCTGCGGGATTAAGTTCTCCATCATAACCATAAGTCATATTGACAGTCTCAGGAGTTGCACCGTTGAGGAAATCATCAAGCGAATGGTAGCGGTAATATCCGGTGCCATTACGCATATAGGAGTTGTCAGCCATCTGATATTCGTAGCTGAGACCACCGGTAATCTTGTGGGCTCCCGCGTAGTAGGTAATATCATCCTTAGCTGTTACCACGGTGTTGTGCACGCCGTTGTTCCAGGTAAAGAGCTCGTAACCTACAGACATGTATGGAGTGATTGTACCTGTACCGTCGAGGATGTCGATGAAGGGGAAGGGCTTCGAGCTGGTTCCGCGGATATCATCGAGTTTGGAGAAGGTCACGAGAAGCTGGTTGGAGAGATTGTCGGTTAAACGGCTGTTGAGGTCAAGCGAGAATGTGTTCACCTTGTTGTCCATCGAGTACATCGAGTTGGCAAAAGCCATAGAGTACTGGGAGAAACGGCCTTGAGTAGTACGCTGTCCGCAGTCCGATGAAGATGCGTTGGTAGAATTCCATCTCTGGTTGAGAGTGTAGTTGTAACGCAGGGCGAGCTTGTGTTTCCGGCTGATGTTCCAGTCCAGACGGGCAAGAATCTTCATATTGGACTCATCGGCAGGATAGTCGGTCCAAGATCCCGTATCGTAATCATACTTTGTTTTCAAAAACTCTGAAACCCTCTTCATATCGGCCTGTGTGGTGCGAGATATATAGTTGTCGGCGTCTGCCACACCGTCAACAGATGCCCTCCAGCGATTTACGACGGTAGGACTCATCTGGTACTCGTAGTTGACAAAGAAGAAGAGTTTGTTTTTCACAATAGGACCGCCGAGTGTAAAACCGTAAGTTGTGGTCCTATCCCTATCGCGTGCACCGGCAATATCTTTACCGTCAACGGCATTACCGCGCATATTCTCATTACGATGGTATGCGTATGCGGAGCCTCTGAAAGTATTGGTACCCGACTTGGTGATGGCGTTCACGCCACCGCCGATAAAGTTGGTCTGGCGCACATCGTAAGGGGATATCACAACCTGCACCTCTTCGATTGCATCGATTGAAATCGGGCTGCCGCCACCGGGAAGGCTGGAACTCAGACCGAAGTTGTTGTTGAAATTGGCTCCGTCAACGGTAAAGTTGGCAGTACGTCCGTCTGTACCGACGAAGCTCATACCATTGCCGCCGTAAGGAGAGAGTTTTGTCACTTCAGTAATACTGCGACTGATAGTAGGGAGATTCTCCATCTGTTGCCTGGAAATATTGGTGGCTGCACCTGTTTTCTCAGTTGAGAACTTTGAAACGGGGGAAGCAATCACCAATGCCTCAGTGAGGAGTTCTGAACTCTCTTGGATAACGGAATTTAGAGCGTACTGTTCACCGAGTTGTAGGATGATATCGGTGTAGGTAACGGTCTGAAAACCGAGGGAAGAGATTTCAACTGAATAGGGACCACCAACACGCATACCCTGGATAGCATAGCGACCTTCAGCATTGGTGACCGCACCATAAACTGTACCGGAGGGCTGGTGCGTGGCAACAACCGCAATGCCGACTGCCGGCACACCGGATGATTCGGTAATCTGTCCGCCGAGGGAGGATGTAGTAATCTGTGCAAACGAGGTCACAGAAAACAACAGTGCCACGAATGCGGACAAGAGGAACTTGATTGTTAGTTTCATAAATATGTTTGGTTTATAAAAAAATCGCTTCGATCATTGCAAAGTTACACTAAATTGCACTAAATCACCTTATTTAATTGTGTTACTTTTCAACACCACATTGTTGAAAAGTTTTGCGGATAAAAAGATTTTTCCTACCTTTGCAGCCGTAAAAGGGAGTGGAAAGATTTGACTGCTTGCAACCACTGTAAAAAATGCTAAAATTGCCTTTATGATGTCAAATCCTACATTCCCGAGTGATTTGACTTTTTTATTTTAAGACTATACCAAATGGCATATTTGTTTACATCAGAATCAGTATCTGAAGGGCATCCTGATAAGGTTGCCGACCAGATTTCAGACTCTATCCTGGACGATTTTCTCCGTCAGGATCCGGAGTCTCGTGTTGCTTGCGAAACATTCGTGAGCACAGGACTCGTCATTGTAGGCGGGGAAGTTACTTCAAAGGCTTACGTGGACATCCAGTCCATAGCAAGAAATACCATCAGGCGCATCGGCTACACGAAAAGCGAATATCGCTTCGACGCAGACTCCTGCGCCGTAATATCCGCCATTCATGAGCAATCTTCCGACATCGCACAAGGTGTAGATAGGGAAGAACAGGGTGCCGGTGATCAGGGGATGATGTTTGGCTACGCCTGCAAAGACACGGAGGAGTATATGCCTCTGCCGGTCACTCTGGCCCATATCCTTCTTCTGGAACTTTCTAAAATCCGCAGAGAGCACCCCTCCCCTATGCCATATCTGCGTCCGGATGCGAAAAGCCAGTTTACCATCGAATATGACGACAATAATGTTCCTAGGAGAATTCACACCATAGTGCTCTCCACACAGCATGATGAGGATGTTGACCAAGACACGATCAAAGAGGATGTCAGGAAGATTCTCCTGCCGCGACTCCTTAAACTTCTTACTCCTAAAAACAAGGCACTTTTTAAGGATGACTTCATACTCCACGTCAATCCTACCGGCAAATTCGTCATCGGAGGGCCTCACGGAGATACCGGCCTGACCGGCAGAAAGATTATCGTGGATTCTTACGGGGGAAAAGGAGCACACGGCGGAGGTGCCTTCTCCGGTAAAGATCCGAGCAAGGTAGACCGTTCTGCAGCTTATGCTGCAAGATACATTGCTAAAAACATGGTGGCAGCAGGTGTTTCAGATGAAATGCTGGTTCAGATATCCTACGCCATCGGCGTGGCAAAACCCCTAAGCATTTTCGTCAACACATATGGTACCTCCAAAGTAGGCAAAAGCGATGGCGAAATTGCTGACGCCATCGGCAAATGTTTCGATCTGCGTCCGGCAGTCATAATTGAGAAATTCAGCCTCAAAAACCCCATTTATTCCGCTACAGCGGCTTACGGCCACTTCGGAAGAGATCCATTTGTAAAAGAGATGGAACTGGTCCGTGACGGCAAGAGAGTAAAGAAGAATGTGCAGTTTTTCGGATGGGAAAAGCTTGATGCAATAGAACGCTGCAAAGGCTTATTTAACATCTGAAACCTTCCACTCCCCATCCGACTTAGTCAGAGTGAGCTTTTTGACGGCGGCTTCTTCCGCTTTGTATAAGAGAAGATCGTATATTACTGTTGCCTGATCTTCCACCGATTCTGTGTCAACTTCTTTTATGGTAAACACGGTAGCTTTTGCAGCAGCAGTCAGCAGTTCTTGAAGTTCATCAGGGAGTTCCGGTTTTGAGGCAACGGCACTCATCATTAATCCGGCCAATTCATCAGTGCAATAGGTAGCAGCTTTTTCGTAATCCATCTGGAAATAGGAAGTCAAAAAGCCGTTAGCAACAGTTGTCACTTCTTCCTCCGCATTTTCGCAGGATACCAAGAGCGTAATTATCGCAGCAAACGCGAATAATATTCTCATTTTCCTCATAATTTTATAGTTTTAAAAAGTTAATCCAAAGTAACGACGGTGATGCCGGCGCCTCCCAACTGCAGGACCTCATCCCGCAAAGAACTCACTCCGGGCACGGTCTTGAGGTACTTGCGTATCTCTTCGCGGAGCACACCGTTACCCTTGCCGTGAAGTATCTTGACCTCAGATAAACCCACCATCAGCGCATCATCGATAAAACGGGTGACGATGTCAAGCGCACTGTCCAAACGTTCGCCACGAATGTCGATGCTCGGTTTGAAGTTGAGTCTTCGTTCGGATATCGAGGCAGATGTAATTATAGATTGGGGCTTGGAAAAGCGGGTGCTTTCTTTGTACTGCTGGTTGGAGATTCTCTCAACCTTGGAGGGAGCCATCTTGCTGATGATGTTGCCCACGGCCACAGCAATCGTTTTGTCGGATATCTGTGTTATCTCTCCCACAAGTTCGGAACCCTTTATCCGTACCTTGTCACCCATCTGCAACGGTTTGTCGGAAACGCTCCGTTCTTTTGAAGCAGCAGCACGTGCCTTCGTCTCTTCCTGACGCTGGGCTTCGCTCTTGCGTCTCTCTTTACGCTCTTTTTCGCGCTCCTTGCGTGCAACTATTTGCTCCATCTTACGGGTAATACGCTGTTCCAACTCACTCTCGGCACTGCTTTCCATCTGCTGACGGAACTGCTCGAGGTCCTTGCGAATAACGCGAGTCTTATCCCTTTCTGCCTGCGCTTCCTTGATTTCTCTAATTGTCTGCTCCACCTTACGGTTGCTCTGATCGATTATTTCACGTGCTTCAGCTCTGGCCTCGTCAATTATCTCCTTACGAAGCTGTTTGATATCGCCAAGCTCTTTATGGTATTTGTCGGTGAGACTCTCCAGAGTTTTGTCGGTGCTCTTGATACGGGCAAGTTTTTCGTCGAGAATGCGCTTGCTGCGCGCTATTTGGCGAAGATTACGCTCAATGCTCACAAACCCGCTGCCCGCACGTTCTTCCGCATCTTTGACGATAGTCTCGGGGAGTCCTATATTGCGGGCCAGCTCAAAAGCAAAGGAGTTACCCGGAAGACCCTGTTCGAGCTTAAAGAGTGGTGTAATACCCGCAACATCAAAGAGCATCGCGCCGTTGGAGACACCGGAACTGTTGTTGGCGTAAAGTTTCAGATTGGTGTAGTGGGTGGTAATCACTCCGTAGGCTCCTATCTGCTCGAAACGCGCCAATACGGCCTCCGCAATGGCTCCTCCCGCGGTGGGTTCAGTGCCGCTGCCAAACTCATCTATCAGCACCAGCGAATTGTCTGTAGCCCTTTCAAGGATTTTGCGGATATTGACAAGGTGCGAACTGTAGGTACTGAGGTCATTATCCAGAGATTGGTCATCCCCGATATCTATGAAAATATTGTCGAATATCATCATCTCCGAAATTTCGGAGGTCGGAATCAGCATTCCCCACTGGAACATATACTGCAACAGACCCACGGTCTTGAGACAAACGGATTTGCCGCCGGCATTAGGACCGGAAATGAGCAGGATATGTTTCTCACGCGTCAGGGTGAGAGTCAACGGCACTATCTCTTTCTTTTCCTTTCGGAGAGCCTTTTCAAGCAGAGGATGGCGCGCCTTACGCAATGCGAGCTCCCCTGTTTGCGATATAATCGGCATACCGGCTATCATATCCAGCGCCACATTGGCCTTTGCACGGATAAAATCTATCTCTCCTATATAGTCGGAAGCCGCTATCAGCTCCTCAAGATAGGGACGCAGAAAGTCGGAAAATTCTACAAGTATCTTCAGGATCTCGCGCTGCTCCTCAAACTTGAGTTTACGCACTTGGTTGTTGAGCTCCACCACCTCCATCGGCTCGACAAATGCGGTCTTGCCGCTCGCAGATTCATCATAGACAAAGCCTGGAATGCGCTTTTTATTGGCGACCGGCACCGGTATGAGGATTTTTCCGTCCCTGACGGAGACAGAGGCATCCTCATCCACTATCCCTTCCGACTGCGCCTTCTTGAGCAGATGCGAAATCCGTTTGGAAATAGCACCCTCCTTTTCTTTTAGAGAGCGGCGGATATTCTGGAGCTGCTCTGAAGCATTGTCGCGCATCTCTCCATTCTTGTCAATCAGCGTATCAATCCTGCGTGAGACTTCGGGATAATAGGTCACTTTCTCGGATAGACTCCGCAAATTGGGATAGAGATCATCCTTGCATCCCTTGAAGAAAGAGAGAATTTTGCGCAGCGTATCAAGTGATATCCTGAGCTTGCTCAGTGAAACTAAGTCGATATATGTTGAAGGTACATTTAAAGGCAACAAAAAGGGCTTTGTATCGATAAAGCCCACGGAAGGAAATGAATCCTCAAACATTGAGATCAGACGCATCTCGTCTGTAAGTTGCAGACGCAAATCTATCTCCTTTGCATCGCGGGAAATCTCTTCATCCCAAACTTTGTCAACGGCATATTGTGTGGAGCAACGTTCCGCAATCTGCCTCCTGATCCTGTCAAACCCTATTTTCTGCTCCAGTATCATCCCTTCAATCCTTATCTGTATGAGTTTTCAATTGCCGTTCTGAGCTCCGTAATGCTGTTCATCTGTTTAAGTACCCCATTTGAAACAAACGAAATCTTGCCGGTCTCTTCTGAGACCACAATAACGCTCGCATCGCTTTGCTCGGTGATTCCGACGGCAGCCCTGTGGCGTAAGCCATATTGGGCGGGAATATTGGGGTTTGCAGAGACCGGAAGTGTACATCTGACTGCCTGAATCCTATCATTTGCAATAATCAAAGCACCGTCGTGCAAAGGAGAATTCTTGAAAAATATATTGAGGAGCAGTCTACGGCTAACTCTTGCGTCAACTTCATCACCTGTCTCGACGATGGCAGCCAGAGAAGTCTTGTGTTTGAGCACTATGAGAGCGCCGGTATGATCCTGTGACATCATTCTGCAAGCCTCTGTCAATTCTTCCAGAAGTTCGGGGCTTACTACATTGACCCCGCCGCGATTCTTAAAAAATCGGCGAAAAAAGCTGCCCCTCTTGGCAGAGGCATATCTGGAGCCCAGATGGAGCAGAAAACGACGTATTTCAGGCTGGAAAATGACAATTAGTGCAATTACTCCCACTCCGAGCACCTGTCCCATAAGCGAAGAAAGGAGCTTCATGTTGAAGGCGGAAACCACCAACCATATCACATAGAGAAGCAGTATTCCAGCGAAAATACTCATAGCGGCAGTTCCACGTATCAGTCTGATAATCTGGAAAATCAACAGACCGACAAGTATGATGTCGAGAATATCCACCAATGATATGGAAACAAAATCAAGCATGATTGACAAAGGTAGTGTTTTTTCCTGATTTGTGCATAATCAAGAAAAGTCTCTTTTCATGGGGTGCGAGATTCCCAGTAGAGTTTCTTTCCGAAGCCAAGGCGGTTGTCGGTATATTTAAGCTCGGTGAGGACAAGACGCCAGATTTCACCCCCTTTGAGAATTGCATAGGGAAAGCGTTTTAGATATGCCAACCTGTATTTGTCAAAAAGCGATTCGTCACATTTCTCCACAACCGCCCGGAACTGAAGACCACGTATTTTGCCGACCACTTCAGTTTCAAGCGCAATGGAGCCCGTCACAACCGGATTTGCCATAAAAAGCTGTGCATGGCGTGTCTCATCCTCTGATGTGATGACAAAACTCATCTCATCTTCCAAAAAAACATAAAAGCAGTTTGCACACCACAAATCTCCATTTGCGGCACAAGCAATAGACATCACGTGATGTTCTGAAATAAATTCAATTATTCTTTGGTCAGGCATAGCGCAATGTTAACATTTTAGTACCTGGCCATATGTATGGCAGGTTCCAGACGCTGGTGAAAGTCTTCTCCCGAGTTATTGGTATTCTTAAATATAATATGATCTCCACAGAATATTTGATGTTCGGCATCAATACCGGTCGGGTCGGCTTTCTTATCGTATGAACGAATGAAGAATTTTCCGTAATTTGAAGGATTAGCAAAGGTGGCCGCCTCGTCCACATTACGGTAGAGCGTATATCCTCTCTTATTAGTGAAAAGTAAGCTACCACTGTCAACAGAGTTTATAAGACGCTTGTTGTTCATACCCTCATATCCGGCTGCAAAGACTTCACAGGCATCTAAAACCCACTCTGCCGGGACCCATTTGCGCTTCCCTGAGGCCATGCCGTTATAGTAATCCTCATTAGAAGTATCCTCAAAAAATGACTGTGGTGTCACACCTTCAGGTGGCAAGAAAATAAATAATGCGGGACTTGTCTCAGAAAGAGGCCAATAATCTCCTTCACCATATTTGTAGGCCTTCATATAGTGAGGTAGGGGAATTGTCAAAGAAGGCATAGGATAGTATGAAGGGTCGTTGTATCCCGATTCAGGGTCATACATAACATAGAAGGTGCCTTTGGAGAGGTTTACCGACCCACTATGAGCTAAAATATGGTTTACCGCACCATTGATGGCAATAACAATATCCTCGCCCGGTTTGAGGATAGGCGCATATCCATCATACCAGGTCCAAAAGCCATGTCCTGCAGGGATTTTACCGGCATCCTCATAAGAGAGCTTTCCACCAACAATATCCGTATTAGGGGAGTATGAGTCGTAAGGCAGTGTCATTGCAATGCAAATGTTTGAAAGATCGGCGTCAATCGTGGAATTGTTGTAAAGAACGAGATATTTGTCTTGATGGAAAGTTGGCGGACCGTTAAAATCGATACAACCCCCAAAATAAAGCTCTTTGATAATTACCTGTTGTGTGCCCTCGGAAACGGCCATATCAATATCCACCACAAAAGGCTTCTTATCATATTTATGTGTCAGGACAACCTGTGGCTTGAATCCGTCGAAAAAGTAGGCACTGCCGTGACGGACACGTGACTCCGAAACATATAGTGTATAAAGATCTGCAACTGCCGGTATAACTGCCATACCATTGTCATCAGTTATACCGGTGTAAGGTATTTGTGATTCAACAGCCACCGCTGTCACCTCAACACCTGCTACCGGTCCGAAACCGCTCTCCTTGGGGTATAACAACTGAATTTTCAGGTCATACAATTTGTTCGGATCAACCTTTTGACAGGAGAGCGCTGTGACTAAGAACAAGCTGTACAAAAGAAATAAAACAAGCTTTTTCATACGCATAACATTCGTTAATCGGGTACTATCACAAAATTAGTGTTTTTTTTGTAGGTTTGTACATAATATGTATCGGTATGAGCTGTTGGAATGACATTGTCAGTGGGACGAGATACTCTATCAAAGCGCTTGGAGACCTCTTTTTTCTCCGCAGATGCGCGGTTTGCGAAACTATTCTTGCCTGTGAGGAGCAGGACATTTGCGACGATTGCCGCACCGACATTCCCTATACCTGGTTTTGGAGCTGGCCGGAGAATCCGGCTGAAGAACGGATGTGGTCAAAAGTTGGTATTGAGAGTGCAGTGTCCCTATTTTTCTATCGCTACACCGGCGATTACAGCCACATTCTCCACAAATTCAAATATGGATTCAATATTCCGCTGGGAATATCAATAGGTCAAGATCTTGGTGAAAAAATGGCAAATGTAGGTCGCTTTAAAGATATTGATGCCATAGTGCCGGTTCCGCTTCACCGGCGCAGGCAATGGAGTCGCGGTTTCAATCAAGCCGAAATTATTTCAAAAGGCATAGCCAAAGGCTTTGCTTCCCAACCGGATGGCAAAGAGCTGCCTGTAATCAAATATCTTGTTAAACGCATAAAAAACACCTCAACACAGACCCGACTAAGCGGAAAAGAGAAAGACGAAAATGTGAAAAATGCCTTTTATGTGGATAATAAAGTCGCCTTAAAGCTCCTTTCGAAAGGCATAAATCATATATTGCTTGTGGATGACGTGCTGACATCCGGATCAACCCTTGCTGCCTGCGCTGCTCCTCTGATGCAATATTTCAGGGTAAGCGTGGCCACCATTGGATTTGTAGAATGATATTATTCTCCCAGCATTTCAGCTACAAGATAGTCCATACCGGCATATTTATCCAAAATCCAGAGAACATAACGGATATCTACACAGACGCACTTATTCATCACCGGATCGAAATAGGTATCTCCTGCGAGGGACTCCTTGTTACCGTCAAATGCAAGTCCTATAAGTTCGCCCCGGCTATTCATTACGGGGCTGCCGGAATTGCCGCCCGTGATGTCATTGTCGGTCACAAAATTGATGTACAATTCTCCGGTGGAGGGGTCTGCCCATCTGCCCCAGTCTCCGGCTTCGTAGAGAGCTTTCAAGCGAGGTTTGAGTGAATAAATATATTTGTCGGGGTTATATTTTTCCAGTATGCCGCGAACAGTGCTCCTTTCGAGGCAAATTATACCGTCACAAAGGCAGAGCGGACCTACGGTCCCATAGGAGATCCTCATTGTAGAATTGGCGTCCGGATATTGTGGGATACCTTTTTCAATATTCATCTGATAGAGCAGGTTTTTGTAATCATTCTCCAATCTGCTCAGTTTCGGACTTTTATCGATCTCACTCCTATAGTTGTTGAAATCAATCATTTTACTGGAATTGATCGCCTCTACAAGAGGGTCAGCACGATATTCTTCCGCAGTACGAGCCTCTGAAAGAGCAAGTTCCAATCTATTTTTATCACTATAAATTGTATGTTCCCAAATCCAGTCTACAATGGCATAGGTATCCCCTTCAAACTCGTCATATTTCTGAGTCAGCCACTCTCCCCAAAATTTCCTGTCTACGTGAGCATAAAATTCCCTTATAGAGAGATCAAAAAGATCTTTTTCCACCCTCATATCAAACTCATTATACATATCCATTATCACCTTTATAGCTCTCGTGCTATCGGTAATAGGCACCTGATATTCTCTGCCTTCTCTCAGATCCTCCGCAGTTCTGGAAACTGCATTGACCATACGGTGCAAACGGATACCCCTTGCCATTGCTTCGCGATAATAGCTGATCTGAGTATTGATATATTCCAAACTCTTGTACCTGATTTCGAGATCCCTCAGCAAAGTCCCGTAGCGTTTCGCCCTAAGGGAATCCGACATTATCCAGCTCTGAAGCTTTTTCTCTTGCTCCTGCTTTTTCTCCACAACATTAAACCTGTCATAGCAGAATATTTCACCTTCGCGGATTTCCTGCACATTGGTCAACCCAAAGTAGTAATCGGCATATTTCAGACGCACTGCCGGATCGAGATTCATCCAACCGTCGATAATCTTCATCTGCTCCCCTTGGATTTTCACCGCAACAGGATTTAAAATAGTCTCAGTATGATTTACCTCATAGGAAGAGGCATATCTATTAGTATGGCCCGGATATCCGATTACCATAGCAAAATCCCCCCTCTGTACACCTGCAGTGGATATTTTAAGCGTACGGGAAGGTTTCATAGGTATGTTTTCAGGTGAATATTTAGCCGGAGAACCGTCAGGAGCCGTATAGATGCGGTAGAGTGCAAAATCTCCCTTGTGCTGAGGCCATTCCCAGTTGTCGACCTCACCTCCATAGGATGCAATGCAGACCGGTGGGGCAGCCACCAGACGTACATCCTTATAGACCTCATAGAGTGCCATGTAATACTTAATGCCACCCCACATAGAGGAACAGGAAACCTCTCCCTGACCTTTGAAAATCTTGCTATACCTCCCCTCAATTAAGCTATAAACCCTACGCATCGCAAATCCCCCACCCCTGGGGACAATTGAATCGCGAAGGTGCTGCACTTCGGAAGTGACATCTATCACTTTCTTTAGAAACCAGATACCGTCCCCCTTGACCGGAGCTTCCTGCGAGCGATCCATAGCCCAAAATCCATCCTCAAGGTAGTTGTGTTCGGGGGTGCTCAGCGCGTGTACGTCGGAATAAGCACAGTGATGGTTGGTAATCATCAGCCCGTCGGATGAGATCATACTGCCGCTGCAGCCGAAAGCAAGAGAAACAACTGCATCGCTCAACCCGCCCTTCTCTTCATCATAGAGGGTGTTCGGATCAAGCTGTAAGCCCCGCTCCTGCATATTCTTGGCGAGTCCCTGTTCTATTAGGTGGATCAGCCACATGCCTTCATCGGCACGGGACAGTACGGCGGAGAAAAGCAAAGTAATCACCGCAGGTATCAGTTTTCTTTTCATTTTATTGGTATTAGAATGAGATGCCCACTGTAGCACTGATGCAGTGATGCATCGAACCGGCAAGATATGAGATGCCGAGGGCTTTTATTAACCGGTAATCCAGATCTAAATAACCGGTAATATTGTTTTTGAAAAAATGGGAGTATCTGAATCCCGCACCTGCATTGATGCGGTTTGCGGTTAGAAATTCAAACTCCTTGAGCATAGCGTCGTCCATAGTGCGCGGCGCTCTGGGGTTGTTGGTTTGTGTATATAATCCGTCATTTAAAGGATTGCCTGAGCCACCCCCGAAGCCTGCGCAAAGACGAATTCCGATAATACCGCTTTCGCGGAAAATATTGTATGCCCCCGAGAGCAGCCCGTCAATGGCGAGGATATCCTGCTTACGGTAAAAAGGATAGAGCGAAGCTGTCTGAGTACGATACATCGCATCTGCGGAGGCCTTGAGCACAAGTGTAGGACGATGATCTCTGACGCCGAGATTGGCGGAATACTCGAGATTGCCCTCAACCAGATCTCTGTCCAGAACCTCATTACTACCGAAATAGATGATCTCCTTAACTCCCTCAATGGTTTTTTCCTGATAGACATTCTCATTGTTGATCATGTGCGTGTAATCAGCAGATATCTTTACCATATGCTGGTTATCCCCTTTACCGAAAGATAAATGGCCATTGTAGCCGGCCTTGAAACCATTATGAGCCGAATACATTATGGTAGAGGTGGACTTTCTACCGTAATAGCCGTCAAATGCCTTGAAAGAAAATTCGTTGAACAATCTTACCCCGGATGAAGGACCGATTTCAAGCTGAAGGGCACCTCCATGATATGTAGTCAACAGAGGCATAGTATTGGTCTGAGTAGAATAACCCTTCTCTCCAAACACTTCCCTCTGCCCGAAAAATCCACCGTAATCAACCAGATAATAATAAATTTTGTCCGTTGTACCGTAAATCTGGAAATAAAAGCTTTCAAGATTTCTTCTGAAAATATAATCGGCGCCTATGACAACCTTATCCGCAATATTCCAGCTCAAACCCGCAGTTACTTCCATATCCATAATCATATTTACGTGACGCGGATCACGTGCCTTGGAATAGTTTCCACTTGTGTAGTCTATCCTGCCTCCGGCAGAAAGGGCATCATTAAAACGGTAAGCTACACCTCCCGTCAGGCGATATATCTCCAGTGTCTTGACGCCGGCAGTAGTGTCGGCCATCGCAACCAAATTAAAAGGGGAATGATATGGGTCGCTCATCACTGAGCCACCCATATGCTTCCCTTTAAAATAGTCATACGACAATCTCCCGTAAACATAGACATCTTGTCCTAAATGGGAGAATGATTCTGCCAAGGCTCCGACATTGAAACTGTCATCCGACTGATGATGGGCTACAAATCCGCCATTATTCTTGTCAAATCCAGCCTGGGTAATGAAGATCTTTTCCACAGGCAATCGAATTAGACCGGCTGCATTGCTGCTGGTCAGCCAGGGTTCTGAGCCCTTTATGAAATTAAAATCATAAAGATGCTGCGGAGTTACCTGTGCCCGACCTGTAAAGAGACAGAGCAGCGCCATTACCATTATAGTCAGAGAGCGTTTCATCATCAATTATCCTTATCTGCTCCTCAAAGAAGCTTCTTTGCGCTGATGGAAGTCGTTTCCGGAGTTGTTGGTGTCCATATAGACAATACGTGCGCCCATCTTGATGGAGGCTTCGGCATCAATGCCGCTCGGGTCGGTTGAACCCTCTTCGAGGTCGCTTGTACCCATACTGTAATTATAAACAAGTTTCCCTTTGTTTTCGGGTATTGCCTCAGTCGCCTCTTTGTTGACGTTACGATAGATGGAGTGTCCCAGTTGGTTGGTGAGTACCACGCTACCTCCGTCAACAGCGGTGGTAAGACGCTTGTTGTTTTTACCCACATAGCCGGCTGTAAAGACCTCACAGGCATCTACAACCCATTCATTCGGAACCCATTTACGCTTCCCCGAATTCTTATTGTCATATAAATTCTCATTGGAAGTATCCTCAAAGAATGACTGAGGTGTCACACCCTCTGGAGTCATAAAGATAAAGAATGCAGGACCCGTTACCGAAATAGGCCAACCCGTTCCCGTACCATATTTGTAAGCCTTAAGATAATGAGATGTAGGAATCGCCTCGGAAGGTGTGGGATAGTACGAAGCTAAGTTGTATCCCGATTCGGGATCATACATGGCATAGTAGTCACCTTTGGAGAGGTCTACTGATTTGCTGTATGTCAGAGTGTGGTTGATGGCACCTGTGATAGCCACAACAACCTCCTTACCGGGTTTGAGGACCGGAGCATTACCTTCAGACCAGGTCCAGAAGCCGTGTCCGGCAGGTACTCTACCTTCAGCTTCGTAAGTGAGTTTTCCATCAATCACATCAGCGTTAGTTGCATGTGAGTTGTATTGGATTGTCATTGCGAAGCAGAGGTTCTTAAGATCGGCATCAACCATGGAGTTGTTGTAGAGAATCACATATTTGTCTTGCTGAAAATAACCTGAGCCGTCATCTTTTGGGGAACCGCCCGTATAAAGCTCCTTGACGATGATCTGTTTCGCCTCTGAACCTACCATGTCGATGGTAACCACGAAGGGGGTCTTCTCATAATCAGGAGTAATGGCAACTTGTTGTTTGAATCCGTTGAATGAATAAGCAGTACCGCTTTCGGCACGTGTTTCAGTAGCAGAGAATTCATAAAGACCGGAAACTGCAGGAACTACTGCATTACCACCGTTATCTGTTGTGCCGACATAAATCATTCCGGTATTGACATTTACTGCATTTACCGTAACGCCGGCTACGGGATCGGCATCCGAATAGACTAACTGAACTTTGACGTCATACAATTTGTAAGGGTCGTCCCTTTCGCAGGAGACCGCAGCGATTAAGAGTACGCTGCACATCAGAAATGAAATAAAATTTTTCATAAGCATTGTGTGTGTATATTATTGTATTTTGAGCCTCAATGTGAGTCTGTAATAAAATTTGGGTATAAATGATGAGGATTCAAACAAAGATGCCTCGGTATTTGAAGCACTCATTTTGAACCTCATTGTCGAGTAGAAGAAATTGTTGGCATAAAAGGAAAGGGAGGCTATTCTGCCTATCTCTTTGGTCACGCTGATGTTTGCCGAGAAATAGGGAGAAAAGACATTCTTGAGGAAAAGATAATTGTATCCCGTTATGTTGATCATTGCATCCAGTTCTGAAAAGAGCTTTTTGTCGTTATCTTTAGCCCATAAATACTTCTCGCGGAATGGAATTAGAGTTTTAGGGTCGTCGAATGTGGAGTAATAGAGTGGATATTTGACAACATGGCCCTTGATGTCGTAAAACTCAGTGCCTGATGGGATCTTATCCTGACCGCTGATAGGCCAGGTGGTCTGTTCTCCGCTATATTCGGCGAGATAGCGGTCGTGAAGGTAGAGCGACCCCTCAAGTCTGAGGGTGAATATCAGTCGCGCCTTGGGAATATGGGTAGTAAATGTGATGTTATTTCGCAATTTTACGCTCTCGGAGCCGTTGCTTGTTCCGGAACCGCTACCAACATAATGCCCTATAAATTGATATGGTGTAATACCGTCCGACATTGTGCGGTTTGACTGGTACGACTGCACTATGTTTTCGGTTACACTCCTGTATTTATAGAGTGTGCCATCCATTCTTATTGAGGTACGAATAGCTGGAATTTGTCCAAAATCCACTACCCATTCGATGCCTTTGCGTACGGTAGGTGCCAGCTCGTTTGTAACTTTAGTCTTTGAGGTAAAGGTGTTTTTCTCGGTATATGCGAGCGTCTGGTCAGCTATTTTGCCTGTAACATCTTTAACGGTAACAACTCCGGTTTTCCTGTCTATGGAATAGAGGCGGTCAGAAGAGGGGATTAGACATCCTTCCAGACTGCGCTGGTCTGTCCATTTGTAGGTAAAGGGCTCATATTCATTGTATGTGAAGTAAGAGTCCAGGGTTTTGGAGTAAAAGGCAGCAAGGGAGATTTTGATGCCTGCTATGTCCGCCTCAATTCCTACTTCGCTCTGATGCGCCTTCTGCCATATCAGATACGGATTGTATTCTATCTGCCTCGGAAGAATGAAAAATGCATAGAATGCCGTTCCATCCGCCATTGTACCGGGGGCAAAGACCTGTTTGCCGTAGTAGGAAGGTGTAGGGTAAAGAATGGAAGCCGAAGGGAGCTTGACGGCAACGCCCCAGCTGCCACGCACCGAGAGTTCTCTTAAGACCCTGCTTTTACGATATTTTATTATTGAATATTTCGCATTGAAGCGCGGTGAGAGGCTGTTGACCGTGCCATAACCGGAATTGTTGATCATAGTCCACTCCGAGCGTACACCGCCGACAAGATTGAGAGAAGTAGTCCCGATGGGAATGGTTACATTTTCTTCAGCGTATGCTGCCAGGTTGTTAACGAATGGTATATCCTTGTAGGGATAGGGTCTCCAGTCAGGCGCCTTAGAGAGGTCCTCATAATAAAAGCCTTCTCCAAGATTGCCGCTACCGGTAAAGTGAGCTCCGAGTTTCAACTTGTTTACCACGCCGCCGAAATCGTGAGCCCAGTTTATCTTCAGATGGATATTGTAATCAAGAGGCTTATCATCCGTGTAGCTAACCTCGTACCAGTATCCGGCAGGCCTTAGAATCACCTCTGCATTGGGGTTGGATGAATAGGGAGTGGAAACAAAATATCCCTCTTCCATTCCGTGGAGAGAGGATGTCGAACTGGAACTTGATTTATTGTCGCTGGATGAGGAAATATTATCTGAGTATACAACCGAACCCGTAAGTTCGATATTGGTTATCCAGGATTTGTTGAGAAGCCAGTTTAATGAAAAATTGCCTCTGATGGTATTCTCCTTCTCCTTTGAGTAAGTTTCCATAAAGGAGTCAGGATCGGCACTCTTGTCAAATCCCCCGACGTTGCCGGAAACTCCGACAGAAAATCTTAACGGTTGCCCGAATGTGTCGAAAGAATTGGAATATATCAATGAAAATGCATTACGCTGGTAGGTAGTAAAAGGAGATGCAAGATCTTGTACAGAAGTAGTCCTCTCTGCACTCGCATTTATTACTCCGCCCTTGGTACCAAGATCAAATCCTTTGCTTAAAGAGAGTTGCTTGGTATTGGGACTGGTCATAGCGGTCACCATCCAAGGGGATTTTCCCTTACGGGTATTGATCTTGACCACTCCGTTGGTCATATCACCATGCTCTACTGAAGGCACTCCCGTTATAATCTCTATGGACTCTACGTTTGAGGATGCGATATTGCGGGTAGAAACGCCCGAAGCAACACCGTGGGTGGCATTATTGGAGAGGCGTACACCATCCAATTCAACTGCCGTGCCGAAAGAGGAAAGTGCCGTACCCTCGTCAGAGCGAATCTGGAAAGCATCGGTCGAGCTGGTGAGTTTGCCGCTATTGGCCGAAACTCCACCGGGCAGAAGTGAAGAGATATCTGAGACGTTGACCATCTGCATATGCTCGAGTGCTGTCCTGTCAATTTGACGGCTGGTAGTAGCGCTGTTGGTGTTTTCCTTTGCGGTCACAACTGCACTTTCGAGTGTCAGGTCATCGACTGCAAGATAATAAGTGACACCCTTGAGGTCTTTTGTGATCTCTATTTCAAATACCGTGGGAGCATACCCCAGACAAGATATCTCTACTTTCGTTTTGCCTTGCGAAACACCGCTGATGACGAATTCGCCCTTTGCGTTGGCTACTGCCCATAACTCCTTATCAGGCATAACTATGGTGGCAAACTCCACAGGAATGTCAGTATCCTTCTCAAGCACCTTCCCCGAAAATTGATATTTCTGAGCAAAGGTGGGAAAAAAGAAGAGTAGAGCGAATATTATCAGCAATGCCTTTCTCATAATGCTACAGAGATGTCTGAACTATTTTTATTTGTGCCGTTGTATTCCGGTATTCTTTGAGTCTGAACGTAATGAGACACTCTCTTGGAGTGCCGGTCTCGTTGATATCCGCGGTAACCCTGATAATGTCATTGACTTCTCCGCTTTCCGGAGAAAATTTGAATGCGGAATTGGAACATGTAGCAGTCCATTCACGATTAGCCGTCAGCATAAATTGTGTTCCACCTCCCTCGGCTGCAATGCTGAGTTGCCCCAAATCAACCCCGATAAAGGGATAGGAACCGATAGTAACAACCGTTTTAGCAAGTTTTGAACTCTCTTCACCCTTAGCAGTGAATGTTATCCTGGCCACTTGAGTAGACTTTGATGTAGTTGCGGGAACTGAAATCCTTACAATGCCATCTTTAGTGCCGGAAGTGGGGGAAATGATTATACCGAGGGTATCACAATCCACTGTCCAATCCACGTTGCAACGGACATTGACATCGAACGAGCCGCCGTTGTAGTCAAAAGTTATCGCATAAGGATCTACCGAAATCTCGGGGTCCACCACCTTGTGGCAAGAGGTTGCCATAAGCACTACCGCCAGAATGATAGGAAAAATCTTACGCATACCATAATCTGTATAATTGACAAATATAGGTAAAAAAAGAAAAATATGTTCTTCCCGGAACAAAAAAACACCATAACTGCAGATTATTTATAACTTTGCCTTGGAATGAAAGATAAGAAAACCATTTTTACTTGGGCTGTAGCTGCACTTTTTCTCTTTGTGCTGCTCGCTCAGTTTGTTTCGTGTGAAAAATATGTTCTGCCTGAGCTGACCATCTCTCAGGACACCATTATTTTCAGCCACAATATCGACAGTGCATATCTGAATGTACACTCCAATGTCATCTGGGAGATAGAAACACCTGACATTACTTTTAGCGACCAATGGATAACAGTCAAACCCAACTGGGCAGATGGTGACACCACCGTTGTCTTTAAGACGACCCTGAATGAAGGCCCCATGCGGCAAACTCAGGCCAGGGTATTCAGCGAAACGATAGAACGTCATCTGCTGCTGATCCAGCAGGCCGCACCAAAAGAACCCGAAGATCCGGAAAACCAGGATAATCTTTAGAACTGGAAATAGATAAATGACTGCAGGTCCGCAGTAATAAACTGGTAGACGAAAAAGACCGCCAGGGCCACTATCAGTGCCATCAGAGGCAGTGGAATCATTGCAAACCGGATGCGATAGCGACGCTTTAAACGATCGGGAAGCCAGTGAATGACCATGCCGATTACCACAAGCAAAAAGACACTGCGGTATTGCCATACGATCTCCGGTATCATCGACAAATCCCAATGGCTGCCTATTCTGTTTACCATATTTTTTGCGGTATTCCAGGCCGTCTCATTGGCCTCTGCTGGATCGAGATTGGATCCGGACCTGAAAAAAAGACGCGTAAATGTAATAAAAACGAATGTTTGGAAAATTGCCCAAATATCCGAAAGGCGCCTGAAACGGGGTTCTTTTGAGGCCTCGGATCCAGCCACGACAGCAGCCCGGATTCCACGAAGACGGCACACCGTCACGTACGCAAGCTTAATGAGATTGCCGGCCATAACTACTGCCATCCAGACAAAAAACATATTGAAAAGCGGACGGGGCGCAACTATGGAAAGAATTCCGAGACTAGCTGTGACCAATGTTATGACAAAAAATCTGAGCCCTATACTCCAATTTTTCCATATTTTGTGGATTACCATTCCCAGGCCGTTAAGGCCGCCCCAAATCATAAAATTCCAGCTTGCTCCATGCCACAGACCACCCAATAACATGGTGTTCATCGAGTTGAGATTTGTCGTAATGCTCTTTCGTTTCTCAGGCCTGAAACGGGCAAACAGCACAAGTGCCACTGCGATGGCCGAAACTACCAGAGCCACCAGCCAGGAGCCTGAAAGCAGAACTCCAATAAGAGAAATGGTCACAATACAACAATAGGTGCCGAAAGTAGCATTTCGGTTGCCTCCTAAGGGAATATAGAGGTAATCCTTAAGCCATCTGGATAGGGACATATGCCATCTTCTCCAGAATTCTCCGGGATTCTTGGCCTTATAAGGCGAATTGAAGTTTTGGGGAAGGTAAAAACCCATCAGCATTGCTACACCGATAGCGATGTCTGTATATCCCGAAAAGTCCGCATAGACCTGAAGAGAATAGCCGAAGAGGGCCATTACATTTTCAAATCCGGAGTAAAGTAACGGATTATCGAATACACGGTCAATGAAATTGATTGCCAGGTAATCACTGAGTACGATTTTCTTGACCAGACCATTGATAATCCAAAACACCGCTATGCCGAACTGCCTTCTGCTGAGAAAGAATTTGCGATGCAACTGCGGTATGAATTCGCTGGCACGAACTATCGGACCGGCCACCAGTTGCGGAAAAAAACTCAAATAGAAGCCGAAATCCAAAATATTCCGTACAGGAGTTACCCTGTTGCGGTAGACATCCATCACATAACTGATTGCCTGGAAAGTATAGAATGAAATGCCCACCGGCAAAATTATCGTATCAATACTGAAACGGTTGGCGCCCACGATGGCATTGCCAACTACGGCAAACATGTCAAATACTGCAAACTCAGTCCCGAATAGGTTGTTGACAACATCCGTGATGAAATATGCATACTTGAAGTAGCATAACGTAAAGAGATTGACAATCAAACTCACTACCAGCACGGCTCTTTTTCCCTTGTCACTCTTTCTGGAATACATCCATTTGGCACCTAAGAAATTGTAAAGCGTCACAAAGAGAAGTATCAGGGTAAAAATACCGCTTGTCTTGTAATAGAAAAAGAGGCTGGCAAAGAAAAGGAAGCCGTTTCTGAGCAGCAGCTTATTTTTGAAAAGGGCGAAAAGGGCAAAGACTATCGCAAAAAATGCCCAGAAATAGAATTGCGTGAAGAGCAACGGATGGGACTGATCGAATGTGAAGAGTCCTTTCAGAAAATCTGCCGCTATCTTGAAAAAATCGGTCATCTGGAGCCGTTGTTTTTTGAAGAAGTTGATTTGAGGTGCTCCAGATAACGGTCAAGCAATGCATTGTAAAGCAAGTCACCTATCAGAATATATCCCCCTTCCGTAAAATGGATTTTGTCCCTGTTGGCCAGGCCGGCGCTTTCCCACTGTTTCATCGAATTCAGGCCGCCCATTATTCTGAAAAGGTCCCATATGCCCGCATCATACCTGCGCGCAAGGCCATAAAAGGCATCCTGCACTACAGGACCATTCTGATTGAGATAATAGGAGCGACGGGAACGCCGGAAACTGTCATTGTTGGTTACAAAGAGTATCGCACAATCGGGTGCCACCCTACGGGCCATGTCCACCATTTTCATATAATTGGATACAAACAATTCCTTGTTGAAATTGGAGGTATTCGCATCATTTATACCTATGGCAAAAATTATCAAATCCGGCTTGAGCAATTCCAAATCCCTCTCGAAATCCTCGCACTTGAAATAGGAGTTGAGGCTTGCACCGTTGACCCCGATCCCATGGTAAGTAAGCCCCGGGCGGCTATGGTCCAGCACAATCCCCGTCAAATTCCATTCTCCCGGAACTCCGCTTGTGCCCAGAACCAAAGAATCGGTCAGAGAAGGCAGGATAAACTCATAGAGATCCCTATCCGGATCATGTGATACTGGCAAAAGCGTCAAACTGTCCAAATGAACCACAGGTACAAGCGAATCACTGTCGGAACGCCCCAGTACCTGTACCTTGTCGAAACTGAAATCATGCGGAGATCCCATTGGGTTGCGCTCGCGTGAGACAATGGTCACGGTGGCTGAGGGGTCGGAGGTGGAGGCTGCCATTCCCGTCAGCCCCATACGAAGAGGAGTTTTTGCCTGAGAATTGCGACAGGTCGTCCATTTGCCGGTATAACTGCTGAAATAACTCGTAGGAGTGTTGCTTTTAGCCACTGAAAAAGGGAAAACCATACCCCTTCCCCCTTCTATGCCATAACGCATTGAAAGCAGGTTGCGGCGCATCCTGTTGGGAAAAGTGCCGGATTGCACATGCGAACCGCCAATATGCACTATATTGACATCCCCCTCCCCGAAAAAGAATAGGGTGTCGAGTTTGCGAAAAAATCTTTCGAAATCCGTACTGTCCCCCGAAGGAAAAGAAATCGCATTCTCCTCAAAATGGGCAAACATATAATTGGGAATGGGCTTGTGAAGGCTCTGCGCAAAGGCATCACCAGACCATCCCAAAAGCAGCACGATTGCAGCCGCCAACACCCTCAATGTACTTGATTTTCCCCTCATTCTATTACTGTAACCAAATCAATAACACTCTCCGTAGTGTCGGCAGAGGGCACTTCGGAAGTCTCTTCACTGTTCATATAAGCGGATACCATCTCAGGATCAAGCTCCTGCCTAAGCTTGTAGAAGTTATAGCATACTTCAAAAGCTCGGGCAAAAGCCATCCCGACATGCTCCGCACCCCTTGTTGTAAAGTGAATATAATCACTGCTCGCAAGTGACGGACTATGTTTCACCCAACGTACCATCGAGTTTTCGCCACCCATCATATTGAAGAGGTCCCAATATGCGGCACCCTTGCTTAGAGCCATCACCTTGAGCGAATCGTTTAGATCGGGCAATAATGGAATCGTGCCGATACGTCCCTCAACACTCCTTCCCATATCGGAAGGGCCTATAAAGAGAATCTGTGCATCGGGAGCCACCTCGCGGAAGTAGTCAATCTGCTTTTCGAGCTGGCGCATATAGGTGGAGATGTTCTTTTCATTGCGGATACTGACGGCGCGGTTCCCTCCAAACTGAAGTATGATCATGCGAGTATTGAGCAGGTCGAATGATTGCTTCATAACGCTTTTGCCCAAACGGGTAAATACGGTACCCGAGCAGCCTCTGAGAGGTGCATTGTCCAATGCAATTCCATTTTCACCGTCCATGAGGAAGCCATATATCTCGGCATTGCCATTGAGTGTAATAGTGCCTCTGGATGTATAAGAAGGAAGTTCCCAGGTAAGGAGCGAAACTCCCTTGACTGCATTTTTGAGCACCTTGCTCTCCGTTTTAATATTATCACAGCGCAATGAAGCACTAAAACCGGGGGAAGTGTTGCCGACAAGCAGCGCAACTTTGGAAAATTTCTTGGCACGCTCCTGACAATTGGAGTTTTTTGAAACCCTGAAGAAAATGGAGGCCTCACCGGAAAGTTGAGAGAGTTGCGTCATCACTCCGTAGCGGTTGTGATCTGCTCGTACAGTTGTGGAGTCACCAATAAGCGTGTAGCGAGCAAGAGCTCCGGAGGCACTCTGCACGAGAGAGTAAGTAGCCACACTTTGGATAGCCGGTACCAGACCGTTGCCATTGCCGCCAAAAATACCCTGAAGGTGCTCGCGAATGATAGAGGAGATGCGGTCCATCTCTATCTGGGAGTCACCGTAGTGCATTATGCGATAGATTTTATCACTTTTTTGTGCGTTTTCAAAGAGATAAAACAGAGTGTCGAGATAGGTATAGTCGTCGTCGGGGAGGTAAATTCTATTAGGATTGGTTTTGAGAAAATTCTTAAAAAACCGAAGCGAGTCCTGATGGGAACCGGAGAGCATATTAAAGCTACGCTCCAAATCGGAAAGCACTTTGTCCACATCCACCGCATCCTCATTTATTCCTGAAGAAGCCTCCTCGTAGGAAGCGAAACGTAAGGTAGTGCCTCCAACCTCTATCCCTTCCTGCGGAAAAAATGCCCAACCGACTCCGAGGATAAGAATTACCGATAATATGAAGAGTAAAATCCTATTCGCTTTCATCAATTCTTACTTGTAAATTATTAGTTTTTGTCTTTCACGAATAAAATCGCTCCTGAGCTTATTCCATTTTTTAAGGTCGGATACCCGTACCCTATGCTTCCTTGCAATACCGCTCAGAGTGTCACCATATTTTACCGTATAAACGATGGAGGTCTGCTTGCGCTCCTCCTCGGCTTGTTTCTGTTTTTTAAGTACTTCAGCCTCTCTGGCTAATACCAGACGCTCTGTAACGGCATAAAGGGAGTCTACCTCCATTTTTTTTGCCAACTCGTTCGGAAATCTAAGTCCGTAGCCATCAAGAGGTACTAAAGGGTCTGACCTGAATATGGGATTTGCCTTGGAAAACTCCGCAGCACTGATGCCCGTAACAAAAGTCACTGCTTCAAGTGAAATCGGCCGGTCAAACCCTATGGTGGACAACTCTTCCAAAGAAGAGGGATAATTGCTTTTTTTCATCTGAGCGAGATCGGAGAGAGAAAGCGTGTGGAGCAACAGAGTCGAGTCACCGGACTGGAGGCAGGCATTTAGCACGGCAGGGCTGTGCAAATAGGCTGCAATAGCCATATTCCACTCTCCATAACGCTCAAAATACTCTTGCAAACAACTGAGAGCAGCCAGAGTGCAGAGGGTATCATCATAACGCTGATCATGCACCAGGTCCACCTTGAGTCCATATCTTACCGCATCCAGAGCGTCGAGAGCCCAAATACCGGCACGATTGCCCGGCATTGATATATTTGAGATTGCAGTCGGCAGAAATAGCAGTTCGGCAGGCATTTTTCTGGAGAGCAATTCTTCTGTCGTGAACTCGGAGAGCCTCTTTTTACCATCGGCAAACAAGCTCCCATCCTGAGCTGAAACAGCGGGAAAGGGCGCCAAACCCGACGCCAAGATGGCTGCCACAACGAAGACTCTGAAAATGTGCCTTACTCTCATTGACCGTTTCAATTGAAATAAAAGGCAAAATTAACAAAAAAGTGATTGTTATTAGCCCTCAATGGCGATTCAACTCCCAAAATATTGACAAGACCACGTTGCCATCCTGCACTGACGCAGAAGGGATAGGCATCCCACAGAAGTTTCAGACGCAGACCGGCATCGAAACGATTTTTGGCAACATCGTTCAACATATACATGGCAGAAAAGCCGGCTCCAAATTTAAGATTATTCCATATTCCAAAATGAAAATCAACCGGAATACCTATGTAATATGAATTAAAGTTCTTTTTGGTTTTAGTATCACGACCTCCGGCAGTCATAAAAGAGACACCTGTTTCGATAGTGGATTTGTAGAATGTGTAACGCACCAATGCGGAGAGACTCCAACCCGGCTTAACTCCGTTGTAGTTGAACTCCATGCTATCACGGGCAGAACTTCTCTCTTCAGCAAAAAGTGATCTGCTGGAAACCGGCATAGTTGAGAGATGGCCTCCGACAGCAGCTCCGAAACTCCACTTTGCCTTTATGCGGCTCGTGGCTGCCTTGTAATCATCTCCTGTGAGGATTTCCAACTGCTCCTGCGACACAATATCCCGTACCGCCGGCATACCCGGCCTTATCTCTTCAATGCCGCTGCGCAGAAAATCCGCAAACTCATACTCGTCATCGGTGGCACCACGCATTTTCCGGATTACATTCTGCTCTTTATCCATTACTATGTATTGGGGAACGGCACTATCTTCACAGAAGATTCTCTGCAAGTCCGAACCCGGCTGTGAATCCACATCCAGTATCACCAGATTGTACTTTCTGAGCAGGAGCGATATACTCTCCTTTTTGAACATCACACTTCGCATCCTGTGGCAAGGAGCACACCAGGAGGCCGTAAACATCAATAGTATCGGATTATCCGGATTCTGTATCAGTTCCGTCGGAACATGTTTAACTGCCTCATTCGAGGGGGACTGCGCTGAAGCCGGCCATAAAGTCACCATAAAGAATAGGCAAAGTATTACAAAAAATATGTATGAAAATCTTTTCATTTTGTGCGTTTTTATTCACGAAGATATGTAAATGATTTTGATTTATAGTTTTTTTCTGTAACTTTGTGGGGCTTGATGTACTAAACAACAATACTATATCAATATGGGAAAATTTGAAATTACTTTAAGGAAAAACGGAGAATTCCAATTCAATCTAAAAGCTTCCAATGGTGAGATAATTCTAACCAGCGAAGGCTACAAGACTAAGGCTGCTTGCCTCAACGGTGTTGAATCAGTAAAGAAAAACAGCGTTGAAGAGGCAAGATATGAGAAGAAAGTTGCTGCAAACGGCAAACCCTTCTTCAATCTTAAAGCTACCAACGGCCAGGTAATTGGAAACAGCCAAATGTACGCTTCCGAAAGGACAAGGGACAATGGCATAGCATCCGTTATGAAACATGCTCCTGAGGCTAAAATTGTAGAGCTTCTGGACTAACAATTTAGGTGTCTGCTTCGCCGAAGGGGCAGACTGTAATCACGGCTCCCGCCGAGGGGATGCTGAAGAGGGTCACCGATGGGTGACCCTCAGTTTTTAGTGATGAGTATGTAGTCAGTATGCAGTATGTAGTGGGTAGTGGGTAGTGGGTAGTATGTAGGTGCGGGGTGCGAATGTGGTGCGGGGTGCGGAGTGCGAATGTGGTGCGTGTTGCGAGGTGCGAATGTAGTAAGAGTTGCGGGGTATGGATGTGGAAGTATTTGGTGAGTGACTGCGTATATATGATAGAGGGGGACAATGACACTAAAACAAACATAATACACTATCGTTACACTACTATAATTACAAAGTCATGTTTAGAAAATTTCATATTATTATTTGGCTGATGGCCTTACTGTCGGTTTGGTCCTGCCGGCATGTTTTTGACGACGACTTTCAAGGGGCAACCGTATTGTCTGAGTTGTCTACATCCAACGATGGTGATTTGATATCAAAACTAACAACAAATTGGATCCCCGGCCACCTGTTTAAAGATGTAATTGAGGATTACGTCGTTTTTTCTCAAGTAGGATCCTTGGAGATAGTTTACAAGGATGGAAAATCTACTACAGGTTATATTAACATGACTATGGTTCCTAATGAGTACCGGGACCATATCGGACCTGCTCCGGAAAAGCATTATAATGTCGGTATAGAATTGAACAAATTGTCGTTTGAGCAGGATGAAGAGAGCTATTCGATAACTGCGAAGCAGATTAAAACAAAAATTCATTTTGATTCATTTGATTATTGTATAGGGGATCGGAACACCGTTCCGGCCACCGTTTCCGTTTCCGGAAAGCTTAATGCACAGGAGCGAACTACCAGATCCGGTCGCCATCTTGTGGGAGATGTGGCAGTATCAGTAAAACTCTCCTCAAATGAAGTTATTTCACTTAAATTTACCGACCTCTACTTTAATATGGATCTCGCTTACTACTATTAAGGCGCACCTCGCACCCCATACCGCGTAACCCGTACCCCGTTGTCTCGTCCTGAAAAAAGTTGACACATTTTGTTAAACTTTATTGTCTTCACTT
>CAZRBY010000012.1:0-18555 GCA_964598495.1 uncultured Muribaculaceae bacterium
CCGCCGTCTCACAGGTACTTCTCTGAAATACCAGAAGAAAGTAGCACAGGCAATAAAGAGAGCAAGACACATTGCATTGCTCCCGTATGTAACCGATTTATTGAAATAGGAGGAGATTATGGAAATTATTTTGAAGCAGGACGTCCCCAATCTCGGACATAAGGACGATATCGTTACAGTAAGGAACGGATACGCTGCCAATTACCTCATTCCTAGGGGAATGGCCATGATGGCTACGCCTTCCGCCAAGAAAGTTCTCGCAGAAAACCTTCGCCAGCGAGCACACAAAGAGGCCAAGATTCGCGAGGATGCTACCATTCTTGCAAATGCACTTGAGGGCCTTACCGTAAGGGTTGCCACAAAAGTGAGTTCAAAGGGCAAAGTATTCGGTAGCGTCAACAACATCCAGATTGCTGAAGCTCTCGTTGCTCTCGGCCACGATGTTGACCGCAAGAACGTCACCATAACCGGTGCTGACACCATAAAAGAGGTAGGTACTTATGAAGCTGTTGTAAAATGCTACCGCGAAATCAAAGCTACAATCAACGTTGAAGTTGTAGGCGAAGAAGAGTAATCCAAATCGAATGAGATTCATAACAAACGGGATGGTAATTATACCATCCCGTTTGTTTTTAGTATCAGTCAGGCAGCAGCTCCTACTTTTTATAGATATACCATAAAAGATAAGCCGCAACGGCAAGGAGGGCAAAGTAGGTTGCCTTGGGGATAAAGGCACTGAGGAGCATTACTGCAAATAAGAGCCATAGAAGCGTATAGGCCAGTTTTTTCTGTGCAGGAAAACATTTCCACATATAAGAGAGACGTTCACGAATAATCTTGAAACGTTGTTTTAAAGTAGGCTTGTCCATGCGGGTGTAACTGTCATAGACATTGTTGTCAACCTTTGCTTTTGACGACTTGGACTTTCTGACTATTACAAATATTTCACGGTGAACCGGAGTGCCGTGGCAATTTGCCGAAAGGACAATACGTGTCCTTCCTTTGGAACGGTTGAGTTTGAATTTTTTGGAGCCGCTGTCGGGCACGACTGCACTTGCCGATCTGTATCCGTTGTCTATGGTAATCTGTGCCGATTCAGCTTCAGGGCATTCCCATTTCACCTCAATAATGTCACCCTCCCTGACTATTCTTCTGCTTACTTTGAATTTCATATCTTATATTTACTTTATTAATTATGCCGCAAAAAGAGTTCCACAAATGGCCGCTTTTTCCTATTTTTGTGGTGAGAAATTATATTTATGAGGCATGAAACAGTTTTTACGCATTATCATTATGGCGGCACTCATGTTGCCGATAGGGCTCCAAGTCGGAGCTCAAACCGTTTACAGCGTTGATTATAAGTCAGATGCAGACGTAAAAGTCTTTGTGGCAGAGTATAAATCGGACGCTGACTTGATTGTTTACAAAGCAGAATACAAGTCGGACGCTACCGGCAACAACGGCATCTGGCATTTTGTCAAATATAAGTCAGACGCCAAAAAGAAAATCTATTTTGTCAAATATAGGTCTGATGCCGATCTTATCATCTATTATTCTACATATAAATCAGATGCGGGATGGCGCAACAATGCCAAAAAGCATCTTATGCAATAGTTTGGATCAGTAATTAGAAATAGCCTTTCCGGTGTCCTATAATGCCATGGCAGTACACCAAAGGCATGATATAATCAGCCGAAAAGTATACGGCTGATTATAATTATTGCTATATTTACGCGCCTTAAGACGATATGCTGAATTCAAAATTAATCTTATCAATAATATCAATTAAAAATGAAGAAAATCAATTGCTTTATTCCTTTCCAGGATGAAACACAGGTCAAGACGACAGTTGACAATCTCAAAGCCCAAGAACTGGTTGACAAAATTTATCTACTCCATGCGGGCGATACTGCATACAGGTCTGCAGAGGTGTTGGGATGCAATGTGATAAATGTCCCCTCGCTCAACAGCACAGCTGCCGTAAAGGCTATCGCAGCCAAGTCAAACACCCGCTACTCACTGATTTACACCAAATACACTTCACTAAGTTTTGTACTCTTTTCACTTGAGAGAATGGTCAACATCATTGAAGACACCGGTGCAGCCATGGTATATGCAGATCACTTTAAACAGGTTGGTGAATCACGTTCAAATGCCCCCGTAATCGATTATCAGTTCGGTTCATTGAGAGATGATTTTGACTTCGGCTCAGTTCTTTTCTACAGGAGCGATGCAGTCAAAGAGGCCGTTTCACGGATGGATATTGACTACAAGTTTGCTGCAATGTATGACCTGCGCCTAAAAGTTTCACAGAAAGGTGCTCTTGAGCATATCAACGAATATCTATACTATGACGTAGAGACAGACACCCGCAAATCCGGCGAGAAGTTGTTTGACTATGTTGATCCCAAGAACAGAGCAGTACAGATTGAGATGGAGCAGGCTTGCACTGAACATCTGAAGGTGATAGGCGGATACCTCAAACCCCAATTCAAGGATGTTGAATTTGCCGAAGGAAAGTTCGAGTACGAGGCCTCCGTGGTAATTCCCTGCAAAAACAGGGTAAGGACCATCAAGGATGCCATAACTTCTGCCCTCAACCAGAAAACCAACTTCAAATATAACGTGATTGTTGTAGATGACAATTCGGATGACGGTACCGTTGAAATCATCAAATCATTTAAAAACAACGATAAACTCATATATATCGCTCAAGATAAATCCTACCACGCCATAGGCGGAAACTGGAATGTTGCAATACACCACCCCAAATGCGGTAAATTTGCCATCCAACTTGACTCTGACGATGTTTATTCGGACGAAAACACCGTTCAAAAGATTGTTGAAGCATTTTACGAGCAGAACTGTGCAATGGTTGTCGGCACATATCGTATGACCAACTTTCAAATGGAAACAATCCCTCCCGGAGTCATTGACCATAAAGAGTGGACCCCCGACAATGGCCGCAACAATGCGCTCCGCATCAATGGTCTGGGAGCTCCTAGAGCTTTCTACACTCCTATGCTTCGCACAATAAATTTCCCTACTACCAAATATGGCGAGGACTATGCAGTAGGTCTGCGCGTAAGCCGTGAATATCAAATAGGACGCATTTACGATGTGGTTTATTTATGCCGCAGGTGGGAAGAAAACTCCGATGCTTCTCTCGAAATCGAGAAGGTAAATGCCAATAATACATACAAGGACCGTCTCCGCACCTGGGAGCTAAAGGCCCGTGTTGCAATGAACCGCAAGTAGTTTTATGGATTTCTCCTTGAAAGAGAGTATTGAATCGATGTTCTCCCGTGAGCTTTCGCTCCACGGGAGAGCATGTGTCAATAACCTGGCTCTATCCGGCATGGAAGTCAGAGAATTTGACATTGACGGTTATCCGGCCAAACTCTTATACAACCCTGCCAGGGAAGCTTCCGTGATGGCTGATGTTAGCGAGGAGACCATTCGCAACCGACAATGTTTTCTGTGCGAGGAAGGACTCTCGCCTGAGCAACTCGGTACTGTATGGCGCAGCCCTGCAAGTCAGGAGGATTACATTTTCAGGGTAAATCCATTTCCTATCTTCGACCTTCATTTCACCATCTCTCTTTCATACCACAAGAGGCAGCAGATAGAGGGTCATTTCGCCGATATGGCGGCCATTGCCCGCGAGTTGCCCGACTACACCATCTTTTACAACGGCCCTATGTGCGGTGCTTCGGCACCCGACCATCTCCATTTTCAGGCCGTTCCTGCCGGGAATATGCCTTCAGAGGTTATCGCCCGCAAAGGAGAACACCTGGAGCCGGTTTATAACTCTATCTCCGGCAGCATTAGCCGTTTTTGTGTATGGGCCGGAGGCAGTTATCTGCTCCAAAGCAGCAGTAGAGAGGGTATCGACACTCTTTTTTCACGACTAATTAGCTGCGCAAAGATCGTCGATGGCACAGAATGGGAGCCACGCGTCAACATCCTCTCCTGGTGGGAGGCAGATACTTATTCCACTCTAATATTTTTCCGCAGGGAATCCAGACCCGCTTGCTTTGCAGCGGAAGATCCCAAAGAACGTATTCTGATCAGTCCTGCTTCAGTCGAGATGGGCGGAGTTGCAATAGTATCTTCACGAGAGAGTTTTGATCTGCTGACTGCTGACAAACTCACAAGCATCATTGAAGAAGTATCATTGGATAAAATATCATCACAAATTATGGAACAAAAACTCAAAAGGACTCAGGCTGAACTAGCTGTAGGCATTTATTCCGAAGAGGAGATAGAATTCAATTTCAACACCCCCTACAGTGCCGGCGGCAAGATATATAAGGGTGACTACAGAGCTTCGGTCAAAGATGGCAAAGTTCTCTTCGAAGGAGAGTCATACGACCATATTATCTTCTCCTCAAACGAGGAAAATGCCACTTTCACGCTCAAAGATGTTACAATCGGCGTGAATTTCCATTGGGAGAGAAAGGAGGACCAGGTCTTCGAAGGCAAACTAAAACTCATAGTGGAGAAAGGCAGGGTGACAGCAATCAACCTTATCGGTATTGAAGATTACCTTATAAGCGTAATCTCCTCAGAAATGAGTGCAACCTCCTCCAAACAGCTGCTTAAAGCCCACGCTGTAATATCTCGCTCCTGGACCATCGCTCAAATAGAAAAAAACAAAGAAATAACCGCTTCTGCGCAGGATTATTCCGCCTGCACAGAGACGGAAGATGAACTTATAAAGTGGTATGATCGTGAGGACCACACCAATTTTGACGTCTGTGCGGATGACCACTGTCAGCGTTATCAGGGACTCACCCGCGCCTCAACGGAAGCCGTAAGAGAGGTTATCGAGGAGACTTGGGGAGAAGTACTGACTCATGAGGGTAAAATTTGCGACGCACGCTTTTCAAAGTCTTGCGGTGGAGTGTTTGAAGAATTCCCCTACTGCTGGGAGGATAAAGATATGCCCTATCTACGCAAACAGTTTGACAACAAGAGCGAAGCCCCATTACCCGACCTTACTATTGAAGAGAATGCCCGCGAATGGATATACGGCTCTCCGGAGGCTTTCTGCAACACCACCGACCAGCGTATCCTCTCCCAGGTCCTAAACTCTTACGATCAGGAGACGCTCCATTTTTTCCGTTGGAAGGAGAGATACTCCCAGCAAGAGCTTTCTGAACTGATTAAGAGTCGCTCAGGAGTGGACTATGGTGAAATAATAGACCTTGTGCCTGTAGCCAGAGGAACTTCAGGTCGCCTTTGGAAGCTCAGGATAGTTGGTTCCAAGCGCTCACGTACAATCGGTAAGGAGCTCGAGATTCGCAGAACTCTCTCTCCTTCCCACCTCTACAGTTCCGCTTTCGTGGTGGAAAAAGAGGGTGTTACAGCATCGGGAGCTCCCGCCTCATTCACACTCGTAGGAGCGGGATGGGGACACGGTGTGGGACTCTGCCAGATTGGTGCAGCAGTAATGGGCGATCTTGGATATGACTATAAGGAAATTCTCTTCCACTATTTCACAGGAGCATCTATTGACAAACAATATTAAACTATAAATCTATGAAGAAACAAACCGGAAAAACAAGATCTCCATGGGCGTGGGTACCTACGATGTATTTTGCGCAGGGTCTGCCCTATGTTACGGTTATGACTCTTGCGGTTGTGATGTTTAAGGACCTTGGACTTGATAACAATCAGATTGCATTGTACACGAGTTGGCTCTACCTTCCTTGGGTTATAAAACCATTCTGGAGCCCCATTATTGATCTGATCAAAACAAAGAGAATGTGGGTTATCCTGATGCAGACATTTGTATCAGTAGCATTTGCAGGTATAGCATTTTCAATACCTACAACCTTCTTCCTGCAAACGACTCTGGCCTTTTTCTGGCTGATGGCATTCAGTAGCGCAACCTATGATATAGCGGCGGACGGATTCTACATGCTTGGTCTATCTGAAGGTGACCAGGCCTTATTTGTCGGTATCCGTAACACCGCATACAGACTTGCAACTATATTTGTTGAAGGAGGACTTGTAGTTCTCGTAGGTCTTATGGCAAAGGGGTCGATAATACCCGGATGGGAAGGGAACTATGTTGTATCCTGGAGCACTTGCTTCTTTCTGCTGGCTGCTATTTTTGCAGGACTCACCATCTGGCACTCAATCGGTCTACCCAGACCTACAAGTGATACTTCGAGAGAGAATGTATCCTTCGGCCAATTGATGAAGGATTTCATAATGACCTTTGTGGATTTCTTTAAAAAAAATGACATAGGCCTCGCCCTCTTCTTCATCCTGACCTACCGTCTCGGAGAGAGCCAACTGGTTAAAATCTCCATTCCCTTCCTTAAGGATGCCACAGAAGTGGGTGGCCTCGGATTGGGTAATGAGCATATCGGTATGATTAAAGGTACCGTCGGTGTAATTGCACTGCTGTTGGGAGGTATTCTCGGTGGCATTTGTATTTCAAAGGGTGGACTAAAGAAGTGGATTCTTCCTATGGCACTTGCAATTAACCTTCCAGACCTTCTCTATGTCTATCTGGCATACGCACAGCCTGACAATCTATGGGCGATAATAGGATGCGTTGCAGGAGAGCAGCTCGGTTACGGGTTCGGATTTACCGCATTTACCCTATATCTGGTATATGTGGCTCAGGGTGCATTCAAGACTGCCCACTATTCCATCGGAACAGGTCTTATGGCGCTAGGTATGATGATTCCGGGTATGTTTGCAGGTAAAATCCAAATGGCAATGGGCTATCCCATGTTCTTTATCTTTGTCTGTATCTGTACTCTTCCGGGCATCCTCGCTTCGATTCTTGTAATGAGGCGCATCCCTGCCAGTTTTGGTATAAAGTTAAAAGAAGAGAAATAATAATTCTATCTTACTAAACGTTAAAAAACAATAAAAATGAAAAGAAATATCATACTCTTTGCAGTGGCACTTGTGACACTTTGCTCTTGCAGCAGCGCTTGTAATGCCGCCAATCCCAAAAATCCTACGACAGGCGATGCAATTGTAAAAAGCGGACTGGAAGTGCTCGTCGAGAATGATTTTGAGCCTCTAAAGGGCAAGAAAATCGGCCTTCTGACCAATCCCAGCGGTGTTGACCGCAAACTGAACTCTACAATTGATATCTTGTTCAAAGCCAAAGGCGTGGAACTTGTTAAGCTTTTTGCTCCGGAACACGGTGTACGAGGTGACATTTATGCAGGAGGACACGCAGACGACAGCGTTGATGAGAAAACGGGCCTGCCCGTATTATCCATCTACGGAAAAACCCTAAAACCCACTCCTGAAATGCTTGAAGGCCTTGATGCCGTAGTATATGATATTCAGGATGTCGGTACACGTTCATACACCTTCATCAGCGCACTGGGACTCATGATGCGTTCCTGTGCAGAAAACGACGTAGAGGTAATCGTGCTTGACAGACCCAATCCTCTCGGAGGCCTAAAGGTTGAAGGCAATTATGTAGAACCAGGATATTTCTCCTACATAAGCGAATTCAAGATTCCCTACGTCTATGGCCTTACGGTCGGAGAATTTGCCCGCCTTATAAATGAAGAGGGACTCAACACCGGCCAAAGAGGTGAAGACGAGCATGTTACTTGTAAACTCACAGTCGTGCCTATGGAGGGTTGGAGTCGCAATATGACATACGACAAAACAGGACTCCCATGGATACTCCCTTCTCCTCAGGTGCCGCAGGCACAGAACGCAATCGGTTATCCCTGTGCAGGCATTGTGGGCGACTTTTCAGGCCACTATCTCAATATCGGCGTAGGCTACACCCTTCCCTTCCTGACATTTGCTGCTGAATGGATTGATGCCGATGATTTCAAAGCAGAGCTTGACAGTTACAACATTCCCGGAGTCGCCTGGCGTACCATCCACTACACACCCTTCTTCGGCTCAAGTCAGGGAAAACTCCTCCACGGTGTACAATATTTCTTTACCGATTACGACGTAGCTCCTCTGACATTGATCAATTTTTATGTGATGCAGGCAATACACAAACTCTATCCGGATCATAATCCTTATGAGGGAGGAAGAAACAGAACCACCGACATAGTTTGTGGTACAGATAAAATCCGCCTGACCTTCGGTGAAAACTTCCTTGTATCCGACATGATTGAATACTGGAATAAAGACGTGGAGCATTTTAAGGAACTTTCGAAAAAATATTATCTTTACGAGTAAAGAACACCTTTACAGAAATTCATGATACAAAGCCCCGGCATCTTATTGTTGTCGGGGTTTTTGTATTGTAATTTTCTGGTGAATTGGGAATCACTTCGTATCTTTGAGACTATGAAAAAAGTCTCTGCATTATATTTCAGCCCTACGGGCGGGACCGCAAAGGTAGTCATATCCATGGCCCGTTCATTTGCAGCCGCTACGGGCTGTGATTATTCTGAAATTGATGTCACATTGCCCAAACAAAGGGAGAGTGCGCCCCGATTTGGAGCCGATGATGTGGTATTCTTCGGGGTTCCGACCTATATAGGAAGAGTGCCGAACCTCATAAAGCCATTTTTCGCCTCTATCAAAGGTGGAGGAGCGCTCGGGATACCCGTCGTCACTTATGGCAACAGGGCGTATGATGATGCTTTGATAGAATTGAGAGATATTATGGAAGAAAAAGGTTTTAAAACCGTTGCTGCAGCAGCTTTTCCGGCAGAACACTCCTTTTCTACCACTCTTGCCGGAGGCCGTCCGGATGTAAAAGATCTGCTGTTGGCAGAGGATTTTGCCCTAAAGTTGGCCGAAACTCTTACGAAGAATCCTCAACTTATCTCCGGCAACCACATTCCAATAGCCATACCTGGCAATCCTGCTCCCTATGCCTATTACAAAGCTGTGATCGGCGACAATAAGAGCATTGACATACGCAAAGTCAAGCCCGTGACAGATCCTGAGAAATGCACAAAATGCGGACTTTGTGCCCTACTCTGCCCTATGGGCTCGATAAAGATTTCTGACCCATCCATCACCGATGGAATATGCATCAAATGCGGCGCCTGCATCAAAAGATGCCCTAAAGGCGCCAAATCCATAACCGACCCCGACTACCTCGAACACAAACGCCTTCTTGAAGAAGAATTCGGAAATGTTATAAAAAAAGCGGGACTTTTTTATAGTTTCTAGTTCTGAGTATGCAGTTCCGAGTAAGTTTTTAGTCTGGAGTTCCTAGTGAAAAACTCAATACTCAATACTCAATACTCAATACTCAATACTCGCAACTCAGAACTCCCCTGCACCGCGCAACTCGCAACCCGCACCCCATAACACATCACCAAACACCGCGCAACCCGCACCACTACCGACTAGACACTCCCCACTACAAACTATTTCACAATTATTTCATCGGTAAAGATGTAAGCGTTACCGCCTACCCCGAGATGCCATTTTGGTATTTTGCCGTAGTTCTTTGCAAAGACTTTGATATAGCGAGCTTCAACGCCACTGCCCACATTGCCATAGTCATCTGTAATGGTCACCCCAAGGTCATGAATCTGAGGCGTGTAGTCATTGTCCGCCACACTATGGCCTACCCTGCCGGCAAATCTGTATGAGACTCCATCCATGGAGGTATAAAATTCCACATACCGGGGCATCCATATCCAGGATTTGATATCCTGAAGAAATCCTGTGGTAAGTTCTTTTACTATCCGAGGCTCTTTCAGGTCGATGATAGCTTCGAAATCTTTGTTCTGATAGCCTTGCCAACCACCCAGACGGAAATTGAGATTTCCACGTAATCCGTCTACCAGACCAAGATCCCCACCCGCTGAATATTGCTTGCTATATTTATTTTTGATTGTGACATTGTAGGTGGAACTTATCTTCCTGACCACTGATTCGGTGATATGACTGCGACGCCAGGATTCATTTTCGCAATAACAGCGGATACGGGAGGATTCTTCCAGGGTGAAAGGTCCCGAATAGAGTTTGAAATCCTCACTTCCATTAGTAGCTTTTTCCCCATCGAGAGTCTCCACGCTGTACCAGATTCGGTAATCAGGATCCAATGCACCGAGACTTACCTCGACACTCTCTAAAAACATCCGGTTGGAAACATCAACCCAAGGGTTTTCGACAAAGTCTCCTTCTATTGCAGAAACCGGTCTTGCAGAAGGGTCTGAGCCAAATTTTTCGTCAGGTTCCGAACTCATTTCAAAGGCGAATTCAACTCCTGAGAGAATATCTTCATGGCGTATGAATGAAAATGGATAATCCAGGCCATTTCTTCTCATTCCGCTCACATAAAATTTTTCAGAGGCGACTTCCGGAGCAGAAAGGACAAAGTCGGTTCCATTTTCAAGATGTATCACTGCCTTCTCAAAGAGGGGCGTTCCCAGAACATATTGGTCACTGCCCGGCAATACGGGATAAAAACCAAGAGCGCTGAAAACATACCAGGCCGACATCTGTCCACAATCCTCATTACCACAAAGTCCGTCGGGTTCTGCAGTAAAGAGCTCGGTCATAATCTTATGGGCTATTCTCTGAGTCTTCCATGGCTTACCGACGTAGGAGTATAGGTATGCAATATGGTGGCTGGGCTCATTGCCCTGAACATATTGCCCGATAAGGCCGGTCATATCTGCCGAATTCCATCCTGAAATCTCCGTGGATGCACTGAAGAGGTCATCCAAACGTTTGTCAAATGCCTCTTCACCGCCGAAAAGATCCATAAGTCCCGAGACATCCTGTGGCACATGGAATGTGTATTGCCAAGAATTGGCTTCAGTATAGTGCACATTGACCTCATTTGGGTCGAATGGAGTGAGCCAAATGCCGTTTATGCGTGGACGCATAAATCCTGTCGAGGGATCGTATATGTTGCGGTAATACTTTGCACGGCGGATATATTCATTATAAAGGTCATCACGACCGAGCAATTTGGCAACCTGAGCTATACACCAGTCATCAACTGCATACTCAAGTGTCTTGGAGACCGATTCGTGCTCTTTTTCCGCCAAGACAAGACCGTTATTGATATAGACGTCGATGCCAAATTCCGCCTTGCGCGAACTGGCTACCATTGCATCCAGAGCTGCATTTGCATCAAATCCGCCGACACCTTTGACGAGTGCGTCTGCAATAACCGGCACCGAGTGGTATCCAATCATACAATTGGTTTCATTTCCGGCCAGTTCCCATATCGGAAGTTTGCCACATTCGTCATATATTGAGAGAAAAGAGCGGATGAAATCCGTCGTGCGCTCCCTATCAATAATGGTCAACAAAGGATGAAGCGCCCTGAATGTATCCCAGAGGGAGAAGACGGTATATCTATCATACCCTTTTGCCTTGTGCACCTTACGGTCCATCCCGCGATACTCTCCGTTGACGTCGGAATAAAGATTCGGTGCGATAGCGGTATGATAAAGCGCCGTATAGAACACTTCCATCAGTTTTTGGTCGCCGACAACCTCAATCTTTGAGAGATAATCATTCCATGCCTTATCAGCCTTATATTTAACCTCCGCAAAATGCCACCTTTTTATTTCAGAATAGACATTCACCTTGGCATTCTCAACGGAAACCGAGGAAATACCAACCTTTACATAGAGTTCTCTGGTAAAAAAAGATTTCTTGAAAGTTATCAGCGCCTTTGCCCCATATCCCTCACCACCGACAATCTCCGCAAGCCTTATCGGGTGACTGAATTCCATATAGAAATATAGGTCCTGATCCTGCGCCCAGGATTGACTTCTACGCCTTCCGCTGATGGCATTGTGCCCCTCCTGCTTTATATGGGAATCAAGTACTTTATCCCTATGCTCGAGGTCTATCACAAGTTGCGGTTCAACTCCCTTGGGAAATAAATATTTATGCATCGCCGAACGTCTGCCGACGCTCAAGTCGGCCTGCACTCCCCAGCGCTCCAAATAGACCCCGTAATAGCCCGGGGAGGCCTTCTCTGACGAATGGCTGAAAGGGGACTCATAATATTCGTTAAAGATATAATCATGCGGAAAATCCCCCATCTCTCGTCCGGCTGCCTGCTCCATAGTTGTCACAAAGGCTTGATAATCGACAACCGGCATCACCAGCAGATCGCAATAATCGGCGCATCCGGTCCCGCTCAGGTGCGTATGGGAGAAACCCCAGATGGTGCTGTCCGAATAGTGATAGCCGGAGCAACCGTCCCAGTTATCTGTACGCGTATCGGGGCTTAGCTGGATCATGCCGAAGGGGTATGCTGCCCCGGGAAATGTATGACCGTGGAAATCCGTCCCTACAAAAGGGTTGACATATTTTGTATATGATATTCTGCCAAAATCAAATATCCCCGCGGTACATCCCAGCGGTATAAGAATTGACAGTGCTGCTATGATAAATCTGCGCATAGAGTTCTAATATATTTGTTAAAATCTTATTCTAAGCAGCTAATGGCTAACGGCCAACAGCCAACATCCAAGCCCTCACAAGACTTCTTCAAGTCGGGAGAGCCTGATACCGTTGGAACCCTTGATAAAGATTGAAATCCCTTCGGGACGCTTCTTTTCAAAGTGTTCCTTAAGCTGCTCCACATTGGCAAATAACTGCACTCCGTCAGGGCGGAGTTCCGTTGCGGCTTTGGCAAATTCCCGCCCCACCAGCACTATCTTCTCTATAGACCTCTGTCTCTGGAGAAGATCCACTATCCGCTTGTGCTCTTCCAGGGAATCATCACCCAGCTCGAGCATATCTCCGAGAATTACCCACTTGTGCTCCAAAGGCAAATGTAGGAAGTTTTCCAGCGAAGCGCGCATACTTGTAGGATTGGCATTGTACGCATCCAAGATTAGAGTGTTGTAGGGCGTCTGAAGCATCTGCGAACGGTGGTTAGAGGGAGAGTAGCTTTCTATGGCCTTACAGATATTGGCGAAGGGCACTTCGAAGTATTCTCCAATTGCTATTGCTGCCAGAACGTTATCCACATTATAAGTGCCGATCAGATTAGTGTCAATTATCCGGTCGTGCACCTTGAGGCTCAGATAGGGCGAATCCTCTTCTCTTCCTATCAAAGAGACCTCGTAGCGGGTGGTACCGTATCTGCGAGTCACCACTCCGGGTCGATGGGCAAGCATCCCTTTGAGATCCTCGCTCTCTTCATTGAAGAAGATGATGCCACCATTCTGCCTCAAATAATCGTAGAGTTCCCCTTTTGTCCTCTTAACTCCCTCAAATGATCCAAATCCGAGCAGGTGAGCTTTGCCTACATTGGTAACAATACCGCAAGTGGGCTCGGCAATCTTTACAAGTGAAGCTATTTCCCCGGGAGCGCTCGCTCCCATCTCGACTATCGCAATTTCCGTCTTCTCGTTGATGTTCATCAGCGTCAAGGGAACCCCTATATGGTTATTTAGATTGCCCTCGGTGGCAACAGTCCTATATTCCTGAGAGAGCACTGCGTCGATGAGTTCCTTGGTAGTTGTCTTGCCATTGGTGCCGGTAATTGCCAACACCGGAATATCGAATTGAGTGCGATGATAGTGTGCAAGATTCTGAAGGGTGATAAGCACGCTCTCCACTAGGATGCAATTCCCTTTGCCTACCCCAGGTGAGACGCCATCGAGGGTTGCACGATCCACTATGGCGCATTTTGCCCCCTGATCAAGCGCTTGGAGCGCGAAATCATTGCCGTCAAAACGCTCTCCCTTGAGGGCAAAAAACATACATCCGGGGGTAATTTTGCGACTGTCTGTGGTCAGGGAGCCGCATTTCTTATACAATTTGTAGAGTTCTGCAAGTGTAATCATAATAAATGCCCTCCTATTGTTATTTTCTGCCCGTGGAGCCGAATCCACCGGCTCCGCGTCCGCTATTTTCCAAAATATTCACCTCTTCCCACTCCACTTTTTCGTGGCGGGAGACCACCATCTGTGCAATACGTTCTCCCGGATTGATGATAAACGGGTCCGGGGAGAGGTTTACCAGCAGTACATTTATTTCACCACGATAATCCGCATCTATTGTGCCGGGGCTGTTTGTGATTGAAATGCCATGTTTGGCTGCCAAACCGCTGCGTGGTCTTATCTGTGCCTCATAGCCCTCGGGAAGTTCGATATAGAGTCCCGTCGGAATCATTACACGGCAGAGAGAGCCCAATGTCACAGGCTCCGTGATATTTGCCCGCAAATCCATCCCTGCCGAATATGGGGTTGCATATTGGGGAACATCAAATGCAGATTTATTGACTATTCTGACTTTCATATTGCGGGGGGTGTTTTTCTTTCAAAAAGGAACATAGCGGCGATCATTGCCGGATAAAGTAGCACAAGCAATGAGTGAGTTATGAGTTTAGGCCAGAGAGTCATCTCCGGTAATAGCGTGCTAAGGGCATAAATAGCCAATGCAATAGCAACCAATAGGGTAATGCGACCCCACCTGTAAGGGATAGGGTAATGTTTGCGACCAAGCAATATGCTGATGAGCAGCATCACCGCATAACTTGCCAAATGGCCCCAGGCTGCTGCATGATAGGAGTAAATTGGCATAAATATAACATTTACCACGATAGTTACTAAAAGACCGGCCAGAGCAACATATATGGCATAACGTGTCTTTCCGGCAAGTTTGTACCACATATCCACATTGAAGAGCATTCCCAGCAGGACATAGGCCATCAACATTATCGGAGCAATTGAGAGTCCCACTCTGAAATCCTTACCGATTATCAGGCCTATTTCATCCATAAAGAGCATTATCGCAAGAAAACCGAACATACAGAAGGACACAAACCACTGCATCACGTCAGCATATACTCTTTTACTGTCACTCTCTCTTTGCTTTTGAAAGAAAAACGGCTCCGCTGCATACCTGAACATCTGAATAAAGAGCGACATTATCACTGCTATCTTAACTCCGGCTTGATAGACACCCAGGTCTGCTCTCCATGTGAGAGGATCTGCGTTGAGAAAACGCATCAATATCCTGTCGAGGAAGTCATTCATCACTCCGGGAAGGCCGGCAATCATAAGGGGAAGGGAATATAGCAGCAATGGTCTCCACAACTTACGGTCAATACGGAATTTGAGATGCATCAAATCCGGCAGGAGCATCACAAAGGCAAAGATGCAGCTTACAAAAATTGAGAAGATAGCGTATGTGAAGTCCGGAGTAGCGCTCACAAAATTGAGCAACCAATGATCGGGATTTGCTGCAAATCGCATCGGCATTACCAGATAGAGGATGAGATTGACTCCCACCTCAGTTAAAATCTTTAGGGTCTTGATGATGGCAAATCTCAATGCCTTATGCTCATATCTGAGTTTTGCAAAGACAATAGCAGTGGAAGAGTCAATCGCCAGAATGGCGGCAACATAGATTATTATATTGGAAAACCCCTCATACCCAAGTCCCGAGGCTATATCGCCCGCAAAAAGAGAAACACTTAGGAAAAAGAGGAGTGAAAAAAAAGTGACGATTACAAATGCTGTAGAAAAGACGGAGCGCTTTTCAACTCCCTCCCTGCTGGCAAAACGAAAACAGCCCGTCTCAAGACCAAGCACAAGCACAACCTGAAGAATGGCTATGTATGCCATGAACTCGGTCACCACACCATAATCCGACTGAACCAACACCCTGGTGTAGAGGGGAACCAGCAGGAAATTGACTATTCTGGCCAATATCGTGCTAAGCCCATAAATCGCGGTTTCACCCGCAAGCTGTTTCAATGGATTTGCCATCTTACAACAATTAATAATTAGCAAATTTACAAAAAAAACGCTAATTTTGGGATTCACAAACCTATAAACATCATGCAAAAGAGATTATTATTACTTTTCTGCGCTGTAGCGCTAGTCATAGCCGGCTGCAAAGGCGGCAATAAGTCAGGAAACGACACTTCAGAGGAAATCCAGTCTCCGGAATCCATTACCGAGATTGCGGATGAACAAATTGACAATCAAGACAACATGAATACAGAAGAATCCAAACTGCAGGAGAACAGAGATGCTGCAGCAATCAAAGTTAAATTCCCCGAAGAGCCGATCTACGCCATAAATACCACAAAAGGCACAATCAAAGTGAAGCTCTACAAAGAGACGCCTATCCATCGCGACAATTTTGTTAAACTGGTGAACAAACATTTTTATGACAATATCCTTTTTCACCGTGTCATAAATAACTTCATGATCCAAGTGGGTGACCCTAACACCAAGGACTCGACAAAGCTTGACAGAATCGGCATGGGCGGCCCTGGATATACACTCCCCAATGAGATAGCCAAATGTACGTCAGCTGGTAAGAGCCACAAAAAGGGCGCACTTGCAGCTGCAAGACGCGGTGATGCCGTCAATCCCGGTAAAGAGTCCAGCGGATCGCAGTTCTACATAGTACAGAGCGAGGAGAGTTGTAAACACCTTGACGGTGAATACACCATTTTCGGCGAGACTATCGAAGGACTCGACATAATTGACAAGATAGCCTCTGTTAAGACCGACCGTAACGGTCGTCCTGACAATGATATAGCCATCATCTCCATCACACTTGTCAAAAAATGATGATGGATTTCATCGAGCTTGTTAAAAAGAGCCGTAGTTACCGCCGTTTTCATCAGGAAATGGCGGTAAAAAAGGCACACTTGCTCAAAATGGTAGAGGCCGCGCGCTTTTCACCCTCTGCACGCAATGTTCAGCCTCTAAAATATGCACTTTACTCTGAAAAGGAGCAATGTGATGCCATATTCCCTACCCTTGCCTGGGCCGGCTATCTGACCGATTGGGATGGACCGCGCGAAGGGGAACGTCCATCTGCCTACATCATCCAGCTCCACGACACAAATATTGCCTCTACATATTCCTGTGACCACGGCATCACTGCACAGAGCATACTGCTGCAGGCTGTGGAGCTAGGATACGGCGGCTGCATCATCGGCGCTGTCAAACGCGATGAGCTTTCGGATTTACTGCATCTACCCGAACATCTTAAAATCATCAATGTCCTCGCTCTCGGGGTACCTAAGGAAAAGGTCGTAATCGACGATATTAAAGAGGGCGACTACAAATATTGGAGAGAGCCTGACGGTACGCACCACGTGCCCAAAAGAACCCTCGACGAACTTATATTCACACCAAAGAACAATGATTAAACTCTATGCGATTCACTTTAAGACTTCTGCCGCTGATTTTAGCTGCCTTTATGGCATTTTCTTGCGGTCCCAAGCAGAAAGGTCCCGATCCTCGCAATCCTTACGGACTTGAAATCATAAATACATTCGAGGAATATCTTGAGAGTGTGGCTGCCGACCCCGATATGGAATTGGTGGACCTAAACACCTTTATTCCGGGAGTAGTGCTGGATATCCGCTATGCAACTGAAAACAACTTCACCGGTAAGCAAATTTACAACAGTCCTGATGCATTTGCACGCCGTCCGGTAGCCGAAGCTCTGCTTGCCATACAGGAGGAACTCTCCACACGCGGACTCGGTTTGAAAATTTTTGACGCATATCGTCCCTACGCTGCCACCCTCTATTTTTATGAAGTCTATCAAGACACCGTATTTGTGGCTTCACCCCGTAAAGGGTCAAATCACAACCGCGGATTTGCCGTAGATCTGACTATCATTAATCTTGAAACCGGTGAAGAACTCGAAATGCCTACCGAGTTTGACGAATTTACGGAACAGGCTGCCCTCGGATATGCGGACCTCCCCGATCTTATCATTTACAACCGCACCCTTCTCTTGGATATTATGATAAGGCACGGTTTTACGCCATATGATGGCGAATGGTGGCATTATAACTATAGTAAAGAGAGAGATAAATATCCTATAATGGATATTCCTTTCGAAGAACTTGACCTGAAGAAATAAAAATTGACACGAATTAACGCGAATTGACGCGAATTGACGCGAATTGTTTTGTTGTGGCACGCGGTTTGCTAATTATTAAATCGAATAGTTTTTTCATAGGTTAAGTTTTAGGTTAATAGGGATCAGCGGTGGCCGTTCGGCTGCCGCTTCTCTTTTTAAGAAAAGCCTTTTCAGAGTATTCCGGCGGGGATTTCAAGAGTAATATGATCTACTCCCCACTCAAGTATAAGATCATCGTGCAGAGGCAGAAGCACCTCCTCACCTTTATAAATTACCGCGATATATTCGTTGCCCGCGGCTTCATTGTAATCGGTAATCTTCCCTATGAAATTGTTATTGCTATCATAGACTTCCATACCAATAACTGAAAGCTCGTCATCCTGATCTTCGTCAAGGTTGAAAAGAATCTCTTTGCCCACTATCTCTTCCGCCTCTTCGAAAGTGTCGATATCTTCAAATTTTACAATCCAACGCCCCCCCTTCGCCTGACAGGATTCGATAAAAAAGGGAACCGGTAGTCCATCAAAGTCGATGAACACCGGTCCTTCAAAATTGATATCTTTTGGGTCGGATGGGGACAAGTTGATAACAACATCCCCTTTGTCACCATAAGATTTCGCAACCTTCATCTGAAAACTATGCTTCAGCAACAGGTTTTGCGGTCTCCTCAGCAGCAGCTTCAACGGTAGCAACCTCTGCAGCAATAGCCTCTTCTTCGGCACGTGCGGCAGCTGCCTCAGCAGCCTTTGCGGC
>CAZRBY010000012.1:18565-40276 GCA_964598495.1 uncultured Muribaculaceae bacterium
TATTTACCTTTGCCTCAGCGCTGATAGCAGCCTTTCTTTCTTCAAGATCCTGATTGAAGATATCCTGCTTTTTGGATTTGACTTTCTGCTCCTTCGTGGCCTTCCATGCATTCCACCTCTTGTCAGCCTCTTCCTGTGAGAAAGCACCCTTGGCTACACCACCCTGGAGATGTTTCTTAAGAAGAACACCTTCGTAAGAGAGGATACGGCGGGCAGTCTCAGTGGGCTGAGCACCCTTATTGAGCCAATCCAGAGCCTTTTCTCTGTCAATGGAGATAGTAGCGGGATTTGTGTTGGGGTTGTAGTGACCGATCTGCTCGATTATGCGACCGTCACGAGGGGAGCGGGAGTCTGCAACCACGATGTGGAAGAAAGCAAAGTTCTTCTTTCCGCGGCGTGCAAGGCGAATTTTTACAGCCATTTCAATAAAAATTATAAGTTAATAATTGTGTTAACTTCCTTATCTTCTCGAGAAAAGGTCTGCAAAGATAGGGATAATTAAGAGAAAACAAAAAAAATCCTACGGAAATTTCTCCGTAGGACTTTCAATCAAATAAATTCAATCGGTTGCTACAATATTTGCATCAATGTATTGAAATTAAGTTGTCTTGTCTTTTCTTTAACATTAAACAGGTCTATCAGCCACCAAATACCACAACCACCACCTGTAATGAGTTTCAAAACACCCAATCCCGTGTCACCAAGCATAAACCTGTCAACGCCAAGCTGGCCCAAAAAGATGGAAATGATCAACATGGTTGTCGGATTTTTGTACTCAGTAAACTGAATAACATCGCTCTTGGAGTCGGGTGCGGCAGCAAGCTTCTCACGAATGTTAGGTATGTAAGCAGCAGGGAAATATTCCCCTTTCAGAGTTAGAAATGTTTCAATTTTTTGATTTTCCATAACGTTAAGATTTAAGTGTTAGGTATTGTTGTTAGAGTTTTGGACAAATATAACTATTATAATTGTAAATATCCTACGGATTCATCAAATCCGTGTTGACAAATCTGATGATGTCGTAGATGGATTCGATGGCGGTGTCGGCGGGTCCGTCGGGTTCGATGAGTTTGGCCTTGTTGTAGGCATTGATTGCATCACCCCAGAGCTGTTGGCGGCGGTAGATGCCGCCAAGCAGATACCATGCGTGTGCACAGCCTGGCTCTTTCTTAAGATAATCATTGAGGGAGTCGTAGGCCTTGTCTATCTTGCCGTCCCTCAGCATTGTTTCTATTTCTTTCAATCCTGCCATATCATACAATTCCTGAAAATCCCATAAATGCCATTGCCATAATGCCGGCAACTATAAGAGCGATGGGAACACCTCTAAATGCCTTAGGAACATTGTTGAGATCAAGTTGCTCCCTGATGCCTGCGAAGAGGGTTATTGCAAGACCGAAACCGAGAGCGCTGGCTACTGCATATACCACCGACTGGCCGAGATTGAGCATATGGGGATCTCCACCGAAAGTAAACTCATTATTTACCACAAGCAGGGCTACTCCAAGTACGCAGCAATTGGTGGTAATAAGGGGAAGGAATATACCCAAAGCCTGATAAAGCGCAGGACTTATCTTCTTGAGTATAATCTCTACCATCTGTACGAGACCGGCAATCACGAGTATGAAGCTCACCGTCTGAAGAAAACCTATACCAAGGGGAACAAGCACATAGTACTGGAGCAAGTAGGTTACCAGGGTTGAGAGAGCCATTACAAAAGTTACCGCAGCCGACATGCCGAGAGCGGTATTGACCTTCTTGGATACTCCTAGGAAGGGACATACGCCAAGAAATTGCGACAACAGGATGTTGTTGACAAATACGGCGGATATTATGATAATGATATATTCCATTGTTATGCCTTTTTAGCGGTTACTTTTCTGAACAATACTATGAGGTATGCAAGCACTATAAATGCGCCCGGGGCAAGAACGAATGCGAGTATTCCATCTCCATCGATGAATTTCCACCCGAAGATCGAACCACTGCCGAGGAGTTCACGTACAAAGCCGAGAATGGTCAAGGCAATTGTAAAACCGAGTCCTACTCCAAGTCCGTCAAAAGCGGAATCAATCACGGAGTTTTTATTGGCATATGCTTCAGCACGACCGAGCACGATACAATTGACCACAATAAGTGGAATAAAAAGACCGAGGGTCTCGTAAAGTGAGGGCAGGAATGCCTGCAGAAGCAGCTGTACTATGGTAACGAATGCTGCAATCACAACTATATAAGAAGGAATGCGTACCTGTTCGGGGATAAGTTTCGCAATCGCAGAGATGGTTATATTGGAGAGCACGAGTACAAAGAGGGTAGCCAGGCCCATACCCATACCATTTATGGCAGATGTGGTAGTACCCAACGTCGGACACATACCGAGTATGAGAACAAATGTGGGATTGTTCTTGATGATGCCTTCAGCTATCAGTTTCAATTTTCCCATGGTTGCTGCTGTTTTTGAAGTTCAACAAATACCTTGTAAGCCGCATCAACACCTTTAAGGAAAGCCCTTGAAGTAATAGTTGAAGCGGTAATGGCATCTATCTCTCCGCCATCTTTGGTAACCGTAAGATTGGAGGAAGCGGGATTTTTGCCCACGATTTGAGTCCTGGTAGGGATTTCACCGGTAATCTTTGCACCAAGTCCCGGGGTCTCCGAGTGGGAAATCACAGATGTATTGTAGATGGTGCCGTCTGCTTTGAATCCAACCATCATTTGGATGGGGCCTCCAAATCCGGATACTTTTACCTTGATGGCGTAGCCGACGATATTTCCGTTCACTTTTGCAGGATATACCACGCTGCCCTCCACCTCTATCATCTCTTCCGAGGGGTTGTTGTCACACTCCGGAACAACAGCCTTTATGGCGTTGTTGATTTTAGCCAATTCCGCAGCCTCAATAGGAGCTTTTGTTACGGAATAGACAACTCCAAGCAGCGCAGAGCATACGAGACAGATAACCGATAGAGTTATCACCATATTTTTAAAAGAGGATTCCTTAGCCATGATTCACCTCCTTTGCGTATCTCTTGGGTTTACAATATTTATTGAGGAGAGGAACAGCCATGTTCATAATGAGAATGGCAAATGAAACTCCCTCCGGATAAGCTCCGAAGTAACGTATAAGTACTGTAATGATACCGATACCGAAAGCATAGATGACCATACCCTTGACGGACATCGGCGAGGTTACGTAGTCGGTTGCCATAAAGATGGCTCCAAGCAGCACACCTCCGGTGAAAATGTTAAATAAGGGTCCTGTATAGACATCGGGATTGATCACATTGAAAATCCAGGTCATCAAAGCGATAGTACCCACGATAAAAAGCGGAATATGCGGTCTGATGACTCTCCTGATGAGGAGATATACGAATCCAAGGATAAGCGCAAGTGCAGAAACCTCACCAACCGAACCCCCAATCTTGACAAAAATCATCTCCTTGAATGAGAATTCATTTGCAGCAAAAATCTCGGGAAGTGTTAGTCCGGCTGCCAAACCCTCTTTTGTAATAGCCAATGGCGTTGCACCCGTGAAGGCATCAACGCCGCTCCTGAACCACGATTCCGGAATCGTCCAGTCGGTCATTAATGTCGGGAATGAAATTAACAAAAATACACGTCCCACTAGGGCAGGGTTGAATATATTTTGTCCCAGGCCGCCGAAAGTCATCTTAACGATACCAATTGCTACGATTGCACCTATTGCAACAAGCCACCAGGGAGAACCGGGCGGTAGGTTGAGTGCCAGAAGACAACCGGTAACCGCCGCAGACAAATCATTGATGGTTACTTTTGTCTTCAGTATGAATTTTTGGATTAAATATTCGACCAAAACGCAGGAAATGACACCCACAAGCACCAATTTGATTGCCGAAAATCCGAAGAAATAGATGGAAACCAGCAGTGACGGCGCAAGGGCTATCAGCACATCCCTCATAAGAGACTGTGTATTCTCCTTTACATGAAGGTGAGGGGCTCCGGATACGAGAAGTCTTGCCATGGTTTACTGTTTTACAGATCTGTTACGCATTATATTCATAACCTCCGCCTTGCTTACCCTGATAATGTCAAGCAAAGGAATATGTGCAGGACAGGAGTATAGGCAGCATCCGCACTCAATACAGTCATGGACTTTCTCTTTTTCGAGTTCGTCATACATGCCGCCGATGCGGGAAAGTTTATTAAGAAGATAGGGTTCCAGACCCATTGGACAGGCCTCAATGCATTTTCCGCATCTGATGCAGTGACTCTCTTCCTTTCTCTTAGTCTCAGCTTCAGTAAGAAGCAATAAAGCAGAGGTCGCCTTTAGAGTGGATGCCTCCAGATTTGCCACAGCTTTGCCCATCATGGGGCCTCCGCTGATAAATTTGGCTGCATCTTTAGGAAGACCTCCGATAGCATCGAGCATCTTTGAGAATGGAGTCCCTACCCTAACGAGTAAATTCCTCTGGTGAGGGACACAACTGCCGGTGACGGTAATTACATTGTCAATTAGAGGTTTATTCTTCTGAACAGCCTCATAAACCGCCAACGAAGTACCTACATTCTGCACTACCGCACCCACTTCGATTGGAAGTGCCAGCGAGGGTACTTTACGACCGAGAAGAGCATCAATGAGTTGTTTTTCTCCGCCCTGCGGATATTTTTTATCCAAAACGACTACCTTCATACCGGAATGGGAAGAGGCCGCTTTCATCATGGAAATGATGGCCTCGGGCTTGTTCTCCTCAATGCCTATGTAGCATTTCTCCACATTGAGAGCCTTCATCATTATTGCGGCTCCGATGGCAATTTCTTCGGGACGCTCTCTCATTATCCTGTCGTCGGAAGTGATATAGGGCTCACACTCGGTACCGTTGATGATGAGACAATCTGCCTTTTTGTCCTTTGGAGGATTGAGCTTTATGTGAGTGGGGAATGCGGCTCCGCCGAGTCCCACAACTCCCGCGTTCTTTATCTTTTCGAGAATTTCTTCCGAAGAGAATGGGATTTCTCTTACTATATCTTTACTTCTGTCAATCTCTTCAAACCACTCGTCACCTTCTACGGCTATCACAACGTGCATCACGGGATTGCCCGCCAGATCACCCTTGGGCTCTACTGCGGTCACCGTGCCCGATACGGATGAGTGTACGAAGCCTGAAATAAAGCCTGTTGGTTTACCTATAACCTGGCCTACCTTGACCTTATCCCCTTTCTGCACCACAGGCTCGGCCGGAGCACCCAGATGTTGAGCCATTGAAATGTAGGCTACATCCAGAACAGGAAATGTCTCGATATGTGCATCGCGTGAGAGTTTGCTCTCGTTAGGATGAACACCGCCTATTGAAAATGTACGTTTCATATCTATTCCTCCCTATTGTAAGTTTTAGTAACCGGCTCTTCCTGTTTGGGTGTTACAGGTACCTTAATGGGAAAATTAACAGCCCAAATGGCCTTGGTGGGGCATTCATCAACACACTTGCGACACAACTTACATTTAGCCGGATCTATGTAGGCGAGGTTGTTTTCAAGGGTAATGGCATCAAAAGGACAGGCCTTGACGCATTTACCGCAGCCGATGCAGCTAACGGAGCAGACCTTGCGGGCAATTGCACCCTTGTCCCGGCTTGAACAGGAGACATATACCCTGCGATTTTTAGGACCTTTCGGACGAAGTTCGATAATAGACTTGGGACAGGCTTTAACACAAGCCCCGCAAGCTACGCACTTCTCCTCATCGACCTCAACTATGCCACGCCTTTCATCGATACGGATGGCATCAAACAGGCAGACATTCACACAATCCCCCTTGCCCAGACAGCCATACTTACAGCCGGTATCTCCGGAGTAAAGCGAAGACATCACCTTACAGGAGGCGTACCCATCAAAAAAGTTGGTCTTTGAGCGGTTGTCAAATGTGCCGTGACATTTGATGACGGCCACCTTCGGCTCAGTTTTGACTGCTTCCTTACCGAGAGCCGCAGCAACTTTTTCCATAACGGCATCACCACCAACCGGACAAAACAGCGAACCTATCGCCGGGGCCTTCACAACATCTTCAGCAAATGCGCGGCATCCGGCCAGACCGCATCCGCCACAATTGGCTCCTGGAAGTAAGGACTCAATTACGTCTATCCTCGGATCCTCTTCAACCTTGAACTTTTGTGCCACAAGGTAGAGGACCACCGAAAAGAGCAGTCCCAGTACCACCAAGGAGACAATTGTGTAGATAATCGTTATAATCATTTGGATAGTTTTTCAATAGAAAAAGTAAAGTCTCTCGATATTTTGTTTTTGAATAAATAGATAAAAAAATAATAGACTGCAAGTATGGCAATGACGCTTATGCCGGTAAGGAGTTCATTTATCCCGATCTTTGTTAAAACAAAAATGGTGGCCAGAAGTAGCATCAACGGTACAACAGAGCCAATCCAAACCGCTCTGGCTCCGAGAGATGCCTTGAGTAGCACTTTTACCTCCTCCCCGACCTGATAATCACAAGCAAGAGTAGATATTGATTGGGGAATATCAATAGTTCTTATTGATTCTTCCGATGCGATACAGACACCTTTAGCGTGACAGGCGGCACAAGCTGACTTGTTGAGAATCTCAACTGTAATAAACTCACTAGTGACAGATGTTACGACACCGGGGTGCTCTATATTATTTGCTTTTACAGCCATTATTCCTTTTTAATAAGACTGGTCAAAGGATATTTGACACCTTCATATGTACCTATTCGGCCATTGATCGCACCCACTGCAACTGGTGCCGAGAAGAAAATCGGAAGTTTGTTGGCATCATCGGAAAGCCAGATAAACACCTTCTCCTCACCATAGAAGACGCTTTCTCCTTCACCTTCGCCAAATGAGAAAACAGAAGTCTCTTCGTCTTTATCTTTAGAACGGTCTTTCTTGGGATTGACTGCAATTGCCAGCTTGATAGCATTAAAAGTGCCTACTTTAGCCACTTTCTTCTTTTCACGGCCGACAAAACGTACTCTTATATCTAGGACATCCTTATCAAGAGCAACGGTAAAAGGTACCGGTTCACTATTTTCGAGCTTTTTGAAATCGAGACATCTCACTGCAAAAAAGATATTGATGATGTCGCGGATTACAACATCCTCGTAGAAAGTCGTATCCCTACGGGGACGGCCCTTCTTGTCAAGGACGGCGTTCAGCGTTTTGCCGTCGTCTCTCCAGTTATACCAGTTCTTGGCACAATAACTCCCCTCATTCACATCTCTGTGGAAATAGAGAGGCATCAAGTCCTTGACATAGAACTTTGATTCATAAATATCCCTCACCTTGAAGAATGAATCCCAGAATTTATAGGTACTTGCTTTTGCAAGAAGATGGTAATAGGGCTCTTTGCCCTTCTCAGACTTTTCAATGAAAGTAAACTTCACGCTGGCAATATCTGCACTGAAGCCCCACTTGTAATGAACAATCAGCTCCATGTTTTCACCGCTCTGGAAAGGATACTCATTAGACTGTGCGTTAGCGCCTACTGAAAAGAAAGATAGAATGAGTGACAGTAGCGCAAATAATATTTTTTTCATCAAATAATCTTTTTAATTAAAATCATCACTCGGGCCCAGTCCCGCATAATCCAGAGGCTCCGCACTATTCATCTTGGAACCGTGATATTCGGTACGGATCATCGGGTCACCCGTCAATACATCATCTATATCCACAAATCGTACCCTATCTGACTCAAACTTCATCGGAACATCTCCAACTGCACCATTTCTATGTTTTAAAATGATAATTTCGGTGCCGCCGGTAATTATATCATCAGAAGGTAGACCAACTTTTTCCGGACGGTGGATAAACATTACAATGTCAGCATCCTGCTCTATGGCTCCAGATTCACGAAGGTCGCTCAACTGAGGACGCTTGTTACCGCCGCGTGTCTCCACTGAACGGTTGAGCTGCGAAAGAGCTATGATGGGAACATTGAGTTCCTTTGCAATGGATTTAAGGGAACGAGAAATGGCAGACACTTCCTGTTCACGCATACCGCGGAGGTCAGGGGGGCCTGTCATCAATTGAAGATAGTCTATTATGATGATAGCCACTTTGTTGTTGTTGACAAGGCGACGTGCCTTCGAACGAAACTCGTAGATGGAGAGTGACGGCGTATCATCAATCCACAATGGAGACTTGGAGAGTCTCGCTACTCCTGCGTTGAGCTGAGTCCACTCTGCGTTTGTCATTTTTCTGGCTCCGCGAATCTTGTCGGCTTCAAGACCGGTCTCCCCAATCATTACTCGCTTGACAAGTTGTGTGGCCGGCATCTCGAGTGAGAAGAATGCCACCGGAATATTGTGATCAATAGCCATATTTCTGGCCATTGTCAGCACAAATGCAGTTTTACCAACGGAAGGGCGCGCAGCTATGATGATCAGGTCGGATTTTTGCCACCCGAAAGTAATCTTGTCTATACCGGTAAAACCGGAAGGGATACCGCTGAGCCCATCCTCTCGTTGCTGGTTGGTTTCAATCTCTCTGATAGCCTGACCGACTATATCCTTGATGGGAGATGTCTCGCGGCGCATATTGCGCTCCGCAAGTTCAAATACCTCTTTTTCTGCCGTGTCCACCAAGTCATCGACTGTCATTGAATCGTCAAAAGCACTCTTCTGAATCTTGTAAGAGATGGAGATGAGTTCCCTCTGGATAAATTTTTGGAGAAGGATTTTGGTATGATAATCGATGTGCGCAGCAGCGCCGATTTTGAGTGTAAGCTGGCTTAGATAGGCCGTACCGCCTATCTCCTCGAGATCTCCGCTTTTGCGCAGTTCGTCAGAAACAGTGAAGATATCTACGGGATCATTGCGCTTGGAGAGAGTAGCTATTGCATCATATATTTTTCGGTGTGCATCTTTGTAAAAGCACTCTACCGAGAGCTGGTCAAGGACATCGACCACTACTTCAGGCTCCAGCAAGAGCGCTCCAAGTACGGCCTCCTCAATGTCGATGGCCTGTGGAGGCACCCGTCCTCCCAGCTCTTCGCCGAGAATCGCCAAATCCACCTTCCTATCCTTTTTACCGGAATCTTTCTTGGCCATATCAGACTTATTCTTGTTGGTCGGGAGATTTAACAAGGATGCGACCGCAATGTTCGCAAATTATCATTTTCTTGCTCTCAATAACATCAAGCTCTCTCTGTGGAGGGATATTGTTGAAACAACCTCCGCAGGCACCTCTTTCGACCGTTACAACTGCAAGTCTGTTTTTGGCACCTTTACGCACACGTTCATAAGCGTTGATAGTCCTCTCGTCGAGGTTAGCTACGAACGAAGCGCGATTTTTGAGGAGTTCTTCCTCCTCTTTGGCTGTCTCCTCGGTGATGGATTTGAGCTCCTCTTCTTTATCGGCCAGATCCTCCTGCCTACCGGCAAGGGCCGTTTTAGACTCTTCGAGGAAGAGTTTCTTCTCGGCAATCATGGCGGTGCCCTCCTTGATGTTTTTCTCAGCAACGCTTATCTCAAGTTCCTGAAACTCAATTTCCTTTGAGAGAGATTCGAACTCGCGATTGTTCTTAACATCATTGCGCTGTTCTTCATACTTGGCTATCGCCTTTTTGGACTCCTCTATCTGATGCTTGCACTCGGTGTTGTATTTCTCAATCTCCTTAATTTCTGCCAGTGTATTCGAAATGCGGGTCTTTAGACCCTCGATTTCATCTTCAAGGTCCTCTACTTCGAGCGGAAGTTCACCTCTGAGCAGATATATCTTGTCAATTTTGGTGTCAATGTTCTGGATTTGATACAATATTTGAAGCTTATGCTCCATCTCCTTCGCATCGGTTTCACCGGAATAGGTTGAAAGCGAAACAAAGGTTTCCCGCTGGTCTATGGGAGTAACCACTTTAGTTGCCTTTTTTGTAGCCATATACTTAGAAGTAATATATTGGATTGTTATTATTATTCAAAAAGGTGTGAACCGCAAAGTTAGGAATTTTTTTCCTAAGAATCTCAAGCAATTTTTCCACAATATCTCTCTCACTCTCATAATGTCCGATATCCATCACCATAAAACCCTCTGCACAGAAATAATGGTGGTAAGAGAGGTCTCCGGTGATAAAAAGTTGCGCCTCGGCTTCCATAGCATGAGGTATGAATGAAGAACCGCTGCCCCCACAGACGGCAACCTTCGAGACCGGTTCTCCAACAAGCCGCGAACTTCGCAAACGCTCTATACCGAAAGCCTTTTTAATAAATGCGGAGAGCTCCCGCGGCTCTAACGGATAAGGTAAAGTGCCAACGAGAGCCAACGAAGTCTCGTCAAGAGGTGTAATATTATGCATGCCTAACCGTTGCGCCATAAGGGCCGTCACACCACCCTCTGCCTTGTCGGCGTTTGTGTGCGCCGAGTAGATGACAATGCCGTGTGTAATAGCAAGGGTGATACACTTGCCGATAAAAGTATCGGGATTGATCTTTTTTATGCCCGAAAAAATCAACGGATGATGGGTTATAATCATATTCGTACCCGCATCCACCGCAGCTTCTATCAGCTCCGGAGTGCAATCAAATCCGATCATAACGCCATTTATCTCCTGCTCCGGAGACCCAATGCAGAAACCGGAGTTATCCCAAGGTTCCTGCGTACCGAGGGGGGCGAAGTCCTCGATGATACGTGCTATATCTTTTGCTTTCATATCAAATATAGGAAACTAAAGAGCATCCAACACCTCCGTCAGCGAAGCGCGGATATTCCTGAGTCTTTCTATTGCTTCACTTCGGCGATCAACCTCATCCAATCCGAGTTTCAATCGCTTACGTGCACCTTCAAGGGTCATTCCCTGGTCTTTCACAAGCCGAGAGATATTTTTGAGTGCGGAAATGTCGGTTTCGCGATACAGGCGGTTACCCTTATTGTTGCGTTCGGGACGCACATATTCGGGGAAAGTATCCGACCAGAAACGAATGAGTGAGACATTGACGTCAAACATCTTCGCAACCTGGCCTATGGTATAATAATGTTGTCCTGTCATTTCTTCTCAGTCCATTGATTGTCCCGTGCTCAGCGCAATCATCATCATCTCCTGGTAAGCCAATGGAGTGATGCCGGCAAAAAAGTAATTAATCGGATCAACGTAATTGCCGTCGACTATTACTTCATAGTGTAGATGTGGCGCAAATGACGTGCCGCTGTTGCCGACTCTGCCTATAATCTCAGACTGTTGTACTTTCTGTCCCTTTTTGACCATAATCTCCTGAAGGTGTGAATAGGTGGTAACTATGCCCCCCGAATGGGTTATTTCTATACGCCTGCCCCAGGCAGTGGTTTCCCTGGAGATTGATGTGACGGTGCCGGATGCAGCGGCTAATACTTCAGTACCCACCGGAGAGAGTATGTCAAAACCGGTATGATCGCGAAGCGTCTTATAAAAAGGGCTGAACTTATTGCCCACCGAAGCTCCGGTCCTGGCTATGGAGAAATCCTTTACAGGGATAATTGAAGGTATTGATTCCCAATCAACCCCTCCGGCAGATATGCGGTGATTGATATTTTCTATAGAATTGTTGATTCTTCCGGATAGCGATTCAAGTCGGGATGCACGGATGTTGACATTCCATATTAGATCATTTTCATCCTCTTCATAAATATTGCCGAGTTCTATGCGGCCGGTATCACGGCCTATCATATATGTCGGTGGAGCGGATTGGAAAATGTCGTTATATATCTGGCGGTCCCTTGCTTCAAGCCCCTCTACGACGCTCTCCACAATCTCTATCTGTTCCTTCATCCTATCGTATTCCCGTTCCATATAATCCCCTTCAGCAATAAGCTGCTTTTCGCGGTCAGTGCTGAAAAATATGGCAAAAATAGCGTAATAGATTACTGCGACAAGCAAACTGAAAAAGACATACTTGCCAACAACAAGAAGAGCCCTCCAGATGGAGAACTTCTTTTTGTCAAATCTGAGTTCCTCTTTGTTGTAGAAAAATTTGGCCATATCTTACTTGCGGTCTTTACCCGCAAGAATCATGCTCTGATATTCTTCAGGAGAGATTTCGTGGTCAAAGTAGTTGCAAGGATTGACAGCCTTGCCCTTATAGATCACCTCATAATGGAGATGTACACCCTTTGAGCGACCTGTAGTGCCCATCTTACCCACTTGTTCTCCACGACTAACTCTCTGGCCCGGTTTTACGGTAGCTTGATGAAGATGTGCATAACGTGTCTTGTAACCGAATCCATGATCCACCACCACCTGGTTGCCATAACCGAAGAAATTGTAGCATACCTCGACAACAATACCGTCACCGGTAGCATAAATGGGTTCGCCGGTTTTGCCGGAAATATCTACACCCTTATGCATTCTGATGCCCTTTGTGAAGGGATCGGAACGATATCCGAACCTGCTTCCCAGGCTGTTGCGCGAGTTGGTAGACACGGGAAAAATCGAAGGCACACAGGAGGCCATATCTCCGGCTCTTTTGGCAAGAAGGGAAACCTCATCAAACGAACGCGATTGTACGGTAGCTTTCTTTGAGAGTATATCAAGCCTCATCGCAGACGATATGAGGATATCCGAATGTTCAAAATGTTTCAGATGTGAATACCTGTCCACACCACCGAATCCCGCATCGCGCACTTCGGAAGGTATTTCTTCCATACCGAAAATCGGACGGTAGACAATGTTGTCCCTCATCTCTATTTCCATGAGTGTACGATGCTCTTCCTCTATCTTTTGGTTAAGACCTTTGATTTGTGAGAGCAATTCCTGGTTGCGGCTCTCGAGTATAATGGTTTTGGGTGTCTTCAGCAAGAGAACTTCCGAATAAAGCCAGAAGTATGCAAAAAAGCAGATAAAACCAAGCCCCAATACCACGCAACACCTTAACAGCCTGCTCTTTAGGGTAGGTTTCACCACTTCATAGGAAAGGGTTTCCTCGTTAAAAATGTACTGTTTTTTACCTAACATAATTAAATAACACCATTTTATAACCCTGCAAAATTACAAAATTTGGATAAATAAACTAATTTTGTGACGAAAAATCACATTTTATTAACAAAGATATTAACAATCAAACCATATGACATCAAACGAAACACGTCGTACCTTCCTTGATTTTTTCGCTTCAAAGGGCCACACCGTGGTGCCTTCGGCACCTATGGTAGTCAAAAATGACCCTACGCTTATGTTTACCAATGCGGGCATGAATCAATTTAAGGACTGGTTCCTCGGCAATACCCCCGTAAAACATTCCAGAGTGGCCAACACACAAAAATGTCTCAGGGTAAGCGGTAAGCACAATGACCTCGAAGAGGTCGGCCACGACACATATCACCATACGATGTTCGAGATGCTCGGCAACTGGAGTTTCGGTGACTATTTCAAAAAGGATGCCATTAACTGGGCTTGGGAACTTCTGACTGATGTTTACAAAATTGATAAGGATCGGCTCTATGCCACCGTATTCGAAGGTTATGAACCCGAAAGCCTGGAAATGGATAATGAAGCTCGCGATTTATGGCTCAAACTACTTCCGGAAGAGAGAGTGATTTTCGGCAACAAAAAGGATAATTTCTGGGAAATGGGAGACACCGGTCCTTGCGGTCCCTGCAGCGAAATCCATATAGATCTCCGTAGCGATGAAGAGAGGGCAAAGATTCCCGGAAGCGAAATGGTCAATAAAGGACACCATCTGGTTATCGAAATCTGGAACCTCGTCTTCATTCAGTACAACCGTAAAGCAAACGGTTCCCTCGAACCGCTCGCAGCCAAACATGTGGATACGGGAATGGGGTTGGAGCGCCTCTGTATGGTATTACAGAACAAAAAGAGCAACTACGACACAGATGTATTCACATCTATGATAAATGCTATTTCCAGGATAAGCGGATTAAATTACGCCGGTGACAGCGAAGTGGGAGTGGCAATGAGGGTTATTGCCGACCACATCAGAGCCATCTGCTTCTCTATTACTGACGGACAGTTGCCCTCGAATGTCAAGGCGGGCTATGTTATAAGGCGTATCCTACGTCGTGCAGTCAGATACGGCTACACATTTCTCGGTATGCATGAGCCATTCCTCTGTAAACTGGTACCTCAACTTGTAAGCGATATGGGCGAGGCATTCCCTGAACTCGCAAAGCAACAGGGACTTATCGTAAATGTCATACGAGAGGAGGAAGATGCTTTTCTACGCACTCTCGACAAAGGTATCCGCCTGATGGATTCCATTCTGGATAAATCGGCAGAGAGCAAACTGATTTCCGGAATTGATGCATTCACTCTCTACGATACATTCGGTTTCCCCATAGACCTGAGCGAACTGATCGCCAGAGAGAAGGGCTACACAATAGATATGGAGGGCTTTCAGGTTGAACTTCGCAAACAGAAAGAGCGTGCGAGATGTGCCACTGCCATCGAAGAGGGCGACTGGTACGAGGTTGCTCCCTTCACCTCCACTGAATTTGTGGGCTATGACACTCTCGAATCTGAGGTTCAAGTGATGAAATACCGCACCGTCAAGGCCAAAAACAAAGAGATGTTCCAGTTGGTGTTTGATAAAACCCCCTTCTACGCAGAAAGCGGCGGACAAGCGGGCGACAGCGGCACCATCGAATCAAAGAGCGGAGAACGCATAACTATACTGACCACCATAAAGGAAAACGATCTCCCGATACATATTGCAGAGAGAATACCCCTCAATCTTGAGGAGACATTTATCGCAAAAGTTGACGAAGAGCGCAGGATCGAAATAGCTAATAATCACACCGCTACTCACCTGCTGCATAACGCTCTTCGCAGCGTGCTCGGTAACCACATCGAACAGAAGGGATCTTCGGTCGGCTCCATTTCATTCCGTTTTGACTTTTCTCACTACGAAAAAGTCTCCCACGAGGATCTGAGAAAAGTGGAAAAACTTGTCAACCATATGATCCGCAAAAATATACCGAGAGAAGAGTTCAGGAATATGCAGGTCGAAAAGGCACACGAAATGGGCGCTATCGCACTCTTTGGAGAGAAATATGGAGATGATGTACGTGTTATTAAGTTCGGTGACTCTACTGAACTCTGCGGAGGTACCCATGCTCCTGCAACCGGTTCCCTCGGCTACTTCAGGATACTAAACGAGACGGCTATAGCTGCAGGGGTAAGGAGAATCGAAGCAACCACCGGTCGACATGCCGAAGCTGCAGTCTATGCTAACGATGATCATCTCCTCGCACTGAGCGCACTTTTCAATAACACTCCCAACCTGCTCAATTGCGTCAACAAGCTCATTTGTGACAATGAGACCTTTAAAAAAGCACTGGAAGAGGTGGAGAAGGAGCGCGCAATTGCACTCAAGAAGAATCTAATCGAAGAGAGCAGGGTAATCAAAGGCATTCGTCTGATAACACTCAGACAAGGCAACTACAATCAAAATACTGTCAGAGAGGTAGCATTTATGCTCTACAAGGAACTTACCTCTTCGGTCTTCATTGCTGCACTGCCCTCAAGTGACGGCAAGGCCAATCTGACACTTATGTATACCGAGGATCTTGTTAAAAATGGAGCAAACGCCTCAGCCGACATTAAGATCGCTGCAAAGCTGATCCAGGGTGGCGGAGGAGGACAAAATTTCCTCGCAACTGCCGGTGGCAAGAATGTTGAGGGGCTTGATGAAGCGGCCGACAAATTACAAGAGATCGCACTCAGCAGATAATGAAAATACTTGACCGATTCGTCATTAAAAGGTTCTTAGGACCTTTCTTCCTTACCTTCTTCATCGTGATATTCGTACTCTCGATGCAGTTCCTCTGGATCTACATAGATGAACTGGTGGGTAAGGGACTTGGAATCGGTGTTATTTTGGAATTTATGGCCTGGGCAGCAGCTACGCTAATACCAATGTCACTCCCTTTGGCCACCCTACTGGCCTCCATAATGTCACTTGGAGGCATGGGGGAGCACAACGAATTGGTTGCCATGAAGTCGGCAGGAATTTCTTTGGGCAGAATATTGATGCCGGTGATGGTTCTCTCGGGACTGATTTGCGTCGGAGCCTTTTTTGCTGCAAACGACCTGGTTCCGGTATCATACAACAAGATTTACACTCTCCGCAATGACATCCTCCACACAAAAGATGAGATTAAAATTCCAAAAGGAATATTCTACGACGGTATCGACAACTATATCATCCGCATAGAGGACCGCAACGATGAGACCGGGATGATGTACAATATCATCATCTACGACCATACATACAATGACGGAAACACCAACATAACTCTTGCCGATTCTGGTCGAATGGTCGTCACCACCAACAAAGAGCATCTGGTATTCGATCTCTATAACGGCATTTCATATCAGGAAGAGAACAAAATGACCTACAGGGATACCTCTATAACCCTGAACAAACTCCGGTTTGAGGAGCAGCAGTTGATTGTAGCATTGGAAGATTACACCTTCACACGCTCCTCCGATGATCGTTTCGGCGATGAGGTGATGTCAAAAGATCTTAAGCAACTCAGGCATGACTGGGATTCTCTCTCAATAGTGTTTGAGCAACTGCAGGAAACCCAGCGTAATAGATTTCTATCAGGATCGGGAATGACCTATCTCCACCAGCTGGATACCACAATTAAAGCGGATTTTGCCGGATGGCTGGATGTCGATTCGCTATATGCTATGATTGCGGCTGATGAACCGATACAGATGGAGAAGGAGGCCTGTCGTCAGGCAATGGATAAACTTACTCTCGCGATCGATCAGGTGGACAACTTCTCCAGGGAAAACTACCGCTATGTCGATCCACTCAAGAGGATTGACATTGAGAGTTACCGCAAATTTACCCTTTCCCTCGCCTGCCTGCTCTTTTTCTTTATTGGAGCTCCGCTTGGAGCGATTATTCGAAAGGGAGGTCTCGGTACCCCGGTGATTGTTTCGATATTCTTCTATCTGGTCTACTATATTATCGATATTTCGGGCAAAAAACTTGCGAAGGATGGAGCGATGACCCCATTTGTAGGAACTATCATCTCTTCTGTAGTACTGTTGCCGATAGGTATTTTCCTAACCAGGCATGCGATCAGGGATTCCAACCTATTCAATATTGATTCGTATAAATTATTCTTCAAAAATATCTGGAGCTCTGTAGTCACTTTTTACCACAAGGTGCGCAACTTTTTCCGCAAGAACAGGGGACGCATACGCATTATCTATATGGGCACCCCCGAATTTGCGGTGGGACCGCTTGAGAGCCTCCTCGCCTCTGGGTTTGAAGTAGTTGCAGTGGTGACAGCCCCCGACAAGCAGAGCGGACGAGGACTAAAAGTCAACGAGAGCGCAGTCAAAAAATGCGCAATGGAGAATGGTATACCCGTACTTCAGCCGGAGAAGCTCAAGGATCCCGAGTTTTTGGAGCAACTTGCCTCTTTCAACGCCAATCTCTTTGTAGTAGTAGCCTTTCGGATGTTGCCTGTAGAGGTCTGGTCGATGCCGGCACTGGGCACATTCAATTTGCACGCTTCCCTCCTACCGCAGTACCGCGGTGCGGCCCCCATCAACTGGGCACTAATCAACGGGGAGCGCATAACCGGAGTTACAACCTTCATGATAGATGAAGAGATAGATACCGGCAAAATACTATTCCAAGAGAGCTACCTAATCGAGGATTATGATAACGCCGGCACTATGCATGACAAACTTATGGAGATGGGATCCACACTGGTGGTAAAAACTGCTGCTGCTATCAGAGACCGCACTATCCGTCCGGTAGCGCAGGATACTCAGTATATGGCGCTCAAACCTGCACCCAAACTCACTCGTGGACTTGCGCATATCGACTGGAGCAGGGATGCCCGAGATATTGTCAACCTCATAAGAGGACTAAGCCCTTATCCCTGCGCTCATACCACCTTTACCTTTGAGGAGCAAGAGATCGGAGTGAAAATATTTGAGGCCTTCGTGAGGGATAAGGATAATAAGAATAAGGATTGGGGCACTATCACCTCCGATGGCAACAGTTGGCTTGAGATCAAGTGCGGCACCGGATCCGTACGTCTCCTCAACCTTCAGATTGCGGGTAAAAAGCGGCTCGATATAGGAGAGTTTTTGAAAGGATTCCGTGAACCGGAAAAATATAGGGCAAAATAACTTTTATCTATGGAGAGAAGAGTTGTAATACTTGCCGACGGGACCTATCCCTCTTCAGAGAGGACTCTGAAAATACTACTCAATGCGGATTTACTCATCTGTTGCGACGGTGCCGCAGAAAAGGCCATTTCGAGAGGAGTTATCCCTGATTTTATTGCCGGTGATATGGATTCGATGCCCATTGAATTGCAGAGACAATACTCAGATATCATCAGAAAATCGGATAACCAAGATACTAACGACCTTACCAAGGCTGTGGAGCTGGCAAAGAGCTTCAGTCCCTCGCAGGTGACCATTCTCGGGGCTACCGGCCGAAGGGAGGATCATACCTTGGGTAACATTTCGCTCCTGGCTGAATATGCACAAGAGTGCACTTTTCCGGTGGATATGGTCACAGATCACGGAAGATTCTTTACGATCAATGATAGCACCGTTTTTGACGCGGTTCCCGGTACTGCCATTTCATTTTTTACCTTCGACCAGAGTCTGAGAATCAAATCAAAGGGGCTCGAATACCCTCTCGATGACGTAATTTTTGATTCCCTCTGGAAGGCCTCTCTCAACATTGTATCGGAGAGCAAAGTTTCGCTTGAATTTTCCCATCCCGCCATTGTTCTGATTTTTGAAGCGAAGTAGTCAACCCTTGAATAGTTTTGCGGGAATAAAAATTATTGATTAACTTTATTTCATAATATTATGAATGTCAGAATATTATGATGTGGGTGGTTCTGCAAATACAGGGTCGATACCTATAAATATAAATTAAACGAGAGATGAGGAAAATTATAGCATATTCAACAATTTTAATACTATCTCTATCTTGTAAAAGCCAGCAATTTAATGTTGTTTCTTTGTGCGGTACATTTGATGGAGTAGAGGGCGGGAAAAATCCATTATCTACTTACGTGGTGTTGGAATTGAATGTGGATAATACCTGTTCGTTGAAAAAAACTTTTGATTTGTCAAATATGGAATGTCGAGGCGAATGGGCCATAAATGATGATGTAATAGAGATAAGGTGTAATAATAATCCCGTTTTGAGCGATATTGAAAAAGCATTGCAGGGAGGAAGTTATATTGAAGGCACTCTTAAAATAAAAGTTTTGAGTAAAAACAGATTAAAATTGGGCAATACCGTTTTGAAGCGGAAGAAATAAGCAGTGAAAGCCCCGCAGTTTTGCGGAGTTTGCTTTTTCATTTTTCAAAACAAATAGCAAATGAAAAAATTACTTCTCATCTCTATTGTGCTTGGTGTTTCAACATTTACTCTTTATTCTCAGCATAAAACCATTAAAGGAAGGGTAATTGATGAGAGTTTGGAAACTTGTCCATGCGTATCAATTGTGATTAATGACACAGTTAAAGTTGGGGAAACGAATGTAGATGGTTTTTTTCAAGTGAAGATTCCGGATTCTGTAAAAATAATAACATTTTTATACATTGGATTTGAGCCAAAAACCATTGAGCTTGTAGGACAATGTGATGAGGTTGAAGTTATTATGATGTCAGACGTCATATATGATTTTATGACTCTCAAGAAAATAAACAGACTTCGAAAGAAAAGATTTAATGAACTGCCAACAATACATAAAGAGGCATTTTTGAAAGGCATTTTTAAAACAGAAAAAGCTTGTTATAAACAAGAGTTCATTCCATATTAAAGCAAAAACAAATCGAAAAGGCAAGGAAATTCCTTGCCTTTGCTATTTAATCTGTTATTGTCGCTGTTGCAGCAGCAACAAACAATGACCTACGAAATCCCCAATTTTTTGCCGATAGCGGCAAGCATATCGTCAATCATTGCCTCCATGTCCCATTTGGGGTTCCAACCCCATTCGGCACGGGCACAGGAATCATCCATTTTGTTGGGCCACGAAGCGGAAATGGCAGCTTTAACGGGATCGACTTTATAGTCGAATTTGGCGTTAGGGATGCGTTTGGTGATTGAGGCAAATAGTTCGCGGGGATTGAAACTCATCGAAGTGATGTTGAAACTGTTGCGGTGAATCAGTTTGGCAGGGTCGGCCTCCATAAGTTGTGTAACGGCATCCAGAGCGTCCGGCATATAGAGCATATCCATATAGGTTTCTTCAGGAACCTCACAAGTGTAACGGCCGTTTTTCAGTACTGCGTAAAATACCTCAACGGCATAATCCGTAGTACCACCGCCGGGCAGCGCCCCGCTTGAAATGATACCGGGGAAGCGCACACTGCGGGTATCAACGCCGAAACGAGTAAAATAATAGTCACTGAGCAACTCGCCCGCAACCTTGCAGACACCATAAATAGTGTTTGGCCTCATAATGGTATCTTGAGGAGTCATATCTTGAGGAGTATTCTCACCGAATGCACCTATGGAACTCGGAGTGAATACCGCGCATCTGTATTCGTTGGCAATATTGAGAGAGTTCAGCAAGGCACCCATATTGAGACGCCACGCAGTCTGAGGTCTCGCCTCCCCTGTTGCACTAAGCAATGCCACAAGGTTGAAGATAGTGTCTATCTTATATTTTTTTACAATTTCAGCGAAGCGCTGCTCGTCAAGGGCATCAAATTGCTCGGTAATAGCGAAGCCGCGCAACTTTTCAACCATATCATCTTTCAAATCCGAAGCAATTACATTATCTTTACCATAGTTTTTTTGGAGATGGGGTACGAGTTCGGTTCCTATTTGACCTCCTGCACCTACAACAAGTATACGTTTCATATCAATTTTTAACGAAATTATTATACAAAGATAATGATTTTGCAGTAAAATGGCCATTTTAATTTCAATTTCTTCATTATCCGATAAAGAGGGGTTCGTTGACTGGGGTTTTGCTCCGGTAGCGGAGACGGGAGAAGATTATCGTCGCTTCAGGGAATATATCTCCCGCGGAGAAAATGCCGATATGAAATATCTTGCAAAAAATATGGATAAAAGGGAGAATCCTTCGCTACTGGTCCCTGGTGCCCGTTCGGTGATCTGTTTTCTGGCCCCTTACAGCAGTATAAAGAGCTCAGTGTCTGCATTTGCCCTTGGGGAAGATTATCACGATGTAATAAAAGATAAACTCCGGAGAATCTCGTTGCATCTGTCGCAAGAATGCGCTAAGCACAATCTGGAGTATAATGGACGCTGCTTTACCGACAGTGCACCGGTGATGGAGCGCTATTGGGCTGCCGAGGCAGGATTGGGTTTTATCGGAAAAAACAACTTTCTGATATCACCGAAGCATGGGCTGCGTACCCTGATTGGAGTAATTATTTGCAATATTCCGGCGGAGTGGCTTGGAGAGCGAAAGGAGAAGATTTCAGAGGGTTGCGGAGAGTGCCGGTGCTGCATCGAAGCCTGCCCCGAAGGTGACCTCTATGCCCCTTTCCGGCTGGATGCGCGCAAATGTATCTCCTACCACACCATTGAGTCGCACGAGCTCTATCCCGCCCGCCCTGTAGATTACAAAGGTCAGATATTCGGATGCGAGATCTGTCTCCGCGCCTGCCCTTATGACCGCGAGTCCGAAGGATGGAAAGAATTGCGCACGAATGCAAATGAGATACTATCCAAAAGGACGCAGGATTGGCACGATATGGATGAAAAAGAATTTAAGGAACGGTTTGGCGATACACCTTTAAGCC
>CAZRBY010000012.1:40286-48465 GCA_964598495.1 uncultured Muribaculaceae bacterium
GTACACACCCATGAAAGAGCGGCTCGGATATAAGAATAAATATTTTTTTATCGGCTCCTGCTTTGCAGCCGAGATCGGCTCAATAATGAAGGATCTGGGATTTGATGTATTGCTGAACCCCTTCGGTGTGCTCTACAACCCCGCCTCTATCTATTTTTCAATAAAAAGACTCTCTTCAGGTATCCAATTTGCTGAAAAGGATATCATCGTGGATAATGGGCGCTACACCTCATTTTTTCATCACAGCACCTTTACCAGAGGGAGTGCAGAGGAGTTTCTCGCCAACGCCAATGCTTGTCTGGAGCGGGATAGCGCAAGGTTTGCTGCTGCCGATATCTGCCTTGTGACATTGGGCACCGCCTGGGTTTTCAGACATTTGGAGCGCAATATAATTGTTTCAAACTGCCATAAGATACATCCGGCGCAATTCCACTGAGAGCGTCTTGAGACCGAAGAAGTGACTGGTCTATTGTGCGAAATAGTGGAAGCGCACCCCAACAAAAAGTGGATATTTACCGTAAGTCCGATAAGACATCTGAAGGATACAGCGCATGGCAACCAACTCAGCAAATCGATCCTTTTGCTGGCAATCGACCGCTTGCAGCAGCTTCATCCGGATGTGGGCTATTTCCCCGCCTACGAGATTATGATGGATGAATTGCGTGATTACCGCTTTTATGCGGAAAATATGACACATCCTACCGACCAGAGCATCCGATACATCTTTGGTCGGTTCTGCGATTATGCAATAGAGGCTTCGGAAATGGCCGCGATTGCCGAGGCGCAAAAGCGCCTCAAGGCATCACGGCACATCAGCTTTACTTCGAAGTAATCTTCACCGAGCCCGTGTGGCCCCTGTATTCATTTGCGTAGAGCGACTCTATTTCCACAATTGAGGTTGCAAAAGTACCCTCCTGTGTAATATAGAAGCGTTCTTCGACTGTCAGTTCTCCTTCCGGCATAAGTTCAAAGTAGTAATTGGTATGAGACTCGCGCTGCTCCTTGTAAAATCCTCCCCAGAATCCGGTGAAGAAGTATGATCTCTCATCCAAAGGATAGAAACAGGCGGGGCGCATCGCTTTCATCCTGACAAAACTGCGGTTTTCACTGTTTTTGATGTAATATTTTGCAATAATCTCATCTCCGACATTAAGTTTGTCGCCGTCATTTATCACTTTATTGTCGGAAACTCTCACAAATTCACGATCGACCTCGAGTTCATTTGCCGCAGGCTTGACATCATCTATCACGGTATCATAAGTGTAATAGACTGCACCCAGTTTGAGATCTTTTGCCCCGCTGGAAACAAGCGCATGGACGGCGTCAGTGGTAGCGACGGTGTTTTCCCAGGCCTGATTGTGCTTCTGCAGAAGCATCCACAATGCCAGCGAATCCACCATATCTTTCTCGCCGAGTCTGGCGAAGAGTGCCATCAGTTTGGCATGCGCGTAGATTTCGCTATTCATAAGACCTCTGAAAGGCATTACCGCATTGGGGAAATAGCATCCTATCGTAGGATTTGCTACAGCGTAATCCTTAAGCGAAGCATTGAGGTCCTCAATTCTCGATTCAAACTTTTTGTTCCAAAAATCGGTTCCCTTACAGTTGAGCAATATATGGGCGAGTCTGGCTTTGTTGAGAATGGCAATCTTCTGCCATCCCTCTGCAGTATCCGATAAGAATTTGCCGAAAGCGGTCGAGGCTTTCCCTTTCATCCGGAACTCCGGATATTGGCTGCGCACATAAAACAGATTGATAGAGTTGAAGGAATTGTATCCCTCGCGACTATAGGCTTCAATGATCATCTCATCTATGTAGCCTACCGCACCTTCCACAAGTTTTTTCTCCGATTCATTGAACTCTATCGCGCCGAAATCGCGCAACTGGCTCATTTTTTCAAGGACAAACAATGTAAGCAGTTCGGAAGAGAGCATACCGTCAAACCAGGCGAAACCGCCGTCGGAATTGTGGAGTTTGGAGAGTGCAGCAATGGCTTCATTGCGGAATTTTTCCACATAGGCGGTGTCCACTTCTTTCTCTCTACCATCCAAAGTCAGCACTTTTGCCCTCATCTGATTGATGTAGAGTGCGTTTGTCCACTCTATGGCATTGTTTGATTCAGGCTTTGAAACCACAGGCAGAGCCTCTCTTACGGCAGTCAATGTGGAATATTCTGCATATTTGATACGAGGGTTGCTCGCCTTTATGCGTTTGTGAAGCTGATCCTCATAATATTTGTGGCCGTGGGGCCCACCCATCACAAAGGAGGCTGCTTCGGTGATGGTAATTTCTTTCGGAAGAATGGTGACCAAATGTTTTTCACCGTCGCTGAAATTGCCTGCTTTAAAGCTGATGGTAACTCCGAGTCTGCGTACATTTTCAGGCGGAGTAATGCTCCAGGAAATTTCCTTTTGTCCGCCGGAGGCGAGAGTCAGAGCTTTCGCTTCAATATCTTTGAGGGTAAGTTTTTCCCCTGTCTCTTCATTGTGGAACTCTATATAGCCGTCGCCTTTAAGCTGTCCCTCGCTGAGATTGACCACTTTGCTCTTTATGACAATCTTGTCGCCCTCGCGGATGAAAAGAGGAATATTGGGCACAACCATCAGCTCTTTGCGCACTATCAATGAGCGTTCGGCGTTACCGGTTTTCAGGGACTTATCATAGCCCATCACCAGCACACGGAAGGTCGAGAGAAGGTCACCTGTAGTATATTCCACCTCTACTTTCCCGTCACTATCGCTCCTGAGATGAGGGTAAAATGCGATAAGTTCGCCGAATTGCGACCTTATAGTCACCTCTTCCTCTTCTATTCCGGCCGCCGCATCTTCCTCAACGCTACTCTCTTCTTCGATATTCATCACCAGCGGTATGGATTCAAGTGCGCCATTGGCCATAGCCTTGGCAGAACTCTTGGCGACTAGTTCGTCCTTTGGGGCCCTGAATCCGTAATAAGTCCTATAAGAGTCGTCGAGAGTTGTTCTTATATAGGGCGCAGAGTTGTAAACCTTTATATCAAGCGGATTAAATGAGAATGAGTTCGCTCCATACCTGTCGGTGGTCTTGTCAAAAATTGAGACCACATATTCGGCATCGGGTGCTCCGATTATTGTAAATTTTTCCTTGGTTTGAGGACCGGTACAATCTCTGAAAGACTCTATGCCCACATTGAAACGAACCTTGTCCGGACGTGAAAATTCATATTGATAATCAATCGCCCCGCCGTTACGGAAGCCGAAAACGGACATTTTAACCGAACTGCGGTATTCTTCCTTGTAGGGCAGTGAGATTCTTACTACCTCATTTTTTAGATGCAGAGACTCTCTGTGATGACATTTGGAGTTGTCAAAAAGGCCCATTTCCAGCCAAAGATTATCTTCGGTCGTACCAATAAGGAACTCTATGCCGTTTTCGGTAACAATAGGATAGTAGAAATAGGATGCCTTGACCGGCAATTGCTTTTCATTTGTATCAAAAACCACTATTTCCGTCTTGCCCTCTATCTCAATTCCCCTGTAAACTGTCTTATAAGCCAATGTATATTTACCGGATTTGAGAGAAGCAAAGTCAAAGGGAATTTCACTATTTGATGAGACTGTTTCGCTTCCAACCACCTTCCCATCTTGCAACAAAGAATAAGTAACCTTCGTCTCATAGGGACGATAGTTCAGATTATCCACTGTAAATGTAACTGCCTTAACTTCATTTTTCTCCACAATCACCCTTGAAATATTGCTATCAGGATCTTTGTAACTTTGTGACATCGGGGTTGAGAAACGCAATCCCATTACCAAAGGAATGTCGGAAACCCTGACTATAGTGCTCTTGCTGTGAGTCTCTCCCTGAGGGTCTGTCACCTTGGCATCTATCACAAATGCTATGACATCTTCCGAATGCTCTTTCGGATTGAAAGAATCTCCGGCAGGATGCTCCGCAATAAAGGATATTTCAAAACATCCATCATTGTCCGACAAAACCTCTCCGGAAGTCACCTCTTCCGAATAATAATGATAATCATAGGATCTACGGCCGGGATGCCATACTGAATTGCATGTTACTGTGTATTCTACCTTGCATCCTGCAATGGAATAGCCGGCAAAACTCTCCACGGTTCCTTTTTGACGCACAATATCGGAAAAGATGTAGACACCCGCATTTGGCTCAAGCTTGAAATCAAAATTGGGTCTTTTGTAGGTCTCGACACGGACTTCTCCAAGATAGCGATTCCCTGCCATTATACGGTATATACCGTTTTTACTCCCTTCAGGGAGAGTGAAAAAACCGCTGGCGGATCCCATATCGTTTGTCACAACCTTAAAGGTGGCAAAAGGTTTCTCTTCAGAAGTATGGCGTATCGAAAGTTCTAAAGGCTTATTGGCGAGTACCTGGGCCTTTTCCCTATTGCTTTTGTAGTAGATAACCTTGAAGAAAATTGTATCGGAGGGCTTATAGAGCTTACGATCGGTGTAGAACGACATTTCCTCTGACATCCATTCCATATCTCTATCCGTTTCGACACTATAATTATCTACAGAGAGGAGAGGCGCATATATATCCTTGCCGGCAGAGACTCTAAGTGCCCAGTCTATATATTCCTTGCCCTTTTTTTGTTCGAATTCCAGAGGTAGCCGTGTAAATCCATTCTGAGTTACTGTGGCCTTCTTTGTCGGAGTTATTCTCGTGATGCTACCCCTATCCCCTCTGCCGGGATTGCTGTAAGCTTCAGCCAAGATCTCTTTGTAGGGTTTGCCGGTGACTATATCCGCAGCATATATTTCCTGAACATTGCCCACCTTACGGAGTCCCGTAGCGACCGAGCTGACACAAATATCGCTGTATGAATTGTGTTTTCCGGAATGGAAATGGAAGACATAATTGCCCACTTCTCTACAAGGTATGGTATCGAACTTCTCGCTCAGAATATTGTACTCATTGGGAAGGTCGTATGTACGGGTGAAAACCTTTGAGGAGATGCGTTTGAGATTGAACAAACCGAACCTGTAGCCCTCCTCCCAGAAACAGTTGTCATTGAGACGGTATATATCGAGAGTTACACGGCTGAGATTGCGTGTGTGAATCCTGATGGCTACATCCTGATTCGGGGCATATTGTTGTTTATATCCATCAATATAGTCCGATAACTCCTCAGAGTCCATCTCTTTTACAATCTGGTCCACATTATCATAATAGTAATCCTTGGAAGAATGTCCCTTAAGTATCTCTTGACAACGTGATTTGAAGGCCAGATAGTCGGCACCGCTCTTTTCACGCCGGCGGTCTATATCGCGTTTTTCCTCCAAAAGTTTGTGGTAATGTAGCCTCAAAACTCTCGGATGATCCGAATATTTGGCAATGCTTCCGTTAAGGTCTCCCAGGACAATGCTCCGTATACGATCGACATTTGAATAGTATGGACCGGCCTCTTTCCAATTGTATTCTCGAAGCTGGTCCAGCTTTGTTTCGCAGACAACTAGAAGTTCAAGACCGTCATCCGCCTTTGTTGCGAGGGCTTCCAGTTCGTCAAGGTATTTGACGGCAGTCTGGGGAAGACCTTTTTTTAAGGCCTTCTCCACTTTACTCCATAAATCGCCGTAATCAGCTGATTTGTAAGATTGTGCGTTTATCATAGATGTAGTAGGTATTAGCAACAATAAAAAAGTGAGCAATCGTTTCATAACCTCTTGATTTTATGTTTAATCAATAGTGTTTCCAAAAATATGCCATTAATTTCATACCTTTGTTCAAATTTAGCAAAAGTAGATGAAATTCAAGCTACAGGCGAAGGATAATAGCGGTACGGCAGCAAGGTGCGGAGTAATAGAAACCGACCACGGGAAGATTGAAACCCCGATTTTTATGCCCGTTGGCACGGTGGGTTCCGTCAAGGGAGTCTATCACCGCGACCTGAAGGATGATATCGGTGCAAAGATAATTCTTGGCAACACTTACCATCTCTATCTTCGTCCGGGACTTGATATTCTTCATCAGGCCGGAGGAGTGCACAAGTTCATCTCCTGGGACAAGCCCATCCTTACCGATAGCGGCGGATATCAGGTATTCTCGCTGGCGCAGTGTCGCAAACTCACCGACGAGGGATATGAGTTCCAGTCGCACATCGATGGCTCAAAACACATTTTTACTCCGGAAAATAATGTCGATATCCAACGTATTATTGGTGCGGACATCATAATGGCGCTTGATGAATGCTGTCCGGGTGATGCAAACTACAAATATGCATCCGACTCTCTCGACCTAACTCTTAAATGGCTTAAACGCTGCATAGCGAGATTTGACAGCACAGAGCCCCTTTATGGTCACCATCAGACCTTCTTCCCGATAGTCCAGGGATGCATTTATCCCGACCTGAGACGTAAAGCTGCCGAGGAACTTACCGCACTTGACAGGGAAGGCTATGCCATTGGAGGACTATCAGTAGGGGAGCCCACCGAACTGATGTATCAGATGATAGAGGAGGTGCATCCGATTTTGCCTCAGGATAAGCCACGTTATCTGATGGGAGTGGGAACTCCGGCAAATATACTTGAGGCTATCGCACGAGGCATCGATATGTTTGACTGTGTCATGCCCACGCGTAATGGGCGCAACGGAATGCTCTTTACAAGTGAAGGTATCATCAATATCCGCAACCGCAAATGGGTCGATGACTTCTCCCCCATAGATCCCGATGGTACATCTTTTGTTGACAGAACCTACACCAAGGCCTACCTGAGACACCTCTTCATTGCCGGAGAGATGCTCGGAGCACAGATTGCAAGTGAGCATAATCTCGCTTTTTATCTTAACCTTGTAAAAATGGCCCGCGAGCATATACTAAATGGGGATTTCAACTCCTGGAAATGCGCCATGGTAAAAAAACTTCAAACAAGACTTTAACTGCTACGGCACGATGAAGAAGCCTGAACTCAAAATACTGGATAAATATATCATTAGGAAATTTATAGGTACCTATTTCTTCATCCTGATGATTGCCACGCTTATCATCATAATATTTGATATCAGTGAGAAAATTGACAAATTTGTCGATAACCAGGTTCCACTAAAAGAGATTGTGTTCGATTATTTCGGTGGATTCATTCCCTGGATACTAAATAGTTTTAGTTCAATCGTTGTGTTCCTGGCGGTGATATCTTTCACTTCCAAACTGGCGCAAAGAAGCGAGATTATCGCGATGCTTTCTAGTGGAGTAAGTTTCAACAGAATGATGAGGCCATATATGCTCTCCGCAGCGTTTATTGCAACATTAACCCTTCTGCTGGGCATCTTTATAATCCCTCCGGTCAACCATATACGTCTAGAATTTGAAAACAAATACATAAAGCAGCAACAGACGGCCTCAGCAACCAACAAGATCCACTACCAGATAGCTCCGGGTGAATTTGTCTTTGTTGAGCAGTTCAGCTCCTGGGCCAACACCGCATACAGATTTACACTCGAGACCATAAAAGAAAACCGCATCGTTTCAAAACTTTCCGCTGAATCGGCAGTGTGGGATTCCACTATGTGCGGATGGAAGCTACGCAACTGGTACATCAGAGATTTTTACAATGAAGGGTCCGAAATAGTGCGTACCGGCAAAGAGCTGGACACGGTGATTAACCTCACAATAGAGGACTTCTACAGGCGTAGAAACATTGCAGAGTCTCTTTCTCACAAAGAACTCAACGAACTGATAGATGTACAGACCATGCGAGGGGATGCACTGGTGTTGTATGCACTTATAGAGAAAAACAACCGTATAGCGATGCCCTTTTCAGCATTTGTGCTGACGGTAATGGGTGTCGCTCTCTCATCCCGCAAGCGGCGTGGAGGGATTGGTCTCAATATCGGAATCGGCATCGCACTAAGTTTCATCTATATACTTTCCATGCGCTTCAGCGAAATGCCGGTCCACACCGGTGCCCTTTCTCCGGCGTTTGCGCTTTGGCTACCGAATATAATATTCTCCATAGTGGCACTGATTCTCTACAGGATGGCACCGAAATAATTTTATACTTAACAATATGAGCACAAAACTTAAACTGATTATCGCCAGTTTTCTCGAATTTGCAGTCTGGGGAGCTTATCTTACCTCACAGGGAAGATTCCTCGGAAGTATCGGACTTGCAGAACAGATCGGCTGGTTTTATTCAATTCAGGGCATAGTTTTCATCTTCATGCCCGC
>CAZRBY010000012.1:48475-53580 GCA_964598495.1 uncultured Muribaculaceae bacterium
ACAGCGGAAACAGTGCAGTTCGGGACCATTTTTACATTATACTCCTTTAGCGTGGCATTCTTCATGCCCACCATCGCGCTGACCAATTCAGTCTCTTATGTCGCCCTTGAAAAAGCAGGAATGGACACGGTAAAGGTCTTCCCCTCGATCCGTATCTGGGGTACCATCGGCTTCATCGTTTCAATGTGGTGTGTTGACCTTATGGGCATACAGGCCTCTGCTTACCAATATATCTTCTCCGGTATACTCGGCCTTATTCTTGCCGGCTATAGCTTTACATTGGCAGACTGTCCTGTAAGCAAGGGTGGAGAGAAAAAGTCTCTTGTGGAGGCTATGGGGCTGAAAGCTTTTGCTCTCTTCAAAGAGAGTAGGATGGCCATTTTCTTCATATTCTCGATGTTGCTCGGAGTGGCTCTGCAGATCACTAATAGCTTTGCAAACCCCTTTTTAGGCGACTTTGCCGGTATTGAGAAATACGCTGACACATTCGGCGTGAAGCACTCGAATATATTGATTTCGCTCTCACAGATTTCTGAGGCGCTTTGTATTCTATTGATTCCCTTCTTCCTCCGCAGATATGGCATTAAGAAGGTTATGCTGATCGCAATGTTTGCCTGGGTGCTCAGATTTGCCTTTTTCGGACTCGGCAACCCCGGCAATGGAGTATGGCTGTTTGTCCTATCGATGATTGTTTATGGTGTCGCATTTGACTTCTTCAACATTTCCGGCTCCCTTTTCGTGGACAAAAACACAGATCACAGCATCCGTTCCAGTGCACAGGGTCTATTTATGTTGATGACCAACGGTATCGGTGCTGCAATCGGGACACTCGGAGCTCAGGCCGTAGTCAATTCGCTCGTTAATTCACAGACAGATCCCATCGCTAAAATGGAAGGATGGAGTCACACCTGGTTCATTTTTGCCGCCTACGCGCTTGTAATCACTATTGCCTTTGCAATTTTGTTCAAGTACAAACACGTGCCGGAGAAATAGATAAGGATCTGCCGTTATTTCTTCAAATGCCTGAGAAATTTTTCAGCCATCCTGAGAAATCCCAAATCGGTCTGGTGGGCTCCGTCGACAGAGCCCTCGTAATCCTTTCCGGTGAGGTTTTTGGCGGAAATATAGTGAAGGTTGCGATAGCCCTCCTTACGAAGACGTTTATAGAGTTGACGCCAATATTCATTCTTCTCTATCAGGTCATTTCTGCTTTTTTCATCCACCAAAGTATAGGAAAATATTATATTTTCCACCATAAAAATCGGCTTGTCCGGATGTTTTTCTGCAAGATATGTAATGAAATAATAGGCGCTGTCGCGTAGAATCTGTGTCGTGCAATTGGGCAGACAATCAATCACGTATTGCTCTGCATCTACTCTTGCCACTATTTCTGCCATAGATTTGTCCATGCGGGCATTTCCGCTGAAACCGAGGTTTATTACCTCCTGCTGTCTTTCACGACTGATAATGGAGGTATAGATCATACCGGGACGCGAGGCACATCCGCCTTGGGTTATGCTTGTTCCGTAGAAAAGAATCGGCTTGCGGCTTCCTTTTGTGAGCAAATTACTCAGGGGCATTCCAATAACAGCGGAGGAATCAACTCCGATTTCTACGCAGGTGACTCCATCATATAGTGGCAGATATGCCATATAATCACGCATTTGACCCGACATGTTGCGGACAAACAGATTGGAAGATTCTTTCCCGTTGGGTTGTGCCGTACCTATGAAACGCCATGTATCATTCTCATCAAGAAAATAGAGGTCTATTCCCCTAATACCCGTCCCGGCCATATGAGCCATATTGAAATTATTTAGAAGAGTCCACTTTGCTCCTATTGCCTTTGCATCTGTAGAAAACCTGATTGCCAAACCTGACGAATTAAGGCCAAGATCCCATACCGCCTGACGGGTAACATCTTTCATATCAACAGGCAGTCTGGAATAATGAAGTTCCGTATTATCAAATCCCTGATTTATAAGCATCAACTCACGGGCATCGGTATATACAAGTTCGGAAGCTTTCTGGCCCCAAACAACAGCCGGCATAAGAGCCAACATCATTACAAAAAACACTCTTTTCATATCTTCTCTAAATCTTTATCCACTCTATCTCTATCCCCTTTCGCTCCATTCCCCGGAACCAGGTCATCTGTCGCTTGGCAAATTGGTGAATGGCTATTTTAAGTCTGTTTACCATCTCGTCGTACTCCATTTGTCCGGTAAGATACATTGTCACGAACTTATATTCAAGACCATACCAAATCAGATCCTCAGGTGGAATTCCGCTCTCCAGCAGTTTTTTCACCTCTTCGACCATTCCATCCTTCAGACGGGTATCCAAACGTGCATCAATACGGGCATTACGCACTTCGCGTGAAACGCTTATGCCGATGAATTTGGTTTTTTTCGGCAAAAAAGAGCTCCTGCGAACCGGATGTTTTTCCTCCCAAATGGCAATCTCCAGAGCACGGATAAGCCGTTTGCGCGTATCATAGTCGGTGGTATTATGGGGCTTGCGCAATGATTCATATTTGGCTATGAGCTCCTCGGTGGGGAGTTTCTCCAATTCAGCCCTCAGGGCCATGTCAGGGGGGACTTCTGGGAGATAATAGCCGCAGGTGGCCGCTTCGATGTAGAGTCCGGAGCCACCGCATAATATCGGCGTTTTGCCCCTTTGCAGAATATCTTGATATGCCCGCTCAAAGTCCTTCTGATACTCAAAAATGTTGTATTTGGTACCTGCATCGGCAATGTCTATAAGATGGTAGGGAATCTCTCCATACTCGTCCAAATCTTTGCCCGTCCCTATATCCATCCCGCGAAATATTTGCCGAGAATCGGCGGAAATGATCTCTCCGTCCAGTTCACGGGCAAGTTTTACCGCATAACGAGTCTTCCCTGAAGCCGTAGGGCCAAGGACACAAATAAGATCATATTCCCGGAATGGGGGCTTTAACATATCGGGCACTCCTTTGGTTTATTCCACAAAAATAAACTAATTTTGCATCGTTTCGCAGCATTTGCGCATCTATTAATGCACACAAGCCGGAAAAGCACCATTACTTATATGGCAAAGAGGAAAGAAAATAGAATCGACATAAGGAACAAGAAAGCCACATTCGACTACGAGTTGATCGAGCATTTCACCGCCGGAATTGTACTGAGCGGAAGTGAGATCAAGTCTATCCGTGCAGGCAAAGCCTCCCTTGTGGACAGCTACTGTTATTTTGTAGAAAATGAACTCTTTGTCAAAAATATGCATGTGGCCGAGTATTGGTGGGGCTCCGCATTCAGCCGCCAGGATCCCAAACGTGACCGTAAACTGCTGCTGACAAAGAGAGAACTGCGCAAATTGAGACGCGCCACGCGCGAAAAAGGTATGACCATCATTGCCACTCGGCTTTTCATATCGGAAAATGGCTACGCCAAACTCAACATCGCACTTGCCCGCGGTAAACGCGAATATGATAAACGCCAATCCATCAAAGAGAAGGATATGCGTCGCGAAATAGAGCGGACGTGACAGCAACTGAAGATAATTGCTTAATTATAGATCCATGAACAATAGTTTAATTGACAACTTCATCATCTCCAATAAGGACAAATTCATTGCGAGCGACCTTGAGAACATCAGGGTTTTTATGGAAAATATGCCCGAAGGACAATGCCTCAATGTGAGCAAAATCAATTTCACCAGTCCCGGGCTGATGCTTGTCGTATCCATTATTCTCGGATTCTTGGGTGTCGACAAAATGGTGCTGGGCGACTTCGGACTCGGACTTCTCAAACTCATTACCTTTGGCGGATGCGGCATGTGGTGGATTGCCGATCTGTTTCTGGTAATGAGGCAGACTAAGGAGTTTAACTACAGAAAATTTCTACAGAATATCGTCTGATACTATTTCTTCTTTTTCTCTTTCGGAGAAGGATGATAGTTTTTCTTCGTCTGGACAACAGCCATCGCGGGCTTTTTCGCAACAAGACTCCAAATAAGTATCACTGCTCCCGCAATAACGAACGGGATGCTCAGCAGTTGCCCCATATTTAGAACCATATCCTCTTCAAAGGCCACCTGAGGCTCCTTAATATACTCAATGAGGAATCTCATACCGAAGAGCACGATAAGGAAAACTCCGAAAAGAGTACCCTTTTTGAGACTCTTTAGGCGATAACGATAGGCTCCGAGAAGTGCAAATCCGAGCAACAGATAGCTCAATGCCTCATAGAGTTGTGTCGGATGCTTGGCCAAAATCTCTCCACGCTGCACGAAGATGAATCCCCAGGGCAGGTCGGTCGGATTGCCGTAAATCTCCGAATTCATTAGGTTGCCCAAACGTATGAAACATCCGGCAAAGGCAATTGCAATTGCAATTCTGTCCAAAATCCACATCATATCGAAACCATTCTTACGGCCATATTTGTGGCAGTACCACCAGATAGCCAGCAGCACACCTATAGCTCCACCATGACTTGCAAGACCCCCTTTCCATGGCATGAATATCTCAACCCAGTGAGATCTGCTCAGATAATATTCCGGCTGATAGAAAAGACAGTGTCCCAAACGTGCTCCTACGATGGTACCGATGAGCAGCGCATAAAGCAACGGCTCCAGCAGTTTTACATCAACCCCTTCTCTTTTGTAAAATTTGGTAAAAAGCCAATATCCAAGAGGGAATCCTGCAATAAAGAGCAGTCCGTAATATCTGACAGTCAGAGGACCTAGGTTGAAGATAACCGGATCCACATTCCATACTACTGATAAAAAATCCATAATCTGTTGGTATTTATTAAAACTATAAAATCAACGTTTTAACCTTGCAAAAACACTCAACGGGAGCACCTTGTTGAAACTGTCTTTGATGGCCAATTCTCCACAATCCAGAGAACGATATTTCTCTCCAAACGCACAACGCACCAGAGTCTCCGTCAGAACAGGCGAATAGCCGTTTGAATAGAGATTGAGTACCATAAAACTCATCTCAGGAGCAAGTATGGAGGCTACCTTAAGGAGCATTTCATAGAGAGACTCATCGAGTTTCCACCTCTCTCCGTCGGGACCATGTCCAAATGCCGGAGGATCAAGAATGATGCCATGGTAGA
>CAZRBY010000012.1:53590-53914 GCA_964598495.1 uncultured Muribaculaceae bacterium
TCACGTTTGGCAAAAAGCAACGCATCTTCAATTATCCAGCGTATGTTGTCCAAACCGCTGGCTTCCATATTGCCTCTCGCCCAGGTTACCACCTGACGTACGGAATCAAGATGAGTTACCTGTGCTCCGGCCCTGCAGGCAGCCAGCGAGGCTGCTCCGGTATATGCAAAAAGATTGAGTACCTTGGGAGGAGTTCCATCCGAAGTAGAGGCTGTAATCTCCTTAACACTATCAAGGATATAATCCCAATTTGTAGCCTGCTCGGGAAAGAGGCCCACGTGCTTGAAGGAAGTAAGTTTCAAGAGAAGGTTAATCCCGGCCTTC
>CAZRBY010000012.1:53924-56670 GCA_964598495.1 uncultured Muribaculaceae bacterium
ACTCCTTATCCATTTTGTGAAGCACCTCCCAGGATCCACTATCTTCTTTTCCCGCCTTGGCAAGGCCTGTACCTGGGACAAACTTCGTATGGGCGCGTCTGAGCCACTCCTCTTCAGGTAGAGTGCGCTCCCAAAGGGCTTTAGGCTCGGGTCTAATCGTCACATACCTACCGAAGCGCTCCAGTTTTTCGAAGTTACCGGAGTCTATGAGTTCATAGTCGTGCCAGGATGGGGATGGATATTCGATAGTCATGCAGGAGAATTATTCGCGGATAGCTTTGATGCCTGGAAGATCTATGCCCTCAAGATACTCAAGCATTGCACCACCTCCGGTGGAAACGTAACTGACCTTATCAGCATAGCCCATCTGTGTCACGGCTGCAACCGAGTCTCCGCCGCCAACAAGTGTAAAAGTGCCTTTTTCGGTAGCCTTAGCGAGCATTTTTGCCATTGCATTTGTGGATTTGGCAAAATTGGGCATTTCAAAGACTCCGAGAGGGCCATTCCATAGAATGGTGCCGGAGTTATCTATTATCTTCTGCCAACGTTCAAGTGACGAGGGAGCAGCATCCATTGCCTCCCATCCATCGGGAATCTCGAAGTTGTTCACAATCTTGAAATTTGCATCATTGCTGAAGTTATCAGCTACCACAACTTCGCGGTGAAGGTCAAGGTCAATGCCTTTAGCCTTCGCTTTGGCCATGATGGTTTTTGCAGTCTCAATCTGGTCATCCTCACAAATGGAGTTGCCTATTTTTCCGCCAAGGGCCTTAATGAAAGTATATACCATACCGCCGCCGATAATCAGATGGTCGACGCGGTCAATAAGATTCTCGATAATGCCGATCTTGGATGAGACCTTTGCTCCGCCGAGAATAGCAGTAAGAGGACGTGCGGGATTGTTGAGTATTTTGTCTATAGCCTGGATTTCACCCTCCATCACATATCCGAACATCTTGTCCTTCGGGAAATATTTTGCGATCAGCGCTGTGGAGGCGTGAGCACGATGCGCAGTACCGAAAGCATCGTTGATATAGCAATCCGCATAGGATGCAAGCTTGGCAACGAATGCTTTCTGGCTCTCCTTAATCGCAGTCTTGGCCACCTGTTTCTCTTCATCGGTAGCATCTTCAGCCAGTCCGCGAGGTTTACCCTCTTCTTCTGCGTAGAAACGAAGGTTTTCCAACAAAAGAATTTCGCCCGGCTTTAGGGCTGCAGCCTGTGCATCCGCCTTTTGGCAATCTTCGGCAAACTGCACTTTAGTGCCGAGATACTCCTCTATACAAGAAATAATATGTTTTAGGGAGAATTTCTCCGACGGTCCATTGGGACGACCGAGATGCGACATTATTATAACTGAACCACCCTTTTCAAGAACTTTTTTCAATGTAGGAATGGCCGCTTTGATGCGGGTGTCGTCCGTAATTTCAAATTTATCGTTCAACGGAACGTTAAAATCGACTCTTACAATGGCTTTTTTGCCTGTGAAGTCATAAGTTTCAATTGTAGTCATAAAATATACTGTAAATAATCCTTTTATATCGGCCGCAAAATTATAAAATATTTGACAAAAAGTTGCTAACCTTCAATATATTAATTATATTTGTATGCCCCGATTCCTTAAACTTTGTAAAAACTTTTTGCCATGTCAAAATACGAGTCAAATCTATTTTGGAATCCTCGGGATAAAATTGATGAAAAAAATATCGAACGCACTATATATGCGTTCGAATCTCTGTTACTTCAGTACAATACTCGCACACGGAACGTAATCGGCGCCTATCGCCGGAACTTCAAAAATGACCGCGCATTTTTCAACGAATTTCTCTCTCTGAAAAGAAAAGAAATTCTATCTTGGCGCAACTGTGGTACCAAGACTGCGCGCAATGTAATGGAAATCATCGCACAAGTGCGCAGTCGACTACCGAGCGACAATGTCAAAAGTCTTGTACACGATATTCCGATGCTGGAAAGCGAGTCAATCCTCAAAATCTTTAATCTAAAAGAAAAACTCGGTTATTTTCCGATTTTCGCCACTCTGAAAGAGTATATCCTAACATTTGACGAAAGGGATCTCAAAGTTCTGGACTCCCTGCCGCTGATTTATGATGGCAAAATGCCCTTAAGCCGGTTGGATGTCGCACAAGAACTCGGCATCTCCATAGAGCGTGTGCGCCAGATGCTGCTGCATATTATTAACCGATTAACCGATTACCTCGGGATGATGAAAAAAATGATCAAGACTCCACGAGGTTACTGCAAATGTCCTTACCGCTGGCGTTCTTCCGGAGTACATAATGATATCAATAAAGCTGAGGGTACCAATTTTAGCCGCAATCTTGTAAATGTTGCTTTGGCTATTGTCTACCGCGAAATTTCCATTGTCGGAAATATGCGCGACTCTCTGATGATGAAAAATGATCATTTCGTTGCGATATTTCGCTGCCTGCTTTTCACTAAGGTCTCTGATAAGCGTACCGTTTAACCTATATTCACCTTTATCGTAGGTATCTAATATTCCTATAATATTGAGTAGCGTGGATTTCCCCGAACCGGATGCTCCCATAATGGAAACATATTCGCCTTCTTCAATTGTGAGGTCAATATCTTTGAGTACGTGCAGCGAAATGGCTTCGGTGTAGTAGGATTTGTGTAAATTGGTAAGAGAAATCATTATGTATTAGCTATTTGCTTTTGGCTTAAAACCATTTTTGTCTTTTAACTAAGAAAGATATGCTGTTGTTTG
>CAZRBY010000013.1:0-37869 GCA_964598495.1 uncultured Muribaculaceae bacterium
TTAACGTTTGCTGAATTGGAAGCGTTTCCTTGCGCCGGGCTGTCCTGGCTTCTTTCTCTCAACCTCGCGGGCATCGCGGGTGAGGAAGCCGTTGGACTTCAATACAGGGCGATAAGCCTCTTCGTCAACTTTGCAAAGTGCGCGAGAAATCGCAAGACGGAGAGCTTCTGCCTGACCTTTTACACCACCGCCGTCGATGTTGGCTTTGATATCAAAGTTGGCAACTGTACCTGTAAGATTGAGAGGTTGGTTAACAATATACTTCAGAGTCTCCTCTTTGAAGTACTCATCAATCGGTGAGCCGTTGATGGTAATGTTACCTTTACCTGCGCTGAGATAAACGCGAGGAACAGCTAACGGCTTGCGCTCCAAGAGTTCTTTGGGCGTAGTGACTCTCTGTCCACCGGGATAACCGGTGTGACTAAGATACTGCTTCTGAGTCATCTTGTTGCCGGTAAGGCGTACTTTGCCGGCGTTTAGCACAATAACGTTGTCACCGCAATCCACATGGGGGGTGAAATTGGTTTTGTGCTTTCCGCGAAGCATAACCGCAATTTTGGCAGCGAAACGACCAAGAACCTGATCCGTAGCATCAACCACTACCCACTCTTTGTTTACGGTAGCGCTGTTAGCTGAGATTGTCTTGTAACTTTGTGTGTCCACTGTGTTGGTATTTAAGTTTATATAAAATTTTGGGGGCTGCAAAGGTAAACAATTTTCTTAAATTGACAAAATACGTGCAATATCATACCAAGATTTGTTGATCTCGTTGTGGCGCGAGCAGGCCAAATCAAACGTAGTATATTCTATCTTATCATTGACAAGGCCCACCATTACCCCTTTATGACCGTCAAGCAGAGCTTTAACTGCGCCGTGGCCGAGAAGACTGGCGCGCACCCTGTCACTACAGCTTGGAGATCCACCTCTCTGAATATGCCCGAGTGTGGTAACTCTGGTTTCATAATCCGGCAAACGTCTCTTAACTTGGGCCGCAATCTCAGCCGCGCCCCCTGCTTCATCCCCTTCTGCCACGATTACTATTCCGGAAGTCTTGTTTTTACGACGTTCATTTAGCAAATAGTCACAGAGTTTCTTGATATCGGTAGGATATTCGGGCACCAAAACTGCTTCAGCTCCCGTACCGATGGCAGTATGCAAAGCTATGAAGCCCGCATCACGACCCATTACCTCCACAAAAAAGACCATATTGTGGGAATCCGCGGTATCGCGTAGTTTGTCGATTGCTTCAAGCGCAGTATTGATAGCCGTATCAAAACCGATAGTGTAATCAGTGCCAAAAATGTCATTATCGATAGTTCCCGGGATTCCTACAACAGGAAAATCGAACTCTTTGAAAAGATCGTTTGCGCCCCTGAAAGAACCATCACCACCGATAACCACCAAAGCATCAATACCCACATCACGCATATTTTCCACAGCAAGTCTGCGTACCTGGGGATCATTAAACTCCGGACATCTGGAGGATTTGAGCATGGTACCACCCTGTGAAATTATCTTGGATACGGAGTGAGTCTGCATCCCCATAAACTGCCTTTCGACGAGGCCGGTATAGCCTTTACGAATACCTACCACTTCGCAATGGTAGAATATGGCCGAGCGTACAACCGCCCTGATTGCGGCATTCATACCTGGGGCATCACCTCCTGAGGTGAGTACACCTATTCTTCTGATTCTGCTTTCCATTCTAATAATATATTTTGGGCAAAAGTAGTGTTTTTACTCTATAATATCTATTTTTGCAGATGATTTTCACCATTAGAGCCCGATGAAGATTTCAACTCTTGATCTAGGAGAGAAGCCACTACTGTTGGCGCCGATGGAGGATGTCACCGACGCCTCCTTCCGCTGCATCTGCAAGGAATATGGCGCAGATATGGTCTACACTGAGTTTGTTCCTTCTGACGGATTGATAAGAGATGCACGCAAGGCACTTGCGAAGCTTGTCGTCTATGACTATGAGAGACCGATAGGCATACAAATTTATGGGCACATCCCCGAATCAATGGTGGAGGCTGCAATAATGGCGGAAGAAGCTCAACCTGAAGTTATTGATCTCAATTTCGGCTGTCCTGTCAATAAAATTGCCAAGCGCGGTGCGGGTAGCGGTATGATGCGCGAGCCCGACAAGCTCGTTGAAATTACCCGGAGGGTTGTGGATGCAGTTAAGCTTCCAGTGACAGTCAAAACGCGCCTCGGCTGGGATGAGGAGTCAAAAATCATTGTAGAGCTTGCTGAAAGGTTGCAGGATGTGGGTATTGCTGCATTAACTATCCACGGGCGCACCCGCTCTCAACTTTATAAGGGAGAAGCAGACTGGACCCTTATCGGTGAGGTCAAGCGTAACCCCAGAATGCATATTCCCATTATCGGTAACGGCGACATTACCACTCCGGAAGAGGCTGCACAAGCCTTTGAAAGGTACGGAGTGGATGGAATAATGATAGGCAGGGCAAGTTTCGGCCGTCCCTGGATATTCAGGGAAATCCGTCACTTTATCGACACCGGAGAGAAACTTCCACCAATGGGCGTTGCCGAGAAAGTAGAGCTTGCAAAGAGACACCTTGCCAAATCCATCGAGGTAAAAGGCGGAAGGGTTGGCCTTCTCGAGATGCGACGCCACCTCAGCTGCTATTTCAAAGGACTGGAGAATTTTAAGGAGACAAGGTTAAAGCTTGTTACGAGCAATGATCTGGAGGAAATTGTTTCCATTCTCGATTTTATTAAAGATAATTGGCAGGAAAAATAGTTTTGAGTATGTAGTGTGCAGTATGTAGTGTAATTATTTGTGGCTAGTTATGGTTAGTTTTAAGTTCTGAGTATATAGTGGGTAGTGTGTAGAAAGTAGGAGAATATGGAGTAATGATATTTGATTTGAAAAGTCAAGAGCGATTGGAAATTAGAAGTTAAGAGAATATAACTCCAAAGCCAACAGCTATTGACCAACCGCCAACGATAGTTTTGAATATTAAAAATGATAAGAAGTAAAATAATACTGTTTCCCTATTATCTGACGTTGAAGATGAGGAATCTTCTTTACGACAAGGGTCTCTTTAAATCACAACAGTTTGATGTACCTGTGATATCAATAGGAAATATAACAGTCGGTGGAACAGGAAAAACACCGACAACCGAACTGATAGTGCGCATTCTCAAACCTCAACACAAGGTAGCAGTTCTCTCACGCGGGTACAAACGCAAAACAAGAGGATTCAGAATAGTTGACACCGACTCCACTGCAAGTGAAGTCGGAGACGAACCGCTGCAGATTAGAAAAAAGTATGAAGATGTAATCGTGGCTGTGGATGCCAACCGCAAAAGGGGTATCACACAATTACTCGCACTGCCTCAGGAAATGCGTCCGGAAGTAATTGTATTGGACGATGCTTATCAGCACAGAAAAGTGCGTCCCTCTAAGAACATACTCCTGATAGATTACAACAGACCCCTGTTTAGGGATAACCTTCTGCCCATAGGTCGCCTTAGGGATCTGCCGGAACAGATACGCAGGGCAGATGCCATCGTAATCACCAAAAGTCCCGAACACCTCGACGAATGGGAGCGTGACACCATTAAGAAAGCCAACCGCATTAATGATGACTGCCCCTGCTTCTTCGCCAGAATCAAATACTGCCCAATAGAACCGATATTCGCCGAAGAGGGAGACAAGAGATACATCTACTCCAAAGAGGTGGGACTCTTTACCGGCATAGCCAATGTGAAACCGCTGTTAATGCACCTTTCGGACATCTATGAGCAAATTACCCACACATCATACGGAGACCACCACGAATTTACACGAGGTAACATCCGCGATATCGAATATTTCGCAAGAAGCAATCCGCAATCTATGTTACTGACCACAGAAAAGGATGCCCAAAGACTTGTCTCAAACAGGCATATCTCACCCGAACTCAAAAAACGTCTCTTCTACATTCCCATAGAGACCGAATTTCTCACCATTGAAGAGGGCTACCATTTCCGTAATCTTATCACAGGCTGCATGCCTGCAAGCACTGCTACCGGCAGCACTTTGTTCGAGTTTTAACTCACTCATTACTTCATACTTGGAACTCAAAACTAATTAAAGGAGGGGCGACTAAAAAGTCACCCCTCCTTTAAACTTTGCCTTTAGGCAACATTACTGCTCCCAGCCGGGATTCTGGTAGATTGTGTAGTTATTGCCGGTAGCGATAGACTTCTCTTTGTACTGGTTTATAACATCAGTACAGATAGGCTCAAGATAATTCCGCACATCGACATTGCGTGCATCAAAATCCTTAAAGTTCTGAGGCACAAGGAAACCGCGCATCTCGCTATAGTTAGAGCCGTTGAAGAAAACTCTCGGACCAAGCACGATTGAACCATCTGCATTCACCTTTTCGATGTGGCGTACAGAAACTATGTTTTTATTGGATTCTGTGAGAAGGTTATAACCAACTCCGTTTTTTGTCCTCTTTAAGTTGGTAATTTGTGTGGGATTGTCTGCTGGTTTATTGCGTGCAAGGTCAAGCTCAACCCATCCACCTACCCCAATGTCAGGGTTGTTGGTAGAAAGCATCAGCTCAAGCCATCCCCAGCGACGAATATCGAGGGTACGGACACTCTCCATAAAGAACTCCATACGACGCTCACGACGAATCTCCCACATAAGAGGAGAACAAAAACCACGTGTGTTGTAACCGAGGGTGGTCTTCTGGATATTAGAAGTTCTCTCAGGATCATTCATATTGCTAACCATTGCAAGCGTAAGGGGAGCTGTCTTCTTAACGCCTTTATCAATTGCGACCTTGTCGAGAGGGCGGCTGCGTATGGCGTTAATAGATTTGTCGAGGTCAGCCTGGGTAACGGCCGTACCACCGAAGAAATCAGCCAAGATAGCTTTTGCCTCAAGCCAGTTGAGAACGGTCTCGGCATAACGGATGCAAGGGAAACCGTTTTCATTGGTATTGGAGTTGTAATATGCAGGAGAAGTACCGCCTTTCCAGAAGTAGTCACAACCTTCACGGTCGATGAACTTCAGAACGTAGAGACCTGTAGGCGTTGTCCATGTTTCGTCAAGGAACGAAGCCTCAAAACGGGGGTCACGGGTAACAACCATATCCTGCATACGGAAACTCTCTACATTCTCAACGGTTGAAGAGTTGTAGGGACGTCCGTCCTGGCAAATCCATGCCTTCAAAGTAGCGAAGTTACCTGAAGTACGCTGGGCTTCACGTGCATTGTTTCCACCTGAATATGAAGCATAGCAGTGTTGAGCACTATTGTTAATGGATTTATTATAAACACGGTAGAGAAGAACCTCATTGGCCGAACCTGTAAGGGTAGTGAAGAGGGTTCCAAACAGTGTGCGGAAATCTTTGTTGAAGCCATACTTGCCTGAATTGATAGTAACGGCTGCGTAGTCCACAGCTGCCTGAAGATAGGTCTTTGCGTGACCGTCAATATCCGAACAAGTCTTTAGGGCCTCATCATTTTTGTGATAAGTAAGCCATGAACCTTCGAAAAGCATACAGCGTGCCGCAACGGTTGCAACAACATGTTTGTTGATATAGTCAATTCCGTCATTATCGCGTACGTTTTTAATAGCATAGTCAAAGTCGGCCTTTACCTGGTCCATCACATAGGTTCGGGGGTCACGATCTTTGAACTGAGCATCAATATCAGCTGATGCAACCTGCTTGTCATAGTAAGGAATGTCACCGAAAGATTGTACGAAACGGCTGTAGTCCCATCCGCGGAGGAATCGGGCAACGCCCATCCAGTGACCGTAAGCCTCATCATTCAAAAAACCTTCCTCTTTCATCCTATCGAGACGCTCAATAAGTAGGTTCCATTTGCGTATATAAGCATAATTCCAAGGAGCTGATCCGCGACGTGAAAGCCAGGTGCCACGATAGGCTGTTGACTCGTTGCGATACCAGTTGTCTGCTGGGACTGAGAGAAGGATGTTGGGCTGTTCTCCGGTAAGGGTGCGGTCGTCATTATAAGGAGTCGCGTACACCTCAGGGGCATAAACCGAACCCCAGTTGTCAGAATAGCCGCTGAAATAGTAAGCGTATGCTCCATTGACAAATAGGCGGACATTACCTTCTGATCTCCAGTAGGTATTGTCATCCAAATCCACCAAAGAGCTACGCTCAAGGAAATCGTTACAGCTTGTCGGAACAAGCAGAACGAGAGCCATCAAAAAATATAATATCTTTTTCATTGTCTTAAGCGATAATTAGAATGTTAACTGAACACCGAATGAAGCACTCTTGAATCCAGGAGCACCAACACCCGTACGACCTGAGTTGTAGTTGTCTGAGTTGAGGTATGAGTAACCCGGGATCTCTTCGACGTCTACTGGAAGACCGTTAAGCTTATCAAATGTGAGGAAGTTCTCAAGAGAAACGTAAACACGAAGCTTATCTATGAAAGCCTTCTTGGTTATCTTATCAGGAATGGTGTATCCGAGAGTTACGTTTTTGAGTCTGAGGTATGCCATATTGAGTAGATACCTGTCACAAACTTGCATATTAAAGCCTGTTGCACTTGAATAGAGGTTATTGGCACGAGGATAGAAAGCATCATATTTTGCATCTATCACATTGCCGCTTGCATCGAGAGTCTCGTACCAGAAGTTGCCTGCAATAGCTTGTGCCATAGCACCGTCAGAAGAGTTGAAACCGGGTATTGTGAGAGCTGAACCACCCCACAAATCGCGTTTTCCGATACCCTGCCAGAACATCGAGAAATCAAATCCTTTCCAACCAAGGTCAACACGGAAGCTATACTCGTAACGGGGAGTGGTATTACCGATAACATCGAGGTCACCGTAACCCGGGATATCATTGCCGTCGGCGTCTTTCATTTTATAGAGCTGTGAACCGTTATCGATTACACCGTCACCGTTAAGGTCTTTGAATCTCACGTCACCCGGGCCCGAAATGGCACTGCCTGAAGTAATCTTGCCCTGTGAAGCATAACCTTTGACATTCTGGTAGTACTTACCATATTTGTCGGAGGCAACAAGTTTTTCGAGTTGAGCCCACTGACCGGGCTGGAGACCAAAGTCATCCCATGTGTAAAGATCGTCAACACGATAACCCCAGATTTCACCATAGGTTTTACCGTTGTACCAACCACCGATGCCAAGTGCTGAGCCATACTCAGAGATGATGGTTTTAGCATCTGAAATAGATCCGGAAGCCGAGAAGCTGAAGCCATTGTCAAATATCTTACGATAGCTTACCGATGCTTCCCAACCTCTTGTGCGGAGAGAACCAAAGTTACCGTTGGGAGGGGGAGAACCGAGGTTATAACCGAGACCCTCCATTCCCACGATCATATTCTTGGTATCTCTCTGGTACCATCCGAGTACAAATTCAACCTGGTTGAAGAGCGAGAACTCGAGACCGAAGTCAAGAGTTACAATGTCCTGCCAGGTAATGTCGGAAGCTACAAGATTCGGGGTTGCATAGGCATTATCCTTTGCGCCATTGTGGATCCAATATGTGGTCTGTGAGCTAATCAGAGGGATATACTGTGAACTGGAAACGGTCTGGTCACCGATTGTACCCCATGATGCACGGAGTTTCATTGAGGAGAGAACATGAGAAATGTCCTGCATCCAAGGCTCCTGACTTACACGCCAGCCGGCGGAGACTGAAGGGAACCATCTCCACTTCAGATGAGTAGGGAATTTGGAAGAACCGTCATAACGGAGGTTTGCCTCAAGAAGGTACCTCTCCTTATAGTTGTAGTTTACACGGCCGAAGAAACCGAGAGTAGAACTCCACGAGTTGGTACCGCCTGTGGTCTCAGTTCCGGTTGCAAGGGCAAACTGGGGATTGGTGATATCCATAAGGGTCATCTTTTTGCCCCATATGCCTGTATTTGTAAAATCCACTGCCTGCATTCCAAGCAAGAAATCAAACTTGTGACTATCAGCAAGTTTAAGTGAATAGTCAGTAGTTATGTTCCAGGTCTGCCTGATTGAGGTATATGAATTCTGGTAGTAAGAGTCGTAACTGGAAGTATAGTTCTGTACCGGAAGAGTCTGTGCAGTGATTGAGGGACCCAACTTGTTGTACTGATCCCATTCGTTGTTTACGGTGACAAAATTTCCTTGAGCATCTTTTACTGCTTCAGCGCCACTCCAAAGGTTTGCTGCCCAATAGGTAATACCGGGGTTGAACTCCTGGGAGTTGTTTACTGCGTAGGTGTAGTCAAGATTGATATCCCAATTCTTAACGGGAGTTACGGTGGCGCCAACATTCACACTGGTATAGTTGGTCTTTTTGTTGGCCTCATTAGCAGCACCCATCTCATAAACCTGGTTGCGGAGAGAGTTGCCATACTCATCGGTAGGAGTCAAAGGATAGGTAGGTCCCCAGCGGAATAGATAATACCAAGGGTCAGCCGTAGTAGAGTTGGTAGAGAATGCCCAAGACTTGTTTGAATTGGTGTACATCATACCGGCATGAACATTAAAGAAGTCATTGACCTGGGTTGATAGTCTCACATTGGCATTGTAACGGGTGAAGTCGTCATACTCCGTCGGCTTCAACATACCGCTCTGGCCGAGATAACCGAGGCTGATATTGAAATTAGTCTTGCCGGTCTTACCCTGAACAGAGAGATTGTGACTCTGTGTTGGGGCACCCTGATTGATCATATAAACATAGGGATCGTAAGTACGTACACCGATCTTGCGATTGGAAGAATCGATATACCAGTCACGACCATAAACCATAGGAGCATAAGGATCGAGGGTGGCACCATATTTTTCTTTCCATGCAACTGCGGCATTATAACCTGCGCGGTCGATAAGCCAGAAAGCACCGACGGGAGTAAAAGTCTTGAGACGCTCAGCTGCCTCTACCGTGTAGTGAAGAGCATCAACATCAGCAATACCGTCAGTATCCGTAAGACTCTGGAATGAGAAGTTAGCTGAATAGTTAACCTTGATAGTCTCGGTCTTAGCACCCTTCTTGGAGGTAATGAGAATAACACCAAATGCTGCTTTTGCACCATAGATGGAAGCTGAAGCAGCGTCTTTCAACACTGAAATAGACTCAATGTCATCAGGGTTTACGAGGTTGATGGAAGGAATCTCCACGTTGTCCAAAAGGATGAGGGGAGATGAGCCACCATAGTATGAGCCTACGTGGCCACGGATGCGGAACAGTGGATCGGAACCAACCTCGGTAGAACCTACACGTACGGTCAAACCGGGGGTCATACCCTAGAGACCACGGCCGACGTCGGCTATAGGACGGCTTTCGAGTGCCTGTGAAACATTCACAGCTGCAACAGCACCTGTCAAGTTTTCCCTTCGTTGCGTACCGAAACCTACAACAACGGCATCCTCCAGAAGCATTGCGTCTTCCTGAAGAACCACATCGATAGTGCTTCTGCCGTTTACGGGAACGGTAAGATCCCTATAACCCATGCAGGAAAAGACAAGAGCGCCGTTCCTGGGGGCCGGAAGCGAATAGACACCATCAAAATCGGTAGATGTTCCCTGACGTGTACCCTCTACGAGTACGTACGCGCCAACAATCGGCTCTCCCTTACTGTCGGAAACCTTACCGGTAACAGTAATGTTCTGAGCCCACATTGTTCCCATTGATAGGAGCAATGCACACACGGCCGCAAAGATGCGGCCTAGTTTATTAGAAACGAACATAAATGAAATTTTAGGTTAATAAAATGTTTTTAGTTTTAAGTTATTGCACAATTAGCTGTTAGTAATTTCATTAGGTTAGCGTACGGACAGAGCCGAAAGTCCACATGTACACATCCGCAAATTTAACATTATTTTTCAAAACTAACTCTTTATTATCAAAAAAGTGTCCGCATTTCCCTCTTTTGCCTGAGATTATTAATTACTCAGCAGACTTTAAAGGTACTTTACGATATAAAACATCATTACCGCGGAAGCGGCAATTTTGAGGAAAGTACCGAAGAAAAATCCGAGAAAAGAACCCAGCGCAGCCTTGAATGAATGCCCCATTTGACTGCCGTTGATCAGCAGTTCCGCCAGTAGCGCACCGATGAAGGCCCCCACGATCATACCTATCGGAGGGAAGAATATCAATCCTACTAAAAGCCCTACGAGCGAGCCGCGGGAAGCGGCCTTCGATCCGCCGGTGACCTTGGTGAAATATGCGGGAACCAGATAGTCGAGGATAGTCACCACTATGGTGATTATCAACCAGATCATGAGAAAACGCAGAGTGATGGGCTCATCGCCCCAAAAATAGAGCAGCAAGAGTCCTACCCAACTGAAAGGCGGCCCCGGAATGACCGGCAGGATGCACCCTGCCAGCCCTGCAATCCCGAGTATTACCGCTATTATTTTTATTGTCAACATCTAAATCAAAAAATGTTCTGTACTGCCATAAACAGTACCGGAAGTGATACCGATTTTCCAGTATTCTCCGAATCAGCCTGCCATCTCGCGCTCCACATCTTCCACGGTAATCGGGAGACGTTTTGCACCGAGCAGACGGCATCCTTTAGATGTTATTAGTATGTCATCTTCCAGGCGGATACCACCGAATTTGTAATAAGGTTTCAGTTTTGAGTAGTTGATCAGACCCTTGCAAGTTCCCTCTTTTTTCCATTTTTCAATCAAAGCGGGTATAAAATAGATTCCCGGCTCCACAGTCACTACGTGACCAACCTTGAGCATCTTGCCCATCCTTAAAGAGGCCAAGCCCGGCTGGGTAGCACGTTTGTATCTGTCGTCGTAGCCGACATAATTTTCACCCAAATCCTCCATGTCATGCACGTCAAGACCCATTTGGTGTCCCAGACCGTGTGGCATGAAGAGACCTGCCACACCCGCAGCTACGGCTTCAGCTGCATTTCCGTTGACAAGACCCATATCTATCAAGCCTTTCACAAGTACGGTTACTGCACCGAGATGAACATCCGTATAGGAAATACCGGGACGGGAGGCACCGATAGCATAGTTGTTGGCTGCTGCGACCAGCGAATAAATCTCAGCCTGCTGCTTGGTAAATTTACCGCTAGCGGGGAGCGTACGGGTAAAGTCGGAAGCGTAGTGACTATTAATTTCTGCTCCCGCATCAATCACGCAAAGTCTTCCTTCTGTCAGGATCTGATGGTGCATGTGGTTGTGGAGAGTCTCTCCATTTTGCGAAAGAATAATCGGGAATGAGGACATAACGCCACCGGAGGCACAAATACCCTCCATTATTCCCACCAGTTCCTGCTCTACCATCCCTAATTTCATCGCCTTCATCGCGGCCATGTGCATATCATAGCCCAGATTACAAGCTTTCTCAATCTCAATGATCTCGCACTCATCTTTGATCTCACGAAGAGCCACCACCGCTTTGATCAACTCGACACTGGCGGACTCTTTCAACTTGTCAAATCCTATTCCGAGCATTTTGTGGAGAAGTATCTTATTGTGATTGCGGTAAGGAGGCAGGAAGTGAATTTTGCGTCCTTTTGCTCTCGCTTCCGCCAAATAAGTCGCCAAAGAGGCGAAAGGTGCACTCTTTGCTACGCCAACTGAAGCGGCCTGCTCTGAGATAAGCGGCTGGGGACCCATCCAAATGATGTCGTCTATATCCACATCGTTACCGAAAATGATCTCCTCTCCGCTCTGCGCATCGATTACGCCCGCCAGATCGGGTTTGTCAAGTCCGAAGAAATAGAGGAATGAGCTATCCTGTCTGAAAAGATAGGTATTGCCGGCATAGTTGCAGCTTGCCTCGCTGTTGCCGAGAATGAGAATTATTCCGTCCGAAATGCTTTCCGCAAGCCTTTTACGCCTTGAAATATATGTCTTCTTATCAAACATTATTTGTATATTTTAAATGTTTATAAATGATTATTGTTTTCTGCTATTGACTATTACTTGAAATTGCAGGAGTTCGGTAGCCACAACTTATTGCTCTAAACTACCTTAGTAACGCGTAACTCGCACCACGCACCTCGCAACCCGTACCCCATCACTACGCACTACCCACTACATACTACACACTCGTACCTCAAGCCTACTTGAGGTACGCCTCCAGCCATCCGAAGAATTCACGGTTCCAGTGGATGGAGTTCTGTGGCTTGAGAATCCAGTGATTTTCATCCGGGAAAAGAATCATCCTCGAAGGAACTCCCATCATCTGGGCCGCATTGAATGCTGCCATTCCCTGATCTACAGGAACACGATAGTCGAGTTCACCGTGAGTAACCAAGATGGGGGTATCCCATTTTTCCACAAGCTTGTGGGGAGAATTGGCATAATGTCTTCTTGCAACCGGGTTATTGCTCCAGGGGGAGCCGGCCATATATTTTCCGGGCTGCGCGATACCGCCATTATCCCAATCGGGGAACCACATCTCTTCAGTACTCATATACATATGCTCCACATTGAAAATACCGGCATGTGCGATGAAGGCATCAAATCGTTTCTGGTGAATTCCTGCAAGATAAAATACCGAATAACCGCCGTAAGAGGCACCTACGGCTGCCATTTTGCCCACATAGGGTTCAGCTTTGAGAGCATCAGCCGCAGCAAAATAATCCCTCATATTCTGACCGATATAGTCACCTGAAATCTGCTCGCACCACTCCTGTCCGAATGCGGTGGTACCGCGTCTGTTGGGAAGTACCACGATATAGCCCTGAGAGGCCATCAGACGATAGTTCCAGCGATAAGACCACCCTTGGCTCAAAGTGCCCTGAGGGCCTCCGAGACAAAGCAGAATCGAAGGATATACCTTTGTTTTATCAAATTTTGGCGGGTAAAGTACCCAGGTAAGCATCCTCTTGTTATCCGAAGTGCGGATCCATCTCTCTTCAACGGTCACTTCGTCAAGTTGGTCGAAAATATCCTTGTTTTCAAAGGTTAGTTGCTCCCAGCTGCCATCCTGAGGATTGATTGAAACTATCTCCGCAGGACGCAGCATACAGATATTTGTGGTAATAAGGCGCTCAACAGCCACTGTGCCGTCTTCCGCAGTCAAGGTCAGGAGTGAAGGTGCACCGAAGTCGTACCACTCGCGCTCAGGAGTAACTCTGGCCATATTGCCCTCAAGATCTGTCTTCCAAATCTCCTTGAGGCCTTCCACCAATGAAGTAAAATAGAGTCCCTTTGAGTCGGGCATCCATACAGGACTTTCAATATTATATTTGAAAGAGGTTGAAAGTTCGCGGCGTTCGCCTGAGTTTACGTCAAAAACAAAGAGACGAGTCTTGTCGGCCTCATAGCCATCTCTCTCCATGCTGATCCAGGCAATTGTGCTTCCGTCCGGGCTGAATACGGGATCGGTGTCGTAGCCCATCATTCCCTCGGAAATATTTGTGCAGACATTGCTCAAAAGGTTAAGCAGATAGATATCCGTATTGGTGGAGAAAGCATACTCCCTGCCGGTTTTTTTACGGCAGGAATAGACAATCCGGTTGCCATCAGGTGAAAAATCGAGCTGCTCAATACCGCTGAAAGGCTCGGTAGGGAGCTCATAGGGTTCTCCGGCAAGAAGATCAACTCCCTCGCCCAACTTATTGCCGTCGAAATCGGCAAGGTAAGTATGAGGTATAGTCTCCACAAAATGATCCCAGTGTCTGTACATCATTCCCTCAATGGTACGGGCAGTGGATTTCGGCAGGTCAGGATGAATCTCCGCAGGGCTCTTGGCAACCTTGAAATCTGCAGAATAGAGCACTTTTTTGCCGTCAGGCGAAAGTTTAAATTCCATCATTCCACCCGGAAGATCACTTACCTGCTTCTCACCGGTACCGTCTGCATTCATAACCCACATTTGACCGGCTCTGAGGAAGGCAATGCGATTGCCACCCTCTATCCAGCGCGCGTTATTCTCGCTCTGAGGAGTGGTTGTGAGTTGTTTTTTATCGCTTCCGTCAATGTTCATGATAAAAAGCTCGCGGTTGCTCTTGTTCTGTTCTATTGAGGTGTAGCCGACTCCGTAGAGAATTTTCTTCCCATCGGGAGAGATCTGCGGATCGGAAACTTTCACAAGAGAGTGCATTATCTCAGGGGTGTATTGTCCCTCTTTCACAACCACGGTCGGCTTTGTGATAAGTGGAGCGGATGCTGAAGGGGTCTCATTGGAAGAGACACTGCAGGATGTAGCTGCTGTAAGTGCAGTCATAATCGATATAAATTTCAATAAACGTTTCATGGTTTAGTTTAAATTATGTTGTGATTTCTATTATTCGTCGTATCCGTATCCGAGGTCGATGCCTTTGAGTGTTGCGGGAACGCCCTTGCTCATCCAGACGGGAGCCGGCTTGCCCTTGAGGTAGTGGTCAAAGAATTGTTCGAGGCGGATGCTCAGGTCACGGGCATTGCGACGCTCGCTAAGGTTGTGAGCCTCTCCGTTGTACTGGAGCAGCCATGCCTTTTTGCCGCAGCGTCTGAGAGCATTGAAAAACTCTATTCCCTGCCACCAGGGAACAGCACCATCCTCGTCGTTGTGCATGATGAGCACGGGTGTGGTCACATTGGGCACGAAGAAGAGAGGTGAATTCTCAATATATAGATCGAATCCCTCCCAAAGGTCTTTGCCGATTCGGCTCTGCTGCTGCTCATACTGGAATGTACGAGCCATACCGCTCTCCCAACGGATACCCCCGTATGCGCTTGTCATGTTGGAAACGGGAGCTCCGGAACCTGCCGCCTTAAAGCGGTTGGTCTGGGTAATCATGTAAGCCACCTGATATCCTCCCCAGCTCTGACCCTGTATGGCCATGTTGTCGCCGTCAATCCAAGGATATTCACACAGCATATCGCAAGCAGGCATGATCGATTTCATGGCGCTTTGACCGGGATGTCCGTCAGTATAGTAGATGTCGGGAATGAAGACGATATATTCGTTGCTTACGAAATAAGGTATATTTACCGTCGAACGACTCGGTGCCGGTGTACGTGCTGCATAGAGATCATCCGAATATTTTTCGTAGAAATAGATCATCAGAGGATATTTCTTTGCAGGATCGAAATTCTCAGGTTTGAAGAGAAGCCCCTCTGCCCGAATACCGTCCTCAGTGTTCCATGAAACAAGTTCCACGGTACCCCAGTTGTAATCTCTCTGCTGAGGATTTGCATCTGTTATCTGCACTTGTGTCTGGAAGTTGTCGGAAGTCATCCAGATGTTATTGCCATCCTCAAAACGTCCTCTCGAGTAGATGTAGATTGGCTTTTTACCTGTTGTGCAGATACCCATGGCGTCGTATGTATAGGGGCCCTTTACCAGTTGCTGCACGGTAGACCTCCTCTTGGTGACATCCTTCATTGCAAAACCCGTCTCTTTGGTGGTTCTGTCGAAGGTGCGGAAATATATTGGCTTGCCTGCATTAATCTTTGATGAGCGACCCATAAGTGACTTGGGATCGTTGTAGGGATTGGCGAATGTATATGTGGTATTTGTGGCGCGACCCTTGCCCTCTGTCAGGAGGAAAGGAGCTTTCGCTCCGGTAGGGTCAAACTGCCAGTAGTCATATCTGTCGCGAATAATGAAATAGTCGGAGTTCTCCGACCAGATAGCACTGCTGTAGGGCCTCGGAAGTGAAGGAGTATCGTGGTCCTCGTTATAGAAAATAACTCCCAATGCTGATGTGAGGTCTTTAATTTCGCCCGTTGCAAGGGTATAGAGATACCAGATCCTTTCTTCAGCATTATAGAAGGTGTAATATTTGCCATCCGGAGATGACATAATCATGTTACAAGGAACACCCTTTGCTATCAGCTCCCTACTGCCGTCAACCAGTGAAACTTTGTAGACATCGTTTTTAGGATTCTGATCCCACTGCTGTTCTATACTGTAGGGCTTGTCTGTATAAGTAATTACATATTGCTCTTTATTCTCATCTCCAATGCCGATGCTCTCGAGAGTCAGGTCGGCCAACTGTACGGGATTTGTGCCGTCAATATTGATTTTGGCCAGATAGGTGCGTCTTTGCTCTCGGCTTAGGTTCTTCAACTGTATGGGCTGGATATATTCGTCATTCCAACTCCAGATGTCAAGTTTGGGCTGCTCAAATTCTACAAGTGTCGTATCTTTTTCGCGGGGAATAGGGCAGGTACCGTAAGTAATATAATCTCCGACCTTGCTGAAACTGATTCTACCGTTGTCGCTGACCATCCAGCCTTCGGGAATCCATTCCGCATCCCTCGGAACGAGCATTCTGGTCTCAGTGCCATCGTATAGGTAGATATTGGTAAATTTCTTAGCCTCTTTTGTGGTATCGGTATTGGCATAGAATGCCACCTTTGATCCATCTTCGGTAAAAAAGGTATTGCCGAAAACAGCATCTTTGGAGCCCTGAATCAGCGTTGTGGTAACGCCTGTTGCAGGATTGAGCAAATAGATGCCGGGAACGGTGATGGAATCCTTCTTGGGATCGGTTTTGGTAGTGTAAATCAGGATATCATTTTCTTTGGAGAAATCGTAGTCGGAAACACTCTTCACGGAATCCAACGCCATCGTCTTGATGTTAAGGATGTAGAGATTGGATGTGGTGTCTCTCTGGAATGCGATATAATCACCTGTCAGCCCGCCTGATTTGAAGTTCTTCAGAAGCGGAAATTTGGTGACTTCGCCAGAAGCAATATTGAGGATGCCGAGAGTATCCTTGGGCATATCCTTAGGTTTCTTTTTGTCTATTTTAGCCTGACGGGTCTCCTGAAATTTAGGAATAATCTTGAAAATTGCTCTGGTAGCATCTTTTGAAAATCTGACCTGTTGGCCTCGTTCAATGGAAATCTGTCTTCCTGTCCTTAGGTTGTAGAACTCGATTGTGCCGTCACCCTCCTGAGGTGAAATATAAAATTGGCCCCATTCCCCGTCATTGTAGACGGAAACGTTGCCGGCGTTTTTCCACCCGTCATAGACCGAATGATCCAGAGCGGGCTTTGAATTCTGTGCATTTAGGACAAATGGAAATGCCGGAAGCATTATCAGCATGATTAGGTAGAGAAAAGAACGTTTCATTGTGTTTTTATTGTTAAATAATAAGATTTTGGCTGTTAGCGCATCTCACAAAGTTAATTATTATTATCAAAAGCACCAATCTATTTTCGAGATGACATCATCAAAACATTCTGAGCATTTTGTGCGTACAGGCTTTTTAACCCTTATTTTGTGCTTCCATTTCTTTGTTCAATCAAAATAATAAGTATATTTGTGGTTTATAGATCAAACAAAACGTTTTTTTGGCATTTTATGAGAAAAGCACTTATTCAGGCACTGTCAATCCTAATGTTGACGGCAATACCTGCCGTAACACACGGAACGATCAAGCCGCGCACCACCAAAGTGGCTGTTATCACCGATCAAAAAACCTATGCGGCCATCGGGAATGACATAGAGGCATTCACAGCATCAATGTCATTCACAGGCAAAGAGGGTATCCTGATCATTGACAAATGGCAGCATCCCGATTCTCTTAGAGTAGTGCTAAAGCACTATTACACTTTCCACAATCTTGAAGGAGCCATACTGATTGGCGACATTCCAATACCGATGATCAGAGATGCGCAGCATATGACCACCGCTTTCAAGATGGACCAAACTGCTGACTGGAAGGACTCTTCCATCCCTTCCGACAGATTTTACGACGACTTTGATCTCCGCTTCGAATACCTTAAACATGATGCGGACAAACCATTGTTACACTATTATTCCCTTACTGCCGAATCGGCCCAGACCATCGGATGTGACATCTGGACTTCGCGCATCAAGCCCCCGAAGATTCCCGAAACCGATAAATATTCCGCCATCTCCGCTTATCTCAGAAAAGCGATAGCGCAAAAGGAGTCTCAGGATAAAAAAATCTCCAATATCCTGGTATTTACCGGACATGGATACAATTCTGATTCATACAACGCTCGCATTGATGAAATGTGGACGCTTAGGGAGCAATTTCCCTTTCTGGGCTCCGAGAGGGGTGCTGACCTGGACTATATCAACCACGATTTCGAACAATTCGTTCGAGAAAAGTTGATGAATACCCTCGCTGAGCCGAGGTATGACCTGGTTATCCTTCACCATCATGGGTCTGAGGATACCCAATATCTGGGGGCAACTCCTCAGTCCTCGACGATGGATGCCTGGATTGACAATATTAAACTCACCCTACGCCAGAGGATAAGACGTTCTAAGGATACCACCGCCACCATCAATGAATATATGGAGAAATATGGGGTTCCCAGAGAGTGGTTTGCCGGTGCACATGAGCTAGAGGCAAGAGACAGTACCTTTTATGCCAACATGGACCTCAATATCCCCGATATGTACGGATACACATCCAATGCGCGTGTGGTGATTCTTGATGCCTGCTTCAACGGAGCCTTCAACAATGATGACTATATTGCAGGATACTGGATCTTCAATCCCGGAGAGACTATGGTAGTGAAGGCCAATACGGTCAACACCCTACAGGACACATGGACCAACGAACTCATAGGTCTGCTCAATGCCGGTGTTTGTTTCGGCAACTGGGCAAAAGGGCAGCTCACCCTTGAGTCGCACCTCTTTGGTGATGCCAGTTTCCGTTTTGCCAACGCATATCCGAAACTTGATCTCGACAAAGCAATGGTCACACGCCGCGGAGACAGCAAATACTGGAAGAAACTCCTCAACCACCCCAATTGCGATATTCGGGCTCTTGCAATTAAGACCCTATCCGAGACCAAAGCCATCACCTCACAAGAGATACTTAATATACAGAGGAACAGTGATAGTCCCATTGTGCGTCTGGAAGCCTTCATGTCACTCAAAAGAAGAGCGGATTCATACCTGCCGCAAGCCATCAGGCTTGGAATTGAGGACCCATACGAGCTTACGCAAAGACTCAGCGCACAGACTCTCGATGAGTGCGGTGATCCTGCCCTAAAGGATATTTACGATACTCTTAAGGATGATCCAGCTGTCAACTCAAGGGTAATGTTCTACATCAAACCAACGAGGAGACATTACTATCCCACCGAAAAGGAATTGGAGGAGTACGCTCAGCTGAATTCTCCCGACCACCCGCTCAAAGAGAAGAGGTTTACAGTCAGGGCCGAGCGCAACAGTTGCTGCGCCTATGCTCTGGATGATATGTTCAAGCTTTTGCAAAATGAGACCGACCAAGACTTCAGGATACTCATTGCAGAGGTATTCGGATGGTATGTTTATTCCTACAAAAAGGAGGAAATAATTAAAAGATGCTCAGAGTTGCTCGCAAACGAAAAAGATGAGCGCGTGGCCAACGAACTGCTCAAGAGCATCAACCGTCTCAAGAGATAAACTTAACAAACATACAAATTATTATTAACCCTAATTCAACACAACTTATGCAAAGAATTCAGAAAGTTCTCATGCTCTGCCTGCTATTCGCATGTGTGGGAGCCTTCGCACAGACGAGGGGTACTTCCGGCACATCGGTAACCGGCACGGTACTGGAACAGGGCACCAAGGTGCCCGTAGAATTTGCCGTGGTGATATTGTATCCTTCGGAGACATATACCACCACAGACAAAGACGGCAACTTTGAATTCAAGAAAGTGGATGCAGGAAAATCCACTATCCAGGTTCAATTTGTTGGAATGAAGACAATCGAGCAGGTGATTGAAATTGTCCCCGGCAAAGAGAATGTCTTCAACTTTGAAATGCAAGTAGAGAACTTCCGCCTCGACGAGGTGCAGGTTGTGGCTACCCAGAGCAAAGCCGGGGCAGCTACAGCTTCCAACATCTCAAGACAGGCGATGGACCACCTGCAGACCAGTTCACTGAGCGACGTGATGCAGCTTCTTCCGGGTGTGGAAATCACCAACCCCAAGCTCTCAAGTGCCAACTACATCACCATCCGTAACTCTTCGAGTCTCGGAACATCTATCATCGTGGACGGTTCTCCCCTCTCCTCTAACGCCAACATGCAGGTACTTGCACCCTCCATCTCCGGTGGAGCAGGCGGCACTATGTCTGGTATCGACTCCCGTACGGTTTCTACCGACAATATCGAGTCCATCGAAATTATCAGGGGTATCCCCTCGGTAGAGTATGGTGACCTCAATTCAGGTGCTGTAATTATCCGCTCCAAAGCAGGTAAAGAGCCTCTTAGCATTCGCCTGAAGGCTAATCCCACAACCTATCAGGCAGCTGCATCGGTAGGCTTTAAACTTGGTGAAAATGCAGGCCACCTAAATATTTCCGGTGACTATGCATACAACACATCCAATCTCTATGAAGCATACGCTTACTACCAGAGATTCAACACAAAGGCTTTGTGGTCAAAGAAATTCGGTGAAAACTGGAACACCAACACCACTCTCGACCTCGGTATCAGCAAGGATACACGCGAGCTGAACCCCGATGACCTGCGTACAATGCTCGTTACAAAGGGCAACTCACAAAGTGTAAGATTGAACACCAATGGTACCGTAAACATCAACGAAGGCTGGTTAAACAACATAAGTTACGCTGCAGCCATAAGCTACGCCAACAAGTATGACTACAACAACCAGCTCCTCTCCAATGCCGAGTCACTCCACACAGTTTGTGAGTATGACGGCGCTATACTATCCAACGTTGCAGGTCAGGATGTGTATGACATCAACGGCAAAAAAATCACCAATATCCCTGCAAGCGAGGCTGAAAACTGGATAAAAGTACTCCCATACGAGTATGTCCAGAATTATGAAATTCTCGGAAAAGAGCTCAACGCTTATGCTCAGGTAAAGGCCACTTTCAATAAGAGATGGGGCAAGATCAATAACCATATCCTCGTGGGTGCCGACTATAAGACAGACGGAAACCTCGGTGAAGGAAAGGTTTACGATGATGAGACTCCTCCTTTCAGAAACAACTCCAGCGATTACTCTTCATACCGCAAGAGACCTTACTATGACATTCCTTTCGTTCATCAGCTCGGTCTCTTCCTCGAAGATACTTACAAGCATACTTTTGGCAGAAATGAGCTCAGCATCAAAGCCGGTGCACGTTTTGACCTGATTAACGGCAAGACGGCAATTTCTCCCCGTATCAATGCATCTATGGAGATCATTCCCGATATCCTGACCATCCGCGGAGGTTGGGGAAAGACAGCCAAGGCTCCTACAGCCCTTATGCTCTATCCTGAGAGGGCTTTCTTCAACTACAACAACTATGACTTCCAGGATGGCAAATTCAGACAGACTGTAGCCACCGTAAGAGTATTTGACACGGAAAACCCCGATCTCGAGATTGCCAAGATGCGCAAAGCCGAAGTAGGTATCGACCTTAAACTCTTCGACCAGTATCGTTTCTCCGTTACAGGTTACGACGAGCTTACCAACAATGGTTACACTCTCGGCAAAGACCTCAGCAGCTACCGGCTCGTTGAGTTTGTAAAATATAAGGCTGTAAAGAATGAGGCGGGCGGTTATTCTCCCGAGTACGAAGGCACCTACAACATCTTCTCTACCTATGCAAAACCGATGAACAACGGCTACAGACACAACAGGGGTATCGAGTTTGAACTTGACCTCGGCCGTTTCGATGCAATCAGGACAGCAGTATTTCTCAATGGTGCATGGAACCAGTACTCATCAAGAAGCAACGGTTACACCTTCGACCAGAACAGCAGAGGGAACGCAATAGAGAGCAATGTTGCCGTATATGAAAAGGGTCTTACCACTTCTCGTACTGATAATCTGATCACCACACTTCGTCTTACGCACAACATTCCCGAAATCGGATTTGTAATTACACTCGCAACCCAGGTCAACTGGTTTGAAAAATTCTGGACGGAATACGGCAATGACACCATGTTCATAAAGTACATCTCCTACAAGGATGGTAAAGTTTATGACTTTGACCCCTCCAAGAAGAATGATCCCGAGTTTGCATATATGTTCGACGCCAGGAACGAGAACAGGTTCATTGTGGAGCAATATTTCCCCACGGTAACATTCAACCTCAACATTTCAAAGGAAATCGGCGACAGACTTACCGCATCATTCTTTGTAAACAATATGTTCAACAGCCGTCCTCTCTATGAATCCAAACAATCACCGGGTTCGTTTACCGAGCTTCTCAGCGGCAACAAATTGTTCTTCGGTTTCGATCTTAAAGTTAACATTTTCTAAACGGAGGATAGGATTATGAAAAAATACATTTTAATAGCAATTGTACTCTTGACAGCTATCTCATGCGAGCAGTTCAAGCAGGTAGCAGAGATAGAGGAGGTAACTCCCATAAGTGCAAATGTCAAGATTTCTGCAGCCGGCATAAGTGCCGACACACCCCTTCCTTCAAGCTATACCGTACGCTTCATCAATTACGGTGAAAACTTCGAAATCTCAAAGACCACGGATGCTTCCGGCAACGTAAGCACCAGTGATCTGATCCCCGGAGTTTACACGGTGACGGCAACCGGTGAATCGGCCGGAGGTGGATTTACCTACTATTTCAGCGGCAGCTTGACCAACATCAACATCCTCACCGGCGGTCAGAACTTCAACATAGAGGTAGCCTCTTCAAAGGCCGGTGCACTTATCCTCAAAGAGATCTATTTCAACGGTTCAACAGGATATTACTTCAAGGACCAGTTCTATGAGATATATAATAACAGCGAGGAAGTGCAGTATGCTGATGGTATGGGTATTGGCAATATTCTGCCTACTCAGGCTTCAACAGCTACCTACAACTGGGAAGTTCCTGACGGAAAGCCTGAAAATTATATCTATTTGGCCTCTATCTGGCAAGTGCCCGGTGATGGTAATGACTTCCCCGTAAAACCCGGTGAGTCAATAGTCATTGCGCAGATTGCACAGAACCACACCGCAATTAAGCCTACCAGTCCGGTAGACCTCAGCGGTGCGGAATTTGAGACTTTCATCGTCAATCAGAGCGTCAACCCCGACAACCCCAATGCACACAATATGATCCTTGCATTTGACAAGGGTGTGTTTGGCACACAGTGGCTTGTAACAGTGTTCGGAGGTGCTTATGCCATCTTCATGCCTGATAAAGAGATTGATCCGAACGGCTGGGTAAAACCCCAGGGCAAATCAGATCAGGCCTACCCGATTCCCATCGACTGTGTTCTTGATGCCGTTGAAATAGTAAACAACGCAACCAAGATCAATCAGAAACGTATGCCTACCAATCTTGACGCAGGAGCAACATTCACTGGTGCAACTTATAACTGTAACAGCGTCAGCAGAAAGATCCGTGAGACAAAAGCGGATGGTCGCCACATCTATATGGACACCAACAACTCTTCTGACGACTTCCAACTCAACAGTGTAGCGATGGTACGCCGCAACAATCCCGGCGTTCCTTCCTGGAATACTTGGTACAAGAAATAATTTACTGACCTCTAACAATGAAAAAGATGAAAAAATATATTATCGCATCAGTTTTGGCTCTGAGCACACTATTCGTCGCTCAGGCACAGGGGAGTAAATCTACCATCTATCCGACAGCGCTGGAACTCAATCAAGCCAAAGCCACATGGTTCAACTCGAACAATGCGGCAGGTATGATACTGACTCCTCTCAGTGACTTCGGGACCCTTTCAGTAGGTTATGACTGGAAAGTCGGCGACTACAAGCTTCAGCAAGAGGGCAACCTTAAGACACTCGATATCAACACATCCGGCTCAAGACCTCTCGGCAAAGCACGTGTATGGGGAGAATTCTCCTACCAGAACATAACCCAGGAGGACACCAAGTTCAACACTCTCCGCCTCACTCTTGATCCCGATATGCCCTATATTCTTGCAGACTCTCGTCTGAGTTATTTCAAGAAACAGACCTATAATATGACAATGAAGGCAGCTACTCCGGTACTCTGGGATCTCGTTGCTTTCGGTGCAACCGCAAACTATTATACGAAGAGCGGCGCCAAACAGATTGACCCACGATGTGAGTCTTTCGAATATGGAATCGAAGTAAAGCCTTCAGCTGTATTTACGTTTGGCGATCACAGTGCCGGTCTAACATTTATGTACAAAAATGCTTTTGACAGGTACTCTCCTCTCAATAGTAATAACCAGCAGGACCAGCCTGCATTCAACCTCAGAGGAGTAGGCACTTTTGTAGATGTCGTGGTGGGTTCATTCGGCGGTCTTGGCACATATTATTACAAAACCAACAGGCTTGGCGGTGCTCTTCAGTACGGCTACCAGGGTCTTAACGCCAAAGTGCTTGCAGAGGGCTACTACACTTATCAGGTAATTGACGTATTCCACTCTCCCTCCAAACCTCGCAGAATGGGCTCAACAATCCAGCATGTTGCTGGAGGCAATCTGCAGACCGTGCTCGAAGGCGACTCTTTTACAAACAAGATTACTCTTGACGGTTATATGAGGAGTACTGACGGTATCGAATATATACAGATGATAGATGCCACATACGAAGTGCAGCAATGGGTTACAATAGCAAAATTTATCCGCAGCAAGTATGATTTCACCGGTCTTTCTCTAAAGTATGACCTCTACAAAGATAGCGGAGCAGGTTATGACTGGATGGCGGGTATTCAGGGTCAGTACACTGACAGATTGGATACCTACATTTTGCCTGAGTCCTCTTTCAAGGCTGAAAACGTATATGGAGAGATCTACGGCAAGAAGAATTTTATGGTAGGCAACAACTCCATCGTCGTAGGTCTGAGCGCCGGTTACAATTACAACATAGCGGGTGAGCATATTTATAATGGTCCTTTCCCCGATTCGGAGGTGATTAGAGAGCTTTATGAGAAAGACCTTGCCATCCTCAGTGCCAACTATTACCAATTCGGCATCAATCTGAAGGCGATCTTCCCCATGGGTGAGAAAAGCACCATTTATGTTGCTGCAAGCTGTAAGTATCTCCGTTCTGACGAGGAACTTCACAACTACAGCTATGGCACCGACACTGAGGGCAAGAATTTCTGGTGGAACCTCAACCCCGGTCCCCAATTAACTCCCAGCTCAAGAACATTTGCTAATTTTTCAATCGGATTTACTTTCTAATAATAAAGTATCCAGCACCAATAAATGAAAAAAATATCATTCCTCTTTTTTGTTTTGCTGTGCCTCCCTTTGGGGGCGCAGCAAAATATTATTTCCCCAACCCAAAGCGTTCGCAACTCGTTCGCTATATTTGTAGACCAGGCTACCTATGATGCCTGCAAGGGGGAGATACACGCCTATCGCGATGTCATAGAGAAAGATGGCCTCGCAACCTACATTCTCTCTGCTGAATGGGAATCTCCGGAGCATGTGAAATTTTTCCTTAAAAAGTATTATGACGAACAGGGACTCGAAGGAGCCGTATTCGTGGGTGACATTCCCATTCCAATGATCCGCGGAGCGCAGCACTTCACATCTGCGTTCAAGATGGATCAGGATGTTTACGGCTACTACGACTCATCAGTGCCTTCGGATCGTTTCTATGATGATTTTGACCTGAAATTCAAATTTCTTCATCAAGATTCGACTCATCACCAACTCTATTACTACTGGCTGACCGGTGAGTCTCCACAACGAATCTCCTGTGACATTTATACGGGACGTATCCGCTCTACCGCCAAAGGTGATGCGGGTTTCGATCAAATCCGCAACTATCTGAAAAAGGCGGTAAAGGAAAGAAGTGTGGAAAATCCCCTCGATGTGGTAGTACAGTACACCGGAGACGGCTCATTCTCCAATAGTCTCATAGCATGGAAAGACCAGAGCTATGTAATGGGAGAGCAGGTGCCCGCAGCGACTCAGGGATATGCTGACAACGCCAAATTCTACCTTTTCGCAATGTTTCCCTATATGAAGGAGATTCTGACCGAGGAGATGAAGCGCGACGATGTTGACCTGATGCTCTTTCACGAGCATGGTGTGACCGAAAGACAATATCTGACCGGATCCATCCCCAACGAGTACGAAGAAGATTACTACAATTCGGGTAAAAGATTGCTTCGCAGACAGCTTAGGAGCGTAGAGAAAAGAGGCAATAGTGTGCAGGATGCAATGGAGAGGTATATTAAAGAGTATGGTATCGACAGTACCTGGTTTGAGGGATGGAATGACCCTGCAGTAATGGCAGAGGACTCTCTCGAATATGCAAAGACCGGCTTTGTGCTCGAAGATATCAAGGCAATCAATCCCAATCCGCGCGTTGTGATCTTCGACGCCTGCTACAATGGCGACTTCAGGAACGGAGACTTCATCGCAGGTGAATATATTTTCGGCAAAGGCAAGACCGTTGCCTGCTTCGGCAACTCCGTCAATGTGCTCCAGGATAAGTCCTCTACCGACCTTATGGGTATGCTCGCATGCGGCATGAGGATAGGAGAATGGACCAAAAACATCAATATCCTCGAGTCCCATATCATCGGCGACCCTACTTTCAGGTTTGCTGCCCCAAAGGGAATGCCACGCATCAGGGTCCACTCAAAAGATCCGGAGTACTGGCTGGCTGTAATGGAGCACAACCTCCCTGCGGATATACAGGGTTTGGCTCTATACAAGCTCTTTGAGTTGGAATATGAGGGAATGTCGGATCTTCTCCTTGAGACCTACAAGAGCTCTCCATACTATATGGTACGCCTTCAGTGTTTACATTTGCTTGCACACTACAATGATGACAACTACATAGAGTTGCTCAAGCTCGCATCTGATGACCCCTACGAGTTTATTCGCAGAAAAGCAATGTACTACATGGGCCGAGTGGGACGCAACGATCTGGCTCCATACATGGTGAACGCTTACCTTGAGGATTACCTTGCAAAAAGGATTGCATTCAATATGAGCTTCAGCGCACACCACCTCAACGTGGAACTTTTGAAGCATTTCTTCAAGGATGCTGTGATGAATGACAACGAGTTCATCTTCGACAAGGAGGAGTTCTGGGAGAATGTTGAGAATACGATCAACAGTGCCGAGCGCACACTTACCGAGTGCTGGAGATGCGTTATAGATACCACACAGAAACCGAGTACCAGAGACTTCTATCTTGTGGTACTTCGAAACAATCCCTTCCCTCAAATGGCTTACGACATCCTCAATGTCATCGGCAATCCTGAGGATGATCTTGAGATCAGAATAGCCCTCGCAGAAGCACTGGGATGGTTTGTTCGGGCTTATAACAGAGTAGAAATCATCAACGGTTGCCAGGCTGTCCTCGACAACCAAAAAGATCTCGACCCTCGACTTTCCGATGAACTTTTGAAAACAATCAACCGCTTAAAAGAGTATACACGATGAAAAGAAGAGTTATTATGAAAAGTGCATTTGCTTTGATTTGTGCTATTCTTATGGCGGGCACAATGGTTGCCGCACCCAAAGCAAAAGTTAATATTGTCAAATGTGACCCAAAAGCGGCCACATCGTTTGCCATTTTCGTGGACAACGAGACATACAATGCTTGCAAAGCTGAGATTGACGCTTACAGAGAAGTGCTCCAGAGCGAAGGCCTGGGTACCTATATACTCTATTCCGACTGGGCCAGACCTGAAGATGTAAAATCTCAGATCATTGCCCTTTCCAAGAAAAAACCTCTTCTCGAAGGTATGGTCTTCATCGGCGATATTCCCATCGCCAGAGTGCGCCAAGCTCAGTTTATGACCACAGCATTCAAGATGAACGAGAACACCTTCCCGATGGAAGAGTCATCCGTTACCTCCGACAGATATTATGATGACCTCCACCTCGGTTTCGAGTTTATCAAGCAGGATGAGACCAAACCCCGCTGGTTTTACTACAACCTGACCGAGAATGGATCCCAGAAACTCAACCCCACCTTCTACTCCGCACGTATGCGTGTCCCCGAGAATTTTCCCGGAGAAAAGATGGAAGTTATGAGAAAATATCTGCGAAAGGTGATTGCCGCTCACAAAGAGGAAAATCCCCTCGACCATTTCATCTACTTTGCAGGCCACGGCTACAACTCGGATTGTCTGAATGTTTGGAGACAGCAACCCATGCTTTTCAGGGAATATTTTCCGCAGGCATTCAGAAAGGCTTCCGGCAACAAGTTCTACAACTTCAGACAGGACAACTATATGAAGTTTAAGTTGTACAACGAAATCCAGCGTCCGGAAACAGATGTTCTGATGTTTACCGAGCATGGCGCTCCCGATACCCAGTACATCAACGGTCTTGCTCCTGCGTACTCCATCGAAGAGAACATCGAAGCCCTCAAACGTACCCTCCGCAATGACCTCCGCCGTGCAGTAAAGAGAACTCCCGAAAAGAAAGAGGAATTTATCAAAGATATGGCGGAACACTACCACCTGGATCCCGCTCTCTTCTCTGATGAAGCTATGGAGGCGGAAAGGGTCAATGACTCGCTTGCAAGTGCTGATATCAATATAGTACTTGAGGAGATTCAAAAGCTCAAAACCGGCGCAAGATTGACCATATTCAACGCCTGCTACAACGGTTCTTTCCACGAGAAGGGCTATGTGGCGGGATACCATATCTTCAATGATGGCCGCAATGTAGTTGCCCAAGGCAACACAGTGAATGTACTGCAGGATAAATGGGCGGATCAGCTGATCGGTTACCTGGCACTCGGTATCAGGGCCGGCTTCTGGCAGAAGGAAGTGTGCTATCTCGAATCCCACATGATAGGCGACCCCACTTTCAGATTTACTGCCCCTGATGGAGTGGATGCAGCGGAGATTTCCCGTGCTCTCGCAACCCAGTCCCATATTAATTCCGGCCTGATGAAAGATGAAGGCATCGGCGGGAGCGAATATTGGGAGGACTTCCTGAATGCAAGAGAGCCTATGTTCCGTGCAATGGCAGTGAAACAACTTTCCGAACTGGGAGCTCTCAGCTCTGCTGACCTTGCAGAGATCTTCGGGAAAGATAAATCCTGGATTGTACGCCTCCAGGCGCTTACGGCGATAGCTCCTTTTGTAGACGAAAACGCCCTCAAAGTGGTAGAAAAAGGTATTTTCGATCCCTTCGAGATGATCCGCAGACAATCCTGCCATTATGCCGGCAAGATGGGTGCGGAAAATTGCAAAGATGAATTGGCCGATGTAGTCCGCCGTTCCCATGAGGTAGCCCGTACTCAGTATGCGGCGCAGGGTGCACTCAATCTGTTTAACCACGATGAACTGCCAGAAGATATCGCCAAGGATATGGATTACTTCATCAAGAATACAATAAAGCAGATGGAGAACATCAAGAATTTCAGTGCGGATGATCTAAAGAGAGAATCCGATATGAGATTCCTTCGCAACAATCCTCTCCACTGGAAGGTTGACGAACTTCTTGAAGTTGCAGGCAACACCTCTCAGAGCGAATATACCCGCCTTGTGATGATTGAGGCCCTCGGCTGGTTCCATTATTCCGTTGAAAGAGAAAAGATTGTCAATGCCATAAACGGATGGCTCGCCACACAGGAGCTTTCACCCAGAATGAAACGTGAAATGATTAAAACCGTTAAAAGGCTCAGGTGGGAGTAAACTCACGAAATCTTTTTTGACGATAAAACCCCGAAAGCTTACGGTTTTCGGGGTTTTTGTATGGCTCCAATGGGCACAAGCCAAGTGCATATTTTTTTTGATGCAAAAGAAGTAGTACATTTGTGCGCTTTCTTAAGTCAAACATAATTAGACCATAAAACTAACGATGAACTGGCTGACTGAATTAATAACGGGGACGGGGATTGCTCACTCCATACTCTTACTTTCGGTTGTAATTGCCATCGGGCTTTCACTGGGAAAAGTAAAGATTTTCGGAATCTCTTTGGGAACAACCTGGATTTTGTTTTTCGGGATATTCCTCGGACATTTCGGGTTGCAAATCAATCCGGAAGTGCTGCATTTCATGAAGGAGTTCGGACTTATCCTATTTATTTACTCCATCGGTATGCAGGTTGGTCCAAGTTTTTTCTCCTCTTTCAAAAAGGGCGGAATTACCCTCAATTTGCTCGCAACGGGAGTTGTATTTTTAGGCGTGATAACCGCCTATATAATTCACTTGATAACGGATACTCCCATTTCCACAATGGTGGGAATCCTGTCGGGAGCGGTAACCAATACTCCGGGAATGGGAGCGGCACAACAGACCTTTACCGATATTACCGGAGCAGCAGACCCTACGATTGCGACCGCTTATGCTGTTGCATACCCTCTTGGAGTAGTAGGAATTATATTGACTTTAGTGCTGTTCAGATATATTTTCAAAATCAATCCTGAAAAAGAGAAAGCCAATCTGGATTCGCAGAGCGAAACAAAATTAACCGAAGCGAATATGTTTTCGCTCGTCGTGGAAAATCCGGCGATAGTGAATAAGCCGCTTCATGAAATCAAAAAGCTGATTGAGAAGGAATTTGTCATTTCCCGTGTTCTACACTTGAAAAGCGGAGAGCTGGTTGTGCCAAAAACCGATACTGTTCTTGAAGAAAACGACAAAGTGCTGGTTGTCTCCAATCTGCAAAACATCGATCAGATTGAAGCACTGATCGGACAACGCATTGATATGGATAGGACGCAATGGAACAAGCTCGACTCGCAATTGGTTTCCCGCAGAATTGCTATCACAAAATCGGGCATTAACGGAAAATCCATAGGACAATTAAAACTCAGAAATCTATTCGGCATCAACATTACTCGTGTAAATCGTGCAGGAGTGGACCTAATCGCCGAACCGGGATTGAAGCTGCAACTCGGCGACAGGGTTACGGTTGTCGGCTCCGAAGCATCTATCGCAGAGGTGGAAAAATTCCTGGGTAACTCCCTTAAGAGACTCAGAGAACCGAACCTTATTGCCATCTTTATCGGCATCTCTCTCGGTGTCCTTTTGGGAAGTATTCCCTTTACAATTCCCGGAATACCGCAACCGGTGAAATTGGGATTGGCAGGCGGTCCGCTCATCGTTTCGATACTCATAAGTAAATTCGGCCCGAAATATAAGCTCGTGACATATACAACCATGAGTGCCAATCTGATGCTGCGCGAAATAGGAATAGCTATATTCCTTGCATGCGTAGGAATAGGTGCGGGTGAAGGTTTCGTGGAGACTATATTAGCCGGCGGCTATAAATGGATCGGTTACGGAGCTATTATTACCGTTCTTCCGCTCTTAATTATCGGCACTATAGGAAGAAAAGTCTATAAGATCAACTATTTTGTCCTGATGGGAATGATTTCGGGAAGTATGACCGACCCTCCCGCCCTCGCATTTGCAAATTCCACAGCCGGCAACGACGTTCCCGCAGTAAGCTACGCCACAGTCTATCCGCTCACAATGTTTTTGCGCGTCATCACCGCGCAGTTGTTGATTTTGATGTTTTTGTAGTTTCGGGGTAAGCTGTATCAAAAGCGAACTTTTATCAAAACGCACAACCCACTGAGCAATTTTTCAAAATTCTGCTTGTTTTGTTGTGCGATTTGCATATATTTGCAAAAAATAGATACAATGATGAAAGCTTTTTATCAGAAATTTGAAACACTTCTACTCAACACGACAACAGATTTCAAACGATATTTATATGAAGAAATATCGTGGGAAAGTCGTATGGTTGGGATTATCGGTGGACGGGGCGTGGGTAAAACTACAATGATTTTACAACGGATAAAGGAACATCTGAGCGTAAAGAATACATTATATGTTTCGGCAGATGATATTTATTTCAGCGAACAAAGGCTGATAGATTTGGCTGATGAGTTTCATAAAAATGCGGGAGAATATCTGTTTATCGATGAAATTCATAAATACGCCAATTGGTCTCAAGAACTAAAAAATATTTACGACTCCTATCCTAATCTGAAAGTTGTATTTACCGGTTCCTCCATATTGAATATACTGAAAGGCTCTGCCGATTTGAGTCGTCGTGCCATTATTTATAAATTGCAAGGACTTTCATTTCGTGAATATCTGAAACTATTTCATAATTACGATATACCGGTCTTTTCGTTTACACAAATTATCAACAATGAAGCAAAACTTCACGGTATAGATCATCCTTTACCACTATTTAAAGAGTATTTAAAATACGGATATTATCCTTTCGGAATTGAAAACGAGATGAGCATACGTTTGGGGCAGGTTATTGTACAGACATTAGAAACGGATATTCCGCAATATGCCAACCTAAATGTAGGAACAGCAAGAAAGTTAAAACGTCTGCTTGCCATCATTGCCGAAAGTGTTCCATTCAAGCCAAATTTCACCAAAATTGCCGAAATGATTGGTGTGAGCAGAAACTCGTTGGACGACTATTTTTTATATATGGAACAGGCAGGACTTTTAACACAACTTCGTGATGAAACAGGCGGCATTCGTGGATTGGGAAAAGTCGACAAAGTCTATCTCGACAATACTAACATCATTTTTAACTTGGTTGGCGACAAATCTAAAACGGGAAATATTAGAGAAACATTTTTCTTCAATCAGATGCGTGTGAAAAATGACGTTATTTCGGGCAAAAAAGCCGATTTTATTGTTAATGGATATACGTTTGAAGTGGGCGGAAAAAAGAAAAAACAAAAACAGATAGAAAAAGACGGTAAATCGTTTGTCGTAAAAGATGATATTGAGTTTGGTTATCTTAATGTCATACCGCTTTGGGCATTTGGATTAAATTATTAACATATGAAATATTTATTTCTCACTTCACAACTCATCTTGATCATTTCGCTCATATTGGTTCTATTCAATGTAATAACCAATAAGTACATTATTAGTGCGCTCTTCTTGGTTCAAGCTATCTTTTTACTGTATATGTACTTTACGAACAAAAAGAAAGATCGCAAACAATAATCAGATCGGAAAAGAGGCTTTTCCATTGACTAATCATCTTGCCCTTGTCGTTTGAACTCTTCTATTATTTCCATTTTTAGTTCATGCTATTTAGAGCCCGGAGCAAACAGCCATTTCTCCAATAATTCGATTGGGTAATGAGGTTTATCGTAGTTGATTTTGGTCTTGTCAAAAATAGCATAGAAATACGAAAATGATTATGAGGATTCTATTTTTCATATTAGTCGTTCTCTTCATCATTGAAATAACTGCACGCATACCGCCGGAAATATCAAAAACCATTATGTCGAATACTCGTTTCATTACTTCATTACTAATCCTCTATTAAATCCGGAATTGGAGCGTCAGCACCCTTTACAAATACTTCCCCTTCCCACATAATGGAGTCATTCGATACCCTGGCATAATAATCTTTTATGTAGTATCTTTCGAAAAAAGAATCATCGAGGGCAGGGATTTCTATCAAAACTCTATTAATGTTCTCATTTATTTCAAACTCCTGAAATGGGTCGAATCCAATAACACCATAAAACAATCCATCTGCAGTATGTGGTATAATATGTTCGGGAGTAATATAAAATGTTATTGATCTGACATTATTGGGTAACATCACATCTCTGTTCCCTTGGGAATAGACAAAATCAAAGGTTTTGAAAGTATCAGTGTGTATCTGTATTGTAAGATTCCACCTTTGATATGGAATTGAAAAAGATACTTTTATGCTGTCAATGACAGTACTATCCGAATGCTGTGTTACATTTAATCCTTTGAGGGCAATAATGTCCGGTGGAGTTGAGTTGATTTTTATAAAATCAGCATCAACCCACTCAAACGTACATTTTGCTAAGGTGTCATTGGACCGGAGAGGGGTGGAAAAATGAGGCTCAATATAAGTCAATTCATTTCCTCTTATTTCTATTTTTGTTCCGTATTCACTGTAATATGTGCCGGACAGATCTTGTCCTGATGCACAAAAACTAATAAGAACAAAAAAACAGGATAGTATTCGTATTTTCATTATTCCCCGTTTTTTCATATTAAATTTTTCTAACACACCTCATTTTTTTATAATCATTATCATCAAAACCACCAGAATAAACAGAGAGAGCAAATTCGGCAGATCAAAAGCCCATAAAACTCTCGTTTGATCGACACCCGGATCCTTTATCAAAAAGTTGAATAATCCTACATAAAGTTGTGCAAAAATCGCCCCGACAATCAATATACACCAGACTATCCCATATCTTATATTTGCTGTTTTTCTCCACAAAAACAGAACCAGGAGCACGCAGGCACATAGGACTGCCACATCTATAAGTAACACCGGCCAATCACTTATATGCTTTGCCAAAGCATAAACTATCGCATATATTTTTACCAAAAAAACATATAAGCAAATGAGAGTAAGTGATATTTTGAATAATCTGTCTCTCATGTTTTGGAACTCTTTTTTAAATGACTCTCCTCAAGTAGAATATAAAGGTAATTCAATAATTCCGATTCTGAAAAACCTTTTGTCGGATAATCAACGGAATAATCATTGAAAATCAGTGAATTATTTGGCCGATAAAGAAAATCGTTTTATATTTGCAGCCCGCAAAAAATGTGCGGACATTTGTTAACTAATTTATTTACACCAAATTAACGACCAATGCCTGGAATAATTGGAAAAAAAATCGGAATGACTTCCGTTTTCAGTGCCGAGGGAAAAAATCTTCCATGCACTGTTATTGAGGCTGGCCCGTGTGTTGTTACGCAAATTCGTACAGTAGAAAAAGATGGTTATGCCGCTGTACAGCTTGCCTATGACGATATTAAAGAGAAACACGCCAGCAAGCCCCTAAAGGGGCACTTCGAAAAGGCAGGAACCACTCCTAAGCGCAAATTGGTAGAGTTCAAGGATTTTGACACCGCCAAATTTAAGCTTGGAGACACTATCACCGTTGCAGATCTCGACCTCGACCTTTCAGAGGGCAAGATTGACTGGGTTGACGTTACCGGTATTTCAAAAGGTAAAGGCTTCCAGGGCGTAGTAAAGCGCCACGGTTTCTCAGGTGTGGGCGACCGGACACACGGTCAGCACAACAGATTGCGTCACCCCGGTTCGCTGGGTGCTTCATCTTGGCCTTCAAGAGTTTTCAAAGGCATGAAGATGGCCGGCCGTATGGGCGGTGAGCGCGTGAAAGTGCTAAACCTTCAGGTAATCAAGATTATCCCTGAGAACAATCTCATTTTAGTTAAGGGCTCTATACCCGGAGCCAAAGGTTCTTATGTAATTGTGGAGGATTAAGCGTTATGGAATTGAAAGTATACAAAATTGACGGAACGGAATCCGGCAAATCAGTTGTTCTCGATGATGCGATTTTCGCAATCGAGCCTAATGATGACGCTATCTATCTTGACGTTAAGCAGTATCTTGCCAACCGGCGTCAAGGTACCCATAAGACAAAGGAGCGTTGGGAAATCTCATACAGCACCAAGAAGTTGGGTAGGCAGAAAGGTGGTGGCGGAGCACGCCATGGCAGTATTAAAGCCAACATCTTCGTAGGCGGCGGAACCACTTTTGGTCCCAAACCCCGTGACTACAGGTTCAAACTCAACAAAAAACTCAAACAGCTTGCACGTTTCTCCGCTTTGACTTACAAAGCAAAAGATAATGCAATAACAATGGTTGAGCCCTTTACAATGGATGCTCCCAAGACCAAAGAGTTTATCAAGATTCTTGACAACCTCAAGGCAAATGGAAGAAAAACCCTTGTGGTGCTTCCCGAAAATTCAAACAATATTTACTTATCGTCCCGCAATCTTCCGGAAGTGAAGGTCATCACTGTAGATGAGATCAACACCTACACCCTGATCAATGCCAACCACCTCGTGATGGTTGACGGAGTTCAGGACATTCTGGTTGAAAGACGCAAATAACAAAAGAACGATGGGAATTTTAATTAAGCCAGTAGTAACTGAAAAGATGACGATTCAAGGCGATAAATTGAATCGATACGCTTTTATCGTTGACCGCGACGCCAATAAGTTGGAGATCAAACAAGCGGTTGAGCAAATGTATGGTGTTTCAGTAATTGATGTCAATACTGTAAATTACCACGGAAAACGTAAAAGCCGCTACACGACAGCAGGTATGTTGACAGGCCGTACAAATCACTATAAGAAGGCATTTGTGACATTGGCCGGAGATGATAAGATAGACTTCTATAGTAACATTTAAGGCCATGGCAGTACGTAAATTCAAACCGGTAACCCCCGGACAAAGAAATAAGGTGATCAGCGCTTTCGACGATATCACCTGCACAACCCCTGAAAAGTCCCTTCTAAAGCCAATTAAGCGCACGGGCGGACGCAACAACCAGGGTAAGATGACAATGCGCTATATTGGTGGCGGTCACAAGAAAATGTATCGAGTAATCGACTTCCATCGTGACAAGGACCAATATACGGCAACTGTCAAGACTATCGAATACGACCCCAATCGCAGTGCACGTATTGCATTGGTAGTATATGGTGATGGCGAGAAACGCTACATCATCGCTCCAAACGGTATCAAGGTAGGCCAGGTGATCGCTTCCGGTCCCGGTGTCGCCCCTGAAATCGGTAACACTCTTCCTCTATCGGAAATTCCTCTCGGTACATTGGTACACAACATCGAGCTCCGTCCCGGTTGTGGTGCCGCTATGGCACGCAGCGCCGGTACGTTTGCGCAGCTTACAGCACGTGAAGGCGGCCATGCCATTCTTCGTCTCCCTTCCGGAGAGACACGCATGGTACTGGTAACCTGCCGCGCCACTGTAGGTACAGTGTCCAACCCCGACCACAGCTTGGAGTCTCATGGTAAAGCCGGCCGCAAACGCTGGCTCGGTCGCAGACCCCGCACCCGCGGCGTCGTAATGAATCCCGTGGATCACCCTATGGGTGGCGGTGAAGGCCGCGCCTCCGGTGGGCACCCCCGTTCACGTAAAGGTTTACCGGCTAAGGGATACAAGACACGCAACCCCAAGAAGATTTCCAACAAATTCATCATTGAAAGAAGAAAAAGAAAGAAATAACGGAATTAAACTTTAGAAGATTATGAGTCGTTCACTTAGAAAAGGTCCTTATATTCAGGACAGTTTGGAAAAAAGAATACTCGCCATGAATGATGGCAGTATGAAAAAGGAAGTCATAAAGACCTGGTCAAGATCCAGTATGATTTCGCCGGACTTTGTGGGACACACTATCGCTGTTCACAACGGAAACAAGTTTGTTCCGGTATATGTTACAGAGAACATGGTTGGTCACAAACTCGGAGAATTTGCACCGACACGCACCTTCAAAGGTCACTCGGGTAATCGTTAACATTTAAAAAGAGAAGATTACAATGGGATCTAGAAAAAGAGAGATGGCCGAAAGGCTGAAAGAAATAAAGAAACAGACAGCTATTGCAAAGCTGAATGATATTCCTACTTCACCTCGCAAGATGCGTTTGGTTGCTGACATTATCAGGGGTGTAGAGGTCAACCGTGCTTTGGATATTCTTAAATATTCAAAGAAAGAGGCAGCTATCCGCCTTGAGAAACTCGTACGCAGCGCTATTGCCAACTGGGAAGTTAAAAATGAAGCTGACCGCAAAGAGTTGGAAAATGGAAATGTGTACATCAAGAGCATCATGGTAGGACAGGGCCGCACTCTAAAACGCATTCGTACAGCCCCCCAGGGCCGTGCAGCGCGTATCCGCAAGCGTTCAAACCACGTTACCATAGTGCTTGATACTAAAAAAACCGTTAAACCAGCAACAACTGAGGAGGCATAAAAATGGGACAAAAAACTAACCCTATCAGCAATCGTATAGGCATTATCCGTGGCTGGGACTCCAACTGGTACGGTGACTATGCCAGCAGGATTCTCGAAGATGCAAAGATTCGTGAATATCTAAATACTCGTCTTGCAAAGGCAAGCTTGTCAAAGATCGTTATCGAGCGTACTTTGAAACTCATCACTGTTACCATCCACACCGCACGTCCGGGTGTTATTATCGGCAAGGGCGGCCAGGAGGTTGACAAACTGAAAGAGGAATTGAAGAAAGTTTGCAACAAAGAGGTGCAAATAAATATTTTTGAGGTGAAACGTCCCGAGGTTGATGCCAATATCGTTGCCAAA
>CAZRBY010000013.1:37879-53096 GCA_964598495.1 uncultured Muribaculaceae bacterium
ACGTGTTTCCTATCGTAGGGCAGTCAAGATGGCAATTGCATCTACAATGCGCGTAGGTGCAGAAGGTATCAAAGTGCTTATCAGCGGCCGCCTCGGTGGTGCTGAAATGGCAAGAAGCGAGCTCTACAAAGAGGGTCGTACTCCTCTTCATACTTTCCGTGCCGACATTGACTATGCTTTGGCAGAGGCTAACACTAAAGTTGGTGTTCTCGGCATTAAAGTATGGATCTGCAACGGTGAAGTTTATGGAAAACGTGATCTCTCACCTAACACAGGTATTTCTGCCAACGCAGCATCAGCACAGCCACAAAGCCGCGGTAGTGAACGTCGTGGTCGCAGTGGTGGCGGACGCGGTGGTGAACGTCGTGGTCGTAGTGGTGGCGGACGTACCCGTCAATCAAGAGATAGCGAATAACCAAGAAGTTCTATATCTAATATTAGAAAATACTCAATACTAGATACTCAGAACTCCAAATTAAAAACGGCCTTACAAAAAGGCCGTTTTTTATATCCGGTATTTCTCCCTATTTTTGTTTATATTTGTGTTTTAGTAGGTAGGAAAAGTTTTATGCAACGGTTATTGATTTCAGCGGTGACTGCCGCTATGATGGTGATGGCAGCAATTTGTGCCAGAGCACAGCAGAGTGGCATGACGAATAAGGTGCTTACACTGGAGGAGTGCCGTACTATGGCACGCGGAGCTATCGGAGATAGTCGCAATGCAGCTCTTGTGCGACAAGGTGCTGAAATACGTGGCAGCATACTCAAAAGGACAATCCTCCCGCAGATCTCTGCAGGCGGCTTTACATCGTACCAGACACATACGCCAGATATGGGTGCTCTGGTCAATCACCAGATTGACTTCAAGAAACTTTCCAAATGGCAGTACGGCGGCTTTCTGCTTTTCGGACAAAACATCTACGATGGAGGCGAGTACCGTACAAGACGTTTGCTCAACAATCTGGCAAAAGAGGCAGAGCTTCTGGATATAGAGCAGAAGGCACTTCAGACAGAAAACATAGCTGACGAGCTTTACTTCAATGCACTCCTGGCTGAAAAGAGCCTCGAAATCCTCAAAACAGCTCACGATAGACTCCAAAATGATTTAAAGAGTATAAAATCACTTTTTGCCGAAGGTTCAATCTATCGCAAGGATGTAATGATGATGGAGATGCAATTGCTTGAAAGCAGCCACAGAATTTCCGGTCTGGAGATTGAAAGAGAGAAATGCCTCTCATTGCTCTCCACCCTCACCGGTAGCGAAATAACTCCTGACACCAAGCTCGAAATGCCATCACGCGACCTTATTGAGGCAGTAACCGAAGATCCCACGATCAGGAAAATCGATGTCCGCAGCGGACAGATTGATGCCGGCAGGCGGCTCTCTCTCTCAAAAGTACTCCCCAGGATTGAATTATATGCACTCGGCCACTATGGCAAATGGGGAATGGATGTCTTTTCAGACGACCCTCTTCTCTCCGGATTGGCAGGCGTTGCCATTATAATTCCCATCTCCGACTGGCGCACACACCACCGAAATAAGGCTCTCTCTGTCAATGAACAAAGTCGCTTGGAGTTATTCAGGACTAACCTCGAACTGCAGACTGAAATCAAACGCACCGAAATTGAAAGAGAGATCGCAGCTTGTGAGGAATTGGAAAAACAGGCTGCAGAAATGGCTGCAGGATATCGCGAACTGGCAGACGAACTGCGTTTGATGATGCAAAAAGGCGAAATATCCGAGAACGAATATCTTACCGCACTCAATATGCAGACACAGGCCGAACTCGGTAGGGAATACCACAGAATTGAAAAAATCCGTAAAATTATCCTCAGCCACCGCATCTTTATTGATAATCCCGACAATTGACGACTATGAAACACTTCTCTATACTTTTTATCGTTGCTCTTCTGCTTGTTTCCTGTAAACAGGATAACCAGCCTGACGGCTATGGCCTTTTTTACAACATTGAATGGACCGTCTCGGCAGATGCCGACGGCAGGGTAACCGATCTTAAAGTCGAAGAGGGCACTCCCCTCAGTCGCGGAGAGGTTGTAGGCCATATAGACACCACCCTGCTGGTACTCCAACGCAATAATCTCGTCTCGCAGATGGCTGCGCTCAGAGCAACAATGCCAAAGGAGGCAATCCAAATAGAGGCCTATACCAGTGAGAAAGATGCTCTGGTGAAAGAACTTGAAAGGGTACGCAATCTTGTGGCGTCAGGATCGCTGGACTCCAAGAAACTGGAACAGACTCAGGACAAGATTTCCATTCTGGAGAGCAGAATAGAAGCAGCTCGTGCGCAGCTCAAACAGCAGTCAGCTTCCGTGTTGGCGCAAATTGAGGTGCTCGTTTCCCAAAAACACATGATTGATGAACAGATCAGACGCTGCACTATACATTCGCCTGAAGATGGAATTGTAGTAACTAAATATCTCAACGAACATGAGTATGTACTCATAGGCCGCCCCATATTCAAACTGGCCCGCACCGACAAGATGGTCTTCAAGTGCTGGCTTGACGGTGCAACTCTGACAAAGGTCAATTTGGGTGACAGCGTTACCGTTATTACAGACGGCCCTGACGGTACTCTGACAGAGCATAAGGGTAGTGTAATCTACATTTCCGAGCACTCGGAGTACGCCCCCAACCACATACAGACAAGAGACAATCGCACACGTCTGGTATATATGGTAAAAATTGAGGTACCCAATGATGGTACTCTGCGTGCCGGTCTGCCTGCCGAACTCCACATATGATCCGTGCCGAAGGCATATCCAAGTGGTACGGCCGTTTTCAAGCGTTGTACGATCTCACCTTCAATGTAGAGGAAGGGAGTATTGTTTCCATGATCGGAGCCAACGGAGCCGGCAAATCCACCCTTTTTGATATTATTACCACTCTCGACAGCGATTTCAAGGGAAAAATGTTGGTCGGCGGACATGACACCAGACGGCATAAGAGCGCCATTCGCAAGCTAACGGGCTATGTCCCCGGTACTTTTTCGCTCTATAGCGACCTGACGGTTATGGAGAATGTGGATTTCTTTGCAAATGCCTACGGGTGTGGCAGGGAGGCACTCCATAAGATGACTCCTCGCATTTGGAGTTCTCTCGAGCAATTTGCCGGATACCGTGCAAGTCAGCTTTCCGGAGGTATGAGGCAGAAACTCACTCTTTGTTGTGCGACAGTCCATTCTCCCTCAATACTTCTGCTTGATGAGCCCACTACCGGTATCGACCCTCTCTCGAGATGGGAGCTCTGGCAAGAGCTGCTGGCTCTGAGGGAACAAGGTATCACAATAGTCATGAGTACGCACTATCTGGATGAGGCTGCGCGTGCCGACAAGGTGATGTTGCTTGATAAGGGCAGACTCATCTCATACGACACTCCTAAGAATCTCACACCGGGCGAAAAGAGTCTTGAAGATGTCTTCATCAAATTTCTGGAAAGCACGGATGAATAGAATTCTCACCATATCGTCCCTCAATAAGCGCTTCGGCTCCCTTATGGCTGTCCGCGACTTCTCCCTGACCCTGGAGAAAGGGGAAGTGGTAGGAATTTTCGGCGCCAACGGTGCCGGAAAAACGACTCTTATCAGGATGATTATCGGACTTACGAGACCCACTTCCGGTGAATTCATCATAGCACCGGAATGTCGAATCGGCTACATGAGCCAATCATTTTCTCTTGTTGGAACTCTGACGGTGATGGAGAATTTTGAGTTTTACGGTGCTCTCTACAATCTGCCGCAACAGGAATTTGTGCATCAGAGAGATCGTTTTATCGCTCATTTCAATATGGAGGACTATCTGAATGTTCGAACCGACAGATTGCCTGCCGGCAGAAAACAATTGCTTGCCTTCTCCATTTCACGACTCCACTCCCCGACCTTGCTGCTACTTGACGAGCCCACTTCCGGACTTGATCTTCTCAATCGTAAACGCCTTTGGGAAGCCGTTCGAGATGCCGCAGACGAAGGGATAGCCATTCTGGTGAGTACCCACTACCTTGATGATGCATTTCATTGTGACAATATGGTGATGATGGAGCACGGGACCATCAAGGCCTACGGAACTCCCGTCGACTTAGCTGCCGAGGCCGGAGGCGACCTTATCAACTTGTTTTTGGAGGAGGTCAGATGAGAGGTATTTGGACAGTCGCACGCAAGGAGTTGTCGCACATCTTGAGGGATAAGGTGAGCGGCCTTATCCTGTTTGCTCTTCCGGCGCTGTTTTTCATCACCATAGGATTTGCCATTTCGATTGACATACAGCGTATCGACCTTGCCATTGCCAACACTGCAGGGCCGAAAGCAAACGAAGTGGTGAATCATTTATGCAACATGGACAAAGTCGGCAAAGTAGTGATGCTCGATTCACCCTCGCAAGTGGAAGAGTCTTTCGCGCGAGACGGTATATCGGCTGCAATTGTCATCAGTGAAGGAGAATGGGGCTACAATGTGCCCTTCAAATTTGACCTCTTCATCGACTGCTCCTTCGCAACAAATATTCTTGCAATCAAAAACCCCATCAACTCTGCCATAAAGAGTTCTCTTATCGGGCCCGGTAACGACGCTCCCTTTACCATAAGATATCTTTACAATGCCGACCTCAACCGAAGAATGGCCACCATTCCCGGAATAATAATGATAATCCTGATAGTGGTTTCAACCATGATTTTCAGCATAAGCATCAACAAAGAAAAGGTTCATGGCACATCACGGCTACTCTCTCTTACTCCTTTGGAACCTATCAGAATTGTCATTGGCAAAATTATTCCCTATTTTCTGATATCGCTGGTACATATATCCTATCTTATTTTTTTGGGACAATCGGTATTCGGACTCGGGATTAACGGCAGTTTTCTGCTCTATTTCCTTTTCTGCGCCCTCTTTTCCTTCAATTCGATGATGCTCGGATTGCTTGTCGGTTCTTATTGCAAGACTTACGAAGCGGCTCTTATCATTTGCTGGTTTTTTATATTCACGCCAAACCTGTTTCTTTCGGGGTTCGTCATGCCTGTCAGCAGTATGCCCGAAATGATGCAGAGAGTTGCCCGGCTTTACAACGGATATCACTTCATCGAAGGATATAGAGGTATAGCGTACAAAGGAACGGGCTTTGCCGAAAATCTACCCTATATCCTATTCCTGACAATTCAGGGCTTAGTTGCATTTATCATCGCCCTGCTGGGTTTTTCACGCCGTTATTCCAAATCCTGATGAGAAGATTCTATTACATATTCAAACATGAGGTTCTGGCTTTCGTGAGGTTTCCGCTGATGATTATATTGCTGCTCCTTTGTCCTATCGTCGTGATCGGATTCATTCCCCAAACCTTAGGCCATTCCAATAAGTTCAGTTGTGCCATAGTGGATATGGATCACACCTCTGCCAGCATGGAAATCGGGCAAAAAATCCTCTCATCTGAGTACTGCCTTCCTCCTGTCTTGTGCAAATCAGTGGAAGAAGCAATGCGCCTTATGGAGCATAACTCCGTTTTGATGATCGTTTTCATTCCGGAGGGTTATGAGCGGGGAATCGAACTTGGAAATCCTGAGAACCTGACTCTTCTTGTGGACGGGGCCAGGGTAATAGAGGCAGATATCTCTGCACCGCAAATGATCTCAATCCTCTCCGGTAATGAGGTCTCGGAAGAGATCATCAGCCTTCACCGCCTTTTCAACAATGAAGAGCATTCCGAACAATATTATCTTGTCTCGCTGATAGCAATGGCGCTTCTGATTGTAGCTATTTTCCTTATCGGGCTCAATATCACCGGCGAGAAAAAACACAACACTCTTTCTCAGATCATTGTCACCGGAGTGGATATGCGGCTCTATCTTGGCACTAAGGTATTTTTTTATTCGCTTGTCGTCATTCTGGAACTCTTCCTATGTCTTGCGGTGGGATACATAGTCTATGATATGACCATTGTTTCAGGTTTGGTCCAATTGGTGATGGTTGCATACATACTTACGTTCCCGCTGCTGTTTGCAGGGGTTTTCATTGCATCTGTCGCTCGTAACGATATCCAGGCTCTGTATCTGATGATTTTCGTGATGATATTTCTTGTAATGCTCAGCTCAATTGTAGCACCGCTGGCAAATATGAGCGGTGTTTCATATTATTTCTGCCAAATGAATCCCGTTTTTTGGCTTACAAAAGGCCTTCGTATCGTCATCATGTATGGATTCCCTTTACGTACAATCCTTCCGGAACTTGTGGCAGGCATCCTCTTGAGTGTGATTTTCTTTTTCTCTTCAATTAGGCTTCTCAAAAGAATTAATTAACTTTGTTAATTGTCAAACACAATCCGAAATCATAATATCATGAAGCGTTCTCTACTTATAATCCTGTTCTGCGCATTTCTGGCAACAGGTTGCACCACCACACCCGCACCCGGAAAACTTGCCAAAGCCACGCCCGAATCCCAGAGAATGAATCCGAAGATTCTTTCCAGAGTCGATTCCGTAGTATTTAAAGCTATTGAAGAGGGCCAGTGCCCGGGAGCCGTATTGTCTGTTGTCAAAGGCGACAAACTCGTCTATCTCAAGGCCTACGGCAATAAATCCGTAGTGCCCGATACCGTGGCCATGACTACCGAGACCGTATTTGACCTGGCCTCCGTCAGCAAATGCGTCGGCACCACTCTATCATTTCTTCAGCTTGTGGAAAACGGCAGTATCCGTCTTACCGACCCCGTAGATATGTATATCCCTGATTTCCAACCATGGGTTGATCCCGGCACGGGCGAGAAAACGGATATCAGAATAATAGACCTGCTCACTCACAGTTCCGGCATTGCTTCATACATTACCGTACCTGCTTATGTGGAAAGATTTGGCGAAGCCACACCGGATTCATTGATAAGATATATAGCTACGGAGGTTAAGCGTAACTTCAAGCCCACCACGGATTATTTGTACAGTTGTCTTAATTTTGTCACCCTCCAGCATATCCTCCAAAATATTACCGGAGAGAAATTGTGTGACTATGCACAGAGGCATATATTTGATGTGCTCGAACTTGCCAACACCTGCTATAACCCCACAGGATCAACTCTCGAACTCTGTGCCCCAACCGAAGTGCAAGCCGATGGGCTGCCTCTTGTAGGCAATGTGCACGATCCGATAGCACGCATAATCAATGTAGGCAATAGCGGCAATGCCGGAGTCTTCTCAAATGCTGAGGATCTCTCCGTCATCGCGGCAGCCTTGATGAACGGTGGTCAGATTCATGGAAACAGAATCCTCGGCAAGATGACGGTCGAGAGAATGATTAAGGTACCTGAGGAGAATTCCCCTCATATAGGACGCGCGCTCGGCTGGGACAATCGCAGTAGTGCGGCAGGTATTCGCGGCGATCTCTTCAGCCGCACTCGCACTATCTGCCACACCGGTTACACAGGCACTTCAATGGTCATAGATATGGACTCAAAGACCGCTGTCATCCTTCTCACAAATAGGGTACACCCCGAGGACAAGGGTGCACTTGCAAGGACAAGAGCTCTGGTGGCCAATATTGTTGCCGCATCAGTTGAAGAATAATTCCGCAAATGGCACGAGTCTGCATAAGCATAAGGGATATTGACAGCATCTACTGCAAATTTATGGCCGAAACCAGGCGCGACGAAGTACTTGAGATTCGGCTTGATAAATGCGGTTTCTCCGAACAGGAGATAAAGGATGTGTTTTCCTGCCAGAGAGAGGCGACTCTGTTGGCCGCACATTCCTGCCATCTTGCTACGGAAAGGGAGGATGCCATCAAAGCCCTCTCTACGGCCATTCTTGCAGGTGCAGACATCGTGGACATTGAGACTTCACTTCCCGAAGAGTCTCGTAGGTGGCTCTCTTCGCTTGCTATGAATAAGTTTTGCAAAACAATCCACTCCTACCACAACCGGCACTACACAAACCCAGTAGAAGAACTTCGAGCCATCGTGAGGAATGCCTTTTCTGAAGGAGCGGATATAGTTAAAATAGTCACCACCGCCAAATCCGCTGAGGATGCGAAAAGAGTTCTCTCCCTTTACGACGAATTTCCACCCGAGCGACTTATCGCTTTTGCAATGGGTACTGCAGGGACTCCGTCAAGGCTAAAATCCGTCGCTCTGGGTGCACCGCTCTACTACGTCTCCCCGCGCCGCGGATTTGAGACCGCACCCGGTCAACCCTGCTATTACAATCTGATGGCGAGCGATATTCTGCTAAAGGGAGAGGTGGATATTCCCTCCTCCAAGAGTTTCGCACAACGTGCAATATTGCTTGCCGCCCTTGCCGAAGGGACTACACGCCTCTACAACCTTACCCTCTGTGATGACACCCAGTCAGCACTATCAGTGGCCTGGCAACTGGGGGCCGAAATCTCATTTGAAGGCCGCACACTCATACTTACGGGTCACCAACGCATCCAAGAAAAGGGGCTGGTAGTCAAGGACAATAAACTTTTCGTGGGAGAATCAGGATTATTGGCGCGACTTTGTATTCCTCTTGCAGGTCTGAGCGACTCCGATATTCTAATCGTCGGCGAAAAGACTCTCAACCGGCGTAAAATTCGCGAACATGCGAAAGCCCTACGGTGGATGGGACTCAAAATTTCCTACAATGATGAACATTACTTGCCCGCATCTGTCTCAGGACGGCTCAATGGCAGAATTGTCAATATCTCCGGGGCTCGAGGATCCCAAATGATATCTGGGATGCTACTTGCCCTCTCACAATGCGCTCAAGACTCTGTTTTGCACGTTGATGACCCCACCAGTAATCCCTATATAGATCTAACCATCTATCTGGCCGAGTTTTTTGGAATTGATATTGATTTCAGTGGCGAAGAAAATGAAGAATCCAGATCATTCTTTATCTCCGGCAAACAGCAGATTAAGCCCCTTCACGGGCTCGAAGTGGAGAAGGATTGGAGCGCTGCCGCCATTATGCTCGTAGCCGGAGCGATTATGGGAGATATCACTATCCGCGGTATGGATATGTTCTCCAATCAGGCGGATGCGATGATATATGACTTCCTCGAGCAGAATCATGTGGATATTGTCAAGGACAAAGATGGAAACATCAACATTCGCAAGTCTATTATTTGCCCATTTGTGTATGACATTACGGATGCACCAGACCTCTTTGCGCCTCTATTTTTGTTGGCAACACGAGCTACGGGAGAGAGTTGTATTCAGGGAATCCGGCGTCTCCGCAATAAAGAGAGCGATCGTGCGCGCAGTTTTGCTCAGGAGTTTCGCAAATTGGGTGTCCGGGTGGAGATTCGGGGCGACTATATGCTAATTAGGGGCAACGAAGATTTTGAGTTTATGGGGGCGGAATGTTCTTCACACGGCGACCACCGTCTCGCAATGGTGCTTTCCATTGCAAATCTCCTCGCCACTTCTGAAATTATCATTGACGATACCGATTGTATTAACAAATCCTTTCCGGGTTTTCTAACTGAACTCGCCAAACTGGACCAAAGAAAACTTAATTGATATGAATAGCTTCGGTGAAAATTTCAGGATTACAATTTTTGGGGCATCACACGCTCTGGAAATAGGCATAACCATTGAGGGTGTCCCTGCCGGCTTACCGATTGATCCGACCGATTTTACCGAAGATATCCTCAGACGCAAAAGCGGTCGTAAAGGCACCTCACCGCGCATCGAGGAGGACATTCCAATCATGGAAAGCGGGGTCCGCAAAAGAGATGACGGAGTGACGGTCACCTCCGGTGAACCTCTTACCATAAAATTTGAAAACAAAAACGTCCGACCGCAGGACTACACTTCCTTAAGAAATATTCCCCGCCCCGGCCACGCCGATTTTACCGCATACATCAAATATTTTTCGCGCGAGAAGAATTTCGAGAACACAGGATTTACGGGCGGAGGTATTTTCTCAGGACGAATGACGCTGCCGCTGGTTGCCGCGGGCGTTGTAGCTAAGAAAATCATCTCCCCTATTGAGATAAGGGCTACCCTCATTGAAGTCGGAGGTATTCCGACAGGCGAGAACAAGGCTGTGGAAGCACTTCTTGAGAAAACCATAGAAGAGGGCGACTCACTCGGAGGCATTATAGAATGTATATGTACCAATATTCCGGCCGGACTGGGAGAGCCCTTCTTCAATTCTCTGGAATCTTTGATATCACACGCAATATTTTCCATCCCGGGAATACGCGGTATCGAATTCGGTGACGGCTTTTCCGCATCACGGATGAAGGGATCCCAGCACAATGACCCCTTTATAAATCAATATGGCCACACAGCCAAAAATGGAGCCGGCGGTATAAACGGCGGTATCTCTAATGGCAATCCGGTAGTATTCCGTGTTGCCGTCAAGCCCACCTCTTCCATTTCCAAGACTCAAACTACCTTTGACTTTGCTGAAAGGGTGATGACCGATATTTCAGTTTCAGGCCGACACGATGTATGCTTTGCGCTACGTGTTCCACCTGTTGTAGAGGCAATGACTGCCTGCGTGCTTGCCGATATTCTTTTGATTGAAATAAAACCTAACTGACATGAAAACAATACGGTTTATAATTTTAACATCCTGCTGTGCTTTCTGCTGTTTGCTCTGCAGTTGCAACCGCACATTCATAGGCATGGATTCCGCTTTAAAGAAATACCTCAAGGATTCTTTGCCGGTACTGACCGCCAGGTGTGAGACCACTCTTGAGGCCGCCTATATGGCGCAGACCCTTATCGGAGAAGTCACAGACCATCCCGGATGGGAGGGTTATCCCGTGCAGCAATACGAATATTTCACCGGAATTGACAAACGTCTCGGTGTTGCAAAAAAAGGTAAAGTACTTATGCTCAATCCTTCACCCGAAAAACTGGCGATATGGATTGCGGATGCCGTTTTCAACGCCACGGGAAGTGTATTATACGAGGATTTCGAGACCATCCGTCAATGGATCCAGTGGCAATCTGGAGCTCAGTTTCCCGTATCCGGAGTGGTCTATGAGGATATGTATGTTCCCGGACACTACGAACCCTATGTTTTCAAGGATGGAGTTACAGTATATATCGCAGATACTACGATGTTTCCGCAGGTCAAAGAGAATCGTACCTGCACCGAAGAAATGCTTGACTTTTACCTGACTCTTACCAATGATGACTTAAAACCCAACACAGGCCGTTATGCCCGCATCAGTAGCACCACACGCGAAATGTACTATGCGGCAGGTGGAGAGGCGGCAGTTGGGAGCAGCTTAGAGGGAAAACGAGATCAGGCGTGGTTGGACGAGGTAGGACGTCTCTATCGTAAGGCCTGGAAGTCACACCACAATGAGCTGATTACAGCATTCGCCAAATACAAACTCAATCAAGAGTGATTTTGATAATTTCAAATATTTCTCTACTTTTGCCGACCTATTGAAATATCGAAACGTTTACCGCATAATTATTGCCCGGATGGCGGAATAGGTAGACGCGCTGGTCTCAAACACCAGTGGCCGAGAGGCTGTGCCGGTTCGACCCCGGCTCCGGGTACGAAAAAAGAGTTCGGATGAACTCTTTTTTAGTGTGTAGTATGTAGTGGGGAGTGTGTATTCTGTTTGTGGTATTGAGAATTGTTGGTTATGGGGTCAGAGTGATGTCAGAGGCTGGTTTCGAGTATGGAGTATCGAGTTCTGAGTTGTTACATTTCTGTTAAGTTTTTGATTTCAAGATTTTTGGGGGGAATAATTCGATATTTTTGTCTTTGATTCTCAAAAACATTGATCTATCTGTATCAAAAGGTTGACGGAATAATTATTTATGGACCCTATTTTCCTCATTATTGTAATCATTCTGCTGGGATTGGCAGTAGTAGATTTAACAGTAGGCGTTGCAAATGACGCAGTAAACTTTCTCAACTCAAGTATCGGTTCTAAAGTGGCACCCATGTGGTTGGTCCTAACTATTGCTTCCGTGGGCATATTGCTGGGAACTCTTTTTTCGAGCGGAATGATGGAAATTGCCCGAAGCGGTGTTTTCCATCCCGAAATGTTCACATTTAGTAATATCATGATGCTCTTTTTGGCCGTCATGCTCACGGATGTGATTCTATTGGATGTGTTCAACTCGCTCGGATTGCCCACCTCAACCTCCGTATCTCTGGTTTTCGAACTATTGGGAGCTGGGGTCGCCGTTGCGCTTTATACCATTTGGCAAAACAACGGAGGTAATTTGATTGACTACATCAATTCCGGTAAAGCTTTGGCGATTATTTCCGGAATCTTTGTTTCGGTAGCTATTGCGTTTTTTGCCGGCAGCGTGATCATGTATATTTCCAGGCTGATTTTTTCTTTCCGCTATAAGAAGACATTCAAATATTTGGGAGCGTTGTGGTGCGGTTTTGCCCTTACTGCAATGACCTACTTTATCGTATTCAAAGGATTGAAAGGAAGCCCCTTTGTGGTAGACGATTTTTTGAATATGATTGAAGCCAACATGGGAAAAACCCTTCTTATAACCTTCGCCGGTTGGACTGTTTTTATGGGCATTCTGCAATTATTGAGGGTTAATATTTTAAAAATCATCGTATTGGTAGGAACAATGGCCTTAGCTTTGGCCTTCGCAGGCAACGACTTGGTTAATTTTATTGGTGCCCCCTTAGCCGGATTGGATTCTTATCTACATGCTAAAGGAGTTGTTGCCTCCGGTGGATCTATTGAGAACCTCTACATGGACTCACTTAACGGACCTGTTAAAGCTGATGTTTTAATACTATTGGCAGCAGGAGCTATTATGGTGTTGGCATTATGGTTTTCCAAAAAAGCACGTACGGTAACTGCAACCGAAGTTAATTTAAGTCGCCAAGCTGCGGGTATAGAGCGCTTTTCATCATCTCCTCTATCACGTGCTTTTGTACGTTGGGGCGTAAGTACCAATAGGGCTATTAAAAAACTCTTCTCGCAATCTTTTATAGAGAAAATTAATAGCAGATTTCTCCTACCCGAACAAGATCTTAAACCCGGAGCCTCTTTCGACTTGATTCGCGCATCCGTAAACCTGACCATTGCTGCTATGCTCATAGCTTTGGGAACTTCGCTTAAACTTCCGTTATCCACTACATACGTAACATTTATGGTCGCCATGGGTTCGTCACTTGCCGACAGAGCCTGGGGACGTGAAAGTGCAGTTTATCGTATTACCGGAGTTCTTACCGTTATCGGAGGATGGTTCATAACAGCACTTGTCGCTTTTACTGTAGCCGGATTGGTCGCTACCATACTTGTTTTTGGAGGAAAAATTGCCGTTTTCGCAATGCTCGCATTAGTCGTTTTTCTTCTTTTCAAATCCTCCAAGTTCCACAAAAAACGTAAATCAGCTGAAGCCGCAAAGGCACAGATTCTGGAAGATGAATCAGGAATCGTAGCGGCTTCAACCACCGAAGTAAGGGAATCCATCAAATTGATGCTTGACATTTATAAAGACAATGTCAGAGGCCTTAAAGACGAAAATAGAAACCTATTGCGGAAAATCGCCCTGAAAGTTGAGAAATTATACAAACAATATAAGGATAAACGCACCTACGAAGTGGTTCCCACCATTCAAACCATTTCCGTGAAAGAGCTGGACATTGAACAGGAATATGTTCAAATTGTAGATTACACATACGAAATCACAAAAGCGTTGCGTGTAATAACTTCGGATAGTCTGATGTACATTGAAAACAATCACAAAGGTTTTAATGACGAGCAGGAGGCTGACTTGGAGGAGCTCAACAGCCACGTTATAAAGTTGTATGAAACTTTTATTAGGAAAATAAATGATAAAGATTATTCAGACTTCTCCGTAATCAACGAGTTGCGCGATGAGATTTTGGAATTATGTGCCCATTTGACAAAAAAACAGATCAAACGAGTTAAAATACTGGAAAGTGGCACGCGAAACAGTATCTTGTTTATGACTATTTTGAACGAAACCAAAACTATTGCTTTACAATCAGTCAATCTGATGAAATCACAACGGAACATGTATGAAACGGTAAGAAGGATTGCTGAAACACCACAAAAGGAGTCATAAACCCGCACCAACACATAGCATCTCTCTATGAAAATAGCCCCTAAAGAACAATGTAGGGGCTAATTTGTTTATTTGCATCTTAATCCGAGCGGTTTATAATAGCCAAGCCCAATATTAGTAACCACTCTCTTGTATTTGGATAAATCGTTTTTACAAAGGTAATAATCTGCCCCTTTGTAACTTTCATCAATTGAAAAGTCGGGGATAATCGAATATGTCTGCAAAAGATCATATCTACACAATACTGCTATTATTTCTTCAGTTACGGTAAAATTACTAATTTTCATTTCAGTATATAGGAAAGAAAAAATTTGATAAAACAACCAACCACAATAGTATCGTAATAATCAGAAACAATTTCATTCCAATCTTATTTCTCATTAAAAGTATCGAGATGAAAATTCCAATTATGGCAAGCAAACAATTTATCAGCAGCACCCAATTGGGATAGATAAACAAGAACAATCTTCCGCTCGTGAAATTGTATAAACAACACCAATGAAGCGAATAAAACAGTAGAAGCACATTGATGCATATTCCTACTACTCCAACTATTTTATTCGCTCTTTTCATATTGCGCTAAGTATATACTGCCTTGTGGAACAATTCTCCCGGATTGCATCCGTCAAACGAGAGGCCTCTTTTTCTTATTTCTTTATTACACGCTTATAGACCATCTGATGGCTTTGATTATTGAATGGTTCGGGCAAAATGGCACTATAATTTGTTACATCAATCAGACAATCATCTTTTATCAGATACCGTTGTGGAATAGTTAGCATACTTGTATCCTGCGGTGTTATTTTAGAGATCCTTGACTCCGAATCCCGGTAAAAATACTCGTACTCGGGAAACAGGAACAATGTATCATTGCTTATCTCCCATTGACCAAAGAGACTTCCATATATAGTCGGCGAGTATATTTCAAAAGTCCGAGGCTGTGTCTTCAAAAAAATATATGAAGGAAGAATATTGCCGATCCGGTCACTTTTATAAACGGAAACAAAAGGTGAAAGTGTCGTTTTTTCCGCTTTGCAGGAAAAAAGCAGGATACAACTCAAAATGAAAATGATTTTTTTCATGATTACCTGCCGGTCAATAATTGAGGTTTAATTTTTAAGCGCATCGGCGTATCGCCTTTGCTGTTCAGCCATTCAATGATTTTGTCGTTTTGTTCGTCGAGGTTCTGCCGGATCAT
>CAZRBY010000014.1:0-648 GCA_964598495.1 uncultured Muribaculaceae bacterium
GTGGCATTGGGAGAGCTGGACCGGGATGAGTATATTTGCGAATGCGATTACGAAAACGGCTACCTTGAGTTGGCCGGCGGCCACTACGAATGGCAGATGTGTTATTGGAATTTGAATGATGGGCGGAAATTGGTTGCGGTAAACCAGGGCTTTGAAACTGGTCCAAGGCTCCTATTTTTCTATTATGAAGAGGGAGAATTGCGTGAAGATGGAGATTATTCCTTGTGGGAGGATATAACCATAAATTTGGAAGATTTTATTGATGTCTCTCAACTGCATCCTGATATAATAGATGATTTGAGAGAAAATGTCGAAAGCTTAAAGTACATACTATATTATCAATTACCACAAGAAGGAACAGCTATAAAAGTACATATTGACTATGAAGAAGTAATAGAAGATTTCGAGTCTATTCCTTACGAAGCATTTAAGGAGTTAACTCTCACATGGATAGATGAAAAATGGGTAAAACAGTAAAGTACCTATGAAAACAAAACTGATTATTATGACATTAGCACTCCTCTCCTCTCCCGGATGCACAAACGCACAGACAAAAGAATTGTCATCCGTGTCATACCACCGTTCCGGTATGCGTTTTGATGACTGTACCGATATTAGGGTTAATAAAACTGCGGACACCTATACCCT
>CAZRBY010000014.1:658-3391 GCA_964598495.1 uncultured Muribaculaceae bacterium
GTTTTTGAAACAGGTCGCGACGAGAACAATACGATAAGTTTTGAGATAGAGAAAAGCGACTTTGATGAGTTGGCAACTATTGTTTTCGGGATGAGTAAACCGCGCAAAGAACGCCACGGTTATGTACGTGATTTAATGAAATCCCTTCAGGTATCATTTATTAAAAACGGCAAAACTGTTTATCTCAATTATTCTATCAATCAACGCAAAAACAAGAGAACTGCTGAATTGGAGAAACAAGCGGTTAATTTGATGTATGATTGGATTGACAGGTACAAGAAACAATTTGAAATTCGCTTTAATTACAGCAAGGGCATTGCCACTCCTACTGAAATTTTCGCACATGCCGAGCCTGCCGATCTGGTGGAAGATCTGGGCGTCTTCACAGAACGCCTTGACCCCGATAGAAATATTCAATGTGGAGGAAGAAATGACTACTCCCATCGCTGGCGCGCCTTAAAACCCGGCATTGTTACCGTTTGGCTCCATGAATTGAGTTTAGGGCACGACGACGTTAGTAATTTCACAAAAGACTACGAACCTTCCGCCTGCTATATCATCGACGAAAACCTGCATGTGCGTTATTCTAAAGAGGAAACGGAAGCGGCACAGGAAAGATTTAAAAAACGCAAAAAATGAAAATCACAAAGTTATTTTTAGTTATTGTCGCTACTTGCCTTTGCAACTTAATGTTTGGGCAAACTAATCAAAGTGCGGAAAAAACCATACAAGAGATCAGGAAAGAGTATAATCTCGTTAAGTCGCAAATAGCCACCTTGGAGAAGGATGGCTATGCCGGCGAACTGTTTTGCCTGCACACTATCGACAATAAGTATGGAAAATCCTATCCGGGTGTCGGAGAGTATCGGGGAGAAATCTTTTTTTACTACGAAGCAGAGGGAGGCTATCCGCCAATTTTGTGTATGGTCATCGAGAAAGTGAAGTCTGCCGGTAATACCATTTACTTTGAAGCTCTTTACAATGAGGAGGGTCAGGTGCTGTTTATTTTTGAAAAAAACGAGTACGACAACAATATAGCCAAACGCTTTTATTTTAAAGATGGTTCTATTGTTAAATACAGCGAAAATAATGTGGATATAAAATTGGACACCATATCGGATGAGACTATTTGGATATACCGTGCGGCTTCAGCTCACAAGACAAGATTTGATCTCTTTTTTGAAGTAGAATAAACATTTAAAATCATTTAAAAATTATAAGACCATGAAAACTGCTATGAAAAAATTCACTGTGCTTGTGCTGTTCTTTATGACGGTGATTGGAGCAACATCATGTGCAAATTCACAGAAAGAAGTAGATGTAAAAGCACTCTTCGATTTGATGCCTGCTGAGGCTTTTATTATGACAGACTGGGAGACGCCTGCCGAGTTGGAAGAATATATGGCGGTATGCGACAATGAGAACAGATACCTCAGATTGGAGTTTGAAGACCAAGTCAGTTGGGAAATGTGCTATTGGAACCTGGAAGATGGCAACAAACTGATTGCTGTCGGCTATGTCGGAGGATTCGGTTATTATATTTACAGTAATGGAAAAATAACTTCCACAACAGACTTTGGAGTAGAAGAGATGCGCCGTTCAGTTGAAAACAGCATCGCCATGAATCCTTACGATAATTGGATTGACTTCTACGTTCCCCGACACGGGACTTCGGTTTACATCTCCGTCAATCGTCAGGATTTCATGATTTATAAATGGGAAAATGAGCAGTTTGTACAAATAAGAGATTATCCCACCCAAAACAGCACTCACCAGGGACTTGTTGAAGGATTTGCTTCTGCACTTATCAGTGCCGATGCAGACCGTTGTTTTCAATATGTTGAACCTAGTTATGCTGCATATCAATGTATGGATTTTTTTGAGGGAAATATTGAAGAGTTTATATGTGACTTAATTGCAGGCGAAAATGAACAAGGCCCCATAAAACCTGCAAAACTGAGCGACATCAAAACAGCAACCTACCGCTACACTCCCGAAGACGGATTTGCCAACCACATTATTCTTATCGAACTGAATGACGGCCGCTCCTATACCTATTATCCTAGTCTGGTAACGGTTGAAATTTTCGAAATGCGCGAAAATGGAGAGGATGGAGAACTAAAAACAAGAATTCCATATATTACCGACTGGATGGGATAAGAAATAGATACATTGTCACCAGCAAAAAAGTCATATCAGAATAGCATTCACTTACCGAGACATCCTTGACTGCTGATTTTTAATGTTCTGACATAGTTTGTGCTATATCAAAAAACACGCCGCAAACAGTTGTTTACGGCGCGTTTTTACATTGTTCTATATTTTATTTTGTGGTTTTTAAATTAGCCCAAGCCTCAGTTCCATCATCTTTCTTAAGATAAAACTGCAGTGTGTATTGATCGCCTCCCGGACTCTTTGTGGACGGAGTCGTGGAAGACCTGTTGAGTTGAATTGCACCATTCACGATATTGTCACTCGAAAAATTAACACTAACCCAATCATTCCACGATGAGGCTTCGGGATTCATGATATGCATAAAGCCGACAAACAGGTTTCTCCACGCCGGACTATTTATATCAATCATCTGACCTAACATACTTTCTGTAAAACCGGTTATGCGTCCATAATGTATGGTAGCCAATTCGGGATATTTCTCCTTACACCATTCCACATAATAGGTCCCATCATCCCTTTTCACCACCTCCACATAATCGAGTTCCCCTTTCACAACCT
>CAZRBY010000014.1:3419-37145 GCA_964598495.1 uncultured Muribaculaceae bacterium
ATCGTCTTCCTCCGCCGGTGCAGTTATTTCAGCTTTGACAGAACCACCCCATTTGACAGGCACATTGGTCTTAAATTCTGCCGTTACACTTCCTTCGGTGAAATCTTCTTCTGCCGTAAAGACAATATCTACCGTACCATCCGGTGCAGTTACACCGGAAGCAGGGCAGGTGCCGCCGACAGCTGTAAATGTAAGGGTTTGACCTTGTACAGGAGACCATTCGCCTGTTAAGGAAGAGAAGGTTTCGAGTTTGAATGAAATCGGCGCTTTTCCCTCCTCACCTATAATCTGTGATGTAGGATTGGCAGTCAAGCGGAAGTTGATGATTTCAGCCTCCCATAGTTCAGCTTCAACCGGGTCTTCCTCTTCATCTCCAAGCACGACCTCTGCCTTGACATTGCCTTCATCCGTGCTGGTAAGTGTAAAGGTTACCTCTGTATTCCCCTCGCTATCGGTAAAAGCATACTCTTTATCCAAAGTGCCTCCCTCCGCCTCGAAATGAACCAGCAGACGCGACCCATTGTAAGCAGTGCCGGTGAGGTGATTTTTATTGAGAGCGTGGTATTTGATCAGTTTGGTTTCGCCGGTGGTCATCTGAGTCGGTGTCTCTGTATTGAGAGTCAATTCGTCAGGAAGGGCTACAATGGGAAGATCAAATATATTAATCGGTTCAATTTCCACCAATTTCTCTTCAATGAAGAAAAGATCCAAATTGAGGGCGAGATCGAGGTCAAGTCCGGCAGAGAGTCCGGCATTCCACCCGAAATAACGATTCTCAATTAAACGCGCATCCGCGGCTGCTTTTATGTAGGGCTTTGGATTGATGGTTGGGCAAAGAACGCTGTAGATTCCTATCTCAATGGAAGGATAGGTAGATACACTTCCCTCTATATGTGCGTGTGCGTCAACGGAGGGGTAAATAAGTTCCAATTTCTTTCCTATTTCATAGATGGGTTTACCGCCGGTCTCATGGTCCCATTCGACACCGAGTTTTGCCGTCATTCCGGCACTAACACCACCTGTAATTGACACTTCGCCTTCTGCTTCAGCACTCAATTCGGCCATAAGATCTGATGAAACAGATATATATACTGGAACAGCTCCAACCATGAAAGTAAATCGCGTCTTTACAATCTCTTCCTTGAGCGTGAGCTCCTTACTGATCTCCGCACCTGCAGTAGCTGCAATTTTCAGCGCCAGGTTTATATCAAATCCCCCTTCAAGGCATATACTCAAATGTTGCAGATCGCCTATGCCGACCTCTTCCCATGGCACCTCTCCGAAATCGAATTCAAAAGTACCCTTAAGTCCCACGTCAAAGTTGCATTGCTCCCAGGTCAGGCTTAGGGGCCCTTGTTCCAACAATGTAGTTCCATCCATATTCTTCTCCCAATTAAAGAGTTCTTTGGACATCTCCTGGGAAGCTTTAGTTAAGTCGTAAACGGGAATATATTTATGTCCGTTGAATATCTCTACCCGACTCGGTGTGTAGATACGTTCAAACGGAGATCGGGTCGTTACTCCGGATTCCGTGGAGAGAGTAAATTTACAGTTCTTGAATAGGTGCCCCATCTTACCCTCAGTGGTTTTCACCGACAAGGTGCCGCCCTCTTTCGTTTGGGTTACGGAAGAAACTATCCGAATGTGATAATCTCCTGATTCATCGGGAACAATAAGCACGTCATTCTTCTTAATGGGCGGAACATTCGATTTGAAAACAATTTCGATATCCCCGGAAACCGCATTGAACGTTTGAGATGTCACATTCTGCTCCCAGTCGATGGCAACATATCCGGCCCTTCTTGTAAGATCGGGCTCATTGAAATAATACAAATAATTTGCCTGAGGAGTCATTGATTTACAGGACAACGAATAGACAAACGCTTCCTGTTGGGTAATGGTAAACTCAAGATTAGTTGCGGCTTGTGGAAAGAGCGAAACAAAGATCATCTCCTCGCTGCCTGCTTCTTGGTCGCATACTACATTGATATAGGAGGGCTCCTCCCCAAGCGTAAAGGAACCTGCTTTAAGGTCAAATGTACCGTCAACAATAATAGTATTACCGCTAACAGTCAATTGAGAAATCTTCATACTATGCGAACCATCCAACGAAGGGTTTTTAATCCCAAGTACTGCCATCTTGCTGCTGAATGAAAGTGCTAACTTTCCGGATATTGCTTTTCCGGAAGCACTCATCAACATCGGCATAGTACGCCTGGATTGGTTCTGTATATTTATCTGAAGTTTTCCATTTGTGATCGAGGATGCCTCATATCCGGAAGCATAGACAAAATATACAGTCTCTCCATTTTTAGGTTCTTCAAATGTGCCTGCCTTCTTAAAACGGGCGGTGCCATCCTCAGCGACATCATTAACTTCATAGGTCATCAGGACATCGCCAGTACCATTGTTATAATAGCCTATGATCTTATCCCCTTTCTCCCACTTGGGGGTAAAATTATAATTTCCTTCTGCACCCTCGGGCATAGTCTTGACCGAAGACCAATTGGCAATCGTGGCAGAAACCACAAGATCGGTCTTGACGTCGTCAGGTTCATCGGGAATATCCGGTTCGGGTTTGTCGCAAGAGGAAACAACCGATATAGTTACACAGCCAATAAATAATAGCATCAGCTTTATAATGGCTTTATGCCATCGTCTTAATGGGTTTCTTTGTATGGTAGTCATAAGATAATAGTATTAGTTGGGTTAAGTTGAATTTAGAATTTCCGGTTTTATTTATTTTGAAACAGAGAAAAGTCAAAATAGACCATTGTTAATTCATGGATTGTCTCCTGATTTCCCTTTACTTCAAAAAGCATATCGTCAGGATTGGGTGGTCCCATTTCTGCAACTCTATTGTTGGAGAAAGCATACCCTTCGACAGGTATCCCCATTATTCCCAAATCAATCTTTTGATTCTCATTTTCATCGTGATAAGCTATAATGATGTACTTACCTTCAGGAAGAGAATCCAGATTCCAAACAGCAGAGTAGTTTTCAATAGATAGAGACACTGTTTGAATTGCCTCATGTTTGGAAAAGTTCTCCTTTCCGTCGAAAAGAGCCACCATCACTTTTCCATCGTTGCTTTTCAGATTTTCAAAGCGAACGATTAATGTTCCGTTTTCGGCATGCATCTGAGTGACAAAGAGCACAATTGTACAGGTGAGTAATAATAAGCGTTTCATCGTTTTAATTTGATAAGTTATAAATTCAAATATTCTTTTAGCGATTCAACATACTCTTCAAAAGCTTTTATGCCTACTTGCGTAATTTTGCATACTGTGCGGGTTCGTTTTCCTACAAATCCCCTTTCTACTTCAATATAACCCGCTTCGCTCAACTTATCTATCTGTACGCTCAAGTTCCCCGATGTGGACTTGGTTTGCTCTTTCAAATAGACAAAGTCAGCCTCTTCCACCGATATCAATATGGACATTATTGCCAATCGGAGTTCGGAATGAAGTAGGGGATCGAGTTGTTTAAACATGTTTTCTACCTTTCCAATTTAAAATATGCCCCGGAATAACTTGTACAATTAGGAAAAGGGCTGCAAATACAAGAACTGAATCGAGAGCATTGCCCAATATCAGGCAAAAAATTGACAAGAACATTCCTATAAATCCTGCAACAATTAAAGGCACAAACCTAATAATCAGTCCGGTAATTGCCGTTCCTATACTGATGAGCAAGGTTACTATAAACAATATTGGAAATCCCTCCATTATAGTGGCGGCCGGTGCAGGAATAAAGGCAGCTATTCCAATTACAATCCATACATACATAATTACTTTATCGATGTATGTTGTTACTCCTTTTTTCTCTTTCTTCATACTGATTGTCATTGCCGTAAAACCAATTACAGGAATTAGAAACCATAATAAATTCCAGTAATAATTTTGGGTTGACTTGAGTGTAAACCAAACCAGGAGCGAAACAAGTACGGTTGTATAGCCCCAAATAAGAAATGGTATTCCATTCCCTCTTTCAATGCGCTGTTGCGTGTTGCGGATCATTCGAGTGATGAGTTCTAAACTCTCCTTCTCATTAAGTTGTTTTTCTTCCATTGTGATAATTATTAATAGTGTTATTTGTTCGATTCATTATTGAAATCTGACGCAAATATAAATCGGTTTATTTTATAAACCAAATAAATCTCAAAAAACTTTTAATTTTTTTTCAAAAACAATAAAAAACGAATTTTGAAATAATAATTTCGTCCGATTAATCTTGTAATAGTTTTTGTTTTATATCTTTACTACTATTAGATCAGCAAACTACAAATTTATTATGAACCTCAATAAGCGTATCCTATCCCTCTTCATCGTCTTTTTAATGTCAGCCTTCTCCTGTTTAATGGCTCAGCAATCAGAAATCCCGAATAATTTATCCGATAGCTTAGCGCATCAGCACGATTCTTTAAATAGGGTATTACTTCAAGATTATAAAAGTCGTCTTTTAGAGATGGACTCCATTCGCAGATTGGATTCTATAAGACAGGTGAAACTGGAAGAACAATTGGCTTCACTCAAGACTACCGACAATCTGAAAAAGGAAGAAATTCAAAGACAACTTGCTGATATTCAGCAAAGAGAGATAGACAGAATTGAAAGGGAGAAATCAAAGGTTGACTCTCTCCGCAGTATAGCGACAGCATATCCCGTAATTGGAGTGCTCAACGACACTATTTTTTCATTATATGCACGTCTCGGGTCATTTACTCCAAGGGATAGAGCAAATAATATCAGTGCGAGGATAAAGATCCTGTACGATGATGATTTTATGAATCCGGATTCTCTATATATAGCGATCTCCGACAATTATCGGGATTTAATGTATCGCGACAATATTTTGATGAGTGTAACCGAAACCGATGCTATTTGGAATAATTCAACCATAGATGAACTGGCAAAAGATTATTTGCAACGGATACAACATTCCATTAAAAATGCGCGTATAGAAAAGAGTTTGCCACGTTTGCTCACCAGAATAGGATTGGTTCTTCTTACAATAGTTGTTCTGATTTTGATGATAGTCGGTGTGAACAAGTTTTTTAACTGGTTGACAAAGTATGTCCATGAAAAGAAGAAAAAGTGGTTCAAAAATCTGAAATATCGCGATTACACATATCTATCAACCGACCAAGAGATTAAGCTTGTAAGCGGTTTATTTAGATTATTGCGTTGGGTGACAATAATTCTATTGCTTTTCTTTGTCATTCCCGTAATTTTCAGCATATTCCCATTCACAAGGGGTTGGGCGGATTTGCTTTTTGGCATGATATGGAAACCTGTAAGGAAAATGTTGTTCTCTTTGTGGAATTTTCTTCCCAATCTGTTCGCAATATTGTTGATTTACATAGTCTTTAAGTATTTAATTCGTCTCGTTCGCTATTTCTTTAAAGAGATTGAATCAGGAAAACTGAAAATTAACGGATTTCATAAAGAATGGGCTTTGCCAACATTTTCCATTATCCGTGTGCTTCTTTACGCATTTGCATTCATTATGATATTTCCATATTTGCCGGGCTCCGACTCGCCTATTTTTAAGGGTGTTTCCGTATTTTTAGGTCTCTTGGTATCTCTAGGATCATCATCGGCTATAGCTAATATGGTGGCTGGTTTGGTAATAACATATATGCGTCCTTTTGCAGTCGGTGACAGAATTAAGATAAACGACATTTCAGGCGATGTCATAGAGAAAACTCTATTGGTAACACGGTTAAAGACAATTACAAATGAAGAGATAACCATTCCTAACTCTTCCATATTAACAGGAAACACAATCAACTACAGCAGGTTTGAAAAAGATCCGGGACTAATTCTCAATACCATAGCAACAATCGGATACGATGTGCCTTGGAAGCTTGCTCATGATATGTTGATTGAAGCCGGTTTGCGTTGTAAAGATGTACTTCGGGAGCCAAAGCCATATGTTATTCAATCATCACTGAACGAATTCTACGCATCGTACAAGATCCACGTTTATATAAATGATGCCAAAATTCAACTAAAGGTATTATCGGAACTTCATGGGCACATTCAAGATGTTTGCAACGAACATGGCATAGAACTTATTTTGCCTCACTATTTGGCACATCGTTCTGCACAACATATGGTAATGAATCCTGAATATATACCAAAAGGCTACAAAGGTCCCGCATTTGATGTGAAAGTGGAAGTCGAGAACAAAAGTGACAAAAAAAAGCGATAATAAATAAAAGATAGGTGCGGGGGCTGAGTTCGAGCGTTGGAGTTCTTTTTAAGCAGAAAGAGTGCCAAAAGCCAACAGCAAATGACTGATTGCCAACAGCTAATGGACAACTACTTAAACCAGCGTAGAATGTATCGCGAAAGTTTTCCTGTGGGAATGCCGGGAATTTTAATTTTATGCTCTTCGGCGAATGAAATATAAAACTCCTTTACTCGCTGCCAATCGGCATGCCGGCGTTTTTTGAGTTCAGCCGACTGAGTATTCATGATTGATCCTTCGTTTTTGCGATAATAATAGGTGGCTCGTGGCTCTGTGGCTACGCTTTGGGCAAAATAGACAGCCTGTAAGGAAAAAACTCTATCCTCTCCGGAAATGCGAGTTTCGTCAAATCTCAACCCTTGTTCCTTTAAAAAATCCAGACGGAAAAGAAATCTCCAGGCACTCCCTCTCCTACCGACATTGGTTAGCCCAAGACGCTCCTCTGTGCTTGTAACAATCTCAGTCACCTCGTAAGATATATTCCTATGAGGCTTTGCTTCGTTTATTACATTACAAGCAACAATGTCCGATGCTGTAGTTTTTGCAGTTTCCGCCAACATCTCATAAAACTCACTATTTATCTCATCATCAATATCGAGAAAATGGATATAATCACCACTTGCATGATCCATTCCGACATTACGACTTGCAGAAACCCCTTTGTGGGATTGTTTTATAAGCAAAACGGTTGGCATCATTGATGCTATAGCCTGCTCTATCACACTAAGTGAGCGGTCAGAGGAGCCATCGTCAACTATGATAATTTCCAAGTATTTATAAGTTTGCGAAGCCAAGGTTCTTAAACAGCCTTCCACATATTTTTCACCGTTATGGCAAGGGACGATGACGGATATCTTCATATTTCAAAACTCGACTTTTCGGGAAGGATGCTTTCAAACGCAGTTTCAATCTCCGACATCACTTGCTCATAATTTCGAATGTGGGCATTATCGTTGATACAGACCAACTTGTATGACTGATTGCGAATAGCCTCAACTGCCTGTTTGGGTTTTATGATAAGCGGAAACATTTTCGTATCTTGATAAGTATTGTATGGGTTGAAATTTGAGCGGCAAATCTGCCAAGTGCGGAACAACTCTTGAGTATAATCTTCGGGGCTTCTGAATCTATTTGACGACATCTTGGTTAGTTCCGGCTCAGCATACTCCCACACCTCTTCAAAAGTTGACTTTAAGTAGGGATGAGCGTTGTGTGGTGTGCGTAGAGTTACAAACCTCTTCAAGGGTTGCATAAGACGCGTATACCTGATTTTACTCCCGTACGATGGGTGAAACCATTTGTCATGATCACGTTTCAGAATTTCCTTCTTATCAAATCTGCGATTTATTATGCGAATGTTGTTTGTCAAACACTTATACCACAATCCTATTCCGCTGTTGAAAGTAAAAGCTGCAATATCATTTGGTAAGCCGTTCTTGAAAAATCTTTCCCTCGGCAAATTTTTGATGATAAAATTATCGTCGTTAAAATAGACAAAATGTTCTTTCAAATCGGGGATTTTGTGAAGGTATATTTCTATTAAAGATGAACTGAAAACCGGCAAAAATTGCCTGGGAATATAATCAGCATGGTGTATTAAATGGAGTTTGGGATGGTTGGCATTAAGCCATTCCGGTTTCTGCCCACAAGTCACGAAATGTATTTTACGCACCCAGGGGGCAAATTTCTCCACACCGCGAAACCAATATCTCAGCAATCCGTAATCGCGAAACCGCGCTTCGGACATTGAGTCGGTAGTATTGTCAATCTTACCCGAGTACTTGGTGAAATCGGCTTTCCACTTCGGGTCCTCCATATCAACCCAGGTGATCACAAAGTCTATTTCATGTCTATCCATTCTTAAAATCCCATAAATCACCGAACAAAGCTAAAACCGTTGCATGGTCACCCGTCGGTGTAAAATGATTGTTTTCATCAAAAGTACCGGCCTTGCCGATAACATAGGCTCTTGTATCATCAGACCCAATGCAGTTATTTGGTCAGTTTGAATTTAACACTTTAGGCTAATTCCGGTTTATGCCACTTACAGTTTTCAAACCCTACAATATCAGAAAGCAAAAGTAGTCTTAAATGCAAATAAATATGCAAATATTGTCCCAAATTAATATCACGGCACGATGTAATGATACTTTTTCCTATCATCAATAAGCATTAAACGTTAAAGTTTCTTTATATGAGAAGGTCAACGGCTCCGCCGGAAACACAAAAAGACCGTATTAGGAGAACACTTCCGATATAGCTTTCTATATATCAGATTTTCAACTTTCAGGAACACTCTATCGTAATATATATTTTTTTTCGTATCTTTAAGGGAATAAATAAAGATGAAATAATGACATCAGAAGAAATTAACAAAATGGAAGAACGCGAACTGTTGCTTGACTCTGTTCGCGATTTCAACGAGAGGGAATTTATTCCCAAGCAAGAACTTTTTGAAGGGTTGAAAGGAGAGCAAAAGCCGCATACCCTATTTATCGGATGTTCCGATTCGCGCGTGGTTCCACACATGCTGACCAACAGTTTGGCCGGAGATCTTTTTGTTGTGCGCAACATAGCCAACCTTGTACCTTTTTATGAAACGGAAACCAAAAAATTCGTAGCAACATCGGCGGTAATAGAATACGCCGTATTGGAGTTGAATGTCGAAAACATAGTGGTTTGCGGGCATTCAAACTGTGGCGGTTGCGGTGCTCTCTATATGGGGAAAGAGTTGGACAAACTGCATCATACGAAAAAATGGCTCGAACTTGCAATGCCGGTAAAAGAGCTTGTGGAAGAGAAAATAGCTAAAAAGAAAATTCCTTTGGAGAAACGCGAAGAGTATACGGAGAAAATGAATGTTGTGCTTCAATTGCGCCATTTGATGCATTATCCCTATATTCGGACACGAGTAAGAGCAGGTAAATTACACTTATATGGGTGGTATTACAATATTGCAGAGGGGCGTATTTACAATTACGACAAAAAGAGCAGAAAGTTTGTTAAGGTGGAGTAGGGGATGCAGTTAGCAGTTAGCAGTTAGCAATTAGCAATTAGCAATTAGCAATTAGCAATTAGCAATTAAGAATTAAGAATTAAGAGCCGGATGAAAGGCTAATGGCCGACGGCTAATAGTTAGGTCCTTTGTTATTGGTAATAAATACACCGAGGGTGTCGTTTTAAGCGACACCCTCGATTGTTTTCTGCAGAGACCTACTATGAGGTCAATAGGATTTTACACTAACTGCCGGGAGGATAGGGATTACCATTGTTATCCCGCACTGACCAGTTTTTACCTTTAGCTACCGCAGCTTGAGCGGCAGTAATGACATTCTCATCATCGGAATTCCTGAAGAACACATAAAAGCTTCCACTATCCTTGCCGGTGCGGTCGGGGAGGCTGTTGACCAGCGTAGTCATGTTGCTGCCGGATATTTTATTAACGTAACAAAACAGCGAAAACAATTCTTTATTGTGGGTCACATTAAGCGAGGTGAGTTTATTGAAGCTGCAGTTAAGTATCGCCAACTTGGTGTTTTTGCTCAAATCAAGCGAGGTAAGTTGATTGCTACTGCAATACAGTTCTTCTAACTCTGTATTGCTGCTTAAATCAAGCGAGGTATTAAGATTATTTAATGAGCAATTAAGACTAATCAACTTAGTATTCTTGCTCAAATCAAGCGAGGTGAGGCGATTTAATCCGCAGTTAAGCAACTCAAGCTTGGAATTATTGCTCAAATCAAGCGAGGTGAGTTGATTGTTATTGCAGAACATATGGGTTACCTTCCCGTAAACGGTAATGGTTTGCGAACCAATGGTATATTCAACCATTGATTCGAACGAAGTTACCGCCTCGCCATTATCTTTTTGGGCGTTATTATTCAGGTCAATCCATACATTAGGACGGTCAGCCTCAGCAGCATGAATATTGAGCTGGATTTTACTTCCCACAGACTTTGTGGTGGTAAGGGTCATAGTGGTCAAAAATTTGGAGAGAGTGTATGAGACGCCCTTGTAGGTGATTGTGACGTTGAAGTCGGTCTCAGTGATTGTGAGATTGGCATCTCCGTCTTTGCCATTGTCGCCTTTGTCACCCTTGTCACCTTTTGCGCCCTGGGTTCCGTGTTTGACAACAATCTTGCTTCCGTCGCTCATGGTGAGCTCGTAGCCGCTCTTGTCGGATAGTTCAGTGTATGATACCACGCTGACCTTTTTGTTAATGGCATCAACCAGAGTCTTAATAGTAGCAAGTTCCTTTTCTTGCTGGTCCAACCGACGATAAATATCGTCCAGGTCTACGCAGCCGGCGAAAATGATCATCACCGCCAGCGCGAGTGTCGTTAAAATTGTTTTCATAGTCTCTTTTTGTTTTAATAGAGACCACTCAATGAAGTCTCTATGGGTTATTATGTTAGTTATTTGAAGTAATAAAAATCAATCCTTCATTATTTTTGCCTTTATTATGTGATATGAGTTGCTGTCCTTATCATCGCGGTCAATTCAACGCTATTGAGCTTGAGCAGATGGACATAATTATTTATAATCATTTCACACATAAGCATTAAGCAGAAAAAGACAATCTCCCTTCCCCATCCGATTAATTATTGCAGAATACCAAATTGACCCAAACGTCCGGTATTGACACTATGAAAACGGCGTTAATAATTAATAGAATTTCTACCGACTGTTAAAGTTATAAACTATATTTTAATTATGCAAATATTGTGACGATAATCCAAGCTTGGTAAGACGAGGTGCAAGGTGCCGGATGTGACTAGTTTTGAGTTCCTCGTACGGAGTTGGATAGGGGCGAATGGTTTTGCATTAATAAAAAAAGGAAGGTGTCACTAATAGGACACCCTCGATTGTTGTATGTAGGAACCCACTATGTGGTGAATAGGATTTTACACTAACTGCCGGGAGTATAGGGAATCCCACTGCTGTTATAAATATTCCAGTTTTTGCTCTTGGCAGTTGCCGCTTGGGCAGCATTGATAATGTTCTGCTCTTCACCTCCAGTATAAAACACCATGAATACCCCTGGTGTCAAGCCTTTACGGTCGGGAAGGCTGTTGACGAACTCAGTCATGTTGCTGCCGGATATTTTATTTTGGTAGCAGCACAGATATCCCAACGCAATGTTTTTGCCAACATTAAGCGAAATAAGTTGGTTGGAGTGGCACGCCAGAAACTCCAAAGCGGTATTGTTACTTACATCAAGAAAGGTAAGCTGGTTACTGTGGCAGTTCAACGTCTTTACTTTACCGTAAACAGTAATGGTTTGCGCACCCATTATATAAGGTTCATGACTACCGAATTTGGTTACCGCCTCGCCTTCATCTTTGAGGGCATTGTTGTTCAGGTCAATCCACACATCAGGGCGATCGGCCTCGGCAGCATCTATTGATAGATTTATTGCCATACCCACATTCTTGGCAGTAGTGAGGATCATTTTGGAAATTATTTTCTTGGGCAAGTTGTAGGTAATGCCCTTATAAACGATGATTACAACATCACCGGCTTCGGTAATTGTGAGGTTGGCATCGCCGTCTTTGCCTGGTGTACCTTGGTCACCCTTGGGGCCTTGAACACCTTGCTCACCCTTTTGCCCTTGCTCGCCTTTGGCGCCATGTTTGATGGTGATCTTGCTTCCATCGCTCATGGTGAGCTCATAGCCGTTCTTGTCGGCTAGTTCCGTATATGACACCACGCTGATCTTTTTATTAATAGCGTCAATTAGTGCCTTCATGGTAGCCAGTTCCTTACCTTGATCGGCAAGTTCCTTCGCTTGTTTATCGAGTCGGCGATATATATCGTCCAGGTCGACACATCCGGCAATCATGACCATTGCCGTAATAGTGATAATTGTTAGAAATTTTTTCATTTTTGTTTGTTTTGTGTCGAGACCGTATTATTTGGTCTCTACGTGATTTTCCGTTAGTGATTCGTTGTTAATTATTAATAGTCAATTCTTCGCTGTTTTAACCTTAAAATTGAACTGAGTGTCGTTTTGCAAGTGTTAAAACGGTGTTCATGACTGATGTGATTGGTGTACCAACTAATAAGGGTATAAAGTATATTATGATGACGTAAAATACTTTTTTGAGTGAAATTGAGGTTTGTAAAGACCTTGTAGTGATGGGAGTAGTCTTTGAGTTTTTAGTTGGGAGTTTTGAATTATTCGTTAAAATATAGTGAGAGTCCGACCAAATAGCATTTTTAGCCGAGCTATTTTTCTTGATACCACTTTAATAATTCCCCATATTTATTATTTACTAATGGTAAACAAATAATACTCTGCGAATTTACAAAATAATTCGGTTCATTAGTTCTGAATTTAAACTTTTTTTCACGAAAACTAAAATGAAAAAAATAAAAAAACCTCTCACAACTGATAGTTTTGAGAGGTTTTATTATAGAATTGATTTATTCGAAAGTGGTCCCTCAGGGGCTCGAACCCTGGACCCCAACATTAAGAGTGTCGTGCTCTACCAGCTGAGCTAAGAGACCTTCCGTCCCGTTTGGGAGTGCAAATGTAGATATAATTTTTGCTTCTGCAAAATTATTACGGCAATATTCACCCTTTAGCGGAGAAAATCCTATCCACTGAAGACTCGAATGCTGCAATATCCTCATCGGTTGTATCCCACGAGGTTACAAGACGCACCTCCCCTGCCTCTTCATTCCAGTAGTAGAAGAAATACTCCTTCATAAGCTCCTCCAGAAAATCCTTGGGAGCATAGAAGAAAAGCTGGTTGCTCTGGTGCTCTTGCGAGAGCCTGATCTGAGGGTACTTCTGCAACACTTTTAGCAGTTTTAATGCCATAGCGTTTGCATGAAGGGCATTGGTGCGCCATAATCCCTCACCCAGATAGGGCAGAAACTGTGCAGCCAGATAGCGGTGCTTGGAGGCCAGTTGTGCCGATTGCTTGCGATAGTACTTGAGATTGGCAGAGATTTCCGGCAGAAAACTTATTACCACCTCCCCCATCATCATACCATTCTTCGTGCCGCCAAAGCTGAGGATATCCACTCCGGCATCTACCGTCATCTTCTTGAAGGTGCAATCCAGAGCCACACATGCATTTGCCAGCCGCGCACCATCCATATGGAGAATGAGTCCGTAAGAGTGAATGAAGTCCGCCAGCATCTCCACCTCTTCCGGTGTATAAAGAGTACCCAGTTCGGTAGCTTGCGAGATATAAACTGCACCAGGCTGCGAATGGTGACAAACACCGAAATCCTTGAGGTAGGGTTTTATCAATTCAGGGGTAAGCTTGCCATCAGGAGTATTCACAGGTATGAGGGGACAGCCGCTCATCTTGGCAGGGGCTCCACACTCATCCACAAATATATGCGCAGTGGCGGCGCAAATGATGGAGTTGAAAGGACGCGTCACTGCCTGAAGCGCCACCGAATTAGCTCCAGTGCCATTGAATACCAGAAATGGGGTAGCGCCTTCACCGAAATGTTCTTTTATCAATTGTTCTGCAGCTTTACTCCACGGGTCATCACCGTAACCTACCGTATGATCTTTATTGGCTTTTATCAAAGCGTCCATCACTAAGGGATGGACGCCTGAATTGTTGTCACTTGCGAAACTTCTCATTTGCCGATGTAAGCTTTAGCATCCGGTATGGCCTCAATGAGTTTCTTAAGACGGTTTTCATCGCTGGGATGCGTACTGAGAAACTCCGGAATGGTGGGGCCGCTGTTCGCCGTCATTGCCTGCCAGAAAATAGGAGCCTTGTCAACGTCATATCCGGCCATGGCCATTATGATAAGACCGATCCTGTCAGCCTCATATTCGTGTTTGCGAGAGTAAGGCAAGATAACACCGAACTGTCCTCCCAGACCGAATGCAATCTCGAAAAGTGCCTGAGTGGTATCTGATTTCCGTCCGGCCATCGAACCGAGGACCGAACCTGCCATGCTCATGAGATTCTGTTGGCTCATACGTTCATTACCGTGTTGAGCAACAGCGTGAGCTATCTCGTGTCCCATAACCACGGCAATATAATCAGGGGTATTTGTATATTGCATAATACCCTCATAAAAGACGATTTTGCCATTTGGAAGACAGAAGGCATTTACCTCTTCAGACTGCACTAACTGAAAATCCCATTTGAGTCCCTGAAGATAGTGTGTCTCGCCCACTGAAGTGAGATATTTTTCAAGAGCACCGGTCATCCTGCTGCCAACGTCCTGTACAGCCGCTTTCATTTGCTTATTGGAAGAAAGCTTGGCTTGGGTCATAAACTCCTGATAGGATTGATCTGAGAGCGGCGGGATCTGGGAGTCTGAATAGAGCAACGCCCGTTTACGTCCCGTAAAAGCGACAGAACTGCAGGCAACAGTCACCATAACTGCCACAACGGCGTAGGCAATCCTTTTGAAATAGCGTTTCATGACAAATTATTTCTTTTTAAATAAAGAAATTATCCAAAGAAGAATAACGGCACCTATAACAGCGGTCAGGAGCGTACCCCAGATACCACCCCAGCTGATGCCGAGCCAACCAAGGACCATACCGCCGAGAAAACCTCCGACGATACCGACAAGGAGATTGATCCAGAAACCGAATCCGCCGCCTTTCATAATTTTACCTGCAATAAAACCGGCTAAAGCGCCAATAAGGATTGAAAGAATTATGCCCATAATAGAATATTTTTAGTTAATAATTATTTTTAATAGAACTATGTGTAAAATTAGAAAAAAAATGCGAGCCGGACAATTTTTATCACAAAGCATCGTTGCTCATCAACGAATGCTATCAGGTAATAATATTCCTGCTTGCAGCCTCAACAGTATTAGTATGACGAACGATGACAAAATCATAATCCGGGACTATTTCCAGAAGGAATCAATGCTGCCTTCCACCTGACCGGCCAACTCTTTTCCAATCTTGGCAGGCAGATTGACAAAGAAATCTACGCCAACTTTCTTTTCAAGAGCAGAGATGGTCATCGACTGCTGCATCATTGTAGTATAATCGTTGGAGTAGCCTCTGTGTTCAAAATAGAAAGCTACGCCTACAAAACCTTTCGTAGAACCGCCTATGGAAGCATTCTCTTTATAGCCAAGAAGGGCCTTGTAGTAGCCGGTGGGAACAGTAACCCTCTTGCCTTCGTTGTCATTGACATATTCTGTACTACCTTCAATCACACAGCCGGTGACAACATAGAGAGTGTCCAGTTTTTTTGACCAGTCACGTACCGTGGACTCAAGTGTAGACCAGATATTCTCGTTTAGAGCACCCCTTTGAGGGGTTATGTTGGTGCCGTAGAAGGTCTGAACATTGGCTTCATAAGAATAGCGATCGGCTGAAGGGAGCTGGTGTCCTCTCTGGAATGATCCGCCACTGTAGCCTCTCAAAAGTATCGGCTGATATTGACGGGGAACCTTGGGATTGAGATCCCAGAGATCCGTGCGGCTACCGGTACTGATGAGGCCCCTGTTTAGAGGGTAGGCAACCCAGTGGGCCACAAGCGCACTGGGATCCCAATAGAAGGAGTAATTTCGGCACTTCTTTCCGCCGATATTGGCACTGTGGGTAATGAAGTAGAGACCATCCCCCTCCTTTGTTGCAGGGAGTTCGAGCCAATTGGTCAATTTATCGCTTTTAAGTTCCGTGGCTATGCCGTTGACTTTGTCAGAACCCTTCTGCAAGAAGTTGTTTTGTGCACGTTCGCCGGCACAACTGAGTGTCAAAACACAGTTACGTGCATCCTTTGAGTCGTTCGCATCCCAGTTTAAAGCTATATTGTTGGAATTACCACTGCCGCGCAATGAGATTACACGGTCGTTCGAGGAATAAGAACTGAGCCACACCCAGTCGGTAGATGCAATGCTGGAACTTTCAATAGTGAGGGTCCAGTCACCTGAAGCCTTAATGGTTATAAATTGGCTACCGGCCGTGCATTCGGCTTCCGGCAGGAGTATTGAAAGTGAGAGCTCTTCCTTGTCAGGTTTGCAACAGGAAAGAAGCAGCGATGACAGCAAAACAGCAGTCAAAAATGGTATTGGATTATTCTTGATTCCGGGAAATTTCATATCTCTATTTATCTGTTTTTTGCTTCAAAGGGGTATTACTGCAGCTATCCACACTATTACCCTACAAATATATTCATAACTATCATTTTTTCACCCAACACACACCGATTACTTTGCATTTCTTCACATAACCGGCTATTGGCTCTTAATTCTTAATTGCTAATTGCACCACCCTCCATCGCCCCACTACACACTCAAAACTTCCCCATACCCCGCAACACGCACCCCGTACCCCGTAACACGGCATCAGTCTCTCCTGAATATGTCTCTCGTATAAACCTTGTCGCGTACATCATCCAGTATACTATCATAGCGGTTTGCTATTATGGAATGGCTTCTGGACTTGAATTCCTCAAGATCGTTTACCACCCTCGAACCGAAAAAAGTGGTTCCATCCTTTAGAGAGGGCTCATAGATGATGACTGTTGCGCCCTTTGCTTTGATACGCTTCATCACACCCTGTATCGAACTATGGCGGAAATTGTCGGAATTCGCTTTCATGGTCAGACGGTAAACTCCGATGATACATTCACGCTCCCTTTGTGCGTCATAAGCGGAATTGGCTACATAGTAGCCTGCCATTTCCAGTACTCTATCGGCAATATAGTCCTTCCTGGTCCGGTTGGATTCCACTATAGCACGGACCAAATCCTGCGGCACATCGGCATAATTGGCCAGCAATTGTTTGGTATCCTTTGGCAAACAATAGCCTCCATAACCGAAAGAGGGGTTATTGTAGTAATCACCTATACGGGGATCCAGACTTACGCCGCGGATGATTTCATGCGTATCAAGTCCCTTTATCTCTGCGTATGTATCGAGTTCATTGAAGAAAGATACTCTTAATGCCAGAAAAGTGTTTGCGAAAAGTTTGACCGCCTCAGCCTCCGTGTATCCCATGAAGATGGTTTCCACATCGGGTTTTAGAGCCGCTTCGTCGAGAAGAGAAGCGAATGTACGGGCTGCTTTCATGAGTTTGGGGTTGCCTTTATCTGTCCCTACAATTATGCGAGAGGGATAGAGGTTATCATAAAGGGCTTTGGATTCTCGGAGAAATTCCGGTGAAAACATTATATTGTCACAATTATATTTTTCGCGTACGTGCACTGTAAATCCCACCGGAACGGTACTCCTGATCACAACCATGGCATCGGAATTATATTTCATAACGGTTTTGATGACCGTCTCCACTGCTGAGGTATCAAAGAAATTGAGCATGGGATCGTAATTGGTAGGAGCGGCTATAACTACAAAATCGGCACCTCTGTATGCCGTTTCGGCATCAAGCGTTGCTTTAAGATCGAGATCTTTTTCAGCAAAGTATTTCTCAATGTATTCGTCCTGAATGGGCGACTGCCTGCGATTGATCATCTCCACTTTTTCTGGAATTATGTCAACGGCCACGACAGAATGTCGCTGACTTAAAAGTGTTGCCATCGAAAGTCCGACATATCCGGTACCGGCTACAGCAATTTTCATATCCGTTATCTGTTTTTATAATTATTTTTCAAAATAACAATCCTTGTACCAATTAACAAATGCGCGCAGACCATTCCTCAAAGAGGTTGAGGGCTTGAAACCGAAATCCCTCTCCAGTGCAGAAGTATCGGCAAATGTCACCGTTACATCGCCCGGCTGCATAGGCACAAGTTCCTTGTACGAATCAAAATCGTAATCGGCAGGCAGTACCTTCGCACGTACCAATTCCTCCTGAAGAATAGCCACGAAATCGAGTAAATTTTCAGGGGAATTGTTGCCGATATTGTAAACCGCATAGGGAGGCAAAGGAAGCCCATCCTCCCCCACCGACCTCTTGGGAGCCTTATCCATAACTCTGACCACACCCTCAACAATGTCATCGATATAAGTAAAATCGCGCTGACAGTGGCCATAGTTGAAGATTTTGATCTTTTCTCCCTTCACCAGTTTCTCAGTAAAATCGAAATAGGCCATATCGGGACGACCGGCAGGGCCATAAACCGTAAAAAAACGCAATCCCGTAGTGGGTATGTCGTATAGTTTGGAATAGGCATGAGCCGTCAGCTCATTACTCAATTTTGTGGCCGCATAGAGCGACACGGGCTTATCCACCTTATCATCAGTCGAATAAGGTACTTTTTTGTTGGATCCGTAAACCGAAGAGGAAGAGGCAAAGACGAGGTGATTCACACCACCTTCATACCTGTCATACGAATGACGGCAGGCCTCCAAGATATTGTAAAAACCGATCAGATTGGCCTCTACATAAGCATCCGGATTGGTTATGAAGTAGCGAACACCGGCCTGCGCCGCCATATTGACGACAATCTGAGGTTTGTACTCGTTGAAAACGCGCTCTATCAGTTCCTTGTCCGCAATATTGCCTTTTATGAAGATAAACTCTTCATTTGCAGACAACTCCTCAAGCCTGGCCTCCTTGAGACCGGGATCATAATAATCGTTCATATTGTCGATGCCCACTACTAAAGGATGGTCATATCTGCGAAAAATCTCTTTTACAAGGTTTGCGCCAATAAATCCTGCTGCTCCTGTTACAAGTATGTTCATTATCCAACCCTGAATTCTGCTTCTTTATCTTACAAATTTACTCTTTATTTTTGACTTATGGCCATATAAAATGAAAAAGCCCCTACCGGCTGCTGCAGTAGGGGCCTTTAGTCGTGATATATTTCTCACAAAAAACTACAAAGTCGCATATTTGCGTCCATATTCCATCATCTGGTCGAGGAAACTTTCGCCATAGACAATCTTGTAGTCAACCACCTTGCCATCTTTTTCCACGGGCACGATATCGGGGTTGATAAAGCCGCGATAAGGTTTTAGTTCAAGTTGTGCATATCTCTCCCTCACCTCTTTGTGGAGATCGGGATCGATATTGATGGCATATTTGAGCACAAGAGCCTTGCCTGCCTCATAATCGCCCTCTGATTTAATTCTCTGGATTTCACACAGAAGTTCGCCGAATAGCTCTCTGAGACGATTGAAGTCATTGATAACGAAATAGGTCTTGCCGTCACGCACCTTTTTTTCTATGACATTTTCAGCCTGACCGTGTTCGTATGCCCAGTCGGAGATGAGTTTACGGTTCTGCATATGGGCTTGTGTATTGGTCTTACCGAGTTCAACCCTTGTAAACTGTGTAAAACTGCCGTTGCGAATATAGTTCATATACTCTGCCTTATAGGCTTCGGGATTGTCGAGAATGCCGAGTTCCACGAGTTTTGGATCTGCCAGGTAGTAAAGTGCAAAGAGGTCTGCACGTGCCTCCTCAATGGTTGAACTGTACTCTTTTAGAGCATTGGGTGAAACACCCGGAAGCAACTGGCCGGAACCGTGGCCGAGACATTCGTGAAGGTCAGTATGGAGATCACCGGTTTCAGAGCCATATTTCTTGCAGAAATCAATCTCATCCTGATCCCACGCAAATTCAGTCAGAACGCTCTTAGGACTCTGCTCGGTTGCCTTATCATAGGCCTTGGTAATATTGGCAATGGTAACTGATTTTGAACCATGTTCCTTACGGATCCACGCTGCGTTGGGCAGGTTGATTCCGATGGCTGTGGCGGGATAATTGTCACCCGCGATGCAGGCAACATTGATAACCTTTGCGGAAACACCCTTTACCTCAGCTTTTTTGAAACGGGGATCGACAGGTGAATTGTCTTCAAACCACTGTGCATTTTCACTAATGATTTCAGTGCGGAGAGAGGCCTCCTTGTCACGATAGTTGACAATTCCTTCGTAAGTGGCCTTACGGCCAAGAGGGTCACTGTAATCCTCAACAAAACCATTGATAAAGTCGATATCGGAATCCACATCCGACACCCAGGAAACATTGTACCGGTCCCACATACGCAGGTCACCTGTCTTGTAGTACTCAATAAGTTCAGCTATATAGCGTTTTTGGAGATCATTTTCTGCAACCTCTGCAGCAGCTTCCAGATGGCCGATAATAACTTTGATAGCTTCGCCGTAGAGACCGTCAGCCTTATAAACCTGCTCCACTATCTTTCCGTCCTCTTTTACAAGACGGCTGTTGAGACCATGTGAAATCGGACGAGGATCGTCCGGAACTTCGCGTGCATCGTAGAACGCATTGACCTCCGACGTAGTCACTCCTTCATAGAAATTGACGGCGGAAGCCGCTACAAGATCCTTGTCAGTGCCCTGATATATCATTTGAGGATAGAGCGCAGGATCAAAAATTATCGGAAGAAGCTCCTCTTTTGCATCGGAACATCCGGCTTCATCCATAAGCGATGCGAAGTACTCAATTGAACATCCGGGAATAATTTTGTCGAGGGCATAATGGTGATGGATACCATTGCTGAAGAAGACCCTTTTGGCATAAATCATAAACTCGTCAAACTCCGGGCCTGACTTGTCGCTACATTTTTCAATTATCGACTCCAAAACCTTTCGAATAGGGAGATTGTACTTGAAATTCTGCACCCAGATGATATCACGGCCGGCTTTGGCGGCCTCCGACAGATGGTAAACATATTCCTTCTGCTGAAGTGTAAGACCATCCCAGTCTGGAATTTGATACCTCAATACCTCAATGTCTGCAAACTGGTCTATCGAGTAGATGAACTCAGTTTGATCCTCTCCCGATGAACAGGCGTTAAGGGCTACTCCGAGCCCCAAGATTATAACCATACTTCTGAAAAAATTCATAACAAAGTGTTTTATATATACTCCAATGGAGTTTATCATTCTTGTGGGTCTGTAATAATAGGCGGCATAATTGATATCCTTACGAATATTGCTCTCGCCTTTTGCAGCATCGATTTCCAGTTGCCTTATCTGCAACTCGAGCTGTTTCATTGTCTTGATATTACTGTAATCCTTCCTCATTATTCACAAAAAGTCATACTGTTAATTATTGTCATCCTTTTCAAAAAACAAACTGATGAAAGCCCTTACCAGCCCGTTGACAAAAACACGCTTCCTCAGCAGGAAGAACACAAGGGCGACGACAAGGAATATACCTGAAATTATGAGCATCCCATAAGCTTGGGAGCCGAGAATCTCTCCAAGCCAAGCACCAAGTGCCAATGCGAGGAAAGAAAAAGCGACCAGTACGACCATCACGATTACAACCCAAGCAAACAGCACCGCAAGTGAAGCGGAAAGGCGCTTAGTCGTCTTAAGCTTGAGTTGGTCAAGACGATTGTCGGCATAATCCTTTACTGAATTGCCGATATCCTCGAGAGGCCCGAGAAAACTTCTTGAATCCATAACCAAAACTATCTGAGGGACTCCTCTACAGCGGCCTTTGCGGCTTCGCTGGCTTTTCTTGCCCTGCGTCTGATATCTGAAGACTCGGTATGGATTTTGTCTTCTACATCCTCAGCAAAATCTTTGACTACCCTCTTGGCTGATTCATAACCCTTCTTTGCAGCATCCATGCCGTCATTGAGGGTATTCTTGATCTTGACACGGGTTTCTTCACCCTTGTCAGTAGACAGGAATATCGCAGTTGCAACCACGCCTACAACCGCTCCTGTCAAAAATGAGATAATGGTTGACGGTTTCATAATCTGTTTGTATTAATTACGTTATTGTTCAAATACAAATATACAAAATATATTTTTTTCTTTACCTTTGCATTATGGAAAAAAGGGGATTTATTCGCATTTTATTGCTTTTTGCACTCTTATTCTGCATTTCTTCCTGCTCTATCACTTCCTGCAAGGAAAAACCGGAAGAGGAAAAGGTTAGATCGGTGCTTCTCTATATCAGTGCCAACAACAATCTTTATAGCTATGCTGAGGATTGTATCCAAGATCTCAAAAAGGGATACGTCCCTCAATATCAAGATAAGAGCAAGATACTGCTGGTATTTTACCATATACCGGGCCAAACGCCTACCCTCTCCAGGTATAGCTGCAATAAGGATGGAGTTGTAATCTGCGAGACCATCTGCATCTACGAACCTGAGATGAACTCTTCAGAGATTAGTTCCTTTAGCCGCGTGGTGGCTGATGCCGAGCGCAGTTATCCAGCTACCGAGCGTGGACTCATCCTTTGGTCCCACGCTACCGGATGGCTGCCGGAGGGCTATTACACTAATCCTTTAGACCGAGCCGGAGACAAACTCTCACAACCGGTCGAGGACCCATATCGCTTTTTGGTAAAATCCGAAGCTGATGAGCCGCTCAAGAAATCCTTCGGCAGTGATAAAAACAGTGAAATGGAAATTACCGAACTCGCATCCGCACTGCAGCACACTTACGAATTCATCCTATTTGACTGCTGCCTTATGGGTGGCATCGAGGTTGCTTACGAATTCAAGGACAAGTGTGAATATATGCTCTTCTCCCCAACTGAAATTCTGGCTGACGGATTCCCCTATCACAAAATATTTAACCCCATCTTCAATGTGGAAAACCGTGAAGAGGCCCTTAAGCAGGTATGCTCCGACTATTTTGCAATTTACGATGCACAGACGGGCATCTACCGATCGGCTACCGTATCCATGATCAGATGCAATGCACTTGAGGATCTTGCGAGAGTCTGCGCCTCAATCTACCGCAACAATCAGGACTCCATTCTCGCCATGGATGCATTCCCGCTCCAGATATACTACCGCTATGACAAGCACTGGTATTATGATTTCGAAGATATCGTCTCCAGAATTGCCACTCAGGAGCAATATGCCGAGTTCAAAACAGCCCTCAATCGGGCTATAGTCTATAAAGCCGCGACCGAAATCTTCCTCAACATCAGCATTGAGAGATATAGCGGACTGAGCACCTATCTGCCTCGCGCCCGATACAAAGTGCTAAACAACTTCTACAAAACTCTTAAGTGGAATATAGCCACAGGATATGTGAATTAGAGGGATTCGAGATGCGTGTTGCGAGGTACGTGTTACAAGGTCCGCGGTGCGGGGTGTAGGGTGAGTTAGGAGTTATGAGTCAGGAAGGTATAGTGTTAAGTTGTGAGGGTTTTTCAACAAAAAAGAGTAAAATCCGTTTGATTTTAGGAAATTTTGTTATCTTTGCGCCGCTTTAAAAGGATCTGTTCCTTTTGGTGCAATGGGGTCCGGAAAGACCGGACTGAGTAACACATTTTAACTTTTATACACAATGAAACAGATTGAACTCAAAGGTGAGATCAGAACCACCGGCAAAAAATCAGATGTAAAAAGCATCCGCAGAGCAGACAGAGTACCCTGCGTCCTTTATGGACATGGCGTAGAGAATACATCTTTCTCAGTTGACGCAAAGGATTTGAAGGTTATCACCCACACTCCCAATTCTTACATCATTAATCTCAACATTGACGGAAATAACCAGCTTGCGATATTCCATGCTGTTCAGTATCACCCTGTTACTGACAAAGCCATTCACGTTGATTTCCTCGCCATATCAGCTGACAAACCGGTAACCATAGATGTTCCCGTTGTCATCACAGGCAGTTCTGAAGGCGTAAAAATGGGTGGTAAGCTCATTACAAGCGCACGTAAACTCCGCGTTTGCGGCTTGATAAACAATCTTCCCGACGAGCTTACAGTTGATGTCACTAATCTCCAGCTCGGCAAACAGATTTATGCAGGCAACCTTTCATTCGACAAGGTCCAGATAGTTTCCCCTAAGAACACTCTTATCTGCGCTGTCAGAATGACCCGTTCAGCAATTGCTGCTGCTGCAACCAAGGAATAATAGTCTATGAGATAGTCTATGAAGTATCTTGTTGTCGGATTGGGCAATATTGGCGCCGAATACGCCGGGACCCGCCACAATATAGGTTTTATGGTATTGGATGCCTGGGCTCAGGCATCCAATGCCGTCTTTACGGTAGACCGCTACGGCTCAGTTACAGAAATATCATTTAAAGGCAGAAAATTCATACTGCTCAAGCCCTCCACATATGTGAATCTAAGCGGAAAGTCTGTAAATTACTGGCTTCAGAAGCATAAACTGACCAAGGAAAACCTCATAGTGGTGTTGGACGACCTTGCACTGCCTTTCGGCACTCTTCGCATGAGGAAAAAGGGCAGTGACGGGGGTCACAACGGTCTTAAAAACATAGACTACACGCTGGCATCTAACGATTATGCCAGATTACGCATAGGTATTGGCAACGGAGGTTTCGCCGAAGGCGGTCAAGTAGATTTCGTACTTGGAGAGTTTATTCTCGAAGAAAAACGCGAATTGCAAACCGTGCTTGATGCGGCAATCAATGCTATCAAATGTTATGGTACTGAGGGCATCGACCAGGCGATGTCTCTCTTCAATCATCCATTATCCTCCACAAAGAAGGAGGAATAGAGCTCGTCCATCCGGCGACGCTCTTTCTTGGTGGGTCTTCCCGCTCCCCTGTCCCTCTTAATGAAAAATGTTTCCGTCGGAGTTTTCAATTTGTCCAATTCGCTCTGGGGGGTGAGGTTTTCAGCATACTTTTCAACCTCTTTAGCCCCCTGACGCTTATCCAGCGGACTCAACACCTTGTATGTATAGTGTACGGAACCTTTGCGTACGGAGATGGTATCACCTGTTTTGACCTCTTTCGAAGGCTTGGCTTCGTTACCATTGACAGTCACTTTTCCGCCTCGGCAAGCATCGGTGGCATCTGCGCGGGTCTTGAAGACTCTGATTGACCAGAGATATTTGTCTATGCGTGTAGAGTCCATGGTATCAATGTTTGTGGTTATGTCCGCAATCGCAATGTTCCCCGCACTCCTCGTCATAATCGCAGTCATCATCACCGCAATCGTCGCTGACATTTTCGTCGATATAGTCATCCACATCTTCAGCAGGTCTGAGCCAAACTTCAAGCAGAAGGGTATTCTTTTCGAGTGGAACTATGAAGAAGTCATCCAGAGAAGCAGGAATAAGGAGTGTGCCTCCCTTAGAAAGATCGTATGAAACTTTTTTATCTCCCTCACCTATCCGGAATGAGGCAGAACCTTGTGTGCATATATAGATTATGAAGCTGCCGAAACGCTCTGTATAGATGTGCAAGGTGTCCTTCAGGTCAAGTGCGGTGATTATGAAGTTGTCGCTTTCGCACAATGGTCCGCCAGTAGTGTCTGTTGGTATTACCAACGATGAAGGATCGCTGGCAGAATAGTTTATGCAATCGATTGCCTCTTCCAGATGCATTTCCCTGGCGGTTTTTGGATCGAATTCACGCTCCCAATCGTAAAGACGGAATGTAATGTCCGAAGGCTGCTGGATTTCCACCAATCTGATACCACCTGCGGCTGAATGAACGGTGCCGGGCTTGATATGGAAGTTGTCTCCCTTGCGCGGACGAATCTCATTGAGCAATTGGACTACAGTGCCGTCCTTACATTTATCATAAAATTCCGTTGCTGTAACCTTCCTTTTGAATCCAATGTAGATTCGTGCACTCTCATCTGCATCGAGAACATGCCAGAATTCCTCTTTTCCATAATTGTCATAACGCTCAAGGGCAATTTCGTCATCCGGATGAACCTGTACGGAAATATCTTTACTAATATCAAGTAATTTTACAAGCACAGGAAACTGAAGATTATACATGTCAAACACCTTATCCCCCACGAGGTCTCCAAGGTAGGTCTCAAGGATATCGAACAGAGAGTTACCTTCCAGGAAACCATTGCTGATTATGGAGCTGTCATCACCAAGGTCAACTATTTCCCATGACTCTCCGATATGCGAGATATCTATTTCCTCTTCGGGATCAGGATATTTGGAATACTCCTTTACAAGGCGGTTACCGCCCCAGATTTTAGTTTTGAGAATCGGCTGGAATTTCAGCGGATAGAGTTTTTTCGTCATCGGTGAAATTGAGTTTCTTTTTAAACAATATGGAGATTAGGACAAAAAGAATCAGTGCGACAGCATATATCAATGCGTACCAGACGGTGGGAAGAACCTCCGAAAGTCCGGAATCAATGGGAATATCCGGAAACAGCCTGGCCAGAAGCATCGCCGAGAAATTATTGACAAAGTGAAGGAATATCACCAGCCAGATTGAACGGCTCTTCCAGTAGACCCAACCAAAAAATGCTCCGAGGGCAAAGGCCGGTATTGCCTGCCATGGATTAAGATGTATCAACGCAAACAGAAACGCAGACCAGAGAATCGCTTTGATGGGAGAAACATACTCCAACATGCCCCTGAGCATAATTCCTCTGCATAGAAACTCCTCGCAAAGCGGAGCAAGAATAGTTGTGGCGATAAGAGAATCCACCAAAGAAGAACCGCTTAAAAACTTCTCGAATATCCTTTTTATACTATCAGGCATAGGTATAAGGGAGGTAAGCGGATCGATAAGTACCGAAATGCAGAGTGTTGCAAGGAGGGCAAGAAGAAAAACCAACACCGGATGCAAAGAGCCAAAGGAGGGGCAATTAATTTTGCGTGGCGCTTCCAAGCCGGTAACCTCATATCTTTGATATTCCAACGTCGCCTTGAAATAGATAAAAACGAAGACGGGAATCATAGTACAAAAGTACATGACAGAGGTCGATCCCCAAAAAGTCGAATCGCCGGTAAACAACTTCGGAATAGCACCGAAAATAGTTCCTAGAAAAACAAAAATTAGCACCAGAAGCCAACTCTGACGCAACGAAGGTACGTAATAACGTAAATTTCGTAGTGTCGGTATCATCTCTTTTTTATTTCAAAATTAGCATTATTTGACTATTTTTGCAAAAAAAGAAACAGCAATGAGATTGTGGAACAACTTTCTGGAATTAAGACAAAGGGTCTTGTCACACAAAGTGTGGCGGATAGTCTTCAGCAAATACACCATAGTCACAGTTGTTTTCCTGCTATATCTGCTTTTTGATACCAACAACATAGCTCAATGGTTCAGGACAGGATCGACTCTACGTTCCCAGGAGCGTCAGATCAGATCCTTCCGCGAGGAGATAAAACAGACTGAAGAGCGGCTAACCACTCTTCAGTCAAAGAAAGACTCTATCGAAAGTTTCGCCCGCGAAAAATACTACTTCCTTGAAGATGGCGAAACCGTTTATATAGTGGAATAATCCACGCTACTATCAGATCGTAGGAATTTGCTCATTATCCTCCTCGTCCAAACGATTTTCCCAAAGATATTTTTTCGTTTCACGAACAATTACACCTGAAAGCAATAGAACTGCGATAAGGTTGGGAATTGCCATAAATGCATTTGTGATATCCGAGATATTCCATACAAGGTCGAGTGACAGCAATGCACCGTAATAGACTCCCACAATCCACACGAACCTGTAAATCCATACCATAAAGCGGGAGAGCTTGAAATTATGACCGCAGAGGTACTCTACAGCTCTCTCTCCATAATAAGCCCATCCGAGTATTGTAGAAAATGCGAAAGTAATAATACCAAACGCAAGTATGAAAGGGCCAATAACCGGGATCTTGCTAAAAGCAGCCTGAGTCAAGGCAGCACCCTGAGTATAGTCGATATCAGGGTGAGCAATAACGCTGCTCACAAGTACAAGACCTGTGATGAAACATATTACCACAGTATCCCAAAAAGTACCTGTGGAGGAGACAAGTGCCTGACGAACGGGATTGCGGGTCTTCGCGGCAGCAGCTACGATTGGAGCTGATCCCAGACCCGACTCGTTGGAGAAGAGTCCGCGGGCAATACCGTAACGGCAAGCCATCAAAACGGTAGTCCCTATGAATCCACCTCCGGCTGCACGGGCCGTGAAGGCAGACTTAAAGATAAGAGATAGAGCTTCTCCCAGATAGCTCCAGTTGAAGGCAAGAATCACGAAACACCCAAGCACATATATCACAGCCATAAAAGGCACCAAAGCCGAGCAAACATTGGATATGCCTTTGACGCCGAAAACAATTACAAGCATCACCATTATTGCCAGTATTATTGCCACCAACCTTGTACTGATATCAAAAGTTTCACCAACAAGCATCGATATGGAGTTAGCCTGTACGGTATTGCCGATACCGAAGGCTGCAATTGCAGTGAAAATCGCAAAAATTACTCCGAGCCACTTCATATTCAGACCTCTCTCCAGGGCATACATCGGACCACCGAGCATTGTACCGCTTTTGGTCTTGACACGGTACTTAACCGCAAGAAGTCCCTCCGAATATTTTGTAGCAATACCGAATACACCGGTAATCCAGGTCCAGAACACAGCACCAGGGCCTCCAAGAGCGACAGCTGTTGCAACTCCCACTATATTTCCAGTGCCGATGGTGGCGGCAAGGGAGGTCATAAGAGCTCCAAACTGGCTAACGTCACCTGATGCACCTTTGTCTTTTTTGAAGGAAAGTTTGATTGCCTTGAATATTTTTAACTGAGGAAATTTGAGACGGATTGTCATGAAAATGTGGGTTCCGATAAGCATAATGATCATTGGCCATCCCCAGATAAACGAAGAAAACGAGGAAATAATCTCGGCAAAGTTTTCCATACGACAGAAAAAAGATATTAGTGAACAAATTTTTTATACCTTTGCAAAGATAGAGAAATGATTTAATTCTAAAAAGAGAAAAATGAACCGAAAGTTACTGTTCAACACGTTTGCAATTACCATTGCAGCCTTATTGCTTTCTTCATCGAGTTGTAAGGACCCCATAACTCCTGACCCCCCTCCTGAAACTAAGGACCCGGATTACTTTGCCAAGGTCTTTTTGAGAAGAGAATATATGGATGTATATTATTATTGGTACAAGGATGTAAAGGGTGCCAATGCTAAGCTTGACCCACTACAATATGATATCTATGAGTTCTTTGACAAAATGCTCTATGTCAAGGACAGATGGAGTTGGATGGAAGACAAAGAAAGTTATCTCGCCGGTGAGACCGGCACCGTTACCGGCACATATGGCGTAAGCATGACACAGCCGCTCAAATATTACGGTGATTATGATGTAAAAGTGCGGTTTGTCTATCCCAACTCTCCTTTTGACAAGGAGGGCGTCACCAGAGGTTGGACACTGACTGCAATCGGGGGTACTGCCACGATGGAGTTGATCAGGGCCGGCAAGTTTAATAGCGAATATAACAAAAGTCCACAGCAATTTACGTTTACCGATACGGAAGGCAACACACACACCTTCACCACATCGGCCGCCACATCACTCAGCACGAGAAGTGTTCTGATTAGCAAAGTTTTCACCGGCGAGGATTTTGAGGGATTGACAACTCCTGTGGGATATATGCACTATCTGAAATTCAACGCCAATATGCTTGATGATATTGATAATGCGATGAAAACATTTAAAGATGCAGGTGTAAAGCACCTTATTCTTGACCTGAGGTATAATGGAGGCGGCGACGGTCGTGCCAGCCAGCGCCTTGTTGACTATGTGGCTCCAAAATCGGCTATCGGAGAGACCTATGTCATACGCAAACACAATGATCTCCTCGCCTCTCAAGATCAGTATTCCAAAGTCGCCGGCATTTCCGGATCTCTCGAACTTGATGCCCTCTATTTCATAACCGGCAGAGGCAGTGCCTCAGCCAGCGAAATGGTTCTTAACGGTCTGGACCCTTTAATGGATGTAAGACATGTTGGCGATACCACATACGGTAAGCCAAACGGAATGTATGTACTGATGTATCCGGGTGAAGATGCCGATTACACCAGATACAATAAAGGTGACTACAGCAAACTCAAATGGGTATTTCTTCCCATTTGCTTCTATAACCAAAACAAGGATTTCCGTGACATCCCCGATGGAGGCATTGTTCCATCAAACTATCGTCCCGATGATCTTTACCATGATTTTGGCGCTTCCGAGGACAATATTAAAGCATGTCTGACACATATTGTTTCCGGCGCTTATCCTCCCCTGCCACCGAAGAAAACCAAAGCTTTGACCAAAACATCAGGAGAAAAGGCTGTCAAGATCGCTCTGACAAATGAGGAAACCGATCCCAAATATGGCTCATACACAATACCTTGGAAAAATCGTTAATTAATGAAAAAATAAAAATATTTTTTATTTATTAAAAAATTATTCCTAACTTTCCGAAAATATTTATTCACCTAACAACTATTATTATATGAAAGAACTACTTGACGCAATCAAAGCTGAAATTGAAGTTTTCTCCAAGAACGCTGAAGCTCAGCTTGTTAAGGGCAACAAAGCTGCTGGCACACGTGCAAGAAAAGCTGCTTTGAACTTGAGCAAAATGATGAAAGACTTCAGAAAGGTATCTATGGACGCTTCCAGGTAACCTTTGGTTGTCCGAAAGATTAAGGGGTGTCCGATGGACACCCCTTTTGATTTTCCATTCAATCATCCAATATTATACCCGTTTTTTGGAGTTCATTCCAGAGCCAGACAGTGCGCCCTTTAATCTGGGCTACAACAAGCTTGACGATAAGGATAGTCTCTTCACCTTTTTCCTTGGTATAAGTGATATTGCAAATTACCTCTTGATCTACAACGGCAGGAAGTTCACTCATAAATGCGATGTGGAGATAGATTATCTGGTCATCGCTCTGCATGCGATAAGTCCTTCGTTTTTCATTGAATGATTTCTGGAATGTCTCTTCCGCATAACTGACGACACAAGCGCCTTTAACATATAGGCCTGCGTTAGAATTGGCCATAAAGGCCTTTTTTTCGAACGATTCAGTCGTAGGTGTTATAACTATAGGCGGCGGGTCAGGTTCAGGACAAGATACGGCCATGGTCACTGCTGTTAGTAACAGCAGCAATGACTTTTTGACAAATGACCATATCCTGTTCTTAGAAATCATGTTACTTGATCGTTTTTTTCTTCACAATAGACTCCACCGAATTGTCCGGATAGGTGATTTCGGCTTTTATCTCGAATGTCCCGTTCCTGTCAAATTTTATTTTTCCGTCCGGTACTTCCACCCCATTCACAATCCAACGGACGGAAATCACTTCCTCAGCAATATTGAGAATGGTCAGATGAAGTTCATCCCCTACCTTATATGATTTGTCCATATCTGCAATCATTGGAAAAATGGAGAACATCTCCCTTGTGGAGAAACTCATCTGATAACTCTTTCCAATTATATCGTTGCGTGAATAGAATAGACGGCAGTTGTAAGTGCTCCCCGGTGTAAGGTCGGTAAAGAGATAGTCTCTCCGTGTGGCGGCAACGACAGAGGTATCGGCATAGACACTGTTTTCCAAGTTCCAGACTATGTTCCATTTGCCTCTTGGATCCTCCTTGTCGGTACTCCACTTCAAAAGTGCTGTCCGCTGCTGTGGTTCAATGGAGTATTCGTTGACCACGGGTACATCCCATCCGTTGTCGACAACTACTTCGAACAACATTCCGGCAGAGCCTTTATGAATGTTTGCTATGCCATATCCGATGCCTTGACCGGTCCAATCCATCAGAGGAAAAGATTGTGACGAATGAATGTTAGTAACGTTGTTTTTGCCGGGGAAAAAGAGCATGGAAACATCCGAGTAACTATTACCGGAAGAGGCAATGGGACGTGCGCAGGGGTGAGAGGAGCAACCGTTAACCGCATTGTTAGTCCAACGCATCCTCGCGGTCATAGAGCAGGCGTTCCTGAAGGACTTGTCGATGTGATATACCACAAGACCCTCACCTCCGGCATGGGCGTCCCAAACGGTACCATCTCTGTATTCAAGATAGAAGTATTCCCCGTTGGAAGAGGCTTGAATGAAATATGCCTTTGTTTCATGATGAACGGGCAACAGTTCGATGCTTGCGGCGCCATAAAGGGGGGTTGGAGATACCGAACCCAGCATTTCGCGTTCGAAAACCGTCAGATACGGCGGAGTTTTGCCACCGTTATTGTAGTTACCGCTATCCATTATGGAAAGAGAACCGAGGAGCAAGGGATTATATCCTTCCGTATCACCATTTATATCATACATATCCAAAAGACCCAACATATGGCAATATTCGTGGCATATGGAGCCGATTCCGGCAAAATTGCCACCTGAAGAGCCTGAAAACTCAGAATAACAGGAGAAATTGGATACCTTCTTCCCGTCGAAATAGAGTTCTGATGAGGATATATTCCAGGACTGTGGCCAGATGGTGGCATCCCCGCCCCCTTCTGCTTCATTGTAGCCGGCAAATATAATGAACACATTGTCCACGACACCATCGCCGTCTGCGTCAAAATTGGCAAAATTGACTTTGCCGTCCACAAGATTGCAGGCCTGTCCCACCATTTCCTTCACATTGCTATCGGAAGATGTTGGTGTATGTTCTCCGTAATATCTGTAACCGTTTGGCAGTGTTACCGGATCTGTAATGTCGAATGTTAGATCATATCTCTCTCCAAGGTTGTCCCTGAAATACTCTCTGACACTTCCTGTGGCACCATCTTCAGAGTAGTTTATCTGGTTGAACAGGTTGAAAAGACGCGACCTTATGGACTGAGTAGTAAATTTCAGGTCCGAAAACTGCACCGGAATGACCACTGTGCGGATTGTTCTGACCGCCTTTGTCGTTACGTCGCCCACAAGGAAACTTTTGAAAGACTCTGAAACAATATGATTCTTGGGATTGTGTATGAAAGGAGGTATGGATTGTGCGTATCCGCCGGTAGGAGAACTGTCCACGCGTCTGGCCGAAATATTAAGCACCCCGCTGTTGAAATCGGCATAGTAATAGTACCCGTTGGCAGCCTGTGCCACGATATGCCCGTCAAGTGTGGTTTTGAAGGAGAATGATTCGTCGCCGTTTATCCTAAGCATCAAGAAGGAACCGTCCGGCTGGAAAACCTTGACAGGGTATGGCACACTTCTGACTCCAGCTGCCTCGAAGGCAAACAAAAAGAGTATTGTGAGTATTGCAGCGAGATGTCGCATATGCCGATTACGTGGACGATTAAAACTACATAATTACAAAGAAATATTGAATTTTCAAAAAACATAATCATAACTTTGTGCAAATAATTGCAAATGAACCCTACTTCAAAATACGTATTTCCGATAATCGTCCCCTTTTTCAACGAAAGGGAAAATATCCCAAGAGTTGAGGCAAGACTTTCCGATAATCTACAAAAGTCCCAATGCAATTCAATCTGCGTACTCTTTGTCAATGACGGGTCTACCGACGTAGCCTGTCGCCGGCATAATTACTTTCAAGGCTGTAAAATGAGAACAAGGAGAATTATTTTCTAACTTTGCAAAAATAAAAACATACGAGATGTCAACAAGTGTACCCCATGCCCAACTGCAACTAAGCAAAAGCGGAATGGTTCATAACTACAAATATTTCCGTTCATTACTCAAAGAGAGCACCAAACTGATGATTCTTGTAAAAGCCAATTCATACGGACACGGCGCAATCGAATTTGCCCGTGTAATGGAAGAGGCGGGTGCGGATTATTTTGGAGTTGCTACTCCTATTGAAGGAATGGAACTTAAGGAAAATGGCATAAAACTACCCATAATAGTGCTTGACAGTGGTCTTGAGAGTTATGGAGATATCGTTGAACATGATCTGGAACCCTCAATG
>CAZRBY010000014.1:37155-37451 GCA_964598495.1 uncultured Muribaculaceae bacterium
TGCCCAACCTCGAATCCTTCATTCTCTTAAGAAAGGTACTCAGAGAGAAAGGCAGCAACAGATGGCCGGTACACATAAAACTTGATACGGGCATGCATCGCCTCGGCTTTATGGAGCATGAAATTCCCGCTCTGAAGGAATTTTTAATGGAGTCTCCGGAGATTTTCGTTAAATCAATCTTCACACACCTCGCAGGAGCTGATACGCCTCATCACGACAAGTTTACGCTCGGCCAGTTATCTCTTTACGACAGGTTGAGTAGCGATCTGATGACCATTCTCCCTGAAAAACCTTTG
>CAZRBY010000014.1:37461-52647 GCA_964598495.1 uncultured Muribaculaceae bacterium
CCGAGAAGAAGCCCAGATTCAGCGGAGGAATCCCTGAAAAACCTTTGAGACACAGCCTCAATTCGGCAGGCATAGAGAGATTTCCACAATACCAGTATGATATGGTACGCCTCGGCATAGGCATATACGGCATCAGTAGCGTTGATCAAAGCAAAGTGGTCCCTTCAGCATACTTCAGATGCCCGATTATTCAGATAAAAGAGCTTAAAGCTGAAGACGGTACCGTCGGATATGGTCGCCGCGGAAAACTCGGTCCCGGAATCAAAAAGATTGCTACCATCTGCGTAGGCTACGCTGACGGAGTCAACCGCCGCCTTGGCAAAGGCAAAGCCTCATTTGAAGTCAATGGTCAGATGGCCCCTACTATAGGAAATATCTGTATGGATATGTGTATGCTGGATGTCACCGGAATTGAGGCCAAAATGGGCGACACTGTCACGATCTTTGGCAAAAAGCCAAGTGCGCTCGACCTCGCAAAGAACCTTAACACAATTCCTTACGAGATATTCACATCAATAGGCAAAAGGGTGAAAAGGGTGATTGTGGACTAAGAATCCGCTATCTTGAGGACAAGTTCCTGAAGCAACTCTCCGTCGGTAGCATTTCCGCGAGAGTTGCTTTTGCTTTTTTGGTCATAATCCTTGAGTATGGCTATTACCTTCATAGTCTTCTTGACCGGATAGTGACGAATGGCAGTATCATATTCACTCCCAAAATAGGGATGTATGCCAAGCTGTGAGAGTATTTCATTCCTCGACGTTCCCTCCTGCAGCAGCGCATGATATCTGAGAATCCTGATAAAGTGGGACGAGAGTGCAGCCATAATCATTTGTATCGGAAATCTATTCCCCGATTCGGAGAAAAAGTGGACTATTCTGAATGCTTTTCGCATATCCTTTACAGAAAGGGCCTTAGTTAACTCAAAAACACTATAGTCGCGGCTTATACCTACATTTTCCTCAACTGTTGAAACTGTGATGGACCTGTTGCCTTCAGGGAGAAGTTTGATAAGCTTATCCAGTTCAAGCACCAATTTGTTAATGTCGGTTCCGGCAAATTCAACCATTAATTTCGCAGCCATTGGCTCAATGGATAGGCCTTGGCCGCGAGCATATTCCTCGATCCATCTATCAATCTTATAGTCCGGAATCTGGTTGGACTCGAACACCGTACCGATTTTCTGCGCCTGTTTGTAAAACGATGTGCGCTTATCTATATTTTTTGAGGATTTTGCAGGGTCGTTAGGTGTCTTGTAACAAATAACGAGCACAGTTGTAGGCTGAATACCTTCAAAATAGACATCTATATCCTCCACCTTTTTCATCATCTGCGCCTCTTTCACCACGACAAGCTGACGGGAAATCATCATAGGGAATTGACGGGCTGCATTGACCACCTGATTCGCAGAGACATCCGATCCATAATAAACCAACTGACCGAAATCTTTTTCCTCAGGAGGCAGAACTTTTTCCATCAAAAGGTCGCACAATTTGTCGATATAGTAGTGCTCCTTGCCAAAAAGCAGATAAAATGGCTTGATATCTCCGGAAATAATCTCTTTTGAGATTTCATTGAACTGTTGAACTGTATCTGTCGTCTGTTTTGCCATGATTCACAAAGGTAACTCTTTTTAGTCATAAAAAAGGGGACCGACTAAAAATAGTCGGCTTCACCCAAACACACAAACTATGTAATCATAGAAATCTATGAATGTCTGTCGTAAAGTTCTCTGATGGCTTTAGCGAGGCGCTTGATACCCTCAATAATTTTCTCGTCGGAGGCATATGAGAAGTTCATACGCATCGTATTCTTACCGCTGCCGTCACAGTGGAATGCCTCTCCAATAACGAAGGCCACATTCTCCTTGATGGCAATGTCAAAAAGTTCACGTGTATCATACTGCGGCGGTAGATTGAGGAATAGGAAAAGGCCTCCCTCGGGATTGGTCCAGGTAACACCTTCCGGCATATAATCTTCAAATGCCTTGATCATAACGTTTTTCTTGTGCTTGTACAACTCCTTAATCTTTACAATGTTCGTATGGAAATTACCCGACTTGAGGTAGCGGGCTGCCACCATTTGGTTGAATATCGGTGTACAGAGGTCGGCAGATTGTTTTGCCACAATAAGCCTATCTATAACATTGTCGTTGGCCACCACCCATCCGAGACGGAATCCTGGCACGAAAATCTTGGAGAATGTACCAAGGAGAACAACCCTCTCGGGACACATGGAATACATCGAAGGGAGTGATTCGCCTTCAAAGCGTATCTGTTTATATGGACTGTCCTCTATTATGAGGAGATCATATTTCTCGGCAACCGCAATCACATTCTTTCTCTCCTCGATAGTCATGGTCACACCTGAAGGGTTCTGAAAATCAGGGATTGAATAGATAAATTTGGGACTCTTACCGGCTGCCACAAGGGCGTTGACAGCCTCTTCGAGGCGGTCGTCTTGGCGCAGGCCGTAAGGCTGACACTGGTATGCCCAGAATGCCTGCAACGCTCCAAGGTAGGAAGGCAAACCGCAGATGATGATATCATTGGGATTGATGAAGATACGTGACAAAAGATCTATTGCCTGCTGCGAGGCAGTGGTTACAAGAATATTCTTGATGGGAATGTTTAGTCCTTCCTCTTGATAGAGTTTGGAAATCTCTTCACGAAGCGGAACATATCCCTCTGTCGAACCATACTGGAGAGCTGCCGCACCCTGCTCATCCATCACATCCATCATAATCTGCTTCAGTTCGGCGATGGGGAAAGAGTCCGGGCTGGGGAAACCGCCCCCGAATGAAATGATTTCGGGCTTGTTTGCCACACTCAATAGGTCTCTGATAGCTGAACGCCTCATACTCTTCGCGTTAGCCGACAATAAATGGTCAATATTCATTTTGATATTATTTATTAGTTCTACAAGTCTACGCAAAGATAATGAATTGAAAGTAATCTGCAAATTTTTATTATCAACAATAAGCAACTTTGTAAAAAATCTTTCATTTTGACATTTAGTTACTCAATTTTAATAATAGTGCCTGTTTTTCCAGAGGTACTTTTGTATGAAAACTGATTTATTTATTACATTTGTAGGATGAAACGGGATGAAAGACTTGGGAAACTCTTCCTTATTGATGGACACGCACTAATATTCAGAATGTATTATGCTTTTCTGAGAAGGCCGATGGTCAACACCAAAGGCCGTGATACCTCAATCCTATTCGGTTTCACCAAATATCTGCTTGAACTTGTTTCCAGAGAAAAACCTACTCATATAGCGGTTGCCTTCGACCCTCCCGCAGAGACATTCAGACACAAAGTCTATCCCGAATACAAAGCCAACCGCGGCGAAACCCCGGAACTTGTGCGCAGCTCGCTTGAGCCTCTCATAGGTCTGCTTGATGCAATGGAGATCCCGGTGCTGATCACGCCAGGTTACGAGGCCGACGATGTAATTTCCACAATTGCCGTAAGAGGGGCTGCAAAAGGCTACGATGTCTATATGGTCACACCGGACAAGGATTTTGGACAGGTTATATCTGACCATATCTGGCAATACAAGCCGGGCAAGTCGGGTAACGAAAATGAAATTATCGGCAAGGAAGAGATTTGCGTCAAATATGGCATTAGCGATCCAAAACAGATAATTGACATTCTGACCATCTGGGGAGACTCTTCCGACAACATAAAAGGCGTTTACGGTATAGGTGAAGTGGGTGCGAAGAAGCTCATTTCCCAATACGGCTCAATTGAAAACATTCTTGAAAATATCGACGAACTTACTCCAAAACAACGAAAGGGATTTGAAGAATCTGCGGATTATCTTCCTATGAGCAGATTTCTGGTGACAATCAAGACCGATGTGGATGTAAAGGTAAAAGAAGAGGATTTGCGCTGGAGTGCTTGCTTCAATGAAAAAGTAAGGGAGCTTTTCAATGAATATGAATTCAATTCACTCAAATCGCTGCTGGCTGACGACACCTGCGACAAACATAATTATACGTCAGCCACGATTTCATTTAAGGAGGTAACTCCGGATGAGTTCGAAAAGCGCATTTCCGGTAAGGTAGCCCTAAGGTCGGGAGAGCGCATCATCCTCAGCGACGGAGAGTATTGTTGTACTCTTCCGCCGGAAAGTCCCATTGCGAAACGTATTCTCAGCAACCCCTCCATAGAAAAGATAGGATTTAACCTCAAAAGTACTATGCTGACTCTTATAGAGTACGATATCACTCTTGAGGGAGACCTTTATGATATCGAACTGATGCACTACTTGCTCAACCCTGAGCGGACCCATAAGTTGGAGATCCTCGTACAGGGCTACCTCAACGTGTCACTCGATTCCCCCCTCTCCCATCCGGCACCGCAGGAGCAGCCGGTATTGGATCTTTTCTCCGCTTCCGAGACGGAAGGTACCGGTGATGAGGAACTGCAGATAGAGGCAGAGAGGCGTCTTATGCGGGAAGCAGTCGCATTATGGCAACTCTATGAGAAAATCTCAAAGGAGATGGATGAGGAATCTCTCAGTGATCTCTACAGACGTATTGATATGCCGCTGATGGAGGTCCTTGCCCACATGGAGTACAATGGAGTAAGAATTGATACCGAGCAACTGCAAAGCTACAGCAAGGAGCTCTCCTCAGAACTTGCCATTATAGAGGAAGAAGCGCGTGTTCTCGCTGACGAGCCTCAGTTAAATGTCGCTTCCCCTAAACAGGTCGGAGTGGTTATTTTTGAAAAACTGGCTCTCAATCCCAGGGCTAAGAAGAGGAAAAATGACAATTGGCCTACCGACGAGGAAACTCTCTTGGACCTCGCACATAAGCATCCGTTTGTGGACAAAGTGCTTGAATACCGCTCACTGCGTAAGCTGATCTCGACTTATCTTGATCCGCTCCCGTCGCTGGTCAATCCCGGTACCGGACGTATCCACACAACATTCAACCAGGCACTCACAGCCACGGGACGCCTCAGCAGTGTAAGGCCCAATCTCCAAAACATCCCGATCAGGACAGAACGCGGACAAAAGATCCGCATGGCCTTTGTTCCATCCAACGATGACGGATACATATTGTCTGCAGATTACTCGCAAATAGAACTGCGAATAATGGCCGAACTCAGCGGTGACAGCAGACTAATCGAAAGTTTTCTTCATGGAAACGACATTCATACTGCTACAGCCGCCGCCATATTTCATGTTTCACCCGAAGAGGTGACTAAGGAGCATCGCCGGCAGGCAAAAGTAGCCAATTTTGGCATCATATACGGTATCTCCTCATTCGGGCTCTCCCAAAGGCTCGGGATTCCCCGCAACGAGGCAAAAAATTTCATTACCAAATATTTCGATACCTACCCGGGAGTAAGACGCTATATGGACAAATGTATCTCTGATGCACGTGGCAAAGGCTATGTTTCAACCATTTTCGGACGCAGGCGCTATCTTCCGGACATTACTTCACGAAATCATGTGGTTAGGGGCCTGGCCGAGAGAAACGCTATCAATACACCTGTTCAGGGTAGTGCGGCAGACATAATAAAGCTCTCCATGATTAATGTCTTCCGCAGAATGAAGGCAGAAGGTCTAAAAAGCAAAATGGTACTGCAAGTGCACGACGAACTGGTATTTGATGTTATCCCTTCGGAGCTGAACCGGCTCTGCGACATAGTTAAACAAGAGATGGAAAGTGTGGTACAGCTCTCCATTCCACTTACAACAGAATGCAGTTATGGCAAAAATTGGCTCGAAGCACAGTAACAGCGATGATTACACTCTTGTAATTGCTGCCGGCAACGGTGATCAAAAGGCATTTGCCGCCTTGTACGATAAATACCGCAGCGCATTACTTGCATTCCTGCTCAAATATGTATCCATCACGGAAGATGCCGAAGATATTTGCCAAAGGAGTTTCGAGAAGGCATTCATGAATATTGGCAGGTATAATCCACAATATGCATTCTCCACATGGCTCTATATCATAGCCCAGAATGAAGCGATAGATCATATTCGCAAAGCTCGCAATGCACTCAAATCCGTCTCTCTAAGTGGAGGTGACGCTGATTTGAGAGATGTATCCGTTACATACAGTCCTGAAGAAATGGTGATAATTAAACAGGATATGGATCATTTTACAACACGCATCCTCGACCTGCCGGAAAAATACCGCGAAGTAGCCAAACTTAGATTTCTTCGTGATTACGCTTACGAAGAGATTGCAAACGAGCTTCGGATTACCCTGGGTGCGGTAAAAACCAGGATCAACCGTGCAAAAAGTATTTTGAGGGAAACAATTTAGTGAAATGGATAATATAATACGATATTTTCCCGATCTGACACCACTTCAGAAAGAGAGGCTTGCAGCACTCGAAGATCTCTATGTCGAATGGAATTCCAAGATCAATGTAATTTCAAGAAAGGACATCGGTTCATTTAAAACGCACCATGTATTGCACAGTCTGGCTATCGCCAAGGCAGTACCATTCTCTCCCGACCGCTCAGTCTTAGACCTGGGTACCGGAGGAGGGTTTCCGGGAATTCCGCTTGCCATACTCTTTCCGGAAACAAAATTTACGCTTTGCGATTCCATCGGAAAGAAAATAAAAGTAGCTGATTGTGTAGCACAGTCACTTAGTTTGAAGAATGTCAGATGTCTCAACAGCAGGGCCGAAAATATAGGCGAAAGTTTTGACTATGTGGTATCACGTGCGGTAGCACGCCTCAGTGAACTTTATCCCTGGGTCAAGGATTCATACCGCAAATCAATCATCTGTCTCAAGGGTGGCGACCTGAAGAAGGAAATAATGGAATTTAAGAGAGTCTGTCGCATAAAAGGAGAATGTATCGATATCGTCGATATCACCTCTTTTTTCGAAGAAGAGTATTTTATAGAAAAAAAGATTGTTATAATCTCTCGATAAATTTGTATTTTGAAACAAAAACATTACCTTTGCACTCCCAAATCCGGTAAATAATAAAATAATAGATAATGAAACGTACATTTCAACCCTCACAGCGAAAAAGACGCAACAAACACGGATTTCGTGAGCGCATGTCCACTCCAAACGGGCGCCGTGTATTGGCAGCACGTAGGCGTCACGGACGCAAGAAACTTTCCGTATCGTCAGAGGAACTCTGGTAGCATTTGAATACGGTTTGAAATGAGATATAGACTGACTATGGTCGGTCTATTTTTCATTATTAAGAATAGTTTGCATGGAGCACACAAAAAGATATGGATTTAACCGGTTACTGGAACTCTATTCAGCCGACCTGAACCAACTTCGTGCACTAGCACTGGCAGAGCGTGAGGCCAGATACGGACGAACCATTTTCTTCAACCGTAACTTCCACATAGAGCCGAGCAACGTCTGCATACACAGATGCAGGTTCTGCTCCTACAGACGCGACAGCGAAGAGCAGCCGGGAGCATGGAGTATGGAACTTGATGAGGTCCGAGATTATTGTCTGCAAAAGTATAGAAAGGGCATCACCGAAGTGCACATCGTTGGTAGTGTACATCCTGAGAGAGATTTCAACTATTACATCTCCATAATCTCACTTGTGAGAGAGCTAATGCCGAAAGAAGTGGCTATTAAGGCTTATTCCGCCGTGGAAATAGACGATATGTGCATATCATCAGGACTAACCCCAAAGCAGGTGTTGACTCAACTAAAAGAAGCAGGACTTGACGCTATTCCGGGAGGTGGCGCTGAGATCTTTGATAATTCGGTAAGAATGCAGATATGTCCGGACAAGACCTCATCAGAGCGTTATCTCGAGATTCACCGCACAGCCCACAGATTGGGAATCCCAACCAACTGCACGATGCTTTTCGGCCACATTGAGAGCAGGGAGCACAGGATTGCTCATATTCTGAAGCTGCGAGAACTTCAGGAGGAAACAGGCGGATTCAGCGCATTTATACCTCTCAAGTACTCCTGCTCCAACAACTCCCTTTCGGAAATCGGAGAGGTCTCACAGGAGGAAATTCTGCGTACAATTGCCATTTCGCGCCTCGCGCTGGACAATATTCCCCATATCAAGGCATATTGGCCTATGCTCGGCAAGAAAACCGGCATACTTGCCATGGAATATGGTGCCGATGACATGGACGGCACTATAGAAGACAGCACCAAAATCTACAGCATGGCTGGTTCCGAGGAGCAGCATCCGACACTTACTGTGGAAGAACTAAGGGAACTGGCCTCCGCCTGCGGATTTCACATTAAAGAAAGAGACAGTTTTTACAGAATTATTTCTTAACTTCGCAATATGAAAATCAACTGGATTGCACGCAATATTCTACTGGCCGTCGGCATAATTGTCGCCGTTATCATAATAGCTTTCGGCTCTCTCAACATTATCACAAGACACAATAAGGAGCTGACGGTTCCTGATTTTACCAATATGTCCCTTGAGGATGCCCATAATCTTGCAGAAAAACGAGAAGTACGTCTCGAAGTCACCGACTCCGTATTTGTCAAGCGCCTCGGCAGGGGCCATATCTTTTCACAGAATCCCGTTGCAGGCAGTAAAGTCAAGAAAGGCCGTCGTATTCTGATTACTATCAATGCCATCAACCCCCAGATGGTGGAAATGCCCTCTCTTGTGGGTTTTTCGCTTAGACAGGCAAAAACCGAACTCACCTCCAAAGGACTCAGTCTCGGATCGCTTATATATGTAGAAGACATTGCCACCAACAATGTGCTGGAACAGCGTTACCAAGGCAAACCCGTTGCTCCAAAGATGCTTCTCGAGAGCGAAAGCGAGATCGACCTCCTGCTCGGACTCAATCCTGAAGATTCACAGACTTATATCCCCCATCTGACCGGATATACATATCAGGTTGCAAAGGATTACATAATAGACAACTCTCTCAATGTGGGTATTGTAAGGTTTGATGAGACCGTCACCAGCTATTCCGACTCCCTTGATGCAGTGGTTTATAGCCAATCTCCGGCATTTTCGGAATCACTGCCCTTCGTGTGCGGCACAAAAGTGAGCATATATCTCACTAAAGACCAGTCCAAACTGGCAATCAAACAGGATAATAATGAGTGACCTGCCTACTGATTCCGATTTACTCCAGGATGAGGAGCAGGAGTTGTTTGAGCACTATCGCTTTGAGGCGGAAAAGGGCCTTACTTTGCTGCGTGTGGACAAGTTTATAACTAACCGCATGGAGCAGACTTCCCGGCATCGCGTACAATTGGCAATTGACGCGGGCTATGTGCTGGTGAATGACCGTACGGTAAAGGCCAACTACAAAGTCAAGCCACTTGATGTGGTCACCATCATGATGCCATATCAGAGGCGGGGATTTGAAGTACTACCTGAGCCTATTCCACTGGGTATTCTCTATGAAGATGAGGACGTGCTTATAATAAACAAACCCCCGGGACTGGTGGTTCACCCAGGCCGCGGTCATGCAAGCGGCACTCTCGTCAATGCGTTGGCTTATCATCTGGGCATTTCGCCGAATAGCGATCAGATTGACGAAAGAATGGGAGTACTTGTTCACCGCCTTGACAAAGAGACATCCGGACTGCTTGTCGTGGCCAAGAACGAGGATGCGCAATTCCATCTGACAAAACAGTTTTTTGACCGTACGGTACAGCGGAAATATGTGGCACTTGTTTGGGGCAACGTTCAGGGAGATAGCGGTACAATCGAGGGTAATATCGGACGGGACCCCAATGACAGACTAAAATTCAAGGTTTTTTCAGATGAAGAGCAGGGAAAACCTTCAATCACCCATTATAAAGTGATTGAAAGGTTCGGATATGTAACAATGGTGGAATGTAATCTAGAAACGGGACGCACGCATCAGATACGGGTCCACATGAATCATATCGGCCATCCTCTCTTCAATGATGAGCGCTATGGCGGTGACAGGATACTGAAGGGCACAATCTATACAAAATACAGACAATTTATCGACAATTGTTTCGCGCTGCTGCCGCGTCAAGCACTTCACGCTAAGAGCCTTGGATTTGTGCATCCACGTACGGGACGGGAGATGGTATTCGACTCCCCTATTCCACCGGACATGACTGATCTGATCGAAAAATGGCGCAAATATGCAGGAGTTCGCGAACTCGAAGAGGAATAGGAGAAACCTGACTGCTATACAACTTTGGAGATAGTTAGCGGTTCATGCCGCCTCCAAATCCCCTGCCAGGACCTCTGCCATGTCCACCCATACGGCCACCCATTGGCTGGTTGCCGAAAGTACCGAAACGATAGGTCAAATTTACCATCAGATATCTCCCAAGAGTATTGTTACGGGTATCCTGGACATAGTTGTCCGTTGTTGTGCGGTAAGTGTTCCTGGACTGGTTAAGGATGTCATAGCATTTGATGCTAAGAGTCAGGTTTTTAAGAATCTGACGACTAAGTTCGGCATTCCAAACGAGTGTGGGCTCGTTGTAGCCCTCTTCATAACCGTAGTAAAACGTGTAGGCTGCATCAGTCGAAAAGTTAAAAATATTGGGAATATTGGCTATCACATTTGCATTAACGGTATTGGCCCAGGTAGGTCTTACGTTTTCTGCCGTAATAGTATACCAGGCCTGCGAATATCTCGCATTTCCACCGACAGATACCTCAAAAATATCGTCACGATAGACGAATCTAAGATTTTCTGAGAAAGAGAGGTTTTGATATTCATTCTCTTCAAAATTGTTCACATTGAGGTAAGTTGATGGATTGTCAATGTCGAGCAATTCGTCTTTACCCACAAAACTTACACCTGTAGAGTAACTCACATTGAAGAAAGACATAACGGAAAATTTGCTCTTTGCAATAGGTGAGTTATAGGTCAATCTTGCCATTGTGGAGAATGTACCTTTGTCATTGTTCATCGGAATAGTGTACTGCACGCCTTTTTTGTCATACCAGCTTGCATTGACAATATTTCGCTGATTGTAGTTGAAGTCGGCATTGAGCATCAGCGAGGAGAATGTCTGCACATTATTCTTGTTGTACATCATATTGAGCCTATGCGAGAATGAAGGGTCGAGGTAAGGATTTCCGAGTGTCACTCTCTGAGGGTTGGAGTTGTCGGGTACGGTCTGCAGCTGAGAAATAGAAGGCTGACCGGTACGTCCTCTATACCTGAATCTCAACATCTCATAGTCGCTGAAATTAAAATCCACCCTGGCGTTCGGAGCCCAGTTCACCACTTTCCGGTCAATGGTCGTGGACTTTCCACCCACCTCAGTAACATTGATGGTTCTTGAGGGTTGTGCTGTAGCACCTACGGTAATGTTGTATTTCTCCTCCTGCTTCATAATATTGATGCCTGCTCTCTGCAACATCGATTCATTTGTTATATCGTTGGTGTACTCATGATTTATGGTAGCGCCGGTCTCAAAATCGTCGTATGTAACCTTGTAGGAGTTCCTATAATTGTAATCGTAAGAGTAGGTAGCCTCGGCAAAAAAGTTTTTGCCAAGAGGTTCGGTATATGAGAGACGACCACCCACTTCATAGGATTCGGCCGACTGATGGTAGAACTGGTCTACTATACTTGAGTCGGCAAGCGTATTATCTCTGTAGGAGTTGGTTAGAGAGCGGTTGATGCCGTCCATCAGGTTCTTCGATAAATCGTAGTCGATATTGAGGGAGATCGTTCTTCCGGGCTTGCCCAGACGCTGTCTGAAAAGGAGAAAACCTCTTGCAGTCTGGTTGGAATTCTCTCCGGTCGAGAGACTGTAACCATCGTTGATCTTGGATTTCTGTCCGGAAGCGGAAATATTGTCGGTAGCAAAATCCGAACGCTCTTCAAAATTACCGGTGCCAAAGTTGAACTGGGGCTGAAAAAGGATGGAAGTCTGATCTGAAATCTTCCAGTCAGCACGTGCTCCGGCTCTATGCCCGTAGGAGTTGGTTATACTATAACCGTCATCGATGGCGAAGAGAGATGATCCGTCCTGTTTGAATGTAGTCTTTGCAGTACTCTCCTCAACAACTCTTTCATTGCCGTTGAACATATAGTTGCCTGTCAATTCCGACTTGTTGTCAAACATCTTACCACCATTGAGACCCGCCATATAGGAAGTGGAGATGCCATTGCGACCTCCCCATCCGCCAGGCATACCGCCACCTCGCATTCCACCGCCTCGCATACCTCCCATCATACTTCCGGCGAGGTCATTGAATCCACGGTTGTTGGTGTTGTTGGCATTGCCGATAAATGCAATGTGGTCGCTCTCAGAAAATTTGGCTATCATGGTAGCTCCCTGAAAACGGAAATCATTCTTTATCGCCACACCATCCTCATCCTTACCGCGAAGGTCACTGCCGCCACCCGCCATTATGTTGCCAAACCATCCATTCATCATTCCTTTCATAACGCTCAGGTCAATGATGGTCTCTTCTTCTCCATCATCAATACCGGTAAATTCGGCCTGCTCCGACTGTTTATCCACAACTTTCACCTTTTCGATAATCTTTGCAGGAATATTTTTACTGGCAAGCTGGGGGTCATCGAGGAAAAAAGTTCTGCCGTCAATGGTGATTTTCTTGATTTCCTTACCATTTGCTGTGATAGTGCCATCCGACGAGACTTCAATACCGGGGAGACGCTTGAGAATATCCTCAAGGGTCTCGTTGTCGGTAACTCTCATTAATCCTATATTGTGCTCAATAGTATCCTTCTTAATGACAATGGGATTGCCGAGGTCGGTAACTGTTGCCCCTTCGAGGAAATTTACCTCTACATCCATCTTCTTCTTTCCCAGATCGAGGTTCTTATCCACATTAATTGTATCCTGATAAGGCACATATCCCATAAGTTCACCTTTTATGAGATACTTACCAGCTCTTACGCCTTTGATCTCCACAAAGCCATCCTCATTTGTAAGAGCATATTTATAGGCCTTATCTGAACCTTCTGCAGTTATTGATACTGTTGCAAATTCAACTCCGGATCCGGTGTCGGCCTCAATCAGGGTAACTTTTACCGAAAACCCTCCACGCTGTGCGTTGAGGAGTGTCGGGATTAAGAGCAAAACAAATGCGGCCGCTTTCAAAAATCTGTATCTCATATAGTGGTATTATTTACAAATATTAATATATCATCTAAATAAATTAAGTTCACCAACTTGTTAATTTAGACTTGAAAATGGGGCAAAAGTTAAATCCGGAGATCACTTTTTTACCCTTGCCGGATGGGCATCTACAAAGGATTTCCAGTTGGAAGAAGCGGAAACGTCCACCAACGGACTTGAAAGTTGGTAGAAATGGCACATAGCGATGGCAAGCGCATCCGAAGCATCCAGAAATGAACTCTCCATCTTAATGCCCAGGGTTTTCTCCATCAGAATTCTTACCTGTTCCTTGGAGGCGTCACCACGACCCGTTATTGCCATTTTGACTTTTCTGGGAGCATATTCCGAGACGGGAATGCCGCGATTAAGAGCTGCCGCTATAGCAGAACCCTGGGCACGGCCCAACTTGAGCATAACCTGTGGATTCTTACCGTAAAAGGGAGCTTCAATTGCCAAATCATCAGGAGCATACTTATCCATAAGGTCCCCTATTTCCTTGAAAATACGTCTTAGCTTTAGAAAATGGTCTTTTTCCTTACGCAGATCTATCACCCCCATATCCACATAATGAACCCTCTTCTTGTCGACAAGAATGACCCCGTAACCCAAAATAGTGGTACCGGGGTCAACTCCCATGATTATTCTCTGCGGACTCTCAGTCATTATTCTATTACATCGAAACCGGTATACTTACGCAACACTTCAGGCACAACAATCTTGCCGTCAGGAGTCTGATAGTTTTCTATAATTGCAGCAAGAATCCTCGGTAAAGCAAGCGCACTACCGTTCAGAGTGTGGGCGAGCTGCGATTTACCCTGTTCATCCTTGTATCTGAGTTTGAGACGGTTGGCCTGATAAGACTCGAAGTTGGAAACCGAGCTCACTTCAAGCCATCTCTGCTGTGCTGCTGACCACACCTCAAAGTCGTAGGTTATGGCGGAGGTAAAACTCATATCTCCACCGCAAAGGCGCAATATGCGATAAGGAAGCTTAAGAGCCTGGACCAAAGATTCAACATGAGCCACCATCTCATCAAGTGCTTGATAAGAATCATCCGGAAGCTCGATGCGCACAATCTCAACTTTGTCAAACTGGTGAAGACGGTTAAGACCCCTAACGTCTTTGCCATAAGAACCTGCTTCGCGACGCCAGCAGGGAGTATATGCGGTCATCTTTATCGGGAAGTCGGAGGGTTGCAGGATTACATCGCGGTAGATATTGGTGACAGGCACCTCGGCAGTAGGAATCATATAGAAACCATCAAGGGTAACATGGTACATCTGCCCCTCCTTGTCCGGAAGCTGTCCGGTACCAAAACCGGAATCTTCATTTACCATATAAGGAGGCTGATACTCCAGATATCCGGCATCGGTATTTCGTTCAAGGAAAAAGCTTATAAGCGCTCTCTGTATCTTTGCTCCCGCACCTTTGTAAACGGGAAATCCTGCTCCTGTAAGTTTAACTCCCAGATCGAAGTCGATTATATCCAGCTCCTTTACAAGTTCCCAGTGAGGCTTGGCCGCTTCATCTAAATCGGGAATTTTACCTCCCTGACGTACAATCACATTATCCTCGGCCGTACGTCCTGCCGGAACTTGCCCATAAGGAAGGTTGGGAAGAAGCAACAATTTACCATCATGCTCCTGCTGTGCGGTCGCCATCTCCTCTTCAAGAGCTTTTGAGCGCTCCTTGAGAGATGCAACATGCAATTTAACCTGTTCAGCCTCATCCCTACGCCCTTCTTTCATCAGTTTTCCGATTTCAGAGGCTTTTATCTTCTGTTCCGCAAGACACGAATCAAGCTCCTGCTGCGCCGAACGGCGTTTCTTATCAAGTTCTATTATATCGTAAACAATCTCTTTTGCATCGAAATGCTTTACTGCAAGACGCTCGATTACAAATTCGGGCTGCTCTCTCAAAAGTTTTAATGTCAACATAAAATCGTTATTTGGTACGCAAAGGTATAAAAAAAGAGCCACTTCTGCATGAAGCGGCTCTATTTTTCGATAATGATCCCGTTATGCCTGAGGGAACACTGACACGTAAGACTTATTGTTAGCCTTCTTCTTGAAAACTACAGTACCGTCAATCAAAGCGAAAAGAGTATGGTCTTTACCCATTCCAACATTTTCACCCG